>JBBSCO010000016.1:0-53631 GCA_038250235.1 Methylacidiphilales bacterium | reverse complement strand
GTTTTGGGTTCCCTGTTGAGGGATGGGAAACGGCCCAGACGGAGCTGGGCCCTCCGATGGGGGGAATAGGATGGGCGATAGGGAGCCTTGGGCGGGACGTCCAAGGCAGCGGGCTGATCGCTACGGCGATTCTCCGACCCGCAGTCCTTTTGGAGAAGGGAAAATGAGGGGGATGGTTTTGGGATTTGGGTTTACTGTTTTCGGTTTGCGGCTTTCTGTTAGGGGATGGGAAACGGCCCAGACCGAGCTGGGCCCTCCGATGGGGGGATTCCGCGACTCGGAGGTCGCGGCTACAACGTCAGGGCGGGTCTTTGATTATGGGGGGGAGTTGCGGGTTTTGAAGGTTAATTCGGCGATGCCGGATTTATCGAGTTCGCCCAGTCCAAGCTGAACCATTTTTTGATACTGCTGCAAGGTGGCTTCGGCCAGGGGCAGGGTAAGGCCGCTGATTTTGGCCAGGTTCAGAGCGATTCCTGAGTCTTTAGCCGCATGGGCGGCGGAGAAAAAGCAGGCGTGATCGCGGTTCTGCATGTCTTCGCCATCGGTGGCCAGAACGCGGGAGTTGGCACCGGTTTCGGAAAAGACTTCGCGCAGAACGTTGAGATCCAAACCCAAAGAGTGGCCTAAGCCGAGACCTTCGGCCAGGCCGGCGGTGTTGATGTTCATGACTATGTTGACGAGGGCTTTGACCTGGGCGGCGCTTCCGGCCGGACCGATGTAGCGGCACTTCGAACTGAGGGCTTCGAGGACGGGCCGGGCTTTTTCAAATACCTGCGGTCTTCCTCCACACATGAGATAGAGGGTTCCGTCCCGGGCCTGGGTGATGCTCGAGGCCATGCAGGCTTCCAGGCTTTGGGCTCCGGCACTTTCCGCCAGGACTTCCACCGTCCGGTGGATGTCCGGGGAGACGGTGGCGCAGTTGATGAAGAGTTTTCCGGTGGCGCCCTGAAGGAGAGTGTCGGGTTGGAAAATGGCGTGCATGGCGGCATCGTCGGTGACGACAGTAAGGATGATGTCGGAGGCGGAAACCACTTCCGACAGATGTCCGGCCGCGTTGCAGCCGAGCTCCTGGGAAAGACCAACGGCGATAGCTGTGTGGACGTCATACACAGTGGAAACCGGAAAGCCCTGGTCTTTCAGGCGCCGGGCCATGTTGGCTCCCATGCGGCCGAGACCGACAAATCCGATTTTATTTTTCATGGGGAAACTTTAACCACTAATCCCGTATTAGGCGGAACAGGTGGACACTCATTACGACAAACCTGTAAACCTAGAACTACTGGATTGTGGCGGGGTTTTGATGTTTTTGGGGGCAACACTTCTTTAGATCCAGGTTAGTTCGTGCAGTAGAGTGGTTAGACGAATTCCGGGAAGAAGGGGTTGTGTTTTTTCTGTTCGGCCAGGGTGGTCATGGGGCCGTGGCCGGGACAGAGGATAGTGTCGTCCGGCAGGGTGAAGAGTTCTTTGCGGTTGGTTTCGAGGGCGGCGCTGTAGGATTCTTTTCCTCCACCCATGGAGCAGGCGAAGAGGGCGTCGCCGACGATGGCAACGGGTTGGGCCAGGCCCTGAACCACATAGCTGATACCGCCGGGGGAGTGGCCCCAAGTGAGCCGGGATTCAATGGAGAGGGAGCCGATCTGGAAGGTTTTTCCGGCGGGGAAGGATTCGGCACCTTCGAGGGGTTCTCGTTCGCTGACAAAGGCGTGGGCACCGGTTTTTTCTTTGAGGCGATCCAGTTCCAGGATGTGGTCGCCGTGGGTGTGGGTGAGGAGAATGAGTTCGAGTTTCAGCCCCTGTTTTTTTAAATAGTCGAGCATGTGGGTGGCGTCGGTGCCGGTGTCGAAGGCGATGGCGAGGCGGTTGTCGAAGTCGGCAACCAGGTAACTATTGACCCTCATATCGCTGAAGGGTGTGTTGAATTGAACCAGGTCGATCAGTTGAACCGGGGCGGGGTTCCACCTGTTTTGGGCCAGTTCGATCAGGGCATCGGTTTTGAGTTTCAGAATGGGGGCGAGGGCGTTCAGGGCCAACAGATCGACGGTTCCGGCTTTGAGTTCATTGATTTTCCCGAGGCTGAGGCCGGAGTCGCGGGAGAGGTCTTCGTCCGTCAGAGCAAGGCCGCGCTGGGCTTTTCCGAGGATGTCGGCGTAGGTGTCTTCGAGCGGGATGGGCATGGGGAAATGATGCCTGTAGTTGCGCCTTCCGTCAAATGGTTGGGGGTGGGGTGGGGGTTTAAGTTTTGAGTTTTAGGTTTTGGGTTCTCTGTTTACGGTTTCCTGTTTTCGGTTTTCTGTTTTGGGACGGACGGGGAAAGGAAAGGGGCGGAGGGACGAGCTATCGCCTGCCCCGCCTTACGCTGGGTGTCGTTCGGAATAAGGCAACGGCCCAGACGGAGCTGGGCCCTCCGATGGGGGGGAGAATAGGGGGGCTCCAAGGCGGCGGGCTGATCGCCACGGCGATTCTCCGACCCGCAGTCCTTTTGGAGAAGGGAGAATGCTGGGGGATGGTTCTGGGTTCCGGGTTTATTGTTTACGGTTTTCTGTTAGGGGATGGGTGGGGAGTGGAGAGGGGGGGCAGGGAGCCTTGGGCGGGGTGTCGTCCGGAATAAGGCAGCGGCCCAGACGGAGCTGGGCCCTCCGATGGGGGGGATTCCGCGACTCGGAGGTCGCGGCTACATCGGGGGACCGGGGAGCCTTGGGCGGGACGTCCAAGGCGGCGGGCAGGTCTACACGGCGATTCTCCGACCTGTGCTCCTTTTGGAGAAGGGGGAAGCAAGGTTTGGGTAGCTTAAAATGGTTCCTGCTAAGGCCAGGCTTTTCCGTCGTTGTAGAGTTGTTTGATCTGGGCGCGGCCGTCGGGGCGGACGGCGGCTTCGACCGTGATTTTCCCGGGAGGGTTGCCTTTACCTTCGGGCACGAACACTTTTTCCATGTCGTAGATGAGGTTGGTTCCTTCAAGCTTCGCCCGCAGAAAGGGACGTCCATCGCGGGGTTCCCAGTCCAAAACTTCGTTGATGACCCAGAACGATTCTTTTTGTTGGAGGGTGACAAAAACGGTTGTGGTTTGAAACAAGTCGGCTTTGTAGCCTTCGGGAAGACTACTGATTTCGTAGCGCACAATCATGTAATCGCCTCGGAGCAGATCGCGGGGATCGACCGGGTGGGCCTGGAGCAGGTAGACGGGGGCTCCCAGGCCGACGTGATGATAGCCGTATAGGGCGATCAGGCCGAGGAGCTGCAGAACCAGGAGCAGGTAGAGATAGAGGGTGGGGGCTTTGTTTTTCATGACATTTTCTCCAGAACCTGGCGGCGCAGGCGGTTGGCACCGTAAACCACGGCGAGTAGGGTGCCGCCTCCGGCGATGAACATCAGGCCGGTATCGAGCATGGAGCCGATCAGGCGGAAAAAGACAGAGAGGATGATCAGGGCCACCATGACAAAACCCATGTTGACCTGGTGCGGACGGTTCACGCTGTAGCCGCGATAAATCAGGCCCAGGCAGGCCAGGAATACGGCGAACCATAACAATTCCCAAGCTTTAACCTCGAACCCCAGCACATAGGCGGCAATGAGGGCGCAGAGCAGTCCCCAGAATTCGCCCACCTCGTGCAGGATGTTTTCGCCCAGCTTCAGCCAGCCTTTGGACACAAAGGCGGTGACGAGACCGAAGACGATGAAGGCTCCGCAGAAGGTTTCGAAATCGTGTTGCAGGTGGGATTCGTCGACGAAGCAGATAAGGAGGGACATCCAGGCCAGGAGCCAGACGACGAAGGAGCCGACGCTGCGGGTGAGGAAGGGAAGTGGGGCGATGGCGAGGATCCAGAAGACCATGAGGTCGGTGGCTTTGCCGTAAACGTGGAAAATCTGGCTGATCAATACCACGCCGAGGAGCGGGAAGATGGCTGCGGCCAGGTAGGCGCATTCCCACCAGGCGCGATGCCAGCCACGGCGTTGGGTTTCGACACCGAGGGTCAGGCTGCCAGCCAGCAGGGCGAGGAGGCCGCCGAATTTGAGCGGAGCGGAAATGTCCTGCCAATTGCCTGCGATTAGCAGAATGATCCCGGCCAGGCAAAGGATGCTGCCAATGGAGGCGAAAGCGATGACCCAATAATTTTTCCCGGAGAGGGGATAACGTTTCAGGATCAGTTCGGCCGAAGAGGCTTCGAGGAGGCCGTCACGGATCCAGGAGTCCAGTTCCGGTTTGAGTTGTTTTTGGGTCCATTTCATATCATTTGCAGGTTTTCGCGTTGACCAACCGTTTTTTTCGAAGGAGCGGAATCAAGGAAGCTCTTGATGGTCCGGTGGAGATCCCCTGAAAAGAGGGGCCAGACGTGGGCAGGCATCCAGGAGCAGATTTCTTCGTCAGCTTCCGGGTGCCGGGCATTCCGGCCAGGGATGACAACAAGGTCGCCGGGGCACCAGAGGTTCAGGAAAGGAACGGGGCAGCGCGTGTTGTTGAGGCGTTGGAGAAAAGGGCAGCCGGGACGGAGTTCCCGTAGGGCAGTCCGGGAGAGGAACAGGGCCGGGGCGGTGCCATGATGGGGGGTGTTCAGGCAGGTGATGGATCGGACGGGAAGGGCCGGGTTTTGACGGAGGGCCTCGCGGATGACGATGCCACCCATACTGAAGCCCACGAGATTGACCGGATCCGGGGAGGCGGCGATTTCGGAGGACAGGTTGAGGGCTAGGGATTCCAGGGAGGAATGTCCGCTGGTGTCGTAGTTCCAGATCCGGCAGGAGCCGGGGGTGGGGCTAAGGTTGCGTTGCAGGCGGGCCAGTCTCCTGGGGGAGCCCAGCCAGCCATCGAGCAACCAAGTGGTGCAGACTTTCATGGAAAAGAGGTTGCCACGGAAAGCGGAATTCCCCTAATCGATAAACTTTGGGGAAAGATCGATAAAATCGATGATCATTTCTTTCCGAACACTTTGGAAAAAAGGCTGTTGTTGGGGGCGGATTTTTTTGGGGGCTCGCCAGTGAGATTTTTCCAAGTGATGGGGCCGGTGACCTTGGAGGTTTTTTTGGTCAGAAGTTTGGGATCGATCTTGGCAGTGTTGAAGGAGGGGCGCTGTTCCGATATAACGAAGGGCTGGGCGGGTTCCTCTAATACGAGGATAGGCTCCAGTTTGCGCCGCATTTTGAAGTGCATGGAAAGGGCGATGGCACCTATCTGGAATTCGTCGCCGACCTGCAGGAGGGAATCGGAAATCAATTCGCCGTTGATGATGGTTCCGTTGGTGGAGCCCATATCGATGACGCGCATGCAATGGTCTTCCATCAGGATGCGGCAGTGGTGGCCGGAGACGGATCCGTCGGGGAGGATGACATGGCAATCCTCCAGGCGACCGACGAGCAGTTCCGGCCGGTCCACGATAAATTGAAAGCCTTGGAATGAGCTGTTGAGGACCTCGAAGCTGACTTCATACAGGCTGAGATCCATCAATTTGACGTTGCTGGCGGAATTGGCGGGGGTGGAGGTGAAGTTTTCGAAGATAAAATCCTGGTCAACCTGGGCGCTGTCTTCCAACTGGGCATACTGAAAGAGGAGTTCATCCACGGAATGCTTGAAGAGAACCTTCGGGGGGCGGACCCGCGGCTGCCAGGTTATTTTGGCATCTTCCCATGCCATGGGGATAAAGACGCCGACCAGCCCCTGGGTTTCTTTGGCTTCGGCATAGACCACATCGCCGTCCAAAAGGTAGATGACGGCAACGCCCTCGGAGCTTTCGACCAGAAGGCAGCCCGTATCCTGGGATTGGCTGTGAACTTGGAGATGGTCCGGGAGGGAAGAGCTGCTCATGATCCGTGTAGTGATTGATTCTGTGGAAAAAAACTGTACAAAACAATAAATAAGCCATCCGGAGACGCAATCTCATAATAGGCCACGGAAACTCTTTTTGCAACAATTGGTCTGAACGCGGCGGACTGGGGGGCGGCCTCAAAGTGGAGGGATCGTCTTCTTGTATGTTCACGGAGCTTTGTTATGATGGTGGCTGGTGAACAATTACTCTTCTATATTTAAGAACTCGTGCCTGGTGTCCGGACTGTGTTTTGTAATGGCGGGACCTATGCTTGTCTCCTGCGGAAAAAAAGGGAATTCAGCATCGTCCTGGCCCCTGGTAGTGCTGTCAAGCGAACTGGGCAACCGCGATGCGCAGGTGGCCCAGATGAAAGGTGCGCTGCTAAGCATCAATCCTTCGGTCAGACTGGTGGATCTGAGTCATGAGAACCAGGGCAATAATCTTCTTGAGGCGAGTTATCTTTTTGATAAAACCGTCGCATCCTTTCCTTCCGGAACCCTGTTTATCATGGTGATGGATGCGGGGAACGGTTCATCGCACAAGCCTGTGCTTATCCTGACGCAGGCGGGCAAATACCTGATCGGGCCGGACAATGGGATTTTCACCCATGTGGTTGGACGGGAACTGGTGGATCAGGCGATCCAGCTGGAAAATGCCGACTATTTTCGTCCAGGAGGCATCACAAGAGAGATGCAGGGACGCGATATTTTTGGTCCGGTGGCGGCCCATCTTGCAGCCGGAACGGATCCGGCGAAGTTTGGACCGCGGTTGAAGGAAATCACCCGTTTAAAAAACATTTCACCGACGACTCTGGGAAACAAAACAAACGGCATGGTCATCCATGCGGACCGTAACGGCAATCTCCTGACCAACATTCGTGCGGAAAATATCTCCACCCAGTCGAAGGGCAAGCTCTTGAAAATCAGCTTCAAGGGGAAGACGGTGTCCTGCCCCTATATCCAGAGTGCTGCCGAGGCGCCTGCGAACCGACTTTACTGTCTGATCAATGCGGACGGCGAATTTGAGATCAAGCTGCGTGAGGGCAGTGCTGCCGCCTCGACCGGTCTCAAGGCCGGCGAACCCATCGTGATCCAGCATTGATCCGGTTCGTCCCCCCCCCTCCGGGCTGGAAAGGAGGGGATGCGCTCAGCGGCAGACGTAGGGACGTTGATAAACGTAGCCCCGGCGCTGTGGTTGGTAAAAATACTGGCGCTGGGGGTGGAAAGCCTGGGGCCTTGAGTGGAACCGGGGGCTGGAGTAAATGACGGCAGGTCGGCGGTAGCTCACCACGGGCGGGTAATAACCGTAGTAAACCGGCGGCGGGGCGTAATAGTAATAAGGGCGTGATCCTCCCAGGTTAATGGAAACCTGAACGCCGGCCTGGGCTTCCGTGAAAGCTCCTGCTGCGCAGAAAGCCAAACAACCTAATCCAATCAATAATCTTTTTTTCATAACGAATGTTCTTCGCACAATACGACGCAGGGCGGCGGCGGGAGATTCAAAAAAAATTCAGATCAGCGACCAAAGACATTGGAATCTTTTCAACTTTCTTTCCATGAGGGGTTTAGATTGAATGGGTTCGATGAATGAAGAGCAGAGTTTTGCCCTGACCGGCTGCGGCATGATTACCGGGGCGGGTGTGGGTCATGACGCGTCACTCCGGGCACTGGCAGAAAATAAAGGGTTTGCGCGGGATCTCGGCGGGGGAAGACGCGGGGTGGTGGCTCCGGAACTGGATCCCACACCCTTCTTGTATCAGCGCAAGGCGTTGAAGTTTCTGGACCGGCGGGGAAAGCAGGCGCTTCAGGCCGCGAGGGAAGCGGTGGGGCAGGCGGGGAAGCCCGGTTTTTTTCTACCGGATCGCTGCGGTGTCAGCCTGGCGGTGGGAATGCCTGAAGTAGGAGAGGAGCAACTGGCGGACGTGTTCGATTCAGAAGGGAATGAATCAATTGTTAGCCAATTACGGAACGGGCTGAATCCACTCTGGCTGCTCGGGCGTCTGCCCAACATGCCGGCCTCCCATCTCTCCATTCAATTCCAGGCCCGGGGACCTGTTCTGACCTCGTTGAGGGGAGGGCAGGCCTTGCAGGATGCGATGGATTCTATAGCCGATGGCGAGGCGGACGTCATGTTAGTGGGGGCGACGGAAGCGTGGTTCAGTCCTGTGGGCCTGGCGGCGATGGAGCAGGAAGGAAGCAGGGTCCGGGGTGAGGCGGCGGTGATGCTGGTGCTGGAGTCGATGGAGCATGCCAGGCGGCGGGGGGCTTCCCTGCTGGGGACGCTGACGCAGAGCAAGGCCGGAGAATGTCCGGATTTGGAGGGGCGGGTGGAGAATTGTTTCGGATTCTGTGGCTGCGTAATGGATCTTCTGGTGTTGGCCTTAACTTCGCGTGTTGAGGGCACTGGGGCTGGGATGAAAAAAACCGGGAGTGCTGCTGGATGAAAACGGATTTTGAAAATCACAATGTCCTGATTACCGGGGCGGGAGGCGAGTTGGGATCGGTGCTTTGCCGTGCTTTCATGCGGCAGGGGGCCCGTGTGGCGGCACTGGTCCACCGGCGTTCCGCTCCAGAAGGTGTTGTTGTTTCCGTTCCAGTGGATTTGACCGATCCGGAAAGCGTCGGACCGGCGGTTCGTGCGGTGGAGGAGAAGATGGGGTCGATTGATGTGTTAATCAACAATGCGGGTGCGGCTACAAATGCCCTGCTTCCGGGCCTGGGCGAAGCGGAACTACAGCGCCTATTGGGGGTGAATCTGGGTGGAGTGCTGTTGGTCTGCCGCGCGGCGATTCCGGGGATGATTTCCCGTCGCCGGGGCTGCCTTCTGAACATTTCTTCCCTTGCCGCGTCATCGCCGCTACCGGGGCAGGCGGTGTATGCGACATGTAAAGGAGGGGTAGAGAGTCTGACCCGCGCCCTGGCGGTGGAACTGGCGCCGAGACGAATCCGGGTCAATGCCATCGCCCCCGGGTTTTTGGATTCGGCCATGGTCCGTGACATAGACGAGGGGCAGAGAGAGCGGATTCTGGGAAGGATTCCTGCTGGACGCTGGGGAACCAAGGAAGAGATCGCGGAGGCGGCAGTGTTTCTTTGTTCGGACAAGGCTTCGTATATGACAGGCCAGATTTTTCATGTCGATGGAGGCCTGGGCATGTGATACCCTTGTCTCCCTTATGCCCGAAACTATCGATGAACTGTTGCATCGTGAAATTGTCGCAGCCCTGGGCCGGGATGCCGGGGAGATCATTCCGGACAGCAGGATCGTTTCGGATCTGGGTGCGGAATCGCTCGATCTGGTGGATCTTACCTTCCGGTTGGAGAAATGTTTCGGCATACAGATTCCGCAGGGTGAGTTGTTCGAGGGGAAGGCGGCTGAACTGCGGCAATTGACTGTCCGCCAGGTGGCGGAATACATTGCGGCCAAACAAATTTCCCAACGCGGGTGAAATGGTTGAGAGCAGACCGGCAACGCATTGTTATTACGGGACTCGGAGCTGTCAGTGCTTACGGGGCCGGGCTGGGGCATTTGTTGCGGGGTCTGAAAAACGAGGGAAGTGCCATCCGTTTCCAGCCAGGATTGGACAAAGATCTTCCTTGCCGCATCGGGGCCTCGGCCCCTGAACTGCTGCCGGGAGGGGACGAGACCTTTCCGGCCGTAACGCGTGCGGCGCGGATGGCATTGATGGCTGCCTCTGAAGCCTGGGAGCAGGCGGGGTTGCAGGCGGGGAAGGATAACGCCGATCTTAAGATCCATGCCAGTGTGGGGTGGGGCCCTTATGATTTTGCAGAGCTGCGCGTCCTCCTGCGGGAAGAAGGAGGCCTGGAGGAACAATTTACCCGAAGAACCGGCTGCGGCCATGGGGAGGACGTGCTGCGATACTGCTTCCGTCCGGCGTTAGGAGTATCTAGTTATTTGTCAGCATGTGCCGCTTCAACGCAGGCACTCGGACGGGCCTGGCAGGATCTGCAGTCGGGCCGCTGCGGGGTCTGTCTGGCGGGTGGCGCCGACTCGCGGCTGCATGTCCCCGGCATCATCGGCTATGACAAACTGGGGGCGCTGGCTGTGGGGTTTGAGCGGGAGCCGGGCCGGGCTTGTCGACCATTTGATGCGGGGCGCAGAGGTTTTGTCATCGGGGAAGGGGCGGGTTTTGTTGTGATGGAGACCCTGGAGCGGGCGCGGGCCCGGGGGGCGGAGGTGTTGGCGGAAGTGCATTCCGCAGCGACGACCACGGATGCCTACCGGCTGACTGATCCCCATCCGGATGGGGAGGGGGCGGCGCTTTGCATCCGGCAGGCCTTGGAGCGGGCGGGAATGAAAGCAGAGGCGCTGGATTACATCCAGGCGCATGGGACCGGAACTCCTGCCAATGACCGGGCGGAGGCGGCGTCGATCAAGAGAGCGTTGGGTGAAAAAGCTGGACGAATTCCACTCAGTTCCTTGAAACCTTACTTCGGCCATCTATCCATGGCGGCTGGTGCGTTGGAAGTGGTTGCTTCTGTTTTGGTTTTGAAGAAGCAGTTTTTGCCGGTATGTTTGAATCTGGAGGAGCCGGAGGAGGGTTTGGAGCTGAACTATGTCAGGGAGAGTCTGCCGATCCGGGAGCTGCGAACTGTTCTGAAAAACTCCTTTGGATTCGGGGGCCAGAATGCCTGTTTGATTCTCGGGGCTTATCCATGATAGTGACCAAGCCGCCATTCCATGCTTTATCTTCCCAATCCCTGACCTAGGTTCTAAGTTCAGAGTTTTCCTTTATGTCGCGCCCTTCCTGGTCATTAATCCTCCGTATTGTCATCACCTTGGGGGTTATTGGGTATCTGTGTTTCTTCAAGGACTGGGCGCACATCACGGATGCGGTGAAGCGGGCAGAATTCGGTTGGCTCTGGGTCGCACTGCTGGCCTATGGGCTCACGACTGCGTTCGGGATCTGCCGCTGGCATCTTCTTCTCAGAACCGGTGGGGCGGATCTGGGCTGGTTGAGAACCACCCAGTTGACCTTGATCGGGCTTTTCGCCAATACCTTCATGCCGGGAGCGATGGGAGGGGATCTGATCAAAGCCGTTTTGGTGGCGCGGGAAAATCCGTTGATCAAACCGACGGTGGTCATGTCAATTGTGATGGAGCGGGTTTTGGGATTTGTGGCCATGTTCATGGTTTCGACCACGCTGATTCTGACCCGTATCGGGCCACTGACGGCGGAGCCGGCCACGCGGATGGCGGTGATTCTGTATTTCATTATTTTTTTCCTCACGTTGGCGGCTCTTGGATTGGGTGCCTGGAGGCATCCGTCGCGCTGGGTGCCTTTCTGGAGCCGGCTGCCCCTGAGGCAGAGTCTTGATGAAGCGGGGGAGGCCTATCGTTTTTTTCTGAGCCACCGGCCCTGCTTCTGGGGAGGGTTGGGATTATCGTTGGCGGCCCATTTCTTTCTACTTATAAGCTGTTATTCAGTTGCGTTGGGTCTGGGTCTGGATCTGGATTTTTGGGATCTGAGCGCCGTGTTGCCGTTGGTGGCTTTGGTTACCCTGATTGTGCCGTCGGTTGGCGGGTTGGGGATCCGGGAATTGGCTTTCCAGCATTTCCTGACCTATGTGGCCATTACCAAGGAAACGTCCATAGCGCTTTCTCTGGTGTTTTATGCCGTGACCCTAATCTGGGGGATGCTGGGCGGATTGATCTATTTGCGTTTCGGGTCAGCACCCAAAAAAGAGTGATGACCCCTCTGGGGTAAATCCGGTTTTTTCTACTGGCTCCGCCCATTGAAATCCGTAGGATGTCTGGTTCTATGTCCCGGCCCCAGGTTCACAATATCAATGTCCGCAGTGTTGAGCGATTGCCATCTCCATCCGAGTTGAAGGAGGAATATCCTGCTTCGGAAGAACAGCTTTCGCGGATCGTTGAATCCCGCCAGACCCTGCAGCGCATCCTTTTGCAACAGGACAAACGCCTGCTGGTGATCGTCGGGCCCTGCTCCATTCATGATCCGAAAGGTGCTCTGGAGTATGCCCGGCGTCTAAGCATCCTGAAGAAGGAAGTGGAGGACCGGATCTATATTGTGATGCGTGTTTATTTTGAAAAGCCACGCACAACCATCGGCTGGAAGGGGCTCATCTATGATCCCCATCTGGATGGGTCGTCGGACATCAGCAGCGGTCTGAGGAAAGCCCGGGCCCTGCTCCTGGAAATCAATTCTCTGGGGCTGGCGACGGCGACGGAATTTCTGGACCCGATCGTGCCCCAGTATATCTCGGGACTGATCAGTTGGGCTGCCATTGGTGCGCGCACCACGGAATCCCAGACCCATCGCCAGATGGCCAGTGGCCTGAGCATGCCAGTGGGATTCAAAAACGGGACGGACGGCGGCCTGCAGGTGGCGATTGATGCCATGGGTGCGGCCATGAACCAGCATAGTTTTCTCGGCATTGACCCGGAAGGATTCACTTCCATCGTCTGCACCAACGGCAATCCCTGGGGCCATATTGTACTGCGTGGGGGGCATAAGCGCACCAATTATGATCCGGAAAGCATCCGGGAAACGGTGGAACGTCTGGAGCAGGCCGGCTTGTCGAAGGTGGTTACGGTCGATTGCAGCCATGCCAATTCCAACAAAGTTCCCGCCCGCCAAACGGACGTCTGTCTGAGCGTGGTGGAGCAGCGGGTGAAAGGAAACGACAACCTGATTGGCCTGATGCTGGAAAGCTATCTGGAGGAGGGAAGCCAGAAGATTCCGTCCGATATTTCAGACCTGCGCTATGGACAATCAGTCACGGATCCCTGTCTTAATTGGGAGGACACGGAAAAGCTGTTGCGAAACACCCGTGAGCGGTTGAAAGACCTGTTCTGAGTAGAGCATAAGCAGGAGTTGTCTCGTTGGTCGCGGGTCAGTTTATGTAAAGCCGGAGGTCAAAGGCTTTATTCCAGAGGAATCTACCCCGGCTACAGATACTAAAACAGACCCATCACCCAGGTTTGACAAAGGTCAATTTATTTGTTAGATTTCGGGAATCGTGCCCGACCCTCGCGTCATCGTGAAGGCTCTCATTCAGCTTAATCGGCTGGAAAATGAGTTCAAAATGGTCAGTGAACGATCAAAGAGAAAAGGGGAGACCCTGGCTTTGATCGAGATTCTGCGGGGCCAGATTCCCGTCCCGATTCTGGCTCACCACAACCGGATACGTGCCCGGGGCCGCAACAGCACGTCGCCGGTCCGTGACTGGGTATGTCGCACCTGTTTTATCAGCGTGGCCAGTGGATTGAGGACACACCTGATCCAGCGGGACGATCTTTATGTCTGCGAGAACTGTGGAAGTTATAGTTACATCCCGGACAGTTCGAAAGAGTATCCGGATGACACACAACTCAGCGAAGAGGCACGGGTTCTGGCCTTGAAAGCAGAGAAACCGGATCGGGCGGGGAAGGTGGCCAAGGCAGCGAAGGCAGCGAAGGTAGCCAAGGTCAAGGTCAAGGTTGTGAAAAAAGCGGCAGTCAAGACGGGGATCAAGATTAAAAAAACGGTCAAGAGGGCTGGAGTGCGCACAGCGCCGAAGCGGTTAAGGAAGTAGAGCAGCCTGCTAGGGCCCCAGTTTTTTCAGGCGGTTCTGGGCCGCGATGCTGATCTGATAGTAACCGTCTGTGGTTTTTTCCAGGATGCCCTGCACTTCCAGTTCATGTTTGTTCCGGATCATTTTTTCCAGATCCCCACTTTGCAACAGCACCACGCCGCCAACAAACAGGTTCAGGCGCAGGGCCTTTTTGCGGGACTTGCTGAAGTAGAGGTAACCGATTTCCGAATCCTGCGGGATGCCCCTTATGGTGATTTCGTTGCCGACATTACGTTCAAGAAATTCCAGATTGGAGGGGGAGTTGGGGCGGCGGGATTCTGCGGCGGCCAATTCGGCTTTATTTTGGGCCTTGCGGAGTTTTTCCTGTTGGTTCATCCATTGGAAGCCCAGAAAGGTCAGGGTGGCGAAAAGCACCAGAACGGCGACGGTTGTCAGCACCGTTTTAAACGGAAAGCCGGGTGAGCTTTGCACTTTTTCGGCAATGGTGGGCTGAAGGGAGGCTCCGGCCCGACCGCTTAATTCCCGGGCCAGGATCCAATGAGCCACGTCACGCCGTTCCTGGGGCGTGAGTTTCAGATAAGCCTGTTTAAGTTGCTCTGAATCCACGGTATCCACTTAAACCCTTGTGAATAGCTTAGGTCAAAGCATTTTCTCAGACTGTTCAAACGGGGTTATGTCCGATTAAATGGGTCGATGACCTTGAACTACCGAATGGTGTCTGTTTTTGTTTTTATGGCCGGGGCAGCTGCCGGGCGGGCCGGATTGATTGTGGAAAGCACGGTCCGGGAGGGGAACGGAGCCGAAGTTGCAAGCAAGATGATCATGGACTCTGTGGGGCTGCGGACGGATTCCCCGGAGGGTGCGTTTATTTTTCGTCCGGATAAACAATTGGTCTGGATGCTCGATCCTTCAAAAAAAGAATATCACCAGATCACCGAATCCGAGCTGACGCAGATGAGTTCAAAAATGGATGAGGCGATGAAACAGATGAAGGAACAACTGGATCAGCTGCCCCCGGAACAGCGGGTGATGGTAGAGCAGATGATGAAGAGTCAGATGCCGGCGGGGATACCTGCGGGGGATTTGGGTGGAGCGTCTGTACCCGTTGTCAAAACAACCTACGAAAAAGTGGGTGAGGACGAAAAAGTGGGAAGCTGGAATTGTGACAAATATGTTGAAATGGAAAACGGGGTCAAAGTGGGGGAGGTCTGGACTGTTCCTGCCCTGACATTTTTGTCTTTCACGAAGTATTTCAAAATGCTGATGAAGCTGGGTGATTTTTTTGGGAAAATGCCCATGGACCAGGCCAAAGCGTTTGAGATACCCCTGTTGAAAGTATCGGAGGGCGAGGAAGAGGGCGGGTTGTCCGGAATTCCGGTGAAAGAGATCCGTTACAAGGCTGATGGAAGCGTTGTTTCCAGTTGGGAGCTGAAAAAAGTAACAGAAGAAGCGGTGGATGCCCTTGTTTTTGAAATACCGAAAGACTATAAGCAACGTGCCTTGATGGAAGAACCCTGAATGAACACCTCGCTTGTCCTTACCGTTATCGGAGCAGACCGGCCCGGTTTGATTGAATCCTTGGCTTCGACAGTGGCGGAGCATGGCGGGAACTGGATGGAGAGCCGGATGTGCCGCCTGGGTGGGCAATTTGCCGGGATTGTTCACGTCGAGATTTCTCAGGAGGAACACCCCCGCCTGGTGGAGAAGCTGTCGGATCTGCAGAGCAAAGGATTGTCGATTTCCGTCTTTGCCGATGCGAAAGGAAAGGCCGCAGTCAAAGGGGGAGCCGCAGTGATTGAGATAATCGGGAATGACCGCCCGGGCATCGTCAACCAAATCTCGCGGGCCTTGGCGGAGTATGGGGTCAATGTGGAGGACTTGAAAACGGAAGTGGTGAGCGCACCCATGGCCGGCGGGTTGATCTTTCAGGCGCGGGCCGACGTGTTTTTGCCGGAAAACTGCCACTTGGCTGAGCTCCAGCGCCAGTTGGAATCGGTAGCTTCCGACTTACAGGTTGATGTGCGTATCCGGCAGGGCTGATTCCGGTATGCGGTTCAGAGTCCTTGTGTTTTCAGGAAATCCAGAATCCTGGCCTGGAATTCCGGTTCAAAGTCGCGGTATTCGTGCGTGGCTCCCGGCATGATATAGATGGATTTGGGTTCGTTGGCTCCATCGTAAATCCTTTGAACCATGGACAAGGTCATACGGGTATCCTTTTCCGCCGCGAGGAACAGGATCGGGACATGCACGGGTTTGAGAGCTCTGGGCACATCGATAGCTTTGGTATCATAACCTACCCGTCCTTCCATGCGCCAGTAGGTGATGGGGAGCAGGGGGAATTCAGGCAGGTTGAAAAACAGTCTGGCATGGTGGGCCAGGGTATTGCGCAGGGTGTCGAACGGGGCATCCAGAATCAGTCCGGCCAAACCCTCCGGACGGGTTTCGGCGGCGAGGGCTGAAGTCACGGCACCCATGGAGGTGCCCCAAAGGACAAAGCGGGATTTACTGCGCCGCTTTAAATCGTTCATCAGGGCGAGGACATCCTGTTTTTCATTGAACCCGAAACTACAAAGGCCTGGATCACTGTCGCCATGTCCCCGCAAATCCAGGGCTGCGACGGAATAACCGTTTTGTTGGGCAAAGAGAAGATAGGTCAGCATGTGATCCTTGGAAGCGCCGAAGCCGTGGATGATGATGAGGGTAGGCTTGGCTGGATCGTTGGTTTGCGGGAAAAACCAGAAGCTGATCTTTTTGCCATCGAAGCTTTGCACCGATTCTTTTGTAGCGGGATACTGGAGGAACTGGCTGGAAAGGGCTGGGCGGGCGGACGGAGGAATTTCCGTGGCCATGAACACGAGAATGTTGGTCAGGAGCCACAAGACAACCGTGGTGACCAGGGTTGCAGCCAAACCATAAAGGGCCAGCCGTTTTTTCCAGGGAGTGCGTTTCATGTTGGAAGACTATAAACGCAAAGAGTTAAACACGCAAAGGGGCAACAACAGTCAGGGATAAGTGCCTTCCTGAGCAGGATCCTATCGGGTAAGAACATTTCATCGAAAGGCCCTACACTTTGGCTGAATACCTGTTCCAGAGATGAACGAAGGAAGGGGCAAAGGCGGCAGGCTCCCGGCTCATCCAATCCGTTAATGCCGCCGGAGATAGCCAGCGCAGTTCTGCCACTTCACTCGGTTGGGGTTGGAAGGGGCCTTCCGTTTTTCCCTGGTAAACTTTTACAAATTCCTGATCCAACGCTTCGGTGTCCTGGCAGTAGGCGATTTCCTGCAAAGCAGGGGCAGAGGGCAGGCCGAGTTCCTCGCAGGTTTCACGGGCGGCAGCGGTCTGGTAGTCCTCACCTGAATCGACATGGCCGCAGGCTGAGGAATCCCAGACGGATGGATGCCGGTCTTTGTGGGGGGAACGTAATTGGATGAGCACTTCTCCTTTGTTGTTGTAGAGCCAGATGTGGGCAGCACGGTGAAGATGTCCTTCCCGGTGGACGATGGAACGCAGGGCGGAATTGATGATCTGATCCCGGTCATTTACGATGTCAAAGATGTCCTCCATACCAAAGTCAAACAGAAGGAAAGAAAGGTAACAAAGAAAAAATAGATCCCTTTAAGTTCACCCGCTTTGTCAACTTGTGTTTAGTTAGCTTGGGGAATTTCCCTGAAAAGTTTCTTCCATTCGGCGACGGAGAGTTCCTCCGCGCGGGCGTCGAGATCCACAGGCAGGAGGTTCCGGAGCTTTTTGCGGCGCTGGGAGAATCCCTGGCGCACGAGGTCGTAAAATGCCCGGCGTTTTTCCGCGGGAAGAAAGGAATCAGGCAGGAGGTCGAATTGGACGATGATGGAATGAACGTCCGGGGCCGGATAAAAAACCGAGGGCCTAACGGGGCGCAGTAGGGTCACCTTATAAAAACTTTGAAGGTAAACGGTAATCGCCCCGTAA
This sequence comes from Methylacidiphilales bacterium, assembly GCA_038250235.1. Lineage (GTDB taxonomy): Bacteria > Verrucomicrobiota > Verrucomicrobiia > Methylacidiphilales > JAAUTS01 > JAAUTS01. The sequence continues at coordinate 36,330 of JBBSCO010000016.1, read as the reverse complement.
TCGGGATTTTTTTCGGCGGAGGCATAACGTTGGCCCGTCTCTTTCTGCAGCATGAAGAGGCAACGCCGGGGAAGCGGGGACCTGTTGAGCAGGGCGGTCATGATCGGGGTTGATGCGTTGTAGGGAAGATTGCCGATCAGGTAAGCGACTTCCCCCAGAGCCGGGAGGGTTACCATGGCATCACCCTCGATCAGGCTGAAATTGGTGTAGTGCTGGAATTTTCCGTTGAGATAACGGACCAGTCCCCTGTCTATTTCCAGGGCTGTCAGATGGATGTCGAGATCCAGCAGAAGTTCCGTGATGGCCCCGAGGCCGGGACCGATTTCTATGACGTGGCTGCCTTTGTCAGGATTGAGAGCCTGGACGATCTGCTGACAAAGATTTTGGTCAAAGAGAAAATTTTGTCCGAGGCTTTTAAGCGGACGGAGCCCGTTGCTTTCAAGAGCCGCCTTGATTTCGGTCAGCGTCATGGAGGCAAGGGATTCAGAATTCGGACGTGAGGAGTTCGTTCAGGCCGTTGGGTGTGACAAAACTCTTGAGATACGTTGGTTTGTAGTAGTAAACGGAAGCCCATCCGTTACCGGGATTGAATTCCATTTCGGGCCGGAAAGGGCCTGGATACTCAAGCAGAACCGGAATCTTTTCGCCGTTGACCCGCCTGGTCTGGGGCAGAAGGCCCTTCGAGCCGCTGGGGGCTTCCCCTTTGGTTATGATGCCGAGGCCCTGCACGGAGTAAGGGGAGTAAAGGAGGATCAGGGTGTTAGGGCCAGCGTAGCTTCGTGCTTCGGCCATGGCCCTGTCCAACTCCCGGATTTCCTGAAGCAGCTGGGGGTAGTTGTTTTCCCGGCTGGCTTTTTCGATTTTTCCGTGGTGAACGACAAGAAAATAACCGTTGAGGTTGTACTGGAGGAATTGGATCGAATTGCGGACCATGGACTTCAAGGTGGGAATTTCCCCTTCTTTGTTGGTATTATCGATGAGGCTGGGATCGACATATGGCAAGGGTCCTGCGGAAAAAAGACCGAGAAGTTTGCGGGTTTTCAGGGTGTTTCTCCAAATCCATACCCCTGTGTCCTCCAGCTGTGTATTGTCTCTGACGAGATCAAACCCGTTAAGGTCAGCTTCCTTGAGGAGGTCGCGGGGTGCTTCTGCGGTATACTGGTTCAGATCGGCACTTCCCCCTCCCATGATGGTATTGAGGCTGCCGGCATCGATCAGTTGGCGGGAGAGATCTTCTTTGTCCCAGGCCTTTTTCGTGTGGGCATAAAAGGCGGCCAGATGGATGGAGATAACGGACTCGGTGCTGATGATTCCGGCCAGTCGCCCGGCCCGCTGGGCCCTGTAAAGAAGGTTGTCCAGGCGGTTGTTATTCTCATCCAGACCCAGTTCGTTGGCAGGGCCTGCCACGCCGGTGGAAAAGAAAGACATGATCGAGGCCGTATCGAGGCCGAGGGGATGCAGGGCTGTGTTGTCCACTACGGTGAAGTCGGTGGCGTGATCCACAATGAAGGAGGTGTTGAGATTCTGAACGAGTTTATAATTGGTGATCAACTCGGGTGTAAGTGCCGGGACAATAAAGACGATCACGCCGTTCGGACGTGGCGAGATATAATAACGGTAATACCAGAACGCCAGGACGGCAAAGGCGGAACAGATAAACAAGCTGACAAATCGCAGTCTCCAATTCATACGTGTTCCATTTTTGACGGGACGGGCGGCGTGGTTCCTGCCAGAAAGGTGGCTTCGAGTTTCGTGGAGAAATGGAGTTCAAAAAGATCCCGTTTCTTTTCGAGTGCCCGGGCTTCGGCTTCGCCTTTTCCCAGGGAATGTATCAGCAACTGACAATTTCCTTTTTCAAAAACGCATTCCATACTGCGGACAAGTGATTGGTGGGAGCGGTCGAGGGAGTCGGCCACGCGGAGCAGGGAAGACAGGGAGAGGACTTTATGACGGAGGGCTGGGCGGAGATTGTGGAAAGGTTCATGTGCGGGTTTGGGCAGGGCTTTCCGGTGATAACGTGCTGTCAGGGCCACCAGAATTGTCTCGTCAGGATTTAATGAGGTCCAGCGGTGTTCTAGGATAAGTGCAGCGGAGTATTTGTGGTGGGCGCTGCCGTCCGGAGAACGCGACCAACCGATGTCATGAAGCAGGGCTGCGGCCTCGAGCAGAACCAGATCCTCTTTATCCAACTGGTGCAGATGATCGAGCTGCTGAAAAAGTTGGCGGGCCAAAAAGCAGACTTGGCGCGGATGTGCAGGATGTGGATCCAGTTGCTCCAGAAGGATGCAGGCTTCTTCAAGAATGGGGTGAAGGTGGTTCATTTTTGAACTTCGTAGATCATTCGCGTAATTGGCCGGGTAGCAAGCATTTTGCGCCAGAGACCGTAACGCAGGCCCCGGGTCGAACAATGGATGGAATCGAGATGAAGGGCTTCCAAAGCAGAGGCGTAAATCAGACTTCCAGCCGTTATAATGTCCGCGCGGGATTTGGGAATGGAGGCGTTCTTTTGCAAGATGGTCAATGATTGTTCCGACAACTTCCTGCTGATTTGATGCAGTTCGAGGCGGGAAACCGCGGTGCCATCGAGATCTTCGGACCATATGGAAGCCGGATGGCGGCGATGGATCATGGCCAGAGTCAGCATGGTGCCACCTGTGCCAACGCAGTCGACGGGGATCCCCACATGGCGTGATACACGTTTTTTGATCTCTGATTCCAAGTGGAGTTTGGCATTCTGCCAGCCGAGAGGATCCGGGGGTTGTTCCTGAAGAAAAAGATCGCGGATACGGACACATCCCAGGGGCAGGCTGATGCTTTTCAGAACTTTGCCCTGACGTCCCAGGACAAATTCGACGCTGCCTCCGCCCACATCAATTACCAGGGTGGTCTTTTTTCTCCAGCGAGGGGTCCAAGTGGCGCCGGCATAAACCAGTTCGCCTTCGAGTTTCCCGGAAATGATGCGGATGGCGGTTCCCAGCATGGAGCGGGCGGGCTGCAGCACGATCGAGCTGTTGGCGGCGGATCGCAGGGCACTGGTGCCGATGGCGATGATTTTTTCCGCACCGAAGGCATCAGCTTCAAGTTTGCAACGTAGGAGAACCTTCAGGGTGTCTGCAGCGGATTGGGGGCAAATGTTTCCGGTCAGGGCCAGGGAGGCTCCAAGACGGGTGGTAACAGCCTCTTCCTTGATGATGTGCAGGGTGCCGCCGCGCTGTTCGGCCAGCATGAATTTGACGGAATTGCTTCCGATATCAAGGAGGGCACCGCGGAAGGGAGGGATTTTGCTCATAAGCTTGCCTGTTCCAGGGTTTTGACCAGGCTTTCAGGAAGGGCGATGGTTCCCGCCATGGCGTTTTCCAGAACCTGTGCCACGGATTTGGCGCCTGGCAGGACGGTGGTGATTCCAGGACGGGCCAGAGCCCAGGCCAAAACCAATTGGGCCGGCGTGATACCCAGTCCGGCGGCGAGTTCCCGTGTTAGTGACGCCAGGGCCAGATTACGGGACAATTTTTCCGGGGAAAAGTGGGGCCTGGAATGACGGTAATCATCCGCAGGGGGAAGGTGACCCGTTGTGTATTTGCCGGAAAGAATGCCTTTGCCCAAAGGTGAGTAGGCCATGATTCCCACCTGATGTTGAAGGCAAAAGGGAAGCCGGTCCTTTTCTATGGAACGATCGGCCAGGCTATAGGGAATCTGGTTGGCAGCGACCGTTCCGCAGGCCACGGCCTGGCCCAGCTGTTCGTTGGAAAAATTACTAACGCCGAACCAGCGGATTTTCCCCTCTTTTTTAAGTTCGTCCATCACGCGGCTGGTTTCTTCGATAGGTGTCAGGGGATCAGGGCGATGTGCCAGATAGAGGTCAATACACTCGGTTTGCAAACGGCGCAGGCTGGATTCGCAGGAACGGCGGATGAAAGCTGCAGAAAGATCCGTGGTGCGGTCTCCGAGAATCTCGTCCTCAAACAGGGGTCCGACTTTGGTGACGAGGATCACATCCCGGCGGCGGCCGGTTTCGCGCAACATGGTGCCTAACAACTCTTCGGCAAGTCCTCTTCCATAACCCTGGGCCGTGTCGACCAGATTGATGCCGGAATCCAGGGCTGCCATGAGCTGGGTATTGACAGCGTTTTGTGCGTCCATGGAGGCAGGGGCGTTGTTCTGCCCGAAATGACATCCGGGCCAGGACATGGTGCCCAGGCCTATGACGGAAACGTGGAGATCGGTGCTACCGAGTCGGCGATAGTTCATGGTGGACAGGCTAGTTTATTTTTGTGTGCGGAAAAGAATATCGACGACATTACGGACATAGTGTTCATCTGTCATCCCCAGTGTGGTGTCCAACGGGAAGGGCACCTGAGCCCTGAAGTGATCCGCCAGCCTGCGGAAAAGGTCCACCCGTGCTTCCGCGTCAAGTTGTTCGCGGCGGAGAACAGTGCGCAGAGCGGTCAGACGCTGGTCCGGGGAGGTCTGGTGGATGAGGCGTGCGCAGAGATGGGGATGATCGCGGAGGGAATTGTATTTGCCGGACAGAAGCTGTTCCGTATCCGGCTCGGGCATCCGGGGATTCCAAACCACCAGAGTGGCTGCCGCATAATCGCCCAGGCGCTGGCAACGGCGGCTACAGATCATGGCCACTCCACCCACGAGATAAAAAGCGGGAAGCATATCGATGAAGCGAAGAAGATTCCTCATCACGATCTGGTGGAAGTGGAGTGCAAGACCCTGTTCATCCACCACCCGGAGCCGGAGAAGACGTTTGCCCAGGGTCTGACCCCGCCAGAGCCATTCCATGAGGATGCCATATCCCACGGACACAACAAAATAGAGGATCGCGGAGAGGGCGATGGCGACATCGCTGCTGAGATAACCAAGAGCGGTGATCAGCGTCCCCAAAAGGCTCATGATGGCAATAACAACACAGAGGTCGATGACCCAGGCAAACATCCGGATCAGGGGACTGGCCAGAAGAAGCCGGAAACGGATACCTTCCGGGGTCTGGATAGTGTGGTGGCTGGAAAATGGGGAGGAAAGGGTCATACCGTTTGAGATTTTTTTCCCGAAAGCAGCAGAAACAAAACCAGGCAGACCAATTGTACTGCACCGTAAAAAATTTTTAACCCGTAGGGCAGAACGGGTTCGTGGTATTGGGAAAAGAAACTTTCCACAATACCCGCCCAGATCAGAAGAAGAGCAACGCCCCCCATCAGGGTGATGACATCGGCCCCGATGGAGCGCAGTCGGCGGCGGATCGGGGTGCGGTCGCCCCAACCGATGATGGCACCGGCGAGAACGAATCCGGCCTGGCCAGCAATGAGGATGGCGGGAATTTCAACGGAGCCGTGGGGCAGCAACCAGCCGACAAGAAAGCGGAGCTGACCGTCCCAGATGTAATCCCAGCAGACAGCACCCAAAATGACACCATTATAGAGCAACAAGACAAACGTGCCGGCTCCGTAAGTGGCACCCAGAGCAAAGGTTGTGATAGCCACCCGTGTGTTATGGGTCATAAGCTGGGCGGAAAAGCCGGCCTTGGCACCTTCCATGCGGTCGGTTTTACTTTTTTCCTCGTAAGCCACCCTCTCGGAAGGTTTTACCAGGAGATGGGGAAAAGGCATGACCACTTCCTTCGCGGTCGGGATCATGGATAGAAAGGCCGAGCCCAGCACGGATCCGAAAAGCATCACCAATGTTGCCAGGATAAAATAGCGGATATGACGCCGGAAAGTCTGCGGGAGAGTTGCCACGAGCCATTCTTTCAGGGAAAAGCGCATCTGGTGTTTCCGCGTTTCGTGAATTTCACTGTAGGCACGCGCCACGAGGGATTCCAGGTAATGCTGGATCTGGGTTTCCGTAACAAAGGAGGCCAGGCGCGACAGGTCGGAGCAGCAGCGGGAGTAGAGATAATGGAAGCGTCGCAGTTCCGCGAGATCCGGACGGTAGGCCATGTCACGGTCCATCCGGTCCAGGAATGACTCCAGCTCGGTCCAGTAAGGCCGTTCCTTTTCCATGAACTGGTGCAGATCGATGATCATAACAGCTGACGGCGTTTGATTTGGTTGTAGCGGGCCAGAACCTGTTCGGCCATGCGGCCTGGTTCGATTTCCAGGGTCTGGATTCCCAGATGTTGAAGGGTCTGCTCCCACTGTTTGAGTTCATGCCAGATCATGTGTCCCGCCAGGTTCCGGTAGATGGAGGTCAGGGTTTTGGGAAGCTCGCCGCTGAAGAGGGGTTGGATGCCGGGGGAGCGGATCAGGCCAACCATGATCAGATGTTGGCGGGAGAGGATTCCCAGGCTTCGGACAAGAGATTCGCTCTGGGTCTGGTCGTCGAGGCTGGTCAGGAGAATCAATAGGGAACGCTTGGTGATGCGGGTGCGGACAGAGGAGGCCAGTTCCTCATAGTCCGGATTCACCAGCCGGGGACTTGCCTGGTAGAGGGAATCCCGCAGGGCCATGTAGTGCTGGCGCCCGTTGGATGCGCGGACAAAGGTTTCCACCCGGTTGTTGAAAAGCATCAGCCCGCAACGATCCCCCTGCTGTTCCGCAGCCACGCCCAGGATCAGAGCCGTGCGCAGAGAACTCTCAAAGAGGGGCTGGGCTTCTGTCTCTCCCGCAGCCAGTATAGAACGCTGGCTAAGCCGTGAGCTGTCCAGCAGAATGTAGATGTCCTGGGTGCGTTCAATCTGGTAAACTTTCGTTGCGGGCTTTCTCCGCCTCGCCGTGGCTTTCCAATGAATCGTGTCGTAGCCGTCCCCCGGTGCGTAATCCCGCAGTTTTTCGAATTCACGACCCTGTCCGACCTGTCTCCAGGTGTGGATGCCGGTCGAGCCTTTTTTCAGGAGCAGCGACATCAGTTCGCGGCGGTTTTTTTGCAGGTCGGGATAGACACGGAATTCCGAGCGGATGGGAAAGGCGCGGGCGATCCGCCAGAGGCCGCAGGGGGAATCCCCCTGTATATAGCAACGATCCAGGTGATAACTGCCCCGGCGGCTACAGCGCAGAGTCCAGTCAATTTTAGCCTCGCCCTCTTGTTCAGACAGATGGACCAGCAGGGATTCGTGGTCACTGTGGAAGGAGTCGGGCCAGTTTATGCCCAGGCGCAGGAGCCGGGCACGGGGGCTGTGGTTGACCAGGGTGAGTGGAATGTTCTGGGTATGATCCTGGGAAAGTCGCACAAGTTCAGGAAAGCGGACATCCAGATGGGCCAGAATGCGCGGTGAAATCCAGGCATCGGCGACAATAACCAGCAGTGCTAATAGCAGGACGCCCAGCACCAAGCCTCCCATTCCTGGAAGCAGGGTTGTCAGGGCACACAGGGGCACACCCAAGAGGGCTGTCAACAAGAGCAGTCTGGAACTGGGGATGAGCATGGGTTCAGCGTGGCACAGGAACGCTTTGGATAAGTTTGCGGACGGCCTCTGCGGCCGTGAGGCCTTCAATTTCGAACTCCGGCCTGAGCACAATACGGTGACAGATCACAGGATCGGCCATGGCACGGATGTCATCCGGGGTGACAAAATCCCTGCCGCTGATGGCGGCATAACAACGTCCCGCCAGTAGAAGGCTCTGGGTGGCTCTCGGTCCGGCACCCACCATGATGCCAGATTCCTCCCGGCTGCGCCGGACCAAATCAACGACATAATTGATCAGTTCATCACGGAGAGTGACCTGTTCCAATCCTTGGCGAAGCCTCACAATATCCCCCGGTTTAAGGACGGCCTGCACGTCTCCGCGTTCAAGCACGGCCTGGGGTGATTCCTGCCCGAGGCTGCGTCGGGCCAGGGTTAGCTCATCCTCGCGGGAGGGAGGAAGCATGCCGATTTTCATCATGAAACGGTCCTTCTGCGCTTCGGGCAGTGGATAGGTGCCTTCGTATTCCACGGGGTTCTGCGTGGCGAAGACGGTGAAATCCTGTGACAACTGATGGGTGTCGCGATCAATGGTGACGCGTCGTTCCTGCATGGCCTGAAGCAGGGCCGATTGTGTTTTGGCCGGGGCACGGTTGATTTCGTCCGCCAGGAGGAAGGAAGTGAAAACCGGTCCGGGATGCAGATGGAAACAGTTTTGCTGAAGATCGTAGATGTTGGTTCCTGTGATATCGGAAGGCATCAGATCGGGGGTGAACTGAATGCGGTTGAAGGGGGCTCCCAGAATACGGCCGAAGGTGCGGACCAACAGGGTTTTGGCGATTCCTGGAACACCTTCCAGGAGAGCATGGTGTCCGGTAAAAATAACAACCAAGCACTTTTCAATCACGTCCTCCTGTCCGATGATGGTTTTGGCGGCCTCGGCCTGGGTCCGTTTCAGAGTCTCATTCAGTTCTTGCAGCAGTTCGTTCATAAGGGGGTTTTCTTGTGGAGGTGTTGGTGGAGTTGATGGAAAGTTTCCAGGATGCGGGGCTGGTTTTTATCCTGCACGGCACCATCTGCCGGCAAAAAAGCAGAGATGTCGATAACATCACGGCGGGATCCGGATTTCTGCCATTCAGCCAAACAGGCACTGATCAGTTCTTTCGGGGGAAGTCCCCGCTGCAGCAGGCTGCTCAGGCCGTCGAGTTGATCGCGGGGTGCGGCTGTCCCCTCAGTTTCGTTCCGGATTTGCTCCGTGTCCGGCAGGGGCGGAAAGGAGCGCGAAGCCCTCCATATCAGCAGGAGGGAAAGGATCAGAAGCCCGGCAAAGAGACCTTCGAGCCGCAGTGTGCGGGCCAGGCTCATGACCCCGGGGGAAGCGGCGAGGCCGTGATGGTATTCGTCAAACACAAACAGTGTCCTACCATCCAGGCACCATTCGATTACGCCCAAAGCAGGGCCTTTAGCAAGTGATTGATTACTGAAGGCATAGCTGTCCGTGATAAAAACCACGGAGCCGCGGCCCATCTTTCTTTCAAGAGCCACAGGGTTCAGGTCGCGAAGGAAAACGGGTTGCCAGGCTTTCGAATAAAAGCTGACAACTTTTTCGCTGAAAAGAGGGAGTGTCCCCTCTATGCGGCGACCGTCCACGGCCGGCAGGGGGATCACATGACCGGTCACCCCTTTTTTTTGTGTCACAGGTCCCTCCAATTCATCTCTTTCCGGGAAAGGAAAGGTCTCAAGGGCTAGATCCCATCGGTTCAAAAGTGAAACCGTTTTGAAATACGAGGATTCTAATTCTTTTTCCCGCCGGATTTTCCGCACCCTCCGGTCAGGATAATAGTCCAGGGAGTTGTCCTCCGATTTTTTTTCAAGAGTTTCTTTGTCGGGGGAAGGTTTAATCAGGATCTTATCTTTCGCTTTTTCTTCCTTTTCCTGTTTTTCTTCGTCCCCGGGGTGCCCGGGTTTCAGGGCAAAAACCAGACGCCAACCCTGCTCGAGCCATTTCTCCATGGCCTCGGCTTCGGCCACACTGATCTTTTCCAAATCCTCTTCCTTAATGCCCAGGAAAAAAAAGATGCCTGGCTCTGTGCCAATTTCCGCCTGGGTCAGCGGCAGATGGGAGCGGCGGACTTCGCTGCCGGAAAGGTCAGCCAGGCTGTGGTAAAAAAGTTTGCTGCCCAGCGGGTCTGAGCGGAGTGTGGAATAGGGGGGGTAAATGGAGCCGGGTTGAAAGGTCAGCTGAAAAATCCAGATGATTCCCAGAAACAAGCCGAGGAGGCTCAGGGCCAGAATCAGAAAAGACGCTTTAGCGGCTGTTGTTCCGGAGTTGCTCATAGTGGGTTTGGAATTGCCGGATAACGCCGGCATCGACTGGCTCCGTGCCATACCAGCAGCGTTCAAACAAAAAGACACAAGCATTGAATTCCCGGCCTGCTTCTGGATTCCGGCGGGTTTGCAGGCTGAACTCGTTCCGATAATCGCAGTTGGATTTGGCGGGATGGATGGTAAAAAAACCTCCCAGGGCCAGGCGGGCCAGTAACCCCAGATACAGAGCCCGCAGAGCGGGCCGGTAGTTTCCCTGCTGAATGAGCCGTTCGGCCAGGAGCAGCCATTCATCGGAGGGGAGCTGGTCGGCGGTGGTGTTCTCGTCGCTGATATCGGGTGTTTTCGCCGTGATGGCCTCCACCACCGGTTCCGCGGAAGAGCGGTGACCTTGACGGTAGCGGTATGCCAGCCAGAAGGCGAAAGCAAGTGTCAGCAAGGTCAGCCCCATGAGAATCCATCCCAGTTGGTCGAAGGGGGGCAGGTGTTCGAAAAGATTGACCGGCGGAGAGTTTTCTTTTTTGTCCGGAACCCATTTCTCAAACCAATCCTCCAGCCAGCCCCTGATTTTTCGGAAAGCGGCATGCAGATTGTCTCCGGCGGATTTTAAAAAGCCGCCGATTGAGTTAAAAAAGTCCTCAAGAATGCCACGGTCGTCGTCCGGGGTTTCGAGTTTAGGCAGGCGCCAGGCGTACTCGGGCAGGCCTGCGTTTTTTTCAATGGAAGCCCGCAGTTCCTTACTCCGGCTTTCCATTGGAGGCGGGGAGGCTGTTTCCGCCCGCAGTCCGCCGGGGGTGCAACCCAGCCCCAGCAGGAGCAGCAGCAGCAGGCTGCAATGGCGCAGGATGGAGGCTTTCAGGTCGGCTCCGGTCCGGATTGATTGCGAAAGAAAATGGCGGATGACATAGACGGCCAGATTGAGGGGTTTGGTTGCCAGATAGGCCAGAATGGAGATGGTGAGAATAAAGGTGGTGTTGAAAAAATGGGTGCCGCTGAGACTGAAGCTTGTTTCGATCCCGAGGAAGGTCCGCAGGAGTCCGGGTAGTATGAAGGCAAGAATCCCGATGTTGCAGGCCGCCACCGTGCAGCCCGGAGATGTGGCAAGACAGGAGAGGATAAAAAGTCCTGACAAAATAGAAAATGACAAAGCTGTGTCCTGTTGCATCCCCGGGCTGAACCGGATCATAAAATGAAACGTGATGAGCAGAAGTGTCACTGTGATGACAAAGAGCAGGGGGCTGGTGAGCCAGAGAAGTAGATGATTTTCTTTGGGTTTTCGGCGGGCCAACTCCCAGGTTCTTGAAATTCTGTCCGACACAGTCCCCTTTTGTCCTGTTGTCAGAGGCCAATGCTCGAAAAAGGCGACCTGCCAGGCGAAGGGAACCATGGTCAAAAGTGTAGCGGGAAGACTCAGGATGAAAACGGTCTGGGTGATGGCCTGGCTCCGGAATTCTTTCAGGAACGAGGAGAGCCCGAGCCGTTCCTCCTGTGCCGAGGACAGGGAAGCCAGCAGGGATCTGGAAAAAAAAGCGTGAAAGACCTTCATGGTGAGAAAGGCCAGAGCCAGGACAAGTGCCAGAGGGGCGGCCCGGGTTCCGGCAAAAGGGTTGTAGCTCATGTCTGTCCAGAAATAGAGGATCAGGAAAAGGAAAGGAACTGATCCCAGGAAGTAAAGGGCCCAGGTGCTGGAGGGAGTGCGCCGCAACAGCACAAAGGATTGCTCCAACACATCGAGTGTGCTGCGCTCTGTTAGCGTGGAGCCTGGGTTTTTCATCGCAACAGATTGTCGTGAAAGGAACTCGGCAGGGAGGCCAACAGGCGGCCGAGGCTATAAAACACCATCCACAAACCTAGGAGGCAAAACAGGGCTCCGAGCCATCCAGCACATTCCAATAGCCGGGACTTTTCCCCGCTTGCTTCCGGAGGATTGTTTGCGCCCAGGCAAGGGGCGCAGATCATTCGGCCCTCGTGTTCAGAAATACATTCCCGACAAAAAAAACTGCGGCACGCCGCGCAGCGTGCCACGGCTTCCCGCAAGGGATGGTTCAGGCAATCGTGGCGTGTCAGAACAGTCATGGCTGCCCGGTGACCGGTGGGTTCTTTCGGCGAAATTTTTCTTTGAAGGTAAAGCCCAGATAAACGAGGCCCAGGCTTGTGGACAGGATGACTTCCAGCGCGGTCAGCACGGTCACGAGGGAATCTGCACCCGGGGCGAGTTCCGCATAGTATTTCAGCATTTTCCATTGATCGCCCGCCAATTCCGGATGTTTGATCTGGATGCTGATGAGGGCGGCATAACCTGAGACCAGGAGAATCAAGGAAAACGCCAGTCCAAGCCAGCTGATGACGGCGAAAGCGGCCGGGCTTTTGCCCTGCCGTTGGCGGATGAGTGCGACGATGGGGGTCAGGAGAAGGGCAAAGAGCACAGGTATTCCAATCAGGCTGATCCAGACAAGTTGGCTAAAATAATCTGCCAGTGCCAACACGGTCCAGGTCAACATCAGGCCACCTGTCAGCCAATGCCAGAAAAGGGTTGTATTACGGGGAGGAGGGGCCGGTGGTGGCGCGATGGGTGGAGAGGTGGCAGTCCGACTGGGAAGTGTGGAGGTAGGGGAAGAGAGGGCGGCAGGCTGTTGTGGGGGTAATGACGGTAGATCCGATTGCTCCTTTTCGATGAGAGGTTGCAGGAGGAAAAGTAAGCGTTCGGCGGCGGGTAGCCGCTTGACGGATTTCAAACGGACGGTTTGCACGGCGGTTTTCATGATTACCGTGCAGGTTGGACCTCTGGACAGATTGAGAACCAAGGCAGCCAGCAAGAAAACGGCAGCCACGCCGAGGAAGACTGTCAGCCCCAGCCAGCTTTTCCCCGCCAGCGCAGCCAAGAGCAGAGAACACAGGACAAAGAACGTTAAAATGGCCAGAATGACGGTGACGGTATGTCGGCGTTGGTTGATGGAGATTTGGATGCCTTGGATATCCCGGAAAAAGAAACGTCGGTATTCCTCGAGAAAGGGGAGGAACAGGCCGTAACCCGTGCAGACGATCAAATGATCCTGTTCCATCCACAAGCTTTCGAGATGCGCGAGGGAAATGCCCGGCAGGCGGTTTAATTTCAGGCGTTGGGCTTGGGGGGACATCGCTTCAGTTGGTAGAACCCAGCTTGCTGAGGGCGTTGAGGAGATACAAAAAAAGCAGGATCCAGGCGGCTATCTGTAGGAGGGCCAGCAGGGCAGCCAGGGCCAGCCGCAGTTTGGAGGGTTTCCTCAGGAGTCCCGGATCTTTCCAGTGCCGGATGGCCAGATACAAGGCGCAGGGAGCGGTGAAAAGGGACAGGAACCACAGAGCGAGGGAAGCAGGCACAAAAAGCGCCAGGGCCAGAGAAATGTTGTCCCAGAGATAATGGTTTTTTTTGAGAATCCGGTTTTTATCGCCAAGGCTTTGGCGTTCCAGGCAGGCCGGGCAGATGGGTTCATTCTGTAGATGGATTTCACAAAGCTGGCAGATAAAGGCACCGCAGCTGTTACAGATGGAGGAGGCTTTGTAGTCGGGATGATACAGGCAGCTGCTTGCTTCGCTGTCGATCAGAGGTTCAGGTTGCTGTTTTCTCCGGCGTGGTGCGGCCAGCGCGGGGAATAGCACCAGGCGCGAGGGGGCCCGGCATTGCGGGCAGGGTTGCGTTGATCCGGAGGAGTAATGGCTGTCAGACAGAAGTTGGTGACATTGGGGACAACTTCCAAAGAGAAGGGCCATGACAGATCAGGATTGTTGGATCACCCGGGTGTCGGCTATACGGTCGTGGAGCGATCGTTTTTCTTCATCGAAGGCAGCCATGATGTAGCCGATGGTGCAGGTCATGGCTGTCACCCACTCGGCAAAATAACGTCCGGTGGAACGGCCGTAAGTCAATGCTGAACCGTCGGAGCGGACCACTTTCAAACGGCATAACATTTTGCCGGGGGTCGCACCTTTTTTGCCGACAAAGTAAATGGTGTAACCCGCCTGGATAGCCAATTGAATCAGGAACATGACCACCATCATCACGGCTTCCAGAACACTTTCGGCCCCACCCCCTTGCAAGCCGGTGATCCCCATAATACCGAAGGTGAAGGCGAATTGGATGATCAAGTTGACGACAGCGAGAAGAATGCCGTCGATAAATTTAGCGGCAAAGCGGATCCAGAAGCCTGCGTAGCGCAAATTCCCGCCTGGCCCTCCGGGAGTCGGGGTGCTGACACCCTCTTTGAGTTGTTGAATGGCGGTGTCTTTGCAGGAGGCGCAGACCCAGTTGTTGCCGATCTTGACGGTTTCGGATTGCGGCATCCGATTGCCGCACAGGCAGATAATAGTTCCCGGAGTGGCGGAGACAAACGAGGCTGCGCTCCTGGCTTCAGACAAGGGCTTCCAATCACTCATCCCTTCTTTCCAGACAAGAGTTGAGCCATTAATTTCACCGCCGGACATTTTTTGGTTCAGCTCCTCATCGGTGAGGGGACCCAGTTGTTGTTGATTGGATGCGTAATACCAGCTCATAAGTGGGTAGGGGATTGGGAGTGGAACAGGAGATCAAGGTGATAGAGAGAAGAAGCTTGGTCAAGATTATAGTGTCAGGATAAAAGGGTGAGCAGTGAGCTGTTTTGGATTGCCCGCAGAAAAGGATTCTTCAAAGTAAACTTATGGTTGTTGTATGTCCGGCCTGCCGGAAGAAAGGCGCATGGTTCGAAGACCGCTTTGGCCCCTTTTGTTCCGAACGCTGCAAACTCGTGGATCTGGGAAAATGGTTCAGTGAGGAACATGCCATTTCAGAGCCCCTGAGCGCCGATCATCTTCTTGAATATGAGTCCCTGGAAAACAGTCCGGATCTGGACAAGCCGGAAGATTGAATAGACCATGAGCTTATCCAATGTTCAGCTTCCAACCAAACCCCAAAACTCAAAACTCAAAACTTGAAACACCCCGTATGATCAACCACTCACAAGTCAAACGTAGCTACCGTGCCCTGGCCGTCTGCCTTGCGGCCTTCCTGTTGTCCGGCATGATGATTTCCTTTGTGTCGGCCCAGTCTGACGAACAGGACGCCGCCAAAAAGATGGCCCCAGAATCGATGGAGAGTTGGCTCAAAACCATCGATGCTGGAAATTATGGCCAGAGCTGGCTCGATGCCTCCGCCTTCTTTAAAAAAGCGCTCACGGAAAAACAATGGATCGCGGCACTCGAGGGAGCCCGGACTCCCTTGGGGAAATGCAAAAAACGCGAGCAGGCATCCGCCCTTTACCAGAGCGAGGTGCCGCTGCCAGGTGGTAAAACCATGAAGGGAAATTACCTCATCGTGCAATACCACTCCAGCTACGACAACCTGGCCAACGCCGTCGAAACCGTTACCTTCGAAAAAGAAGCTGATGGCAGTTGGAAGGCGTCAGGCTATTACGTCAAGCCGGCGATGTGAAATTTCAGCAACTATCTTCCCGGAAACCTCATGGAAGGTAGCTTATTCCAAGTTTTTTTGCTGCTATAGCAATACGCTTATCCCTGGTCCAGAAACTTGAATGGGACAAGCCCGCAGAAACCAAAAGTTGAATGTCATTCCAGCCAATACCCTGGCTGTAAAGACGGTGAATTTCAATGAATTGCAGGCATTCTTGAAAAGTTCCTATAATAGCTAATGGCTGACGCTTTAGATCCGCAAGCGTTTGTGTGCGGTTTTTTAGATTACCCGTTGCCAACTCTCCAATAATTACAGGATGTAGATAAACACTCCTCTGGGAAAGCGTTTCTCCCAATTGGGGAACGCCCTTCCGGAAATGTTCCACCCAGACAGAAGTGTCAACGAGAACCATGTGTTCTATGGCGTGGTGTCACCTTTTAAAGGGGCATCGAATCACCGAGAGCAGCAAGACGCTTCGCAGCTTCAGGTTCAATCAAGGCTTCAAGCCCCAGTCGCACGAGTGCTGTTTTTTCTTTGACCCCGACACTCAGAGACGCTTCGGCCAGAAGTTCATCATCTATGTGGGTGTTGTTCTCGTGCATATCATTTATACACATTTGTATGCATGAAACCAGCTACGACCTTTCCGGCATCAAAGAAGTTTCTTCACTTGCTCCAAAGTCAGGGTATTGATGACGTCCTGTTTGCGAAGCCAGCCTTTGCGTGCGATCTGGGCGCCGAGTTTCAGGTAGCCGATCTGGTTCACGCTGTGGGCATCGGGATTAATGACACATTTGACGCCGAGATCCCGGGCCTGTTTCCACCAGCGCCAGTCCAGATCAAAACGATAGGGGTTCGCATTCAGCTCAATCCATGTCCCGGTCTCGGCCGCAGCCTTCAGGATTTCAGGAATGTTGAGGTCATAGGACTCCCTCTCCAAAAGCAAACGCCCGGTCAAATGACCTATCATATAGACATGGGGATTCTCCATCGCCTTCCGGATGCGCCGCGTCATATCTTTTTCGCTGAGGGTAAAAGAGGAATGCACCGAAGCCACCACGTAATCAAGTTGCGCTAGAACCTCATCTTCGTAATCAAGCGAACCGTCTTTCAGAATATCGCATTCCACTCCGGCGAAAAGATGGATTTCTTCCAGCTCCTTGTTTAAGGCCCGTATCTCTTCGACCTGCTTCAAAAGTCTCTCCTCACTTAAACCATGAGCCTGCACGGACGATTTGGAGTGGTCGGCAATTCCGAAATAATCCAAGCCCACCGAAGCAGCGCCTTCAGCCATGCGGCGCAGGGAGTCACGTCCGTCGCTCTCCGTGGTGTGGTTATGGAAACACCCTTTCAGATCCCCCCATTCCAGCAACCGGGGCAATTCCCCTTTCTCCGATGCTTCGATTTCTCCCATGTTCTCGCGAAGTTCAGGAGGAATGAATTCCAAATCAAGTCTTTGATAAAGAGAGGCTTCATCGGGAAACAACCTGTTTCCCTTTTCTTTTTTCTGATCCTCAGAACAAAGACCGTATTCGCTGAGTTTAAGGCCGCGGGCGATGGCGCGTTGGCGCAGGGCGACGTTGTGTTCCTTGCTTCCGGTGAAGTGAAGGAGTGCTGCGGCAAAGTTGGCGTCCTCGACGAGGCGAAGGTCGCACTGGACACCATCCTTCAGCAGGATGCTCGATTTGGTGGAACCCTGACCCAGAATGCGTTCGACGTCCGGGTGCTCCACAAAATCAGACATGACGGCCTCTGGATTTTTGGAGGAGCCCACCAAATCGATGTCCTTGATGATTTCCTTCCCGCGCCGGATGCTGCCGGCCAGGCCAAGGCGTATGATGTCGGGGTGGCTGCGCATCCAATCGAGAAGTTCTTCGGCCCGCTCAATAACATCCCCATAGCGGTGCTGCCCTGAGTAAAGCTGCCGCTGGGAAATACCGGCCAGGATGTTTTCCGCCGTTTTTTCTCCCATGCCCGGCAGTTCCGCCACGCGTCCATCACGACAGGCTGCTTCCAGTTTGGCGAGATCATCAACACCCAGTTTATCAAAAAAGACTTTAAGCTTTTTGGGACCCAGTCCCGGAATGTCCATCAGGGCGGGCAGACCGGCGGGCAGGCTGGCTTTCAGATCGTTGTAGTAAGGCAGAGATCCGGTTTCGACCAATGTGGTGATTTTTTCCTGCAACGCGTCACCGATTCCCTTGATGGAACCAAGACGCTTTTCTTTGACCATCAAGGCCAGGTCTTCGGGAAGGGTTTGCAGGCTGCGGGCAGCATTGAGGTAGGCCCGGGTCTTGAAGGGATTCTCCCCTTTCAATTCAAGGAGCAGACCGATATCTTCCAGAATAGAAGCTACTTCGTCTTTGGTCATGAAAGGGCCATGTTAGGCCGGCAAAGCAGCCAATGCATGTGGATAAGCGGGCTACTTCAGGCGGGTGATTCTTTCGCCCAGAGGCGGATGGGTGGAAAAGATTTCTTTTTTGCCGGGGTCCAAGGTCTGTAATTTTACCAGAAAGTCGCGTAAGCCGTTCCGGTCAAACCCGGTATTGGTGGCCAATTCGCGTCCCATGCGGTCGGCATCGAATTCCGATCCGGCATCGTAACCTGTTTTGAGTAGTGTGGAGGAAACCTTGTCCACGCTGGTGTCATAAGGAGCAAAATCCTGACTGGTGCCGGCGGCAACATCCACCAGGCCCGCGAGCATTTCGCTACGGGATATGATTCTCAAAGCATGGCGGCGTGTGACGTGGGCGATTTCATGGGCCAAAATGCCTGCCAACTGGTCATCGCTTTCCGCCGCGGTGTAGGCTCCTTTGGTAATAAAAACATATCCTCCAGGAGCGGAAAATCCGTTGATGCCCCCGGTATTCAGGATGGCAAAGCGGAAAGGCAGACCGGGGCGGTCTGAATAGCGTACAAGCGACTTACCGATCAGATTGATGCGAAGCAAGGCTTCCTCGTCTCTCCAGATGCCTCCGTGCATGGCGGCGATCTCAACTGCGACGGAGCCTCCGATGCTCATTTCTTCTTCGATGCCGATACCGGAAGAGCCCTTGGCGACTTTGACGGCGCCCTGCACTACTTTTTGCGGATCCAGACTGTCGAAGTTGAACTGGGCCTGCGTGTTCCAGGTAGAAACAAGAAACAGACTACAGAAGAGGAAGGGTTTCATTGGCCGTAGTCTCCAAGCTTTTTTTCTTCCATGTAGGTATCGACTCTGATTTTGGTGACGGCATCGGCCTGTTGTTCCGCCCATTCGATATCCGCTGCCGCTGCCGTCAGGCTTTTCCGTGCGGCGTATTGGCGTGATGACGCTCTCAACGGCCTTGCGGCGACGGCGGCTGTGGTGTCGGCTGCCGTGGTGGGAAGAAAATCATTTTTATTTTCTGGAAGAGGTCGTTGGCTGGTGACATTGCCGGCGTAGACCCAGCCTTTTCTGTTGTCAACGGTTACGCCCAGCCAACGGCCTTGAACCTCAACGATGGTGAGGGGTTTTGCCCATTCCACGGCGATGACGGTGGAGGCGAAGCGGTTGGGTTCGGCCAAAATTGCGGTGCTGGGATGTTTGGAAAAACAGGTTCGTCCCACCTCCATGGCGAAGCAGGCCGTTCCAACAGCCAGGAGCGAAAGTATCAAAGCACGGATTTTCATATCATTTGCGTTTCATGACGAATACTCCGTCCCAGTCTGCAGGGGGAGGAGCCAGCAAAAAGCCCCGGCATCGCCCTATATAAAGCTGCGACAGAGTATCACCCTCCCAGATCAAAGCAGTTCTTTCAAAATCAGGCAAGGCTTTGGAGAAGTTCCTTTGTTGATAATGACCGTAAGCGAGGGAGAAGAGGGCGGCGGCTTCCAGATCTCTTTCTGTCGCAGTAGATTTCATTGAGAGAAGCTCGTGGGTCTGCACAGGATGTTTTTTGCCTTTAACCCGCAGCAGTTCGACCGGACGTGTGAGAATTCCTTCGCGCGCGAGTTCTTCCGTCCGCATTCCCAGCAGGATGGTGGTGCCGAATTCTTTGTTCGCTCCTTCAAGCCTGGAGGCCAGGTTAACGGCATCGCCGACGACGGTGTAATTTCTTTTCCGTGCAGAGCCCAGATTGCCAACGATCATTTCGCCCGTGTTGATGCCGATGCGCGCGTAGAGTTCCTTTCCTGCGGACAGACCCAGGCGGTGGTTGAGTTGCTTCAGGTGTTCCCGGCTTTTCAGGGCCGCGCGGCAGGCGGAGAGGGCGTGATTCTCCAAAGCTTCAGGCGCACCAAATACGCCCATGATGGCATCACCAATGTATTTATCGAGGTAACCGCGCTCTTCCATTATGAATTCTGACATCTCGCTCAGATAAACGTTCATCAATTCAACGAGTTTTTCCGGAGCCATGGTTTCACTCATGTCGGTGAAACCGGCCAGGTCGGAAAAATAGACGGACAGTTCCTTTTTTTCCCCCGTAAGTTTTAGCGACTCAGGATGCTCGACCAGGCGTTGCACCACGGCGGGGGAAAGATAAGAGCCGAAGAGATTCTGGACTTCCTGTTTACGGCGGGATTCTACCAGCCAATGGCGCGTGGTCAGGAGTCCGAAGACCAGAAAAAGCGATGCCACGGGTGCGGTCGGGGGAAGGTAGAGAATGGGAAGGATCAAATACGAAGCGCTGAGCAAAGTAATGACGCCGAGCAGGGTGAGCCATGAAAGCAGTTTCACATTGGCCCGGTTCCAGCCGACTCTGGTCAGGACGAAAGCCAGGAGGCATGCGGCTACAGCACTCAGAGACAGTCGGTTCCCAAGGTTGAATTCCGGAATAAAGATTTTCTGGCGGGCATTGGCCCAGGCCGTGAAATGAACGAGCACTCCGGGCTCTAGGTCACTGACCGGAACGGCTTTGACATCAAAGGCAGCGGCGACATTGGTTCCAACAAAAACCGTTTTCCCTTTCAGAGAACCCTTGGCCAAAACAGGGAGTCGAGGAAAGGCTGCCTGAAGCTGTTCCGGGTTGTATTCGTCGATGCCGGATCTGCCCAGTTGGGCGAAAAATCCGGCCGGGCCATAGGAAGATTCAAGAAAGTCTTTGGCGGAAAGAATTTGAGCGCGGGGAAGATCTTTCAGGCCGCCATACCAGCGAAGTAAAAGCTCTCCGGAGGCCGGGAAATAGGGACTGGCTTTGGCTGCCAAAGAATCAGGCCAAAGATAACGGCGGATCACGCCGTCGGGATCTGCTTGAAAATCGGTGTGACCGACCCGCTGCTTCAAACCTAGTGTAGGATGCTGCGCGGAAAACGCTTCCGTCCAGAAGACCGGCGTTTTCCCATGTGGTGCGGCCAGAATAAGGCCCGGGATGGCAGCGGAATAGGATGCCAGCAAATCGTCCAGTTCGATGCGGTCGGAATTTTCCAGAAACATCAGGTCCACCACGATCTGCTTCGCACCGGCCTGATGGAGGGCCAGAAAGAGTGAGGCGAAGGCATCGCGTGACCAGGGCCAGCGTTGATTGTAGGTTCTGGCCATAAAGTCGATGCTGGGTTCGTCAATCAGGATGAGGACGGCCTCCTCCGGAGCCAGGAGATTCCGTGCCTGCTGGCGCATGGACCAGTCGAAAAAACTGCGGTTCAGGCCGTCAAAAAAACCGGCGAGGGAAAGAAGGAGAATTCCTGAAGCCAGGGCCAGGGCGGCAACTGTTCCATGACGAAGGAATTCAAGTCTCATGTCGGAGAATTTCGACAGAGACCAAAGAAAAGGTCAATGCACTTATCCCGAGCTATTCAAACCTGTAGACCAGCGCCGAGATGAGTGAAAAGTCGTTCTCTTCTTTGCCGGCTGCCGGCACGTGGTCATGGCGGTGTGTGCCGTATATTCTGAGAGATAAAACCTTGGTCAGGCTCGACTCCACGCCGAGCACATTTTCCACGATGTAATCCTCCGCATCCTGAAAGTTAAGGAGGACATCGCTGGTCTGGAAAAGTTTGGCATAGCTGGTCATCTGATATTCCATCCGGTTGCCCACGCGGGCGCGGGCGCTGTAGTCGACGGGGACGTTGCTGTTTTTTTCCGCCACAAAGGCCGGACCGCTTTCCAGGGCCAGCTTGAATTTTTTGGAGTTCCAAAGGCGGTAACCGGCTCCGGGGCCGACAGTCAGACGGTAATCCAGGTCGGAGAGCTGGTCTCTTTCCAGTGATGAGGCCACCAGCCAATACCAGCGGCTTCCGTCGTCGATATCACGGCGGTAATCCAAGGTGGCTTTGCCTTTTTCCGAACTCTTGACGCCTTCGGTTTCGCCCACATCGGCTGTGATACCCAGAATTAATTCGTCAATTTTGGTCGTGCGCGTGCCCTTGGCCGCCAGATTGATCTGATAGGCATTGTTGTTGCCGCTGGAAGCAGTTGCCCCCAGGGAAACTTCGGCTTTCCAAAGTTTGGCCGCCACGATGGACATGTCCTGCGGGGGGGCTTCCTTTTCGGCGACGGCCGCCTGGTAGCGTTTGCGATAGTTCTCAGCTTCCATGGTGGCCCGTGTGGCGTCCAGGGCCAGCCGGGCATTCTGCTCCTCCAGCTGTTTGATGCGGAGGTGCAGTGCGTCGTTGCTTGGTTCAGCAAGGCCTGAGCATAAGGCGGAAACCCAAAGAATGGCAGCCAAGCCGATGCGGGAAGAAAAAAGGGGTGCAAGCTTCATGATGGGATTTCCTTCGGCTTTCAAGAAAAAGCCGGAAAGTGACTTTAGGTTAGTACTTACGTCAGGGCAAGGAACTACGAAAAGAGGCGGTGTCTTCATTTGAAGTTTTAGTAGGATGTTATGCCTTCCTTGTCCCATATCGGAGACAAAAAATCGCTGCGGCGCATTGTGCCGCCCTACAATGAAAATGAAATGGGGACATTACCCCAATAGAGGCTGCTTTCCTGAAAATCCCGGCTGGAAACAAGGCCGGGAAATTGGGTGGGTTGGCTGGATTCAAAAAGATCATGCGGCCATTCGTGGGGAAGATGAGATCATGAAGCCAGTTTCAGGCTCTTTTCCAAGGCCTGCGCATCCATATTTCTTCCGAGGAAAACAAGGCCTGTTTCTTCCCGCGGGCTTTCATAGACCCAGAGCTGAACATCGTTTTCGTTGGTCCCGACCTTGTGCACCAAGTGAAGCTGATGGGGCGATTCTTTCAGGCGGACGAAACCTTTTACACGGTAAGTATCCTCCGGAAGTTGGCGCAACCAGTTCGTCAGTTCCTGTTTTCCAATCAATCCTGGAAGTTCCAGCCAGCAAGTGCTGACAGCGACGCTGTGGGCAAAGCGAAGGGCGCCCGCCTTGGCCTGGCTGCGCTTCCCTCCGGACATCCAGTCCTGGTCCGTTTCCCCGCGGACGGCCCTGAGCACGAGGGCTTTGGGGTTGATTTCCAGAACCTTATTTTGCAGGGACTCCAGCAGGGCAGGCTTCACCAGATCCGCTTTGTTCAATAGAACCACATCCGCCCAGCGCCATTGGGCGTGCTGGAGTGATTTGCCAAAAAAGCCCCGGCCATAGTTCAGCGCATCAACGACATGGATGACCCGCTTGACCTCACAGAGCCGTGGCAGATCTTCTTCAGTCAGGCGGTCGAGCAGATCTTCGATCTCCGCCACCCCGGAAGCTTCGATCCAGATTTGTTGGATGCGGTCATCCTGAGCCAGTGTCCTGATTTCCCGTTGCAGATCTTTGCTCACAACGCAACAGGCACAGCCTCCGCTAAGGGCTTTGACTGCCTCGGTCTTCCCCTTGAAGATTTTAGCGTCGATATTCATCGGCCCCGCATCATTGATCAGCAATGCGGTCGATTCCCGCGGGAAATCCGGCATGGCGATGACCTTCTGGAGGAAGGTGGATTTGCCACTGCCGAGAAAGCCGGTGATCAGAATGACGGGGATTTTGGAAGCAACAGCCATCAGACCATTATTCCACCCAAAGCCTTGAACTTAAAACTTAAAACTTTCCTTACTATTTTGGAAACTGGAACCTCACCTTATGATCTATACCCCATTATCAACCAAAAAAGAACCCGTCTGGCGGGCCGTGATGAAACCCGCAGTTATCGGCGGGGCGCTCGGTTATTTTGTCGATATTTACGATCCCACCCTGTTCAACATCGTTCTGGGCTTACTCCTGATCACGACATTGTTTGTCGGGCTCTAATTTGCGGCCCATGGGGTATCGGTTGAAATATTCTATGCCATAATTTTTTGTTTGGGTTGGGGCATCGGCTATTGGGCAGTTTTTGTCACCATTGCAGCGGAGCAATTCGGAACCAGCATCCGGGCCACCGTGGCCACGACCGCGCCTAATTTTGTCCGGGGCGCCCTGGTGCCGATCACCCTTTTGTTCAGCTGGGGCAAGGATGCCTGGGGGATTTTGCCAGCGGGGATTGCCGTCGGGGCGGGTTGCCTGCTCATTGCCGGACTTGCACTTTATGGACTGGCTGAAAGTTATGGCAAGGATCTCGACTACAACGAACCTGTTTAAAGGAGGGAGGTTGAAGACGGATTACGGAATGGTTTGCTTCGGATTGCCCGATCCGTTGCATTCTCTATCAAACGCTAAAAGAGATACAAGGATCCATCCGCACTTCCGGCGGCCAGCACCTTGTCATCGGGAGACCAGGCAGTGGCGCCGATTTCCGATTCTCCGGGGAATGCGGCGATGAGTCCATCCTCACCGGGTTGTCTGGCATCCCAGAGGATGAGCCGGCCGCTTTCGTCGCCGGAAGCGAAAAGCGAGCCCTGATGCTGGAGAGCGCAGCTTGCGATAGTATCGCCATGGGCCATCAATTGTTTGGGTTGGCGTCCGCAGGGGCCGTCGCCGGAACAGTCCCAGAGGAGGAGATCCATGGCGGCGGCGGTCACCAGCCATTGGCCATCTCGGGACCAGCCGATGAATTTTACTTTGCCGGGATAGCCGGGCATGTGCAGGTGTTCGCCGGTTTCGGCCTCCCAGATGTGTACGGCTTTCTCCTGGGTTGCGCCAGCGACCCATTTCCCGTCGGGGCTCCAGGCACAACACCAGAAGGCACCTTTCCAATCGTAGGTTTTGAGGGCCTGTGTGGTTCCTTTTTTCACGCCGAAAACCTGCAGACCTCCATAAGAAGCCGCCAACAATATGCCGCCCTGATAGTGCCAGGCCAGGCCGGAAACCGTGGAGGGCAATTCCGCCTTTGGACGCAGCTCGCGTCCTTCCGTATTCAAAAAAGTGATAAACTTCCCTTCCGCCACAGCCAGGATATTCCGTTCCGTCCCTCCTCCGTAAAGAATGTGTTGCACCGATCCTTTGCCGGGGCTTATTTCAAAATCAGGTTTCTCCCTGCCACTGCTCCAGGCTTTCAATTTGCCGTCCTGGCCACCACTGAAAACACGGCCTCCCTGACCGGAGACAAGTGCGGTGACGCCAAGGGCATGGGCGGGAAATTGCTCCAGAATTTGAGCCGTTGAGGCATCCACCCGATACAGGGTTCCCGCCGCCGTTCCCGCCACTACCTGCGATCCGTCCACACTCCAGACCAAAGCCGTGATGTAATCATCCAGCAGCAGCTTTACTTTGGGCTTCAAGGCCCGGACCTTGCGGGGGTCTTCCATTTCCGTTTTCATTTCCATTCCCAAAGAATTAGCACAGGAACTCACCGCACGCACAGAATTTTAAAAAGAAGACGCGCGGATTTCCACGTGATGGTCCTGCCGGTTGTCCGTCAGCGGGACACGTTGGCCTTCCACGTTTTTTCCATCCATCATCACGCGCAGGGAACCCGCGGGTTGTGAACCGTCCTTGATGACGGCGATATAGTAGAACGTATTCCGGTATCGATACCGGACCTTGAACCCGCTCCATTCTCCGGGAAGACGCGGGGCGATGCGGAGATGATCCCCCTCCAGATGGATTCCCAACAACGTTTCCGTAACCAGGCGATACATCCAGCCGGAAGAACCGGTATACCAGGTCCATCCGCCCCGGCCAATATGGGGCGCGACCGCATAAACGTCGGCGGCCACCACGTAAGGTTCCACCTTGTAGGTTTCAATATGCTCCGCCGTGTCTCCGTGCATGACCGGATTCAGCATCCGGAACAGTTCCCAGGCTTCATCATGGTTGCCCATCATGGCAAAAGCCATCGTGGCCCAGATGGCACTGTGGGTGTATTGGCCGCCATTTTCCCTGACACCCGGAATGTAGCCTTTAATATATCCGGGGTTCAGATCCGATTTGTCGAAAGGCGGATCAAAAAGCTGGATCAGGCCCGCTTCCTTTTTCACAAGCCTGTCGCGCACCGCCGACATGGCCTGCCTCGTACGCTCGGGATCACCGGCCTGGCTGAGAATAGCCCAGCTTTGCGGCAAGGAATCAATCTGGCATTCCGCATTTTCCTTGGAACCCAAAGGGGTGCCATCATCAAAGTAGGCGCGCCGATACCATTCGCCATCCCAGGCCTGGCTTTCGATGTTTTTCTTGAGCTGCTCGGCCTGCTGGATACAAATTTCTGCAAAGGCCGGATCATTTTTCAACTGGGCCAGCTTGGAAAAGCGTGTGAGCACATCGTAAAGGAAAAAAGCCAGCCAGACACTTTCCCCTTTTCCTTTTTCACCGACCAGGTTCATCCCGTCGTTCCAATCCCCGCAGCCGATCAGAGGCAAACCGTGTTCGCCAAATTTCAGGCCATACTGGATCGCCCTGACACAATGCTCATAAAGTGACCGGGCTTCTCCCGCCCGGTTGGGCAGGTCGTAGTTGGATTCTTCATCAGCCCGCAGCGGACGTCCTTCCAGGAAGGGAACCAGTTCATCCAGAACCCCCGTGTCCGCCAGACAGTTGACATAACGGCAGACCGCATAAGGCAGCCAGAGATAGTCATCGGAGAAGCGAGTCCGCACCCCACGGCCGGAGGGAGGATGCCACCAGTGCAAAACATCACCCTCCCGGAACTGCTGGGCGGCCGCCCTTAACAGATGTTCGCGCATCAGGACAGGTTCGGTATGCACCAGCGCCATGACATCCTGCAACTGGTCGCGGAATCCGAATGCGCCACCGGATTGGTAGAATCCGCTGCGTGCCCAGATCCGGCAGGCCTGGGTCTGGTATTGCAGCCAGCCATTGACCATCACATTCACCGCCGGATCCGGAGTTTCCACTGTCACGGCTCCGAGGCTGCGGTTCCAATAAGCCCAAACAGCTTCCAATGCAGCCCGTGGCGCATTCGGTCTGCGGAAACGCTGGATCAGGGTCTGCACTTCCGTTGTGCTGCGCCCTACCCCGACCCGGAAACAGATTTCCTTTTCACCGTGTGGTGGCAGGTCAAAGGGCACCTGCACGGCACCGCAGGGATCAAATCCCGCCCCCACCTTGCCGGAGAGACGCTGCTTTTTCATGGCCGAGGGCGAAGCCATGTTCCCATTGCGTCCGATAAATTCGCGGCGGTCACCGGTCAGGCTTCTGGCTGAATCATTCACATCGATAAAGGCGATGCGATCGCCGAAATCGATATTAAAGGGATTGCGGGCCAACAGAGCCCCGCTGCGCGGATCCAACTGCGTCTGCACGTGGAGCAGACTCTTGCTCCTCAATTCCGCCAAAACCCATTCCCAATAACCGGTCACTGAGATGCGACGGGATTCCTTGGTCGTATTGCGGACTTTCAGAGTGGCAAATTTGACCGGCGCATCCGTCGCAACATAAATCCACAATTCCGTGCTGATGCCGTTCTCTGAATGCTCAAAGACGGTATATCCGAATCCATGACGAACCGTGTAGGAACCGGCCCCGCGCGCCGGAAGGGGGGAAGGTGACCAGTATTGTCCGCTGTCTTCATCGCGGATATAAAAGGCTTCCCCTGAGGAATCACTCACTGAGTCGTTGTTCCAGGGAGTCAGGCGGAATTCATGACAGTTTTCCAGCCAAGTGTAGGAACCGCCACTTTCGGAAACGATGGTGCCGAAATACGGATTCGCCAACACATTGATCCAGGGCGCCGGAGTCATCCGGCCCGGCTGCAGGTTGATCACATATTCTTTTCCGTCCTTGGTAAAGCCACCGTAACCATTATGGAAAATCAATTCACGCCAGGCGCTTTCGCCGACTTCCCGGCGGTGTTCGCGGACGGGAACCAAAGCCGGAACCTGGGAATCGGGAGCGGGCGGACGTTCCATCTGTTCTTCCAGCGTTCCATTTTCATCACGCAGGGTGACATGGGCCACGGCCTGAAGCAAAAGGACGGCCTCGTCCGGGATCTGATCCTCATACCGGATGAAAATACCACCGGTCTTGTCCATCATCTGCCCTTCTGTTCCTGCCCCGACCATCCGGATGATTTCTTCCTGCAAGGGCTGGCGATAGGTGGAATCGTCCTTGCTAAGAATAACGAGATCCACCGTAAGGCCTTTCCCCTTCCAATAGGCATGGGCCTGAACCAGTTCCCTCACCAGACCAAGGCGTGAGATATCTGAAATCCGCAACAGAACGATTGGGACATCCCCGGAGAGGCCGTGTCCCCAGAGAGCACTTTGGTTGTGGCGATTATTTAACAAAACACTAGAAACAGAGCGCAGGGATGGATTCGCGTAAATGATGTTTCCCGCGAGCCTTGAATAAAGCTGCGCTTCTTTTTCCAGAATATTCAGATGCCGCAGGGTCACCTGGCTATGGGTCCAGGCCAAGTCCAGCACGCGGTCTGACATGCGTGGATTATTATACTTGTTGACCAGATCCATCGCCCCTCCGCGGGTTTCGGAAACACCAAGGATATAATCAAGCCGCACACTTTCCTGCGGCTTGATGGTCACATTGTAACGCAGAGATATGACTGGATCCAGCACCGAGCCTGTCGTTCCGGAAAGCGGCCCGGGAGCCGACCGCAATGCCTGCGGATGCTGGCGATTATAACCCCGGCCAATAAAGCGGTTGCGGTCCGTCTCGCAGGATACCACCGCCTGCCCCGATGCTTCCGGAACCACCACATGCAGGAGCCACGGAGGATTTTCATGAACCGATCGTGCGCGACGGGTGCAGAGAATGGCCCGGCGGGCCGGATCAAATTCCGTCTGTACAAAAAGATTGCTGAAGGCCGGATGCGCCAGATCCGCTGCGGCCGGAGCCAGAACCACTTCGGCATAGGAAGTTAGTTCAATTCTCTTGATTTGGTTACTGCGATTGACCAGGGTCAGGCGGCGGATTTCCACGTCATCTTCCGGCGAAACACAAATTTCCGTGTGGACTTCCAGATTGTCGTGATGCTGACGGAATTCCGCGCGGCCCTGGCTGAAGATCGCTTCACAGCTTTTGGAATCGCGCAGGACGGGCTGGTAACTGGCCGACCAGTATTCACCTGTTCCGGTGTCGCGGATGTAAACAAAATTTCCCCAACTGTCGCAGGTTGCATCCTGGTGCCAGCGCGTAAGGGCCAGATCTTTCCAGCGGCTGTAACCGCCGCCGGAAGTGCTGACCATCGTGTTGTAACGTCCGTTGGACATCAGGTGAACTTCGGGAGTTGGAAGCCTGGCCGAAGGATAGATACGCATCCCTCCCTCGTTTTCCAGGGCGGGACGACGCGATTTGTCACTGCTCATGTCTTCGTGGAAAACATCGGCCGAGGTATTGGGAGCGCGTTCCTGCAGAAGCAGGGCCGTGGCCTTGAAGGAAGGCGAGGACATGAACCGTTTTTGCATCGGCTGACCCAGAAGAGCGTAGTCGAGCGAGAGGAAACTCATTCCCTGGTGGTGCGCCATGAAGGAGTAAATGATTTCTTCATTCTTATCGCGTGGCAGGCGGGAGGCCGTGTAGTCAACAGCTTCATAGAAACCATAGGCCCCGCTTTTTCCCTCGGCAAAAAGTCGTTCCAGATTTTTACAGGCCTTGCCCGGAGCCACCATCAGGGCCATCACCGCCGCATAAGGGGCAATGACCAGATCTTCAGACAGACCCCGTTTAAGGCCAAGTCCAGGAACGCCGAAAGCGCGATACTGGTAATTCATACTGGCATCGGTCCGGTTGTAGCCGGACTCGGAAATTCCCCAGGGCACGTTCTGGGAATGGCCATAATCAATCTGCTTTTCCACTGCGCCCTTGCAGGTCTGATCAAGCAGGGTTCCTTCATAGGTCGGCATGACCAGCATGGGCATGAGATACTCGAACATCGACCCGCTCCATGACGCCAATACCGGGCCGCTGCCGGAAGCAAGAAGCAGGCGTCCCAAAGAAAACCAGTGGCTCTGGTGGATCTGTCCCTGGGCGATGACCACGTAGCTACAGAGCCGGGCCTCGGAAGCCAGCAGGTCGTAATAGCTGGTATCCCGGCGGAAATCATCGACGTTGTAACCGATGGAAAAGAGGGACCGCTCCTTGTCGAAAAGGAAAGTGAAATCCATGTTGGCCAGTTCGCGACACTCACGTGCCAGGGATTCCAGTTCTAAAATTCGTTGCCCGGCCTGTTCACCGGCCTGGGTTGCATGGTTCTTCAGTTTTTCCAACCAGTCTCTCTCGGACGGTTGGCGGCTGGATTGTCCTTCCTCTGAAGACAATTGTTCTTCCAAGGAGGGAACCAGGCTGAGGCCCAGTTCCGAAATTTCCCTCAGGGTGGGATTTTTATCCAGATGAGACAGGCGCGTTTCCAATCCGCCCGATAGTCCGACCCTGGAAATAGCCGGCTCCCAGGCCAACCATGGAGCCACATATAAAAGATCCTGGATGTGGTCGCGGCAGCCATGATGCAGAGACTGGGCCCACCAACGGATTTCTTCATTATCACCTTGTAATGCTTTTTCGAGATCCCTGGCCAGTTCTTCGGCCTGCTTAAGAGCGGCATAGCCTGCACTCAAGGTCTCCGGAATTTTGGAAAGTTTTTCATGAAGTTTTTTCAACCCGGAATGTTCACAACCAAGTTCCAACAGAATGCCCGTGCAGTCACGCATGCCGGTCAGAAAAGCGGAGGAATAGACCGGGCGGTTGGCCAGATCGTGAAGCCCGGGCTCCATCGTCAGGAGATGCCCGGCCAGGTTGCCACTGTCCACACTCGAAACATAGAGCGGTCGCAAAGGCTTCAGGCTCCGCGTGTCATACCAGTTGTAAAGATGACCGCGATACTTCTCCATTTTCTCCATCGTTTCAATTGTCAGGCGGCTGCGCCGGATAACTTCGCCCACGGGGATGTAACCAAAATCATAGGCCGTCAGGTTGGCCAGAAGGCAAAGGCCGATATTCGTCGGTGAGGTCCTGGAGGCGAGGACGGGGAAAGGTACTTCTTGGAAGTTGTCAGGCGGCAGCCAGTTTTCCTGCTCATTAACAAAGACTTCGAAAAAGCGCCAGGTCCTGCGGGCAACTTTCCGCAGGAAGACCGTCTGCTCCGGGCTGATCTCGGAAGCACGTGGGGCAAAGGGGCGGCTGATAACCCAGGATAAGACCGGGGAGATAAACCAGAGGGACAAAAACAAACCGGAAGACCAGGACAACCCTCCCTGGTAGAATAAAACGCCTGTAACAGCCAACACCATGACTTCCACCTGCCACATCGGCAGGCAGGAACTGAGAAGATCGGAGCGAACCAACCGTTCCGTGTCCTTGGCAGTCTGCCATTCCAGCAGATGCCGGCGGCTGATGGACAGACGCCAGACTGTCCGGATCATGGCGTCCAGATGCATCCAGGCTTCGTAGGGGATGAAAACGAAATCAAAAAGGGCCTGCCCGATCAGCCTCAACCCTTTGGTGCCGCTCTCCCTCAGATGCAGCATGAGCGGGAGTTCCTGCGGGATGCGGATCAAACCGGTCAGCCAACCGAGAACTCCGGGAACAAGCACCATGGCGGCAATCAGTCCGGTCACCAACAACGACGTTTGCGGATAAACCAACCAGGAGATAATAAGAAGCACCAACACCGCCATCGAGACCAGGCTGCGCCGCAGGTTGTCGAAAATTTTCCACTGGGCCAGACGGGATAATTTGTTCGCCACGCAGGATTCATCACAGGCCGGCACTCTCGACCAGAGCCAGGGGGCAATCTGCCAGTCACCCCGCACCCAACGGTGACGCCGGCGCACATCGGCCTGATACCGTGCAGGATGATCTTCATAGAGGACCACATCGCTGACCAGGCCGGAACGCGCATAACCGGATTCGATCAGGTCATGGCTGAGAATGGTGTTGTCCGGGAATCGCGTCCCGGTCGACTGCTCAAAGGCATCCAGATCATAAATCCCTTTCCCGATAAATGAACCTTCGGAAAAAAGGTCCTGGTAAACATTGGAGGAAGCACGGGTGTAGGGATCAACACCCACTTCACCTGCCCAAAGTTTAACAAACAGCGAGAGGTTAGCTCCAGTCAGGCTGAGTTGAACACGTGGTTGCAAAATCCCGTAACCAGCCCGCACCACCTTGTGCTCATCATCCAGGACCGCCCTGTTCAGAGGGTGAGCCATTGTTCCAGCCAATTGTTTGATGGTATCGCGGGGAAGCTGGGTGTCGGCATCCAGAGTAACCACATATTTGACGGAAGGGAAAATCGAGGCGTTCCCGATCACTTCGGAAAAGTTTTCCCGACCCTTTCCTCTCATCAGGTTGTTGAATTGGGAAATTTTTCCGCGTTTCCGTTCGTATCCCATCCAGCATTTTTCCTGCGGGTTCCACAGGCGCGGGCGGTGAAAAAGGTGAAAGGGCCCGGTGCTGCCGTCGCCGTATTTCTGATTGAGCCCTTCGATTCCTGTTCTGGCCTTTTCCAGCAAGGCCTGATCCTGCGGCATTATTTCCTGGGGTGCATCGCAAAAATCCGTCAGCAGGGAGAAGGTGACATGGGGATCGTTATTGCCCAGATAATGGAGTTCCAGGTTTTCCACCAACTGGTCAATGGTGCCGAATCCCGAAAGCATGGCAGGCACGACCACCATCGTCCGTGTATCCGGTGGAATGCCCTCCAGGAAATCCAAACGCGGAAGCAGGCGCGCGTGCACAAACAAAATGGACAACCAATTGATCAGCCCCAGGGCCAACTGGCTGCAGACAATCAGGGCCGGAATCAACAACAGGGCCAGCGGCCAGCCGCTAACTCCAAACTCAAGAAATCCTAGAGAAACCAGAGCCGTGAAAAGCAATGTCAGCAGCGACACCCCGCCAATAAACCAGACCGTGGGAGCACGACGGATTTTTTCCTCAAAAACATTTCTCAGGGAATGTCTGACGGAAGCATCGCTTTCAAGTTGGATCAATCCTTCATCCACCAGAAAATAACCGACATGGGAGCGGCGATCCCCGCGTCCTTTTGTTTTGGCATTGGCCGCCGCCAGATCCACCGCCATGCGTGCCACATCAGGCTCGGAATAACGGCCGTATTTGGCCACGCGCTCAATCGCGTGCCGATAACTGTCGCGCGATTGGAAATCCATATCGCTGTAAACATCCGCCGGGTCCAGGCGCAGGCACTGATCCACCACGCTCATGCTCTCGACAAATTCCTTCCAATCCATCGCCCCCAGAAAACGGAGACTCGTAATGCTGTGGCTGACCGACACCTGTTCCGCCGCCTGGTTCTGGTTTTCTTCATGCACCAGCGGTTCCACGGAAAGACCTTTCTCTGCCAGCAACTGCTCAAACCAGCTCCTCGCCCAGTGCAGGATCGGGCCCTGACGCGACAGGGCCTGTGAAAATTCCGCAACGAAGGAACTGCTGACAGGGAGATTGGATTTGGCCATTTCTCCCATCACGATCACGATCTGCGACGGGCTTTCCTCCGTAACCACCTGCAACTCCCGCATCCAGTAATCCGCAATATCGTGATCCCGCTGAACGGAATCCAGATGCAGGGCGATACGCCGCAGGTTTTCGATCAATCCCAGTCTGAACATGATGGGGATGGCCCACAGCTCGCCGATTTTTAAAGGAGTAACGGTTTGATAGGCTTCAAGAAAGACCGAGAGCGATTCCGCCTCGATCTGGGCATCCACATGGGTGATCAATTCCAGGGCAATATCGTAAACGCGGGGATACCCGTTGGGTCCGCAGGGAAGTTCGCGGCTGTAACCACGGGGCAAATGCCGTCTGGCCATCTGGATCTGTTCTTCGATAAGGTAAAAATTATCAAGCAGCCATTCCGAGGCGGGCGTGGCGCGTTGGGCGGGATCGAGGGCCTGGGTGTCACGGTAATGTGACTTCAGGACTTCCTCGTTTTCATCCAGGCGACGGAGCAGGCTGGCCGATCCTTTTTGATCGATGGTCAGTTGCCTGGCCGCAAACCGCTTTGCGTAGTCGGCCAACTGCTCAAGATTGTACAACTCCCCACGAAGAGGCCTGTTGATCGGGGTTGGAGAAATCCACAAGGGGAATAATTCTTTTTTTAACAGGGCAGGGGCTAGGGCAGGCAACTTCATAGGTTTCCGTGTCAGAAAAAGGCAGGTTGCGTGCCAGAAGGCTTTTCCTTCAGGTGAGTGTCACATCTGCCCCAAGCATAATGCATTATGCAATTGGGAACAAATGCCGCTCTGGCATTTTGCAACAAACAGTTAGATGGTGGAATGAGTAGTCTCCCACAGTCCGCCGTCAGCACCAAGGGTTAAAAATGCCCGGAAATCTTAAATTCAAAATGCTGAACTCACTTCACTAAGCACGACTCAAAGCCCTCATTCAACTCTTTGCGGTCCAGGTTCCGCCCAATGAAGACCACCTGGTTCTTGCGGGCCGCCGTTCCCCACTCTTGAGCCGGGCGCCCATCAAACAACATGTGAACCCCTTGGAACACAAAACGGCGGGGCTCGTTTTCAATGCTGACAATTCCCTTCATCCGGAAAATATCCAGCCCTTTTTCCCGAAGCAGCTTGCCCAGCCATTCATCAAATTTTTTCAGATCCAGATCTCCCGGCGTCGTAATCCCAACCGAACTGATACTTTCATCATGCTGATGGTCGTGTTCATGCTCTTTGACGTGCTCCTTGTGATCATGATCGTGATGATGGTCGGAATGCTCATCGCTGGATTGATCTTCTACGTTAGGATGATGCCCATGGGCGTTGCCTTCCTTGCCCAGAAATTCCGGTTCCAATTCCAAAGCCCGGTCGAGGTTGAAACCACCCACACCGAGAACCTTGGCGATGGCGATATCGGCATTCTGAGCCCGGTAGATTTTGGTCACGGCATTCATCTTACGGATACGTTTTTCCAGAGCATCCAATTCGGAGGGCGAAACCAGATCTGTTTTGTTCAGGATCAACACATCAGCAAAAGCGATCTGTTCCTGGGCTTCGCGGCTGTCATCCAAGTGGAGAAGGACATGTTTGGCATCGACCAGTGTGACAATGCCGTCCAGACGGTATTTCTCTTTGATTTCCTCGTCCGTGAAAAAGGTCTGGGCCACGGGACCGGGATCGGCCAGGCCGGTGGTTTCGATCAGCACGTAATCGAATTTGTCTTTTCGTTTGTGGAGGCCGCCCAGAATGCGGATCAGGTCGCCGCGGACGGTGCAACAGATACAGCCATTGTTCATTTCAAAAATTTCTTCGTCGCTGCGGATGACCAGTTCCTGGTCCACGCCGATTTCGCCAAATTCGTTTTCGATCACGGCTATGCGTTTGCCGTGTTGTTCGGTTAGGATGCGGTTGAGAAGGGTGGTTTTTCCGGCTCCCAGGAAGCCGGTCAGGACAGTAACAGGAATCGCGTTCATAAATAAGAACATTCAACCTAGATTCCTTGCTGCGTATCGTCAACTATGGAGGCCCGCACAATGGTGGAGTTGCCTCCCCTCTTCGGCAGGAGCGCGGATCGGAGAATCGATGTGATGATCACCTTGCAGAGTGGCGGTGGAGACTTGCCGGAAGGTCTTGTCCCTTGTTTGTGTAACACTCCGGCGCGAAGGTTATTCGGTTAACAGCCCGTCGACTCCTGACAAGTGTTGGTGGGAAATGGGGTCAATGCACAGCGGGTTGAACCTGTAAGATAAGGAGCGGAAACGCATCGCCAAGCAGGCGCTGCAATCGCTCTAGCGGTGTTGCTTTGTGCGGAATGGGTGTGAGGGGGGGGAGCTTAGAAAACTTGAGGATTGTTTAACAGGATGACAAAACACGGGCAAAGACCTTCCGGCAATTCCGACACATATCGCGAATCTCCGAGATGCCGGAAGGAGCAGGCTTGAAGCCTGCGCTCCTGAAGAATGGGAATACCCTCATCATGTGGACCCCAAGAAGAAACACAACTCATTGTAGGCAACAGGGTCAGCGCCTTCGTTGTCGTCCCGATTTCGAGACTATTGCGGGAGAGGCCGGGTTACAGCCATTGGGAAAGGAAGGTTCCGATAGGGTTATCAGAGTTTACAGCAGGACAGATCTGTCGAAATACAATAACTCCTTACTTGAATTCCTTACTTTATTGGCTTACAGTATAGTAATGAAGGCAACGCTAACCACCAAAGGCCAGCTTACGATACCCTTAAAGATTCGGGAACGTCTGAATCTGAAGGCAGGCGATGTCTTGGATTTTGATGAAAATGCTCCGTTTCTGAAGGCTGTGCGGGTGATTTTGCCTGAGGCTTGGGAAGAATTTGGCAAAACCGCCGTTGATCCTTGGGGAAGCATGACGATGGAAGAAGTCATGAACGAGTTGCGTGGACCCGTGGAACTGCCTCCTTCACTCAAATCCTGATCTTTTTCTAATGCGCACTGCCATTGACAGTTCCGTTCTGATTTTGCTCTACCGAAAGCAGGCGGGCTGGGAAATGTGGCGTGAGCTGTTGCAGGAAGCTTCGAGTGAGGGAACATTACTTGTCTGCCCGGTGGCTTTCGCAGAGTATGCCGTCGCTTATGCCACGGCGGAGGCTGCTATGGATGATATCCACCGCCTTCATATCTCCTATGACGCAATCAATCCGGAGGCGGCTCATCTGGCTGGGAAAATTTTCCTCGCCTATCGACGTGAAGGAGGTCCGCGTCAGCAGCTTATCCCGGATTTTTTGGTTGCTGCCCATGCTTTCGTCCAAGCCGACCGTATTGCTACGATTGATCGGGATTACCTGCGGACTTATTTTCCGAAATTGCCGAGGCTCAAGCCATAAAATCACGTCCCATGGGGTCATTGGGCCAGAGGGACGACCTCCGTGTCGTCCGGGGAAGGGGGGGAACGGCCCGGACGGAGCCGGGCCCTCGAAGAAGAAGCGGAGGGACGACCTCTGAGTACGAGCGGCGTGTGGGAACAGCGCGTGCGAAGACGGGCAGTCCACGAAGAACCGGAGGGACTACCTACGTGTCGGCCGGGGGAGGGGGGGGAAAGGCCCGGACGGAGCC
>JBBSCO010000015.1:0-54623 GCA_038250235.1 Methylacidiphilales bacterium | reverse complement strand
GTTAATAGATTCGAACCAAAGGTTCGTTTGGCCGTCGCTTCAGCGACTTTCTTTACTGACGAAGTCACACCCCAACTTTCCGTCCCAACGGAAACATCCCCCCCTGCCCGCGCTTACGCGGGCACCCGTGAAAACGGGAGTGGTTAATAGATTCGAACCAAAGGTTCGTTTGGCCGTCGCTTCAGCGACTTTCTTTACTGACGAAGTCACACCCCAACTTTCCGTCCCAACGGAAACATCACCTCTGCCCGCCACTCTTACAAGTCCGCAAGCTGCAAAAGTTTGCGCCGAGTAATGGTGGCTTCAAGGGTCAAAGTGTCAGACAAACTGTCAGTGAAAGACAGTTTCTTTCAGGGATTTTCCAGAACTCAGCCACTATCCGGGCACTACTCTTTCACTGTCCGCTAACGGTTCTAGTAGTCCTAACGCCAAGGTATTTCAGGTTGGTTACGTGCAAAACAAATCCCGATCTTGCACGTTGGCTGGGTGCACCGACACCAGTAAGATCAACCCGGGCGTATCCACGAGAATATGTCTTTTTCTGCCCACAAGCCGTTTGCCCGCATCATAGCCACGCTCTCCGGAGTGATCAGTTGTTTTAACACTCTGCGAGTCGATATTCGCAGCGGTTGGGGCTTTTTTTTACCCGCATGCACTCGGGCCAGATCCCGTAAGGCCTGATGGATCTTTTCCCAAACCCCTTGCTGATTCCACGTCATGAAATAGTAGTAACAGATTTTCCAGGGCGGCAGATCATGGGCCATCATGCGCCAGGAGCATCCGCTACGAACCAGATAAAAGATGGCGTTAACGATCTCACGCTTGGTGTATTTGGGCGGGCGACCCAGCACGCTGGCACCCGGAATTAAGGGCTCCAGAATCTTCCATTCTTTGTCAGTCAAATCACTCGGATAGTTGTCTCGCATCCAGAACTTATCAACCTCTCAGAAAACTTCGTGCAGCCCTTTCAGTCCTCAATTATGACTTTTTAGACGCCCCCTCAGGTTAACAAAGCCTCAAATTGGGATCGACGTCGAGTTCCGAAGCACTCCTTTCCCCAGCAGCCAACCGCAAAAGCCCTGCCGCTCCAATCATGGCGGCATTGTCTGTGCTCAGAACCGGTGATGCCACATGCAAGGTCAGTCCCTCCTTCACCGCCATCTGCGCCATGGCCTCACGCAATGCCTTGTTGCAGCTTACACCCCCACTGATGGTGAAAACTTTCAGCCCATGCGTCCGTGCAGCTTTTTGCGTTTTGGAAACCAGGACTTCGATCACGGCCGCTTGAAAAGACGCAGAGAGGTCGGCCAGTCCCTGGGGGGAATCGGGTATGCCGGGATTTTTTTCCAACAACACACGGACCGCTGTTTTTAATCCGCTGAAACTGAAATTCAAATCGCCCGACTCCATCATGCTGCGGGGAAAATCAAAGGCCTGCGGATTACCTTTCCCCGCCAAAACCTCCACCTGCGGGCCACCGGGATAGGGAAGTCCCAACATCTTGGCCACCTTGTCAAAGGCCTCCCCGGCCGCATCATCAAGAGTCGAACCCAGGCGTTCATAGTGACCGACAGCACGGACAGCCACCAGTTGGGTATGGCCCCCGCTCACAATCAATCCCAGGTGGGGGAAAAACGGAGCGGTTCCCGCTTCCAAAAAAGGTGAATAAAGGTGTCCCTCCAGATGATTCACTCCAATCCATGGTTTACCGGAAGCAAAAGCCAGTCCTTTGATATAGCTGAGCCCTATCAGAAGGGACGAGGCCAGGCCGGGCCCCCGCGTCACAGCAAATCCGTCCAGTTCATTTAGGGAGCAACCTGTCAGGGAAAGGGCCTCTTCCACCATCGGATCCAATCGCAGGAGATGCTGCCGCGTGGCCAATTCCGGAACCACACCTCCAAAGGGGCGGTGCTGCTCGATCTGGGAGGAAATCTGGTGACACAAAAGATTGAAACGTCCGTCTTCCAATTGGAGGACGGCGACAGAGGTCTCGTCGCAGGAGCTTTCGACAGCCAGCAGTCGCATGGCGTTGATGAGCGTTTACTGGGCGGAAAGAACACCCAGGCGGCGTTCCGCAAAGTAACGGATTCCTTTGAGTACAGCCACTGCACGATCCAACTGGCTGTCGTTGATGTTTTCCAGTTCTGCCTGTTCGGCCTTGCTCAGCATGTGCCAGTTCTGGCGGCGTAGAATGGCCTGCTCTTCTTCCAGGCTGACAAAGGCCTCGATGTCAGGAGGAATACCCACTTTGTGGATCGGTTTGCGGCTGGGTGTGTAATAATGCGCGGTGGTCAGACGCACCGCCACCGGCTTGTCCAGGGAGACTTCCAAAGGCTGAACCGTCTGCACCGAACCCTTGCCATAGGTGGTTTCACCCACCAGCACAGCCCGGCCCAGATCCTTCAGGGCTCCGGCCACAATTTCCGCCCCGCTCGCACTGTGACGGTTGACCAGGATGACAATGGACAATTGCGGATAATGATCGCGGCCCCTGGCCTGATAAACAGCCCGCTCCGAAGCCCCATAACGTCCCTCGGTGGAAACAATAGGCGTGCCCTCCGCCGTAAAACGGCCCGCCACCTGAACGGCCATATCAAGCAGCCCTCCAGGATTGTTCCTTAAATCAAGAACCAGGGCATTCATTCCCGAGGCCATCAATTGCTTCATGGATTTGTCAAAATCATCCAGGGTTTTTTCTCCAAATTGGCTGATGCGGATGTAGCCGATTTTGTCCGAAACTTTTTCATCAGGGTTCAGAATTCGGGCTCCCCGGATGGTCGGGATGCTGACAATTTCCCTAACTAACACAAACTCATGGGTCTCTTTGGTGGATGCACGGTAGATCAATAGCTTGATCGACTCTCCCACTTTGCCCCTGAGGAGACGGATTGCCTCATTCAGACTCAATCCCTTGGTCGGTATGTCATTGACGCGGATAATGGCGTCACCCGGCATCATGCCCGCGCGGAAAGCCGGTGTCCCTTCGATCGGCATATTGATGACGAGGTTCCGGCTGTCCTGCATTCCCACATAGATGCCCAGCCCACCGAACTCCCCCTCCGTCTCGCTTTTCATCTCGATGTAACGCTGCGGATCGAGGAATTCGCAATAGGGGTCCAGGGAATTCAACATTCCCTCCAGCGAGGCATAGGTCAGCTTGGAATAATCGGCCTGTTCCGATTCCACATACTCTTCCTTCACCATCTCCAGGACATTGGCAAAAAGAAGCGAACTCTTATAGCGCAGGTCATCGTTGGTGTTGGGAGTCTGAGCGGAAAGATCCGGAGACAAGACCAGAAACACTCCCAGGCAGTGGCACAGTGATGAACCGGTCAGGAATGGGAATGAGGCTTTCACAGGCAGACAGGCTGAGGATCACTCCTTGTCGATTCTTCCTTTGAAATACTCGATGGTTTTAGTCAGGCCTTCTTCCAGCCCAACTTGTGGTTCCCACTTCAACAGGGCCTTCGCCTTGGTAATATCAGGACGCCGCTGCTTGGGGTCATCCACCGGAAGAGGTTTGTAATCGATGCTGCTCTTGCTGCCCGTGGCCTTGATGATCTGTTCGGCAAACTGCTTGATCGTCATTTCATTGGGGTTCCCGATGTTGACCGGTTCATGATAATCCGATTGGGACAGACGATAGATCCCTTCAATCAGATCCGAGACGTAACAGAAACTGCGGGTCTGGGCACCATCGCCGAAAACCGTCAGAGGTTCGCCTTTCAGGGCCTGGCTGACAAAAGCCGGGACAACACGCCCGTCCCGCAGGCGCATGCGTGGGCCGTAGGTGTTGAAAATGCGGACAATGTGGGTGTCCACCCCGTGGGTCCGGTAATAGGCCATGGTCATGGCTTCGGCAAAACGCTTGGCTTCGTCATAAACCCCGCGTGGTCCGATCGGGTTGACGTTGCCCCAGTAATCTTCTTTTTGCGGGTGAACCAAAGGATCCCCGTAACACTCGGAGGTCGAGGCC
Source organism: Methylacidiphilales bacterium (assembly GCA_038250235.1). GTDB lineage: Bacteria > Verrucomicrobiota > Verrucomicrobiia > Methylacidiphilales > JAAUTS01 > JAAUTS01. Next base: position 50,647 of record JBBSCO010000015.1, on the reverse strand, counting down.
AGCAAAAAGCGGGCTTTTTTGGCTTTGGCCAGGCCAAGTGTCTTGTGCGTTCCCAATGAGCCGACTTTCAAGGTTTGGATCGGCAGTTCCAGATAATCAATCGGGCTGGCCGGGGAGGCAAAATGGAAGATGTAGTCGATTTCACCGGGGATATAGAGGTATTCCGTCACATCCTGTTTGATGAAGCTGTAGTTCGAATTGCCCACGAGGTGCTCAATATTGCGGGTATTACCGGTCAGCAGGCTGTCAATCCCGATGACCTTGTGGCCCTCGAACAAAAGTTTGTCCGTCAAATGAGATCCCAAAAAACCAGCTCCGCCAGTGACAATTGATGTAGGCATAATTCTTCATTAGCGTGCCCCGCCTGATTGGCAAATTGAAAGAATGGCATTTTGCAGCAGTAAGCTCATCTCATCTCAATTGGTGGGCGGCACGGCATGCCGTCGCAACGTTTTACACAAACCCACTAAAACACTTCGAGTGAGAACACTGTCAATGGTCGGCATTAAATGCAGTAATTAACGATTTGTGCAAGTCGTATAAAAAGGTGTTTGAAAGAGACAATTGGTCAAAAAGGCGAAAAGGCACGTAAACTGCTTATTTGATTTATGTTGCCTCATGCGTTAACTAGCGTTAATTCACACATCCAACATACACACTACAACGAACACGATAACTATGAAAACTTACGAACGCTCAGCACAGGCCCAGCAGCTTGTTGATGAAGCTGTTGCCGCAGTCAATCAATCCTACCGGCGGATGGATGGATATTCTTCTGAAAAATTGGAGACTCTCCTACACAAGGGGAAGGGGTCTAATGTCTCACGTGAAGCCGAGGTTTGCAGCCGTTGATGCCACATTCCTCATCGCTCTTGCGTCTGGAGATCTCGCCTGTCAAGCGACGGTGGACTTCCTTTGAAAGCTTCGTCTCTACATTATTGTCACACCCGCGTCCCTTCAGGCACTTCAGGAAACTGCAGATAAAAACCTCGGCACTCGGATCGGTGACCTTGCACAAGAAGCCTTATCCAGCATTGCCTTGTGGGGCTTTTTGAAGGATGGACTGCCAGATCTGGAAACCCATATCGGAGCTAATGCCGCACAATATGTACAAAAATCCCTTGGTTTGACCCATACTCAGTCACGCATTCTAACCGAAGTTCCTCTAAGCAAGGCAGACCTGCTTCTGACGAATGACCCGTCTTTGCTGAATTTGGATAATCCGGCCTTGGAACTCATCATTTTGGGTCGGGACTTGGACAGTTTCCTGATTTTTGACCCGATCATGTTCTCTAATCTCATGGAGCGGTTGGGCTCTGGTTAGCCTAATTTCCCGGCGGCGGCAGGAATTTCCTAGTAGGTAGGGTAGTGGGTCGGACTAGATTTCGTCTAAATTGCTTGTATAAAATTATATATGGTCGGCAATTTTTCAACAGTTGCAAAATCGTACGGCGATCACAGATAGCGATTTCGTACATCTGAGCAGGTCAAAAGCCCTAGTGATTATTCCTTATCGCATATTTACTAGAAAACCTGACTTCAAATGAGGATACGGCCCCCTTTACCCCTCCCTTGACAGTCCCCATAAGCAGTGCTAACGATTTTCAATGTCAAATTTCAGCATGACCATTCTGCGCCCGCTTCTCGGGACGGCCGTGCTGATCCTATTCCTCCTGCAATCCATCATCTGCCAGGCGGAACACGCCGGGCTTTTGGGTGAAACTTCCCGCCACGTAAACGCAGACAGCTGTTGCGGTTCAACCCCTGCTTCCGACAGCCAAAGCCCGGATTGCCACAGCGTTTGCCATCAACCGCTTTCCCTCAGTGATACTTTTTCGGCGGTGGGCAATCTTGAATTCAAGAAAGCCCCCTCCTACCTTAAGAGCAACGACCGTTGCCCGGATGGCCCCGTTCAGGCCATCGACCTGCCCCCTCGCTTATCCTGATCCTGCGTGAGCCGTGATCTCCCTTGGAGTTCACGCCCTCAACGCCCACCTCTGTCCGGCAGACTACACCTGTCGTGTGTCCCGAATTTTTTACCCACGAGCTTTTTCAGGCAGCTCGATCCGCCTGGAACCCTTTTTAAAAAATATGAACAAGAAAAAATATCTACAAACTCTCATCCTGACCGCATCTGTTTTGGCATCTTTCGGCTCACTCCAAGCCTCAGCCCCGACCATCACCAGCAACAATCCAAGAGCAGGCAAAAAAACGATCAGCGGAACCGTTCAAGGCAAAACAGCCCTGCACCACACTCCCGGAGCCCATGTTCACGTTTCACTAACAAATAGCAAAGGAGTCCTTCTTGAAGAAGTCATTCAGCGACTGACGGCAGGATCACCGCGCAGGGAAGCAGGACGTAACTACCGCTCCCACTATTCCGTCGTCTCCAAGAATCCCGACATCCGTAAAGCTCGAACCGTTTATGTGGACCATTCCCACACAGAATGCCCGGCTCAAAACCTTAATCCTAGCTAAACAAACCGTGCGCCCTTTTGCCTTATTCGTCGCCCTTCTTGCCTTGTTGTCTCCTCTCCGGGGACAGCAAGGTTCCCAGTTGGCCGCTTCCCAAAAAACTCCAGCATGGACCAGTGATTCCCTCATCGATTCCGCCCTCCGCAACAATGCCGAACTGAAATTCTATGAAGCCGGACTCGCTGCGGCTAAAGGACAACGCACCCAGGCCGGGCTGTGGAAAAACCCGGAATTCGAAGGCGAACTCGGAACCCGCCGCATCAAAGACCCTTCCGGCTCGCTGGAAGGCGAAGGCACTACACGAAGTTTCAGCATCACCCAAAGCTTTGAATTTCCCGGCAAAGGTTCTCTGCGCAAAGCCATCGCCAACAAAGATGTGGAGATTGCCGAACTCACGCTCCAACAATTCCGCACAGCACTCTCCGGTCAAGTCCGCAGTCTGGCCCAACGTCATCTCATTGCCCGGGACTATGCCGAGTCAGCAGAAGAAGTCAGCGAACGAAGCTCCGCCTTGATCAACCTCCTGAAACAGCGTCCCAATACAGGAGCCTCACAATTCCTCGAACTCCGCATCATCGAAGCCTCCCTCCTTTCGCTCAAAAAAGAAGCCAAAGAAGCCCTCATGGAGCGCGAGGAAACCCGCCTGGAACTCAACCTCCTACTCGGCCTGCCGTCGAGCACGGAACTGACCATCCAACAGCCCCGGACAACCTCCTTCCCTGAGATCGAAAGTTCTAAAATGATTCTCCAAGGACTTAACCAAAACCTGTCCCTGAAAGTCCATGTTCTGGTACTGAAAAAAGCCCTGCGTGAAGTCAGCGCCGCCCGGCTGGAGGCTGCCCCCGATTTCTCCGTCGGTCCCTTTTTCAGCCAGGATAAAGCGGGAGAACGGGAAGAAAATGCCGGCATTATCCTTTCCACCACCCTGCCGCTCTGGAACTGGAATCAGGGTAACATCACCACCGCACAGGCCCGCCGCAAACAGGCGGATTCCCTGCTGCTTGATGCCCGGCGCAAGGTGGAACGCGAAATCGCCCGCCGCTGCCGCGCCTACATGATGTCGCGAAAACTCCTACAGGAATCCCCAACCGAAACCATTTCCAACTTGCGGGAAGCCGCAGAATTAGCCGATCGCCAATACCGCTTGGGCGCCATTCATATTCAACTCTACCTGGAAAGCCAAAAAGCTTTCCTTGAATCGCAAAAGCTCCGGAACGAAGTCCTTCTGGAGACGTGGAAAAACCTTCTCGACCTGAAAGTTCTTACCGGCGAAAGCCTGACAATCCTATAAATACTATGAAAAATACCGCCATCGCCCATATCACCATCTGCGCATTTTTTCTGGCCAACTGCAGTCCGTCCCCCGACAAAACAGCTGCGGCGGAACTTTCGCAAGGGCATGAGGCCAAAGGCCATGAAAACAAAGTTTTCTTCAATCCAGGCAAAGGTCTCGGCCTCAGTCCGGACGCCCTTGCCAGCCTCGGTGTCGTAACAGAAGAAGTCGGCACGGGTAAGCTGGCTTCAAGAAGCTCTGTTTCTGCACAGATTTTTCGTCAGGCAGACGAGAAAAGTGTCAACGGCCGCTACCGCCAGGGTTCCGCCTATGCGTCAGCTCTTCTCCCCTCCACAGAACTTTCCTCGCTCCAGCCCGGTTCAACCGTTCAGGTTTCCACCAGCACAGGATCAATAGTGGAAGGTAAAATATCGCGGATTGATAACCAACTTCAGGAACTCAACAGTCAATCGGAATTAATTGTCGAAATCCATCCTGCGGACAGTTCCCTTACCGTGGGCTCAGCCCTAACCCTTCAGTTCCTAGAATCCGGGGAGAAAGCCGAAGAAACAACCGTCGTCCCGGACAGTGCCGTTCTAAAAACGGCCAAGGGCTCTTTCGCTTACGTGGAAAACGCAGGGTTTTACCTGAAAACGCCGGTTCAGACAGGGAACAACCGCGACGGAAAAATCCAGATTCTCGACGGTCTTTTTGAGGGCGATGTTGTGGTCGTTCGTGGAACTCAGGGCCTTTATCTGACAGAACTCCAGGCCGTCAACGCAGGAGCCGGATGCGCCGATGGCCACTAAACCGGATCTCTCTAGCAGGAATCTTCTCTTCGAAAGACTCGCACTTTCCGATTCTCCGCGCCTTTCCTTTTAAAAATCTTCATCCGTTTAAACCCCTGATTTCCATTCCATGATTTTCAAACTAATCAAATTCAGTCTTCGGCAACGGTTCCTCATCATCCTTGCCAGCCTCCTACTGGTTGGAGTCGGGCTCTGGTCCATGGTGCATCTGACCATCGATGCCGTTCCCGACATCACCAGTCCCCAGGTCCAGATCAACTCCGTGTCTGGAGCCTTGGCGGCCGAGGAAGTGGAAAAGCTCGTCACCTTTCCCATCGAAAGCGGGATGGCAGGATTGCCCGATATGACGGAACTCCGTTCCCTCTCACGCTTCGGCTTTTCCCAAATCACCATGGTCTTCCGCGACGGCACGGACATCTACCGCATGAGGCAGCTTGTTTCTGAGCGTCTGAACAATGCCAAAGAAGAACTCCCTGACGGTATCACCCCGCAACTCGCTCCTATCAGCACCGGACTGGGCGACATCTTTTTCTACATCATCGACTACAAAAAAGACGCGGCCAACAAACCAGCCGCACGGCAGGCGCAACTTCAGGAACTAAAACAGATTCAGGAATACATCGTGAAGCCTCTGCTCCGGGCCACTCCCGGCGTGGCCGAGGTCAATACCTCCGGCGGTTACGAACGCCAGATCGTCATCATGCCCGACCCGGTCAAGCTTTCCGCAGCAGGCATGACGATCAAAGATCTTTCTGAAAAAATCAAAGCCAACACGGAAAATGCGGGAGGCGGACTCCTGGAAATAAGCGGTGAACAGCTTGCCATCCGCTCGGATGTCCGTGTCAAATCGATCGAAGAAATCGCCGGACTTCCGTTAAAATTCAGAGCCGGAACCCTGCCCATTCTGGTCAAGGACGTAGCGGAAGTGGCCATTGGCACAAGCTTCCGCACCGGAGCCTCAACCGAAAACGGTAACGAGGCACTCCTCGGCGGCACCATCATGCTGAGCGGAGAAAACAGCCGATTGGTTGCCAAGGCCGTTCTTAAAAAAATCCACGATATCCATGAGAAACTTCCGGAGGGCATCGAGATCCGAACCGTCTATGACCGCTCCAATCTGGTCAACAAAACCATCCGCACTGTGCAGACCAATCTTTTTGAAGGAGCCATTCTCGTCGTGATGGTTCTTTTCATTCTGCTGGGAAATATCCGTGCAGCGCTCATCGTCGCCCTGGCCATACCGCTTTCCATGCTCTTCGCCATCACCGGCATGGTCCAATGCCGGATCTCCGGAAACCTGATGAGTTTGGGAGCCATCGATTTTGGCCTGATCGTGGACGGCTCCGTCGTCATGGTCGAAAATATCATCCGCCACCTCGCCCACAAGCAAACCCAGCTCGGCCGCATCCTCACTCCACGCGAGCGCGTCCATGAAGTTCTTATCTCGGCCAAAGAAGTCGCCAACCCCATGTTCTTCGGTGTGATGGTTGTTACCGTGGTTTATATTCCGATACTGGCCCTGACAGGCATTGAAGGAAAAATGTTCAACCCGATGGCACTCACCGTCATCATGGCCCTGGTCGGATCCTTGATTCTCGCCCTAACCCTCATGCCTGTGCTCTGCTCCTATTTCCTCAGTGGGAAAATTCAGGAAAAAGACAATATCGCCGTGGAATTCCTTAAATGGATTTACGCTCCCCTGCTTCGGTTAGCCTTCCGCTACCGTTTGATTTTTACCGGATCTGCCGTCGGACTCTTTATCCTCTCGCTCGCTCTCTTCACCAGGCTGGGATCTGAGTTCATTCCCCAACTCGACGAAGGTTCCCTCTCCATCCAGATGATTCGCAGCAACAGCGTCGGCTTGGGAGCTTCCACCGAACTACAAAAACAGTCTGAAATCCTGCTGCTAAAAAACTACCCGGAAATCAGCCACCTTTTCTCCCGCATCGGAACGGCCGAAGTTGCCACCGATCCCATGGGGCCGAACGTTGCCGATACCTATATCTTTTTTCACCCGAAAAAAAAATGGCGGAAGATCAACGAACGCAGGGCCACCAAACCCCAACTGATCGAGCTGATGCGGAAGGACTTAACCAATTATTTCCCCCAGCAAAGCTATCTCTTCACTCAACCTATCCAGCTCCGATTCAACGAAATCATGGCCGGTTCGAGATCGGATGTGTCGCTCAAAATTTTCGGTGACGACTATGCCACCCTCGAATCCCTGGCGACCCAGGCCCGTGACCTGATCAGGACTGTTCCAGGCGCCGGTGACGTGGAGTTCGATGCCCTAGGCCGCACCCCCATGGTCGAGATAAAACCCAAGCGGGATGCCCTTCAAAAATTCAACGTCCACACGGACGAAATCAACCGCGTGGTCGAACATGCCTTGGCCGGAGCCCAGGTTGGAACGCTGATCGAAGGAAACCGCCGTTATGAAATGGTCGTGCGCCTTCCGGAAGAACAACGCCACGACCTCGATGCCATCCGAAAACTTCCCCTGCGAACCGACGATGGCGGCATTCTCATGCTCGGACAAGTGGCTGAAGTCCAGGTCGTGGATCAGATCGGAACTATCACCCGTGAATCCACCCAGCGTCGTGTCGCTATCCTCATCAACCCGCGTGGACGCGATCTGGAAAGTTTTGTCCTGGAATCCAAAGAAAAGCTCAATCAAGGCATGAAATTTCCTGACGGTTATTATTACGAATTTGGCGGCCAATTTGAAAACCTGCAGGAGGCCAAACAACGTCTGTTGATCGTGGTGCCCCTGGCCCTGCTCCTGATTTTTGTCCTGATCTTCATGAGCTTCGGCAGCCTGCGCCAGACCTTTCTCATTCTGCTTTGTGTTCCCCTGGCCGTGACCGGTGGGATCTTTGCCCTCTGGCTGCGAGGCATTCCTTTCAGTATCTCTGCCGCAGTGGGCTTCATCGCTCTGAGCGGTATCGCCACGCTGAACGGAATCATGCTCATCAGCTTCATCAACCAACTCCGGGAAGAAGGCCGCCTTTTGCGCGACGCCGTGGTTGAGGGAACCCTGACCCGCCTACGTCCCAAACTGATGACCGCCCTGGTCGCCAGCCTGGGCTTTGTCCCCATGGCCATCGCCACTGGCCCGGGAGCTGAAGTCCAGCGCCCTCTGGCTACCGTGGTCATCGGGGGCATCATCACCTCCAGCTTTTTAACCCTGATCATCCTGCCGATTCTTTATGATTGGTTGGAGTCCTCCGTAAAAACAAAACATCCAGAACCTGAAAAACCATGAATCAAATCCTAACCATCACCCTTGCCGTAATCCTCCTTGGCTCCACCGTCTTTGCTGGGGACAAGCCCGCACACAAAACCATCGCCGGCCCCAAAGGCGGACGCCTCATTGAAGTGGAAGGTGGCCACGCCGAATTTTATGTCCAGCCAGACAGGAAAGTCAGTGTCACCTTTTACGACAAAGACCTCAAAGCACAATCACCTGCCGAGCAAGTGATCATGCTGACGGCCCAGGCACCGACCAGAAGCACCAAACTGGAGTTTGAAAAATCAGCCGATGCCTTCCTTTCCAAGGGTCCCCTACCAGATGGGGCTGGCTACATGCTCGTGCTACAAATCAAAGCAAAGGCGGACGCAAAACCGCAGAACCTGCGCATCAAACTGGATCTGGCAAACTGCGGAGGCTGCAAACGCGTCGAATACGGCTGCATCTGCGGAGGGCACAATCATTGATCTCTCCAAAACCCTAAGAACTCACTCCCCTCGCTAAATTCGACAACGAACTCCACGATCGCAAAGTTTAGTATCTCATCTCTAATCCACGTAACGCTCCAGAACCGTCAGAAGTTCGCGCATGTTCCGCTTGGCGCTGATTTCATCGTTTGAACTTTCAATGCAATGGTGAAGATGCGAGTGGATGATCTTTTCCGAGAGCGATTTCAATCCTTTTCGCACAGAAAGAAGCTGCGTTAAAATCTCGGCACAATCTCGGTCTGCTTCCATCATGCGCTCCACTCCGTTGAGTTGACCAACTATTTTTCGGAGTCTTAACCGCAAAGCATGAGTTTCAGACTCTGGATGGGCGTGGGGAGGGGCTTTCGATGGTTTTGCCATAAATCCTCTATAAATGGCTCACGAGGAGAAGGCAAGTTTACATTTGTAAAAAAGGGGTATGGGGGCATAGTCCTTTGATGCATTCTTTTCAGGAACTCCTATCTCTGGGAGCCGGCAATGCCTGGCTCTTCATTCCTTCTGCGGTATTATTAGGAGCCCTCCACGGTCTTGAGCCCGGCCATTCCAAAACCATGATGGCAGCCTTCATCATCGCGATCCGGGGAACAGTCTGGCAGGCCGTTCTTTTGGGTGCCTGTGCCGCCTTTTCCCACTCCCTCGTGATCTGGGGGCTGGCCGCAGCCGGCCTTTTATGGGGCCAGCAGTGGAACGCAGAAACCACAGAACCCTATTTTCTTTTGGTATCGGGAATTCTGGTTATCGGTTCCGCTCTTTGGATGGCTTGGAGAACACACCGGGACGTGAAAGCGGCATCATCCCATAAACATGATCGCCACGAACATGATCACTCGGAAGCCAAGAGCCATTCACATGACCACAGCGAGCTTGCCGGGCTCAATGAAGCGGAATTTGTAGATGCCCATGAGCGGGAGCACGCCCTACAGATTCAGAAACGTTTTGCAACAAGAGAGGTAACGACAGGCCAAATCATGCTTTTTGGTCTGACCGGAGGATTACTCCCATGTCCCGCTGCGTTGACCGTGCTTCTGCTTTGTCTGCAATTGAAGGAATTTACCCTCGGCTTTTCCATGGTCGTTTGTTTTAGTCTTGGCCTTGCCATTACATTAGTGGCGACAGGCTCACTGGCTGCATGGAGTGTCAACCATGCCACACGCAAGTTTAAGGGGTTCTCAAACTTCATTCGTCGAGCGCCTTACTTTTCGAGTGCCCTCTTGGTTATCCTTGGTTTGGTCATGATTGTTTCGGGACTGCGACACCTTTCTTAACAAGCGTTCTTTGCCTTTCAAATATCAAGAACATGTTGACAGACGCGAAGCAAACACATAAAGGATTTTTGATGATTCTCAAGGCCCACACGAAATGCTTCCAGGCGCTTGGGAGTCTCCTATGCCTTGTGTTTGCCTTTCAAATGATGCTGAGTCACGTAGAACATGTCGGGTTGATCGGGCTTTCCGATCACGCAGAGCACTCCCATCACGCTGAACACTCCTCGAACGAAAATCATGACTTGCCCCATTCTCATGACGGTCACACACATCCACTAGCAGTGCTTGGAACATCTGCCTCCCAAACACCTGATGCCCCGTCAGTCAAACAAGCTTTCCCGCATCGGAATGATCGATGCCCGGATGGTCCCACGCACCCTATCGATCAGCCTCCACGGCTGACCTGACACCACGCGGAACCTTGGCGGTTCTGTGTCTTACCACCCCATTGACGCACGACCTAGATCGTGTGCCCAAAGTGATCTACGGTGCCTGTAATGCCCCAAAATCGTGATGGAAATATGTCTCAAAAAAACAACCACTTCAGTTATGAAACAAAATCCTATTCAATTTAACCCAATCTTATTTTTGATTAATTCGCCGGCCCAATCGAATCAGTCCGTGTCCGCACTAAACGTTCAAAAAAGGTCTTTTTAACACCATTCAAATTATGAAAATACTGGTAACTCTATTCCTATCAATAATCTCAACCTCTGCCGTCTTTGCCCACGCCATGACGGAGGGAGATAAACAACGGATTCTCGATGCAGGCTATTGGGAATACTGCCTGCTCGGAGCCAAACACATGCTGACAGGTTACGATCATCTGCTGTTTCTGTTTGGCGTGATTTTTTTCCTGACCAGATTTCAGGACATCCTGAAATTCATCACAGCGTTTACCTTGGGTCACTGTATAACATTGATCTTTGCAACACTGCTCAAAATTCAGGCCAATTACTTCCTGATTGATGCCGTCATTGCCTTGACAGTTATTTATAAGGGCTTCGACAACGTGAATGGATTCAGGAATTTTCTGCACGTAAAATCGCCCAACCTGCTTGGCATGGTTTTCGGCTTTGGCTTGATCCACGGCTTTGGTCTTTCCACTCGATTGCAGCAGCTTCCCTTGGGGGATGAAGGTATCGGACTGGTTCTGCGGATACTATCCTTCAACGTTGGCGTGGAAATCGGTCAGGTTATCGCACTCAGTGTGATGCTTTTTCTTCTCTCCGGCTGGCGCAAGACTCCGTCATTCGAGAAGTTCAGCAAGGCCGCCAATGTCGGACTTATGCTTGCAGGATTCATGCTGTTACTCATGCAATTGCATGGATATCAGCATACGGCTTACGCCGATGATTTTCCCCTCAACAAAGATGATCATTCACATGTTCATCAGGAGATGGGTCTTGAGGAAGCTTCTGTCGAACCGGTTGGCCCTCAACCAGAGGAAACCACATCACCTATCCCACCTCCCAAATTAGACATGCCTTCAGCTCCTCCCGCGGTTGAAGCTCCGAAACCCAAGCCTCACCATCACGGTGACGGCAAATTACATAAACATTAAAGAAATCATTCTATGGACGACTCAACAAAAGCAGCAATCAAAGTGGGCGTTATCGCCTTGATTCTCATCGGAATACTATTGGCCACACTCGCTTATTTCAAACCTAACACTGAAGCGACCGGAGGACACAGCCACGGCGACGGCAATTATCATCAACATTAATCCTCTCCCCTAAAGGGAGATCTCAAAAGGGTAAAGCCTGTTCAGGCTTTACTCTTTTTTATTTACAATTTTTTTAATTAGGCCCTTGACTCTGTAGCCCGCTACAGAGCTTATGCTGTGAGCATGATCAAGAATCAAAACTTCATCACCCGGGGTTCTCTGGCCAAGCAATCCGGCGTCCACCCCGAGACGATCCGCTTTTACGAAGACAAAGGGTTGCTTCCTTCCGCGGGCCGTAGTAGCTCGGGTTACCGGCAGTTCACCCAGGAACATCTGAAACGGTTGGCATTTATCAAGCGCGGCCAGGAACTCGGGTTCACCCTGCAGGAGATCCGGGAACTTCTTTCCCTCAAGGCCACCCCCCACCGCAACAGTCGTAAAGTCAAAGTATTGGCCGAAGAAAAAATCGAGTCGATCCGCCTCAAAATAAGGGATCTCCAGCGGATGAAGAAAAGTCTGATCAAAATCAACGAAGCCTGTGACGGTCACTGTGAAACAGGTGACTGCCCCATTCTTCACGCTTTGAACGGAGAGTAAATCTTATGAAACACGAGCCAACAAAATCGGGTTGCTGTAGTCCCAAACCTGTCGAACCCTCCTGCCATCCGGAACCGGTCGAAAACTCATGCTGCTCCTCCACATCCAAGCACTCAGGCATCCAAGGTCTGGATTGGCTGCTTTGGGGTTCCTTGGCCATCACAGCTCTCGCCTATGCAGGTCATTTCTTTTTGCAGGAACGGCCAACATCATGGGCCTGGGCCGGCACCTTCAGTCATACGATTTATGGATTGGTCAACCAGATGTGGTGGGGTCTGGCTCTCGGAATCATTGCTCTCGGAATTCTGGGCCGGGTGCCGAGGGAAATCGTCATGGGCCTCCTGGGACAAAAACGCGGTATGCAGGGCCTACTACGTGCGGTCGGTGCTGGCCTGCTCCTGGATCTTTGCAATCACGGCATTCTCTTTGTTGCCATGAAACTCTATGAACGCGGAGCTAGCATCGGGCAGGTCATTGCTTTTCTCGTCGCCAGCCCCTGGAACTCCCTGTCCTTGACCCTGATTCTGTGGAGCCTCATTGGTTTGAAATGGACTCTGGCTTTTCTGCTGGGTTCGGCAGCCATTGCCCTGATGTCAGGAAGAATCTTCGACCTTCTGGTGGATCGTGGCGTGCTTCCTTCCAACCCCAATCGTCACGAATTACCCGTCGGCTTTTCCCTCAGAAAGGCCCTGACCTCCGAACTTAAACAATTCCGCTTCACCTGGCCCTGGCTTGGCGAGACCCTGAAGCAGGCCCTTTTGGAATCACGCATGATTCTGCGCTGGATTTTCTTCGGGGTTATTCTCGCCGCCCTGATTCAAGCTTTGGTTCCGGCCGATCTTTACCAAAACCTTTTCGGCCCCACCTTGGCCGGACTACTCCTGACGCTCTTGGCCGCGACCATCATCGAGGTGTGCTCGGAGGGTTCCACCCCCGTAGCGGCTGATCTGTTCAACCGCGCTGGGGCACCGGGCGGAGCCTTTACCTTTCTCATGGCTGGGGCTGCAACAGATTACACCGAAATCATGGCCCTGAAGGAAACCACAAGATCTTGGAAAATCTCTCTTTTTCTCCCCCTCGTGACAGTTCCCCAAGTAGTCCTTTTAGGTTGGCTCATGAACAATGTCAGCTAACAATATTTTTTATGGACGCGCCAAACTTATAAATACTTACTACCATCCGATTCTTTGTGTGGATGTGCGGTTTCCACCATTCCATAGTGTATGGAAAAACCATGACAGAAGCTAACCTCAACACCATCCCGATCTTAGAGACTGTGACGCCCATGGTTAGTCCAAGGGTATCAGCCAAGAGATGCCGCTTGCGGCCCATGGTCCTCATGCCCGCATCAAACCCACGCTCTTCAGGCTGGTTAAACATTTTAACGCTTTGACTGTCGATGATCGCCGCCGTGGTCGGACAGGCTTTCCGGCAGATCAGAAGTTTTGGTAATAATGCCGCAATTCTCCCCATTTTTCCAGTGGTCAGATGAAAATGCAGGACTTTCAGATGGGGTAAACACCCCATAGCGCACCGCACCCCTCAAGCCCAACCTTTATATGGGGACAGTTTTAGTGAAAGCGTTGCGGCAGAAAGCTAGTCAAAAACAACTACACCAAAAAAAGCGTGAGGTTTTTTGAAAAATGTGACGTTTAACTAATTAAGGAAAAATTAAAATAATTATCCTAAATAAAATACAATATAAAATATGAAAACAACTATCAAATTAGCAGCATACACCGCAATCCTGACTCTGGGTTTGTGGGGAGCAACCACCACACAGGCCTCCACGTACAAGGACAGCGGCAGAGGTCCCCGTCTGACAACATCCAGTAATGCGACCGTTGAAGGCAAGCGGTTGACGACTATGTCGGATTTCGAAAACCTGAAACATGGCGATAAAGTGGCCGCCTGGTGTCCGATGATGAAAAGAACCTATGTGACCACCATTCACAATTCCGATGGCAGAGGTCGTGCCACCTTCACAAAAACCAAAAACGGCATGAAAATGGATGGCTGCAACATCGTCCTCCATAAAAAATCCGGCAACTCAAGGGAAGTTCAGTCCATGATGGTGTGCCCCGATGGAACTTTGACTCCAACCCATTGCAGTAAGATCTAAGCACCTGCCATTCTCCCTGGGGAGGCAATTCTGCCTCCTCGCAACCCACTTTTACTATTCTTTATAATTCCTGAATAACATTTCCTACCTTGAATTTGATATCCGGCTGCACTAGGCTGAACTAGTGCGGGTCAAAGAGGCAAAACCGGGGCAAGGCTTTATTCGTTTCAATCAACGTTGAGTTTTAATCAAATGTCCCGGGCTGGAAGCCCACGTCAGCAGGCAAAATGCCATCGCTGCTTTAAGATAACCAAACAAGCCCTACCTTCTGCATCGTTTCTGTTCAAATCTGCATAATCCACCTGCTCTGTTGACCAGATCGGGCGGCTAAATTCTTCAAGAGCACTTGTCCTATGAATCACGAAACCGACCCCAAAAAATGCTGCGGTCCAAAGCCTCACAAACACAAGTCTAATGCGGGGCCGGAACCAGCTTCCACTCCCGCTTCCAACGCCAAATACATCTGCCCGATGTGTCCCGGTGTCGAATCCGACAAACCCGGAGCCTGCCCGAAATGTGGAATGGCCCTGGAATTGAACCCTATCTGGAAATCGACCAAAACATCGGTTTACACCTGCCCAATGCATCCCGAAATTCGGCAGGATCATCCGGGAACGTGCCCTATCTGTGGCATGGCCTTGGAGTTATTGGCTTCAGCCGATGACGGCGCTGAAGACCTGGGCGAACTTCACGGCATGCAGCACCGCTTTTGGGCAGGACTGGCCTTGTCCGTTCCTTTATTGGTTCTGACCATGGGTGAAAAACTTCCCGGGATTCGTGACATACCCGGATCCACCTCCATCTGGGTCCAGTTTTTTCTTAGCACGCCGGTAGTGCTTTGGGCCGGGTGGCCGTTTTTTGTCCGGGGCTGGAATTCACTGCGGCATCGCAGCCTGAACATGTTCACCCTGATTTCCATGGGAACAGGGGCAGCCTACCTCTACAGCCTGGTGGCCATTTTTTTCCCGGGTCTGTTTCCCCAAAGCTTTCAACACAATGGAGCGATCGGCGTTTATTTTGAAGCGGCTGCGGTTATCATCGTCCTGGTGTTGTTAGGACAGGTTTTGGAGCTCAAAGCCCGGGCCGGCACCAGTGCCGCCATGAAAGCCCTGATGGGGCTGGCCCCAAAAACGGCCCGCCGCTTAAACAATGGGCAGGAGGAAGAAATTCCCCTCGACCAGGTGCAACCCGGAGATCTGCTACGGGTCAAACCAGGTGAAAAAGTTCCGGTGGATGGAGTTGTTCAGGAAGGCGGCAGTGCGGTGGATGAATCCATGCTGACCGGAGAACCCATCCCCTCCGCCAAAGAGGCTGGCAGCAAGGTGACAGGCGGAACGGTCAATGGCACCGGCAGTTTTGTTATGAAGGCCGAACGCGTGGGCCATGAAACCATGCTGGCCCAGATCGTCGAGATGGTGGCCACGGCCCAGCGCAGCCGGGCGCCGATCCAGCGGCTTGCCGATGCTGTTTCCGGCTGGTTCGTTCCTGCTGTTGTGGGCATTGCCTGTGTGACTTTTGCAGTCTGGTTCTTCTTCGGGCCGGAGCCGCGCCTGGCTTATGCCCTGATTAATGCGGTGGCGGTGCTCATTATTGCCTGTCCCTGCGCCCTGGGTTTGGCCACACCCATGTCGATCATGGTGGGTATCGGACGGGGAGCTCGGGCCGGTGTTCTGATCAAAAATGCGGAAGCACTGGAAACCCTCGAAAAAGTGGACGTGCTCATTGTAGACAAGACCGGAACTCTCACCGAGGGCAAACCTTCCGTGACGGACATCCATCCCGCGACTGGTTGGGAATCCAATGCGGTATTATCCTTGGCAGCCGCTGTAGAAAGCCAAAGTGAACATCCTTTGGCTGGGGCCGTCCTGCGCTCGGCAAAGACCCAAAAACTGAACATCCCCCCAGTCGGGGAATTCAAATCCATCACTGGAGGAGGCGTGCAGGGGATTGCCGAAGGCAAAAAAATCTTCGTCGGCCAAGCTTCATGGCTACGTGATTTGTCCATGACCGGAATCGAAGACCTTGAGAAGGATGCCGGGGCTTTACGTGAAGCAGGCAAAACGGTGATTTTTGTCGCCGTTGATGGGAAAGCGGCAGGATTACTGGCTCTTTCCGATCCCTTGAAACCGACAACGGTGGAGGCGATTTCATCCCTGCACCATCTGGGCCTAAAAATAGTGATGCTGACCGGGGACAATGAAAAGACCGCACGCAGGATCGCCTCCGAGTTGGGGATTGATGAAGTGCTGGCCGGAGTCAGCCCCAAGGACAAGCACGGGAAAGTGCAATCGCTCAAGGCTGCCGGATCCCGGGTGGCCATGGCAGGGGATGGGGTCAACGACGCGCCTGCCTTGGCGGAGGCGGATGTCGGTATTGCCATGGGAACCGGAACCGATGTGGCCATGGAAAGTGCCGGGATTACGCTGGTCAAAGGCGACCTTCGGGGAATCGTGCAGGCCATCTCTCTGAGCCGCGCCACTATGCGGAATATCCGCCAGAACCTGGTTTTTGCCTTTCTCTACAACAGTCTGGGTATTCCACTGGCGGCCGGAGTTCTCTATCCGTTCTTTGGAATCCTGCTCAGCCCCATGGCAGCCAGCGCAGCCATGGCCCTCAGTAGTGTATCCGTCATCGGAAACGCCCTGCGGCTGGGACGGTGGCAACAGCCTGCTGGCACCCAGCCTTTAAACAATAACCTGAAACGATGAGGGATAGCCCGATGATTGCCGTTAAACATGTATGAACTATAAAATCCTAACTGTGGCTTTCGCAGCCCTTTCACTGTTTGCCCTCAATCCTACCCATGCAGCGGAGGGCAAAGTGCCCGTCCCCTTACAAAAGGCTCTGAATGAATACTCCATTATCCAAGTGGCCTTGGCGGCAGATTCTCTGAAAGGTGTAGCGGAAGCCTCCACAGCACTGGCCAAAACGGTGCAGGAGGATAAAACCAACCTTCTGCCCAAGGATCTGGAAGCGCAAGCCCTGGCCTTAAGCAAAGCCACGGATCTGAAGGCTGCCCGTGACATATTCAAACCCCTGAGCGCAACCTTGATTTCTGTATTATCCGCCCAATCAACCAAAACTGGACGCTATTTCAAGGCCAGTTGCCCCATGGCGGGTGCCAGTTGGATACAAACCGAAAAGCCGATCAAAAATCCCTATTACGGATCCTCAATGCTGACTTGTGGAACTATTGATCAGGAGCTTTGAAGGCAAATCTTGTTGTCATCCTTCATCCGCCTGAAGCGGATGAAGGACCCACACGACTTTTCGGAGGACATCAACTGCATCAACAGACCAAGCCGCACTTGAGATTTTATCTTTGGAGGCCTGACTCATTAGGGCCTGTTAGCAAATAAAAAGGAGGGATTTTTGCCCCCTGTTCGTTTAACCTAAAGTTGCAGATCAACCGATCTTTCCTCTATGTCGAAAATAAACAGCTCATGGTCCTTCTGGCTACTACCCGTGCTCGGGGCTTTGATGGTTTCCCAGGCCCGGGCCCAGAACACCAAAGACGTAGAATCCTGGCTCACCACGAGCATCTCTCAACGTTTCGATTATGGACTGGAATTTATGCTGGAAACTGAACAACGCTTTTCCACCGGCGCTCAAGTCTATCAGCGTTACGAACTCATGCCCCAACTGATCTGGCACTACTCCCCCCGCTATGACTTCAGCCTGGGCTACGAAGAAAACCGGCAATGGATGGAAGATGGCGAGGATATCGCTGGGCATGAAGGATTCGCCACGGTCACCCTGAAATTTCCCCTCAAGCAATGGCTGCTGACCAGCCGCCAACGTCTTCAGGGCGGTATCAACGACGAAGACAAGAGCATGGTGATCTTCCGCCAGCAGACCCGTCTTTCCTACGAACTGCCCCGCCTGCCTTTTCGCCTGAAGCCTTTCCTTCAGGACGAATGGTTTGTCGATCTGATCGATGGCAATGGCGTCACCGAAAATCGTATTCAACTCGGCCTAAGTTATGAAATCAACCGTGCCTGGCGCGCGGAAATCTACGGGATGCGGGTGGACCAGTGGGACATGATGGGTGTTCACAGCACCACACCCGTTGTCGGCCTCAATCTTAACCTCGCCTTTTGAAACTGAAAAACAACTCTATGAAAATCAACAGCCCTTACCTCCTGCCCATTTTTCTGGCTTTAATCTTCCTGCCTATCGGCTGTTCCAAAAAGAACGAAGATAAATCCCATGATCATACCGTTTACACCTGTTCCATGCATCCGCAAATCAAGCAGGATAAACCCGGAAACTGCCCGATCTGTGGCATGACTCTTACTCCCGTCCCTGCCGCTACAACTCCGGCTCCCGCAGTAAAATCAAAAGAAAAAGCCACCACCTACACCTGTTCCATGCATCCTCAAATCAGACAGGATCAACCCGGTAATTGTCCCATCTGCGGCATGACCCTGACCCCTGTTCCTGAAACGCCCGCACCCGGTGAAGCGACAGGGGCCTCCGGCGAGCATCCTGTGATTCAATTGATGCCAGCCCAAAACTCGGTCGGAAGCATCCGAACCGAACCGGCCATTGAAAAAGTCATCTCCCGACAATTACAACTGTTTGGAGATATCAAGTACATTTCGGACAATCACCTTGATCTGACGTCCTTTTACCCGGGACGTGTCGAGCATGTTCATATCTCCTATAACACCAACGAAGTCCGCAAGGGCGACCCGCTCCTGGATCTGTACTCCGAAGAAGCCATCGCCGATCAGGAAAAATATCTCCAGGCTCTGCGCGACCGTTATATGACAACGTTCTATGAACGTAGAGTCGCCACTGCCCAGATTGAAACCGTCCGGATCCGCCTGCTTAAAGCCGGATTCACAGAAGCGGACCTGGAGGCTCTGGTTAAAAAAGGAAAGGTCAAACGTCTTATCACGGTTCGCGCCGCCAGCAGCGGCTCCATTGTCGGAACCATGCCCCACATCGGCGAACGAATGACCCAGGAGGAGGTTCTCTTTCACATCGCTCCTCTGAGCAAAGTCTGGTTTGCCGCCCGTGTCTTTGAACAGGACATGGCTTCGTTAAAAATCGGACAATCCGCTGAGATCCGCAGCAAAGCCAACCCCTCCACCGTCTACCCGGCAAAACTGGTCTTTATCGACCGCATTCTGGACCCCATGACACGAACGATACTGGCCCGTTTCGAAGTTGAGAATCCCAAGAAGGAACTGCTCCCCGAAATGTCAGCAACTGCAACCGTCGAAATCACCCGGGCAGAAGGCAAGGCGGTTCTCGTCGTGCCGGAGTCCGCCGTGATCGATACCGGGAAACGCAAAATCGTTTACGTTAAAACCGAAGACAACACTTATGAACAACGCGAAGTCACCGTGGAAGGCCAAGGCGCCACGGTCGGAGACAAAGGCCAGAACCTCATCGAAATCAAAAGTGGCATCAAGGCTGGCGAAGCCGTTGTAACCTCCGGCGCTTTTCTGATTGATGCGGAAGCCCAGTTCCGGGGAGTCGGGGCCGGGGCGGAGCACAAACACTAGTGATTGAGTGTTTAGGTAATTACGTTATGAAATCGGAACGGCCTCATAAAAAGTTACTGGCATGGCAAAAAAGCATGGGCCTTGTGATGGTCGCTTACTCGCTGACACACTCTTTTCCTAAGCATGAAATCTATGGCCTTGCCAGTCAGATGCGGAGAGCCGCCGCTTCCATTCCTTCCAATAGTGCAGAGGGTGCTGCAGGAAGATCCAAAGACCCATTTAGAAATCATTTAACCATCGCCATGGGCTCGTTGAGCGAATTGGAAACCCAGATGAAAATCGCCTGCCGTCTAGGCTATATAACAAAATCCAAGTTCGAAACAACAGTCCGACAATCGGCTGGATGCACCGCTGTGATTGCAGGCCTAAAAAACTCCATCACCTAATCTCTTAATCACCCAATCACAATGATCAGCTTCCTCGTCAACTGGTGCCTCAAAAACCGATTTCTCGTCATTGCCGCCTATCTCGGCGTAACGCTCTGGGGCATTTATTCCATGTTTCATACACCCGTGGATGCCATCCCGGATTTGAGTGAAAACCAAGTCATTGTTTTCACGGAATGGATGGGCCGCTCGGCACAGGAGGTGGAAGATCAGGTCACCTACCCCCTCTCCACGTCGTTACAGGGCTTGGCCGGAGTCAAAACCGTTCGCGCCAGCTCGGCCTTTGGTTTCTCCATGCTGACCGTTATCTTCGAAGACAAGATCGATGTCTATTTCGCCCGGGCCCGCGTTCTGGAAAGACTTAACTCCCTTCCCTTCAAACTACCGGAGGGAGTCATCCCTTCTCTAGGTCCAGACGCCACCGGACTGGGCTGGGTCTATCAATATTATCTGGATGATACCGCCGCAGCCCAGGCGGGTAAACCCCTCGACCTCGCCGAACTGCGGACGCTGCAGGACTGGCTCATCCGCTATCAACTCAATTCTATTCCCGGTGTGGCGGAAGTCGCCAGCATCGGCGGCTTTGTCCGCCAATACCAGGTGGATGTTGATCCGGATAAACTACGCGCCTACAATCTGAATCTCGCCCAGGTCAGCCAGGCTGTTGCAGGGGGAAACCGGAATGTCGGCGGGGGCGTGATGGAGCAGGGAGGTCGCGAATTCACGCTGCGCGGTTTGGCCCTGGTTGAAACCCTGGACGACCTGCGGCAACTCGTGGTGGGCTACGCCAACAGCCAACCCATCCGCCTGGAACAGGTCGCCACGGTCGCCTTCGGACCAGCAGAGCGGCGCGGTGTTCTCGATATCGGCGGAAAAGAAGTGGTCGGCGGTGTCATCGTCATGCGTTATGGCGAAAGCACCATCGACGTCATCAAACGCGTCAAAGCCAAGATCGAAGAAATCCAGCCGGCTCTGCCTGAAGGCATCGTCATACGCCCTTTTTATGACCGCAGTGAGTTGATCGAACGGGCCATCTCCACTCTCAAAATCACTTTGATCGAAGCCATCATCCTGGTGACCTTGGCCCATGTGGTCTTCCTCTGGCATTTCCGCAGCATCCTTATCGTCACAGTCCCCTTGCCTCTTTCCATCCTCATTGCTTTTATCTGCATGAGGGAGTTTGGAGTCACCTCCAACATCATGTCCCTTTCTGGAATCGCCATCGCCATCGGGGTTCTGGTCGATGCGGGCATCGTCATCACCGAAGCCGTATTAAGAGAGGCACGTCAGGTTCAGGAAGGCAAAGTTCCCGGACTACGTTACCCGGAAGATGTGATGGAAATTGTCCGGCGCGCCACCTCCACAGTTGGACGGCCCATTTTTTATTCCATGGCGATCATCGTGCTGGCTTTTGTGCCTGTCTTCGCCCTCAGCGGCCAGGAGGGAAAATTATTTCATCCTCTGGCCTTCACCAAAACCTTTGCCATGATCGGCTCCGTTCTGCTGGCCATGACCTTGGTGCCGGTCCTCTGCTCCTTTTTTGTCCGGGGCCATCTGCACGACGAAAACGACAACATCATCATGCGTTTTCTCCTCAAGATTTATTTGCCCGTCCTACACTGGGCCTTGGGACACAGGACCTTCGTGCTCTCAGTGGCTGCAGCCATCCTCGGCCTGGCCATCTGGACAGCCTCGCACTTCGGAAAGGAGTTCATGCCTCCTCTCAATGAACGGGCTTTTCTTTTCATGCCGACCACGCTTCCCAGTGCCTCCGTTCCGGAAATCAACCGCACCATGGCGGCTCAGGATAAGGTGCTGTCCGCTATCCCCGAGGTGGCATTGGTCGCCGGAAAACTGGGCCGGGCGGAAACCGCCACCGACCCGGCTCCGACTTCGATGCTGGAAACCACCATCACCCTGAAAGATCCAAAGGAATGGAGGCCGGGCATGACTCTGGACAAACTCCGTTTGGAAATCGTTGCCGCCATGCAACAGTTCCCCGGCTTCATACCCGCCGTTCTTCAACCCATCGAAAACCGTGTGCTCATGCTCTCCACCGGCATACGCACCCAGGTGGGAATCAAAATCTTCGGAGATAATCTCGATACGCTGCAAGCCCTCGCCCTGGAAGTGGAAAAAGCGCTGGGCAGTGTCCCGGGAGTGACGGATCTTTACGCGGAACGCGTCACGGGCTCTCCCTATCTGGAAATAAGTGTGCGGCGAGAGGATGCCGCGCGTTACGGTGTTCCCGTGGGTGAAATCACCGAGGTGATCGAAACCGCCATTGGTGGTAAAACGCTCAGCACCGCCATCGAAGGACGTCAGCGCATTCCGATCCGCCTCCGCTACGCCCGCGAATTGCGGAACACCCCGGAAGCACTCCGTCAGGTTCTGGTTAATTCCATGGACAACCAGCCTGTTCCTCTGGGCAAGGTGGCTGACATACGACTCGTCATGGGCCCGGCCATGATCTCCAGTGAAAACGGCCTGCTTCGCATCTATGTCCAGGCCAACGTGCGGGACAGGGATCTGGGCGGGTTTGTGGAAGAGGGAAAAAAGGTGGTTTCTGAAAAGGTCAAATTACCGCCGGGCTACTACCTATCATGGAGCGGCCAATATGAAAACCAGATCCGGGCCAAGAATACCCTGATGTTGGTTTTCCCCATCGTTCTTTGCATCATTTTTCTGATGCTTTATCTCTGCTACCGCTCCGTCATTGAAGCTGCGCATGTCTTGCTGGCTGTTCCCTTCGCCCTGAGCGGCGGCATCTTTTTACAATATTTGATGGGCTACAACTTCAGTGTCGCGGTCTGGGTCGGTTACATCGCCCTCTTCGGCACAGCCGTCCAAACCGGCGTGGTCATGGTCCTGTATCTGGAAGAAGCCGTGAAAAATAAACAAGCAGAACTGGGCACCTCCTTCAGCCTTGCAGACCTGCGCCAGGCCGTCATCGAAGGAGCTGCCCTGCGCCTTCGTCCCAAAGTCATGACGGTCTCCACCATCCTGGCCAGCCTGACCTTTATCATGATTCCAGCCCTGAGCGGGGATCGCACCGGCATCGAAATCATGCGGCCCATCGCCGTTCCGGTCATGGGTGGCATGGTGAGCAGCCTCCTGCACATCCTCATTGTCACACCGGTAATCTTCCTTTCCCTGCGCGAATGGGAATGGCGGAAAGCACACAAAAACCTTAACAAATCCTGAGGGACATCGCCTCCCCTTTCGTTAAACTACAAAGAATCACCATGAAGAATAACAACATCGACCAACTCCTTCAGGAAATGGGCAGAACGGCTGTTCCAGATCTCCCCTCCAACTTCCAACAGGATGTCTGGAGAGAAATCCGTCACCGCAAAGCCATCCAGTCTCCAGATTGGGGAAATACCCTGGATCTCTGGCTCTCACGGCTCCTGCAACCTGCTCCCATCAGCGCCAGCCTTGTTCTGGCACTCCTCATTGGAATGTTCGGAGCCATGACTTTGCAGAATAAAACAACCGCAGTTCTGGATCTCTACGCTTTTAATCCCAGTTCCGTCAGCATCCACTTCCCCGTAAAACCCTGATCAATGAAATCACGAATTTTCCTTTTCCTAAGCCTGCTGGCTGTTGTTGCCGCAGTTGCAGCGATCAGTTGTTTCGTCACCGAACGCTGGATGAATCGCTGCCTCTGCGAACGTCAGGAGGAGGGTCATGACTGGATTCATGAAAAACTGGGACTAACCCCGGAGCAGGAAAAAAAACTCGAGCCCATCGAAAGTCGCTTTGCCGAGGAAAAGCGCCACCACGAGGAAATGATGAGAATTGCCAATCGCGAATTGGCGAGCACCATCCTGGAGGAAAAGCAGGATTCAGAAAAGGTTCGTGAGGCCGTGGATAAAATCCATCATGCTACGGGGGCCCTGCAAAAAACAACCATCAACCATCTCTTTGAAATGAAAAACGTCTTGAGCGCGGAACAATACGAGCAGCTTCTCCAGATGACCGCTCAAGGCCTTAACGAACTCAGCACCCCGGGCAAGTAACACTGCACATGCCGGAAGAAGATCCAGACTTAATCCTGGTGCAGGCTTTGCAGTCAGGGGAGGACACGGCCCTGAACGAACTGATGGGCCGTCATCAACAAAAGATTTTTCACTTTATCCTCCGGCACGTGTCTAACGAAGCGGACGCTGTGGAACTTGCACAGGAAACCTTCGTCAGAGCCTACTTCAATATCAACCGCTTCAAACCCTCAGCGCGATTCAGCACCTGGTTGCATCAGATTGCCCTGAACCTTTGCCGCGACCATGTCCGCAGCAAACAGTGGAGAAACCGTCAGCAAACCGATTCTCTGACCGTTTCAAATGAGGACCTGCGACAGGACGGCCTGGAAAAGGAATTGAAAGACAACGCCTCCACACCGGAGCAGAGCCTGTTACTAAGTGAACAGTTGCGGGAGCTTCAGCGGGAGTTGGACCGGCTTCCCATCGAACTGAAGGGCCCGCTTCTACTGACAGCGGTCGATGGATTTTCGCACCAGGAAGCAGCCCGGAAACTTGGTCTGAGCCCTAAAGCTGTCGAAGTCAAAATATACCGCGCGAGAAAAATTCTGGGCGAGCTGCTTTCCCGGAGAGGCTGACTTTTCAGGTAGAGGATTCCCCGGTTCTGCAATTCTCCGAAATCAGCTCTTTGGCTCTTTTCAACGAATCGTCAAAGGTTGCGCAAAAATTGTTTTGCCCGATCACATCGATAAAGCCCGCCTTGCGCAGCATCTGTAACGGTTGCTGATGGATACCACTCAGAATCACCGTGCTGCCACGATTTCTTATGCGTTCCACAATACTCTCCAAAGCATTCAGTCCTGTGGCATCAATGGCAGTGACCAGATGTAGCCGGAGAATCAGAACTTTGGGCAATTCATCCACGCGGGCCAAAGCGTCCTCCATCTTTTCCGCTGCGCCAAAAAGGAAGGGACCGAAAATCCGGTAAACCAGCACCCCGTCAGGTATTTCTTTACCCTGCGCGATGTGTTCGGTTCTTTCTAACATGTCATCACTTGTGACACGGCTGACCTCGGTTGTCTCCGAAACCCGTTTGATAAACAATACCGCCGCCAGCACCATTCCGACCTCGACCGCAATCACCAGATCAAAAACCACCGTCAGACCAAACGTGGTGAAGAGAACGAGGGCATCACTGAGCGGCATTTTCCGGAAGCGGGTCAGTTCATGCCATTCGCCCATACGTATTGCCACCACTACCAGAACTGCCGACATGGCTGCCATAGGAATATAGACGGCCCATTTCGCTGCAAGCAGGATGACAGCAAGAAGGGTCAGGGCATGGACAATGCCTGCGATGGGTGTTTTCCCCCCGTTGTTGATATTGGCCGAAGTCCGGGCAATGGCTCCTGTAGCAGGAAGGCCTCCGAAGAAGGGACAGATGATGTTCGCCACACCTTGGGCTATTAATTCGGTGTTACTATCATGCCGGTCTCCGGTCAAGCCATCCGCCACCACGGCCGACAAAAGCGATTCGATGGCACCCAGCACCGCGATGGCTGTGGCCGGACCGATGAGGCTGCGGATCATCTGCCAATCAAAAGCAGGAAAAGAAGGCATGGGAAGTCCGGAGGGAATGGCCTGGGGCCCGAATTGACTTCCAACCGTGGCCACGCCATGACTTTCACCCCACCCACTTAGCGCAACAAAAACGGTAGCCCCCACCATGGCCACAATGGAACCCGGAAGGAAACGTATCTTGAACCTGGGCCAGTAGTAAATGATGGCAAAACAGACCAGAGCCAGGCTCAGTGTGGCGAAATTGACTGTAGGAACATGTTCCCAGAACCAGGGGATCTTTTCAACAAACTCACGCGGAACCCCTCCCTCCGCCTTTATTCCGGAAAAATCAACGATTTGCGTAAGCATGATGGCAACGGCAATGCCCGTGGTGAATCCGCTGGTGACAGGCCACGGTATATATTTAATGAGCGCACCCATCTTCGTCACGCCCATCAAAACCAGAATGATTCCCGCCATGATGGTGGCGACCATAAGTCCCACGTAACCGTGTTCGATGACAATTAGCAGGATGATAGGGACAAACGCAGCCGTCGGCCCTCCGATCTGCACCCGGCTTCCTCCGAGCACGCTGATGATCAATCCTGCGATGATGGCCGTAAAAATTCCCAAAGCCGGCGCAGGCATGGGCGTGGCGGCACCGGACGGGATACTGGCAATACCCAGAGCCAGAGCCAAGGGAAGGGCAATGAGACCGACGGTAACACCCGCGAGGATTTCATCCGACCAGGAAAACTTCAGCCGCTTTTTTCCAAAAAACTCAAGAGTTCGTGGAGAAAAAGGAATTTTTCGATCTTGGCGCCGAGGGAAGGAGGTTTTCAAGTAAAAGCCCTATCAAACTCTAGTCCTATCATGGACCGTTACAGGACTGCCGTCCATCCTAAGGATCTATATATAAATCGCAGGCTTGTAGCAACTTAATCCATCTGAGGGCAGGTGGATCGTGCAGTCTCACGGAGGATTCTACAGTTTTCACCTTGGGTGGAGCCTGGATGAATATAATGGGGAATGGTTTACTCTGGAACCTCCTTATATTGACGTATTTATGCGCTAAACACCATAGATCTATATGGAGACGACCTCGGATCTGAATGATTCTTTGCATGCCCAAGCCAAGAGCGGGGCCGCACGCCTGCACATTCCCCTGACACGTTTTATTGAGCAGGCGCTCAGAGGCCAGTTGAAAGCCGCCGCCGTCACACCTCCTTCTTCCAAGCCGATCGTGCTCCCTGTTTTTCGCCTGGGTCTTAAACCGGCCTATCATGGCATTAGTCTGAACCGAATTTACGACCAGCTGGAAGCGGAAACCCAACATGATTCTGCCCCACGTCAACATTCTGATCCATGCTCATGATCAGGATGCACCATGCCATACTCCGGCCCGAGCAAAGCGTCTTAATACTAAAATTCACCGGCGCAAAAAACCTATTTTTAGAATGCCCAAGATTTGAATTTATTTCGATATTCGATATTCGAACTTGGATCTTTGTATCCCAGATCCCGCATCCCGTTCCAATTCCTTCAGACTTCCGGCTTATCGCTGCTACTGCTGTTGCTGTTGTTGCTGCACTTGTTTTTGAATCTGGATTTCCTGCTCCAGGTCGGTCTGTTGATAGAAAATGTAGGATTCAAAAAGAGCCCCGCCAATTTCACTGAGTTTCAATTGGATGTTATCCAGATAGGCATGCAGGCCGATTTCAAAAACCTCATCAATGGTGGTGTAACTCAATTCCGCCGCCAGGCGGCCTGAAAGTTTCTCGGCTTCATTGGTGAAATAACCCGGGGAACTTCCGGTCATTTTCCGCAGGAAATGGTCGAAGGTTCTGACGCAGAAACGCAGGGAACGGGGAAAGGCGTCGGCCAGGAGTAGGAGCTCTGCGACTCTTTTTGGCACCACTTCCGAGGCATACAAATGTTGGTAGGCTTCGTAGGCACTGGACGACCGCAGAACTGCGGCGCATTGGATGATGGTCTGGTTGGCTTCAAGAGCCTCTTCTCCTGCCACCTCACCCTGCAGGGTCTTGTATTTCACATCCAGAATACGGCTGGTCATGTCGGCACGCTCCAGAAAACGGCCCATCATGATGAATTCCAGACCTTCATCGTGAACCGTGGTGGCACTGGTCAAGCCCTGGAGCTTATAGGAGGTCTGTTTGACTTCCCGATAAAAATCGTAGGGATTTTCCTGCCAGAGTTTTTTCGTTTCTTTCGAGCGGATGAACAAATAGAGGCGGTTGATCTCTTCCCACATTTCCAGGGAAATCTGGTCGCGGACGGAGCGGGCATTGTGCCGGGCAGAAACGATGCTGGACAAAATAGAGTTAGGGTTTTTTTCGTTGAAAGTCAGAAATTCGGTCACGCTGCGGCTGTCGGCTTTCTTATACAGTTTGGCAAAGAGTTCGTCGTCTCCCAGGGTATTGACCAGGGGATCCCACTGTTCCTTGATCCGCTTGTCGTCGAGGGTTTTGTAATCAAGCAGGGACTGCAGATTGACATCCACAATACGTGAAATGTTTTCCGCGCGCTCGAGGTAGCGGCTCATCCAGAACAGAGAGTTGGCAACGCGGGAAAGCATTTAATTCGAAGTTGGAAATTGGAAATTGGAACGTTTCATCCTATTCGTCCCCATACAATACCCAGGTGTCCTTGCTGCCGCCGCCCTGGGATGAGTTGACGACCAGAGAACCTTTTTTGAGGGCCACACGGGTCAGGCCCCCGGGCATGATACGTATCTTGTCCCCGTAAAGGATGTAAGGGCGAAAATCGATGTGGCGTCCCTCCATCTGACTGAGATCCGTGTAGGTCGGATGCCGGGAAAGGGAGATGGTCGGCTGGGCGACAAAGTTACGGGGCTCCGCTTTGATCATTTTCTGGAACTCTTTGATTTCAGCCGAGGTTGCTTTGGGTCCGATCAACATGCCATAACCGCCCGCCTCGTTGGCCGATTTGACCACGAGCTTGGCGGTGTTTTCCATGATATATTTGTAGTCCTCTTTTTCGGA
This sequence comes from Methylacidiphilales bacterium, assembly GCA_038250235.1. GTDB lineage: Bacteria > Verrucomicrobiota > Verrucomicrobiia > Methylacidiphilales > JAAUTS01 > JAAUTS01. The sequence continues at coordinate 22,237 of JBBSCO010000015.1, read as the reverse complement.
GGCCAGATAGGTGGGAACGCTGGGAATGATCGGCTCCTGGTCGAGGTAGAACTTGATCATGCGCGGGACGAAATAATACATGACCTTGTCATCGGCCACGCCGGTTCCGATGGAATTGGCCAGACTGACATTACCGGCCCGATAGGCATTGACCAAACCCGGAACACCCAGAGCGGAGTCCTCACGGAAAACGCAGGGATCGAGGAAGTCATCATCTATGCGGCGGTAAATCACGTCCACCTGTTGAAGTCCGCGTGTCGTGCGCATGTAAACCTTGGAGTCCCTAACCAGAAGGTCACCTCCCTCCACAATATGAACCCCCATTTCCTTGGCCAGAAAGGAGTGTTCAAAATACGCACTGTTGTAAATACCAGGGGTCAGGACTGCGATGGTCGGATTGTCTTTCCCGTGGGGAGCCACGTAACGCAAAGTGTTAAGAAGATCCGTGGCGTAATTGTCCACCGGACGGACGCCCGCCCGCTCAAACAGGCTGGGGAAAGCCCGTTTCATGGCCTGCCTGTTTTCCAACACGTAGGAGACACCGGAGGGGCAGCGTCCGTTGTCTTCCAGAATCAGATATTCCCCTTTTTCATCACGGATGAGATCCGTTCCGCAAATGTGGATGTAAATATCCCTGGGAACCTTGCAGTGCATGAATTCAGGGCGGAAATGCTTGGCCGACAAAACATACGAGGCCGGGATGACACCTTCCTTCAGGATGCGCTGTTCGTGGTAGATATCATGAAGAAACATGTTCAGCGCCGTGATGCGCTGTTCCAACCCGCGCTGCAGATACTCCCACTCCTTGTTCGGAATGATGCGCGGATTCAAATCAAATGGGAAAATGCGTTCCGTTCCTTCGCTGTCACCATAAACAGTAAAGGTAATGCCCATCCGCATGAAGCTCAGATCGACCGCCTCCCGTTTTTGATCAAACTCTTTGACATTCAGCTCATCAAAGCGGGTTTTGAGGCTTTGATAGTGCGGACGAACCTTGCCGTCAGCGGTAAACATCTCATCGAAGAATCCTTCGGTTTGATATTTACGAAACAACATAGATGTAGAAGACAAGGACTTCTGTCATAAGACAAGGAAATTAGGATTCAGAGGTTCCGGACTGACCGGAGACTGACTCCTCCCACCCGGACTGGCTGGGGAACGGACCAAAAAGTCAGGGAATGAGGAAAGTGATTGGACCCACCCAACCATGCCTTAAGGACAACCAGGGTGGTTTTTTTAGAGCTTTTTTTGAAGACCTTCTTTTTATCCTGCTTTTTCATACAATACCAAAAAGCAGGAAACGGGCCTACTTGCGCCAAAACAAGGATTTTTTTATTCCACAGATTTTATGAAGCAAAAATACAGCAACCTTCAGTTGAAGGCCTCAAAAGCTGATGAAAAAACTAAACTCTTTCCGGGGCTTGCAGGCCGGTGGCCAAACCCCCTCCCTTTACGCTGCTTTAAGCAAGCTCAGCCAACCAGGTTTTAAGCGTCTCCGCATCCCTTAAAAAGACCTCTAAGTCATCACCCGTCACGAACTCAAGCAAGGCAAAGCGGTCTCCTTCCTTTTCCGCAATCCGTTTCAAGTAGGGAACCCAACGCTCCCGCCCGTCCAACAAAGGTAAACGTTTGGAAGCATCCGGCCACCAATGAAAAACATGCACATTGGTCAACCATGGGTAAATGCCCTCCAAGCTTTCCTGGCAGACCGGCAGGCCGAATCCGTTGGGAGGTTGCCACAACGAATAAAAATTCGGATGATCCACTTCCCGCATCAATTGGATGGCCGAGTTGTTTTTATCAGTCAAGGTTCCTCCATGATACTCGCAGGCCACTTGGATTCCCCGTTCCAAGGCCAGGCCTGAAACTCTGCGGCACTCCTCGGTCACCCACTTGCGATAAGAACTGTCCGCCTGCTGGGATGCATGGATGCCCGCCCAGACACGGATCAAGGGAGCGTTCAGGGCTACAGCCGTTTTCAAAACGTTTTCAAAGCTCAGCCCGTCGTTTTCACTGTTTCCCACCCTATAGTAAGAACCATAGGCTGCCACCTCCAGACCGGCTGCCGTCGTCATTGCCGCCACCCGGCCCGCTTCCTCCAGATTACCGTGGGGAACATGCAGATCTCCCCCCCATTCGATACCTGCGAACCCTGCCTGACGAACCAGATCTACCACTCCCTGGGCAGAAAGTTGACGGAAAGTAATGGAAACCAGACCTGGTTGTATCTTGCCCATGCAGGAATCTTAAGCCTGCTTTTCGGAAAAAAGCAATAGACCGGGGATTGGCCCGTCCATAATCTGGTTGTCCGCAACAATTCTTTGCTTTTAGATAGATAGCGTTCTTTTCCCGACAGATGACCAATCCAGCCCAACTTATACGAAGCCAGCTCCAGGACCTGAAAGCGATCTGGTCCATTTACGCGGAAATCACGAAACTCCGGCTGACGCTGCTAGTGCTTTTCTCCGCAATCGTGGGTTTCCTTTTCGGCCATCAAGGACCGGCTTTCCCGTGGCTGACGTTCTTCAACATGATTCTGGGAACCTACGCCGTCGCCTCAGGAGCGGCCGCACTCAATCAACTTGTTGAACTCCAGGCCGATGCCCGCATGACCCGGACCAAAGGCCGCCCTCTGCCCACCCAGCGTTGGGAGAAACGCGATGCCTTGGCCTTGGGCACTTTTCTCTCCGGAGTCGGCCTGGCCTACCTCATCGTGGGGGTGAACCTGACTTCGGCCCTGGTCGCAGCAGTAACCCTGGTGGTCTATATCGCCATCTATACACCGCTGAAACGCCTGACCTCTTGGAACACGCTGGTCGGGGCCATCCCCGGAGCTCTTCCCCCACTCATCGGCTGGAGTGCTGTACGATCCGACTGGACCTGGGATGCCTGGGCCCTCTTTGGCATTCTCTTCTTTTGGCAGATGCCCCATTTCCTGGCCATTGCCTGGCTCTACCGCGAAGACTATGCGCGGGGCGGATTCAAAATGTTGACTCTGGAAGACAAAACCGGACGCAGCACCGCGATCAAAAGTTGTCTCTACGCCACCCTGCTGATCCCGGTCAGCCTGATTCCCTATTTCACAGGATCCGCCGGCTGGATTTACCTGGTGGCCGCCTGTGTTCTGGGATCTTCCTACCTCGGCTGTGCCGTCCGCTGTGTTCGCAACCCGGACAAGAAACACACCAGAACCCTTTTCCTCGCCTCCTTGCTCTATCTGCCCTGCGTCCAGATCATCCTGCTGCTGGACAAGCAGTGATCAGATAAAAATCAAAATCACCGCGGAAAGTATCAACACGGCACCGGTGATCCGTCCCAACATGACACCACCGCCCTGATGCCTCTCCGTGTTGGCAAAATGGTGACCGACAAACCAGACCAGCAATACACTCCACAGTCCACGGCTGGCGTAGACGATATTGGTTCCAGCCGCATCCTGGAAAATCCCGATGGATATGGCAATCCCCAGAGCCTGCAATGAGAGCAGAACCAGTCCTCCCCAGACCATCGAAGCAGCTCCCTTTGGCAGTTTCCAAAGCGACCCGTTGAAAAAAGGAATCAGGGTCAATGACAACAGCATGGTCACGGCGGCTGAGACCGAAACATAACGTGTGAATCCTATACCAGGACACCAGCCCTTCATGACCACATCGGCAAGCGCGAAAGCAGCCGCGCTGGTAAGTGCCAGCAGCACCGTCCTGATCGTATTTCCACGCTGTGCAACAGGACTTCCCAACTGCAACAGGGCAATTCCCAACGTGGCCAGAAAAGCCGCCACCCAGACGGAAAGATCAATGGAATCTCCCAGAATTACCACCAGAAAAAAAGCAACCAGGATGACCTTGGATCCAAGCACCGGTGTCGCGATGGATACGTCTCCCTGGGTCAACGAAAGAAAGGTAAAGATCTGTCCCACAAAAAAGAGCGCCCCTCCGGCCACCGGCGGCCACCACGGCTGGAACTCCCAGGATCCGCCGACCAGAAAGGCCATCGGGCCGAAGACAATAAACATCAGTGCATTGGAAAGGAAAGTCATCCGCCAGGGACCCATGCCAAGTTGGATGGAACGCTTGATACACAGAGCTGAAACGGCGTAAAGACAGGCCGAAAACAGGGGGATGATCAAATAAAGACGCTCCATGAAAGCAGAAGCATCCACACTTTTATACGGGTTGCAATACCCCGGGATGGATCATCCCTGTAGTTCGTGCATCAAACGTTTACCGTGCGGAGAGAACGGCGGCGGATACGCGGTTTGGCCGGAAGTTCAACGGAAAGATCCGTCAGACGCACATCACCGACCCAGTTTCTTTGGACATGGACCGCCCCCAACTGAAAACCCGACTGGGGAAAAGTCGTGGGCATTTCAAGAAGGCAGATTTCCCTAAGACCAAAACCGGCATCCTTGATGTCACGCAGGCGGGCCTTGGTCCAGATATGGTTGATGGTCAGCAGAAAAACCACATCGTCCGAGCAGATCATGGCCTTCTGGAGAAAAGGACGGATCTTACTCCAGGGTGGGTTGGTAATGATCCAGTCAACCTTCTTGTCCCATTCCATGAAGTCGCGCCCTTCTTTCAATTCACACCAGTCCGCCCCCGGCAGGAACTGATAAAAATGACCCTGTCCACGGCATGGCTCCAAAACACGGCCTTGGGGTTTGAAGTGCCGAACCAGACGTTCGGCCATCTCGACCGGGGTCTGAACCACATCGTCACTGACATAATTTCGATTGGGCTGTAATCGCATGAAGTTCAACTATTTATCTATAAATAGATAAAAACTCAACCTATTTTACGTATTTATACGTAAAATATTCATTTGGTCATTCTTTGGCGATTTTACCCCTTTTCGTCCTGATCTTAAAAACTTTCAAGTTACCCAGCTTACAGCCACTCTACGCCATGCCCTCCCTTCAAACCGCAGCTTTCCTAAAACAACTGGGCATGCTCGTCAAAGCAGGGGTTCCTCTCCACCAAGGACTCAGCCACCTGATCCCCTCCCAGGCCAAAAATCTCCAACCTCTTTCCAAGGCTCTTGTAGCCGAACTGGAAGCGGGCAAGAGCCTGAGCGAAGCCTGTCGGCTGCATCACAGGGGACGTTTTAGTGAAACCCAGCTCGCCTGTATTGAAGCCGCCGAGGAAAGCGGACAACTGGAATCCATCCTGGGTGCCCTGGCCCAGGAAGAAGAAAGTGACTATCAGCTTCACCAAAAGTTGATGACACGACTGGCCTACCCCGTGGTTCTGATCCATGCCGCCGCACTCATCCCGTCCTTCATCACCTTCGTTCAACAATCTTTTTTGCTGGCGGCCCTTGAAACAGCTCTCTGGCTTTCTCCTTTTTATGTGATAGGTATTTCCCTGTATGTTCTGACACGGGACGGCTCGCTTGACGCGTTTCTTCTGCGTGTTCCTTTTTATGGAAATTATCTGCGCTGCAGCGGGGCCTCGCGATTCTGCCGGAACCTGGCGGCTCTGCTCCGATCCGGAACACGGGTGGAAAAGGCCTATCTCACGGCATCCGGCGCCACCGGAAACACCCACATGACGTCCAGACTCGTCGCCCAGGTTTCGGCGTTGGAGCAGGGCGAGTCTATTTCCACCATTCTCAAGCGGGCCGATGTTTTCCCCCAGGCCTCCATCAACCTGCTCGCCGCGGGCGATGTCAGCGGAACCCTCGATCAAACCCTGGACTATCTGGCAGAGCAGCTTCGTATGGAGGCGGTCACCTCATCAGACAGGCTGGGATTATTTTTACCTGGAATAAGTTATGCCATTGCCGTTTTCATGATCGTGTGCCGGATCTTTCAGATACTGGCCCCCTTATTCAAGACCTTCAGCGATATTGAAAAGATGACACAATGAAGAGGCCCGCTTCAGTTTCGGAATAAGAACAACTAACTTTTGACACCCGCAACCCGGAACCCCGCCTCTAGCAGGAAGGCGCAGATTTTCGCTGGTTGATCCCCTTGGATCTCTATTTCCCTTTCCCGCACGGTTCCCCCACAACCACAGGCTTTACGGAGTTCTCTGGCCAGTTCTTCAATTTCCTCATCCGGGATCTGCCCTTCAAAATCCCCGGCCACTACCACCACTTTGCCGCCGCGTTGTGCCGTTTCACGGCGCAGAACCACCCGGCCTTTTTTGGATGAAACAGATGTTAATTCAGACTTGGAAGCCACCACTTCGGGCCCTGCTGGCAAGCCCTCGGAACTCAATGTCGCAAAGGGATTCGCCAATGCGGAACTCTGCGCGGATATGTCCACTTTCGTCGCCGAATTCTTTTTCGCCATTCCCTTTTTTAAACTTAAAACTTCAAACTTAGAACTTAAAACTACATCCGTTTCCAAACGGAGGTCTGTGCCACAGTCCACTGGAACTTGCGGGCATGTTCGCGGATAAGGAAAGGCTCTTCACCGACTTGCTCCAGATCGAAGGCCCCCGATAAAACCTCCTGAACTCCCTGCAAAGTGGCTACAGGCTTGCCGTCCTTGAGGTAGCCTCCCAGCCATTTGTTCTGCGGAGTAAACTCTTCCATCCAGGTGCAGGGCGTCGTAAGCACAAGAACACCGCCCGTTTTCACCAGGCTTTTGGCCCGCTCCAGACAAACACGCGGCTCAGGCAGCCGACACAAAAGATTCGCCATCAGGACCGCGTCAAAAAGTCCAAGCCCTTCTGGAAGGTCACAGGCATCTCCCGTTTGAAATGTCGCACGACCGGGCACCACTCCGGAAGGAAGCAGCGCCTGCAGCTCCGTAGTCAAAGACCCTTCGTCCACCCGCCGATACGACAAGGCTCCCTTTTCTTTCAACGTTTGTGCGGCGCGGATAAACGAAGCGGAAAAATCAATGCCGACCACTTCTCCGAAGCCCCGTGTCAGTTCAAAGGTGGAACGTCCCACAGCACAACCCAGATCCAAAGCCCGTCCGTCCGGAAGGATCTTGTTTTTCAGCATCCAACCAGCGCAGCGCACAGGAAAGTCCAAAGCACTGCGGGGACCATCAGGATAGGGCAGGATTTCTTCCTCCGACCCGTAATGGAACAAAAGGTATTCCCCCAGGATCTTCTCCGATTCGTAGATGTTCATAACAAGATCTGAATATGGCCACGAAAAGGCGCAGAAGGCAGAGAATAATAAAACTTTTTACGCTTTATATGCTTTTTCGCGGCAAACTTTGGGGGTTCTTCTACCTGTAAAAAGGATCACTTCGCCAGCAGCTCGTTCATGTAATCCGCCGGCTCATAATTGCGGATCAAAACGTTGGTCACCCCATGACGAAACATCCGGACTTCCGGCAACCCGATCTCGGGCGTCTTAAGTGGCGCGAAGAGAATGTCATCATGCGTGGCATTCTTTGCCTCAAGAAACTTGTCAGGTGTCAGGTGTCCACCCAGATGGTCGCTCCGTCCGGTTGCCACATGCACGGTGCCCCGGACTTTTTCGTCCTGAATGTCGCGTCCGGACCAGGGCAGAAGCTGGGTGCCAAAGCCCAGTTCCCCGATTTCTCCCGTCACCGGATCGGCGATGATTTTGTTCTGGTGGTCGCTGATGGTTTGAAGGTTGCCCGAAATCCTGGAAACATTCACGATGCGACCGCCTTGGACTTTCATCAGCCCGATGGTTCCATCTTCGTATTTCATCGGAAACTCACCCTCCGCTCCGGTGGGGACGTAATAAATTTCTCCAGCCGGGAGGTTGGCCACATCCGGCTTTTTTCCACGACACAGTCCGTGACTTTTCTGGGCTTCCTGCCCGCCCAGTTCCAGCTTGAGTGTGTATTTCGTGCCCTGCACGACAAAGTCAATTTCCACCTCATCCGCTTTGGTCATACCAATTCTGAGCTTCTCAGCTTCAATGCTGACCTCGTTGTAATCCACGCAAAGACCACTGTTCAGGATGACTTCGTTCACCCCGTGCAGGGTGGCACCGCGGAACCCGTATTTTTTGGCAAAAGCCGTCAACGGAGCCGTGGCGGAATAGGTGCTGATGCAAAGGATGATGTCGTAATTGGTATAAATGTCTTTTTCCAGGCTGAACTGCTTTCCTTCCGGGGACCATGCCTCGTCTGGAAGATCCAGATTGCTGCCGCCCGTGATTTCGTAGGCATAAAAATCTCCGCCCTTGAGATTCAAGGCCGCGAGAGTCTCATTCTTCAATCCCAGCCAAAAAACATCGTGGGCATAACGCTGGATGGTCAGAGCCGGATCTTTTAAAAAGGCGAAATCTTTGACATCGCGTGGATTTTTTAAATCAATCAGGATCGCGACCCGCTCGCCCCCATCCGGCTGGAAGACCGTTGTCAGGAGTTTCTTCAGATTAAAAGCGGGAAACTGGGTTGGAATAATGTTCATGGCAATTTGTGGTTTGAGGTGGATGATTTTTCTAGTAGGTTCAGGAGATAAGTATTATTCCGATTTCCACAAAAGCAAACGACTTTGACCGAATTATTCCTATGATTGAACAACGTCACCTCAACGATCTTCTGGCCCTGCTCCGTTTTGCCAGTGTCTCCACCGACCCATCCTTCAAACCGCAGATGAAACTCTGTGCCGAGTGGATCACGCTCAAGTTTGTCAGTATGGGATTGGAGTGCAACACTCACAAGACACCCGGACACCCCATCGTTCTGGCACGCACCAAACACGACCCGGCGAAAAAAACCGTCATGATTTACGGACACTACGATGTCCAACCCGTCGATCCGCTGAATCTCTGGACACATCCTCCTTTTGAGCCGCACCTAAATAACAAAGTCGTCTTTGCTCGCGGTGCGACCGATAACAAAGGCCAATTCCTCGCCCACATCCTCGGCGTCCAGGAAACCCTGAAGTCAGGACAGGAACTACCGGTCAATCTTATCTTTCTCATCGAAGGTGAGGAGGAAATAGGCAGCCCTAACCTGGGGCCTTTCATTGAAGCCCACAAAAAAGAACTCTCCTGCGACATCGTGGTCATTTCCGATACCGGAATGTTGGCTTCCGGAGTTCCAACCTTCACTTACGGATTACGTGGTATCGCCGCTCTGGAAATCACGCTCAAAGGCCCTGGCAAAGATCTGCACTCGGGGATTTATGGAGGAGCCGTTGCCAATCCCCTCACCGAACTTTGCCGCCTGATTGCCGGAATGCACGATGCCTCGGCTCGTGTCGCCGTGGAGGGCTTTTATGATGAAGTCCGCGACCTGGAGGGCTGGGAGCGCGAGGCTTGGAGCAAACTTCCCATCACCGACGCCCAGCTTCTGGAACTGACCGGTTCGCCTTCGCTTGTCGGAGAAAAAGGATATACCGCGGTTGAACGGACCTGGGCCCGCCCGACCGCAGAACTCAACGGGCTGACTGGAGGCTATCAGGGCGACGGAACCAAAACTGTTCTGCCTTCCAAAGCCTCGGCCAAGCTGACCTTCCGCCTGGTTCCGGATCAGGAACCGCAGGTTGTTCTGAACCGGGTGATCGACCATCTCAAAAAACACTGTCCCTCCTCCGTCACCATGGAAATCAAACAGGGCCACAGTGGACGACCTTACCTCGTCGATCCGAAAAGCTCCTACGGTGTCGCCGCCCAGCGAGCTCTAAGCAATGCCTTCGGAGGCGCGCCCTGCTCCATGATCCGCGAGGGTGGAAGCATCCCCATCGTCGCTTCCTTCAAAGAAATCCTGGGAGTGGATACCCTGCTTCTGGGACTGGCCCTACCGGACTGCTGCGCCCATTCCCCGAACGAAAATTTTCCACTCGAAAATTTCGAGGCCGGCATACGCCTGAATCAGGAACTACTCAGGGAACTGGCCTCATAACAGCCAACCCCTTACCCTTGAAATGAACCCACTTCCTCAGGAAACAATTTTCAACCGCCTGCGGCTTATCGCTGAGCAGCAAAAACTTTCCTTCCTGATTGTGGGTGGGAACGCGGTCAATGCCCACGGCTATCAACGCACCACATTCGATATCGATGTTGCCATCCCCGAAACTGAAAGAAACACCTGGCAATCCGAATTGGAAGCCATCGGTTATCGAATATATTTCGAGACAGAATCCTTTCTCCGCTTCAAAGCAAAAGAGGGCGACTTTTTTTTTCCGGTGGATCTCATGATGCTCAACACCGATACCTACTCAAAACTTGAAAAATCCAGCGAAATGAGAAGCTTCGGCAACATCGATTTGCCGGTTCCCTCCCCACTGCATCTCATCGCCATGAAGCTCCATGCGCTGCGTCAAGCAGCCAGGGCTCTTGAAGGAAAAGATCTTCCAGATATTTTCGGCCTGATCCGGACAAGAGGAATCGACGTGCAATCGGAAGAATTCCAGCTTATCCTTGAAAAGTATGGAAACGAAGAAACACGCACCGCAATCCACCAATTCTTCCGCAAGGATCCGTGAAGTGCCTCCTTCACTGGCTTTGGATCTTAAGTTCCCCGACTGGTCCCACGGCACCGACACCGATTCACAGGATAATTCCCGATTGGCCTTGGCTCATGCCGCAGCCCTTCTGCCGTCTGTCTTGGATCAGGTTTTAGAGGGCCGCAACTTTCTGATGAATCCTAACCGATTCATCCTGTGATCCGGCAGGGGTTCAGTGACCCTGCACAGTCTCTTTGAGCCGGATGCTGAAACTTCCGTATTTAAATTTGATCCTCGCAGCCAAGGGCAGTTTATCCGCATCCGCAGTCATCCAAATTTTAAGCCAGCCGTTGTTCTTAGGCTTGCCCTCCTTGTCCAGCTCCTGCGCCTCAATCAAAAACGTTTCACGTAGGACACCCGCCGTATCGGGGATCCGCTCTTTCCGAACGAAACTGGCTTTCCCATACTTCGTTTTCAGACGATCCTGCAGGACAAAATTCCAGACAGGCTCCTTTTCCCATGGGTGCCTGCGGATACAAAAAAGCATCGAAATCATGTCCTGCACAGAATCATCCCCGAGAGGCAATACCCGCGACTCGCCCTTTAAAAGATCCTCATAGGTCGCCTCTTTTTTACGGTAATCCCGCGAAATCGTGTTCTTTTCCCTGTCTTCACCTTCCTTCCTATCCTCGGAAAAAGCCAGGGAACGCATTATTTTGGCATCGGTGCGGGAAGAAAAAACGCTGCGGATAGGAAAGGTTGTTTCAACCATCCCCCTCGATTTCAAATCAAGCCTAAAGCTGAAGCCCTCCTTTATCTTTTCACCACTGAAGGTGGCTTCAGCCGCCACCAGAATCCCCCAGTGGATTTCGTAGGTCAATTTCTCCCCGCTCTTCCAGGTAAGAGGTTCCTGCGCCTTCAGGACAGAGCCCATTGACACAAAGAAAAAAAAGGCCGCTGTCTGGATGGCTCTGGTCACAGTTCACATTAAGTCAGAATCGCACCCCGCTTCCAGAAAAGCTTTTTCAACCTGTTCCCGCCGCCTCCCCGCAAATTTGAAAATAATCGTTTTCTTTTCCCCCCGGACACCTATTTTCAAACTTGTGAGTTACCAGGTCTTAGCGCGCAAATACCGTCCCCAAAGTTTCAAGGATGTCGTGGGACAGGATCACGTTGTTCAGACCCTGACCAACGCCATCACTACCGGCCGCATCGCCCACGCCTTCCTTTTTGTCGGACCCCGCGGCATCGGAAAAACCTCAACCGCCCGCATTCTGGCCAAAGCCCTCAACTGTCCCGGTGGCCCCAAAGCCGACTTCGATCCCAATGACCCCGTCTGCCAGGAAATCGCCGAAGGCCGCTGCATGGACGTCCTGGAAATCGACGGTGCCTCCAACAACAGCGTCGAACAGATTCGCGAACTCCGCGAAAACGTCCTATACGCCCCCACCAGCGGCAAATACAAAATCTATATCATCGACGAAGTCCACATGCTGACCTCGGCAGCCTTCAACGCCCTTCTCAAAACGTTGGAAGAACCGCCGGCCCACGTGAAGTTCATCTTCGCCACCACCGAAGCCCACAAAGTCCTTCCCACCATCCTCTCCCGCTGCCAACGCTTCGATCTCAAGCGCATCTCCGAACATGATATCGTCAAGCAGCTCAAGCTGATTGCCGGAAGCGAAGGTATCACCGTCAGCAACGACGCCCTGAAACTCCTGGCCCGCAATGCCGAGGGCGGAATGCGCGACGCGGAATCTTCCTTTGACCAGCTCATCAGCTTCTGCGGCAGCAAGATTGAAGAAAAAGATGTCTTGGAAATTTTCGGCCTGACCGGCTCCCAGGAAATCTGGGATCTGGCCATGGCCATCCAGATCAGCGAGGCCGAGCCAGCGCTGCAACAGGTTCGTTCCCTTGTCGCGCGGGGCAAAGACCTCACCCGCCTGACCCAGGAACTCCTGCGTCATTTCCGTAATCTTCTCGTCTTTGTCATTTCCCCAAAAATGTCGGCCGAGGAACTCGACGCCGATGACCTGCACCATTTTGAGAATATGCAGCCTCTCCCTTCGGACTCGCTGATCCTGGCCTTCATCGAAGAGCTTGTCCGCGTGGAAGAGAAAATCCGCTATGCCCTGGTCAAGGATGTTCTCTTTGAAATCTCGGTCATTCGCCTCTGCCAACAACGCCAGAAAGTTTCCATCGAGGAAGTCCTCAAACAACTCACCGGAGGCGCACCCGCTGCAAAATTCGCTCCGCTGGTGGTTTCCAAACCCGCACTCACCCGCTCGGAAGCAACGGTTTCCGCCGTCTCCCCTGAGGTTCCTGCGACCGTCCGACCTGCACCCCAGCCCGAAACACGAAACCCCAAAGCCTCAACTCCTGTTCCCGCTCCTGCCCCGGACAAAGTCAGCGATGAAGAGCTTTGGAACCTGGCCAGTTCCACTGTCAAAAAAGCTGAATTTCTTCTGGCCCGTCCCTTGGAATGTTGTGATTTCGTCAGCCGCAATGGTCCTGTTATCTCAGTGCGGATGACAGCGGAAAAACGGATCCACGATTTATTGACCAGACCCGAATCCATCAAACTGCTCGATCAGGCTGTACAAAAAAGTTTCGGGCCAGGCACCAAAGTGGAAATCATTTTCAACGAGCGCCCTCCTGAATCCGCGCACGAGGAAACCCGCTCCACCCCTTCCCAGCCCCGCGAAAGCACTGTTTCCCCGTCCGGCTCCAAAGCCAAAACCCAAAACCTAAAACCTGAAACTTCCGCTCCCTCCACTTTTTCCAAGGCGGATTTCGAAAACGATCCTCTGATCAAAGAGGCCCTTGAAATCTTCAAGGGCCGGATTGTCTCCATCAAAGACAATTGACCTCCCTCAACTCCTAACTACTAAATTCCAACCCCACTACCATTTATGAATATCGCCAAAATGATGAAACAAGCCCAGAAAATGCAGGGGGACATGCAACGCATCCAGGAAGACCTGGCCCTGCGCAGCTACGTGGCCACCGCCGCTGCCGGAGCCGTCAAAGCCACAGTCGGCGGTGATGGCGAACTTAAATCCCTCCACCTCTCCCCCGACCTGCTCAAAGAAGGCGATGCGGAAATGCTGCAGGATCTGATCGTCACGGCCGTTCGGGAAGCCGGCAGTAAAGCCAAGGAGGAAGCCGCCAAAGAAATGGGCAAGCTCACAGCAGGCCTTGGCATCCCCGGACTGGGCTAAAAAAAGGGGTCTGGCCGCTTTTTTATTGTTATTGAGATTTACACAGTTGAATGACGTTTTAGTGCTTCAGGAGCGCAGGCGTCCCACCTGCTGTTTACGGCATCCTTCCGGAAACCTTCTTTTGCGTATATAACCCTCTTCTACAAGTCTCCATCTATGTTGGATTACCCACCAGCCGTCCGGAAACTCATCGCGGCCCTCCGCCAGCTTCCCACCATCGGCCCGCGTAGCGCGGAGCGGCTGGCCCTGCACATCCTGCAGCAGGAAGAATCTTACGCCTTGTCCATCGCCGATTCCATCCGCGAAGCCCGTGCCAGAATCAAATCCTGTCCGGTTTGCGGATTTTACTGCGAAATAGATCTTTGCGAAATCTGCTCTGACAAAAAACGGGATCACCGGACAATCTGTGTGGTGGAACGTCCTGCTGATGTCATTTCCCTGGAGCGCAGCGGCACCTATCATGGACTCTATCATGTGTTGGGCGGCACTCTCTCACCCCTGGACGGCATCGGCCCGGAACAGTTGAACATCACTTCCCTGCTCAAGCGTTGCGCGGGATCGGAGGTCTCGGAGATCGTTCTGGCCCTGGGCCACGACGTGAAAGGCGAGACCACCTCCCTTTACCTCTCCGGAGAACTCAAGACAGCGTCCCTTCGTGTCACCCGACTGGCCACCGGCCTGTCCGTCGGCGGCTCCCTCGAATACGCCGACCCCCAGACCCTCGTTCATGCCCTGCAGGGCAGAAAAGAGATCTGATGGAAATCAGGGCCTGTTAACGGGCAAAGTTTCAGCGACGAAGAATCAGAAAAATACCAGCGGCTATGGCCAGTCCAGCCATGATCAGAGGCAGGCCCTGAAAGCTGAGATTGATGAGGGGGATAATACCAGTGGCAATGAGCCAGATTCCGGTCAGGAGAAGTCCGATGTTTTTCATTGAACCCAACCTATCGGTAAACCGGGGCGTGGCCAGTCAAGGTTTCCAGCACGAAAACGTCCCGGACGGCCAAAATACGGATTGAGTCCGGACTTGAAGTGCTTATTTTATAAAAAGTCTGATCACCCCCATGAAAATTTCGACCATTTTTTTTGACCTGGGAAAAGTCCTCGTGGACTACGATTTCAACATCGCCCTGCACCGTGTCGCCGCCCAATCCCCACTTGATCTCAGTCACCTGGAAAACAGGGTTTATTCGGATTACCCTCTGATTGATGACTATGAACACGGACGCATCAATACCGTTGATTTTTTCACCGAAATGAAAAAACATTTTCAATTCCAGGGAAACATTGAGGAGCTGGAAAATATCTGGTGTGACGTCTTTACCCCCATGCAGGAGCATATCCAATGTGCCCGCATCCTGGCTGAATTCTATCCCCTGGCCATCATCTCCAATACCTCCGACTCCCACATCCGCTTTCTGGAAAACGCCTACGATTTTTTTCCCGTTTTCCGCAAACGCATCTATTCCCATGAAGTCGGACTCATGAAGCCGGCTGCGGCCATTTACGAACACGCCCTGGCCGAGATGAAGGCTGATAAATACGAAAGCCTCTTCATCGATGACCGCGAAGAGAATGTAGTGGGGGCCTCGCTACTCGGCTGGCAAACCATCCACCTACGCCCGGATGTTGATCTGAGACTGGCCCTGCAGAGCTACGAGCTGACGGGTCTTTGATTTTCATCCAATCGTCACGCTTCCTTGCTTGAGCCTGGGGCCGGGTGCCTTATAGTTACGAAATGCCCACAATATTTTCCCCCGGTAAATGGATCTGGCTGCTGTGTGTAACTGCTCTTTTGACCCTGGCTGCCTGTGTGCAACTTCAGGAATCAGGAAAAAGCGCCTTTATCCTGACCTCACCCGAACAGGAGGCCAGCCTGGGTGCAGAATCCTTCAATCAATTGAAACAGGCTGGCAAAGTTTCCAGCGATCCCGTGGCCAATGCACAGGTCCAGCGTGTCGCCCAGAACCTCATACGCCAGGTCAACGTCCCCAACGCCAAATGGGAAATCGTGGTTTTCGATGATCCCACTCCAAATGCCTTCGCGCTGCCCGGCGGAAAAATCGGTGTGCACACCGGTATTCTTACCCTGACACAAAACGATGCAGGTCTGGCGGCCGTTCTCGGGCATGAACTGGCCCACGTCACCCTGCGCCACGGTGGCCAACGTATTTCCCAGCAAATGGCCATCAGCATCAGCGCAGCCGCCATAGACACCGGCCTGGCCATGAAAGATGTCGAGCAACGCAGCGCCATCATGAGCGCATTGGGGCTCGGGGCCAACCTCGGTGCCATTCTCCCGTTCAGCCGCAGCAATGAGTACGAAGCCGATCGCTATGGAATGCTCTATATGGCGCGGGCCGGTTATGATCCCAGCGAAGCCATCGCCTTCTGGCAGCGCATGAAGACTGCATCCGAAGCTTCCGGTGGCAAGCCTCCCGAGTGGCTCAGCACGCACCCTGCCGACGAAAACCGGATCAAGCAGCTCCAAGGTCTTCTTCCCCAGTCCCAAGCCGAGTATCAGCGAAACCGCTTATGAGTTTTTCCTTTCTCAAAACCCTGTTCCTATTCCTAAGCCTTCTCCTCCTTCACGCCTGTCAGCCCAAAGTTACCGCCCCGGCAGGGCGTCTCCTCTCCGGCCCCATGCCCGGATACAGCAGTCATCGTGAAGTGGAGATCGTCCTTCAAGCAGAAAATTCCCGCTCGGCTTCCATCACTTTCCATCCGGAAAAAGACCTTGCTAACACCAGAACCATTCACCTTGAAGCACCCCCGGTCACTCCGATTGGGCACCAGCTCTATCACTTCCGGCCCACTCTTCTGATCCCCGGAACCACTTACGTTTACAACGTCTCCCTCGACAATACCCCCCTCCTGCCGGGCGAAACTCTCCGTTTTCAGACAATTGCCGACTGGCAATTCCGCGCAGGTCCTCCGGACTTCCGTTTCATCACCGGCTCCTGCAATTATCTGAATGACCAGCCGTTTGACCGTCCGGGCAAACCCTATGGACAGGGCGTACACATCCTCGAGCACATGGCGGCATCAGGTGCGGATTTCATGCTCTGGCTGGGCGATAATGTCTACTACCGCCCGGCGGAATACTCCTCGGCCAGTGGGATGTGGTATCGTTACCATAAAGATTTTTCAGCTCCGGAAATGCAGCCCCTTCTCCGGGCCATGCACCACTACGCCATCTGGGACGACCATGACTATGGCCCGAATGATTCCAACCGCAGCTTCATCCACAAACGGGCAGCCCTTGAAGTCTTCAAAGCCCATTGGGGCAATCCCGGCTACGGAGAAGAAAACAATCCTGGCATTTACACCAATACGATCTGGAGTGACTGTGCCTTCTTTCTTCTCGATGGCCGGACCTACCGTGACCACCCGGCTCTCGATGCCAAAGACCATCCCGGCAAGTCCATCTTTGGACCTGAACAGATGGATTGGCTGAAGCAATCGCTTATCACCCAATCGAAAGCCACCTTCAAATTCATCGTGATGGGAGGACAGTTTTTACACGACCACAACTTCGAATCCTTCAAAGAATATCCGGAGGAGCGGAAGGAGCTTCTGAATTTTATCGCCAAACATCGGATCAGTGGCGTGATTTTTATCAGCGGCGACCGGCATTTCACCGAGCTCACCAAAATGCCCCGCCCTGGAGATTATCCTCTCTACGATCTGACCAGTTCCCCCATCAACAGCGGGATTGCCTCGATCATTCTCAAAGGTGAAGAAACCAATCCTTTCCGTGTCGAAGGCACGCTGGTGACAACCCAGAATTATTGCTCCCTGGAAGTCAGCGGCCAAAAAGAAGAACGGAAAGTCACCCTGCGCAGTTTTGATAAGGAAAACAATCTCCGCTGGACCCATGAGATCTATGCCAGGGATCTTGTCTCCAAGGCCGCAAAGTAGGCGCAGCCGGCTCAGGATACCTAATAGATCCGCTGGCGAATAAAAGGGAGTGCTTTTTGCCCCAGAAGGATCGAAGGACCCTAGTTCTTGATCTTTCCTGAAGCAATATCCGAGAGCAAGGTCAGGTTTTTTCCCAGGCCGAAACTTGCCGCCCGATTCTTGGCCACCGGGATTTTTTCTGACGGAGCCAACAAGGGCTTTTGGGCCTGGGCCAACTCCGTTCCATATTTCGAAGCCATTTCCTTCAACCGTGGAAAATTCTGCCTGAGATCCTCGATATTCTGCGCCGTGCCTTCGGTGAAAAAGAATGCCGTCAAAGGACCAATGCCGAATAAGTCCCCCTCATCCAGCCGGGCACTCTTCACCCGCTTGCCGTTGACGGAACAACCATTGCGGGACTCCATATCCTCCAGAAACCATACCCCACCCTGCTTAACCAGCTTGGCATGCAGACGGCTGACCGTGGGGGAATCCAATTCAATATCAGTGTCTTCCGCACGCCCGATCTCATACGCGGCCTTGTCCAACTGGATGTAGCCCCCCTCATTCCCCTCTGGATTTAAAATCAACACCGCAATGGCCATAAAAGGAGTTTAATCAGAAAATCAGTGGAGTCAAAGGATTGAATCCGTTCCTCCCATGCAGGGCCGGACATCAGGGATTGATCTCATAGTCTTTGTTAACGAGCCAAAGCTGGGGCTGATAATCATCCTTTTTGTAGGTGCGCACAGAACCATCGGCAAAATAGAAGTTGGCTTTGTTGTTGTACGTTATCCAATCCAAGACCGTATTGTGATCCCCCCCACCCTCGTCCACATCCATATAATAGTCCCCGCGGGCCACATACTTTTTTCCCATCAGGATCGTGTTGCTCTGATCAGGGATGCGGAGCAGGATTACCGAAAGGGCCGGGTCCGAGAGTGTTCCCAGATCGTTGAAGCCGTTGATTAAGTAACTGGATTTGTTGGAACCTGTTCCCGAAATAATATCACTTTCAGTCAGCCTGTAGTTTGCCGCATCGACCGGATCCAGATAGGCCTGCGGATTATTTAAGTATTCATAAATCAGTGCGGGCCATTTTTCACTACGCTGATTGGAGGAAACTCTGGGGGGCAAACTGTAATCGTTTTCCCCGCCGTACAGTTGCAAGGCCAGGCCCATCTGCCTGAGATTGCTCAGGGATTTGGTCAATTTGGCCCGCTGCAAAGCTGTTCCGATGGCAGGAACCGCCAGGCCGACCAGCAATCCGATAATGGTAATGACCACCAGCAATTCAATCAGTGTAAAAGCCCTGTTGGAAAACCTTACCACCGTAGAAGTATGCGGAGATTGGCAACAATGGCAACCTTGGGGTAGCGGGTTTGTTTGATTAGCTGTAGCCGGGGTTTACAATCCATGGGGCTTCATCCGCCCTTCATGATCCCGGAGACCCCGGCTACAATTCCGGGTTCGAGCAAACGGATCCACTATCAAGCTCCGTACCGATTAAAGATACTGGTCTGTCGGGTAAAGCTTTTTGAAACCCTCAACCTGAGTCTTGACCTTCGCCGAAACCTTGGAAAGATCCACACGACCTAAAATTTCATGCAGAACGCGGGCCTCATCATCATCGATCACGCCGTCTTTCAGGGCGATTTTTTTCAAAAAATCCAACTCATGGGAATGAAGCACCCCCTCACTGTCCACGGCGTGGAGGTAGGTGTAGGCAATAATTTCCTTGGCTCTGGAGTCGCATGCAGCGTGTTCAATACTCATTCCGCATGATGTCTGGAGATCCTCTAAAAATCAACCTGTGGAATGTGACGATTTGGAGGCGAGTTTTCCCAGCAGAAATCCCGGTTGAAGGCCTTTTCCCAAGCCCCACAATTCCTAAAATCTCTATTGTCAACTGACGAAGGGTAGGTTGGATCTCCCCTAAAATAAACCAAAGAGCATGAAAAAACCTTGCCCAGACCGTTCAATCTTGCTTTGATCACCATTCCACTATTCCGAAGTAGCTCAGTGGTAGAGCGGTCGGCTGTTAACCGATTGGTCGTAGGTTCGAGCCCTACCTTCGGAGCCAAGCTCTGCTTGGCGAAGAACCCTTCTTTTCACATCGTCTCATTAAAGCCCCGGCCCCTGTCGGGGCTACCTTCGGAGCCAAGCTTCGCTTGGCGCAGAACCCTTTTTTTCACATCGTCTCACTAAAGCCCCGGCCTATGTCGGGGCTACCTTCGGAGCCAAGCTTCGCTTGGCGCAGAACCCTTCTTTTCACATCGTCTCACTAAAGCCCCGGCCTATGTCGGGGCTACCTTCGGAGCCATTTTTCCATGTTCTGGGTCTACGTCATTCAAAACCCCGATGGTCGAATTTACACGGGCCAAACCGATCGTCTGGACTGGAGGATCAAGCAACACAATGATCCTTCCCATACACTGACACGCAGCACAAAACGCTTTCCCGGCCCTTGGCTTTTGATTCATTCAGAACAGTTTTCCACCCGCGCACAAGCCATGGTTCGTGAAAAAGCCTTGAAAAGCGGTCAGGGCCGCGCCTGGTTAAATAAATCCGTTCAGGGTCACGTCTCAACATTCAACATTTTGGCGAGGTTTTCCCATTTCCTTTTCAACTTCTGGTTCGTTTTAAGCCTTGTTCCCAAGCGTTTCAAAGCCACTGAAACCGCAGGGTAGTCCAATCCACCGGCTTTCTCTCCCAATTCCCTCAATCCCAACCCTCCCCGCACGCGACCCGCCAGCAATCCCAGGTCACGACCCGGGTTTCCATGTGCTCCGCACAACTCGGACCATCCCTTTCCTTCCAGCCGTTCCACGGTTTTCACGATTTTTTCCCAAGGTATCGCACCCTGCAATTGCCGGAGGCCTTTCTGCTCCCGGCGATTGCCTCGAAGTTTCTCTCTCAGTTTTTCCAAAGCCTCCCGGCTTCCCAGATAGCCCTCTATGACTGTTTCCTCAGAGGGATTCGAAGGCATTCCCAGGCGGATCCCTTGTTCGACATAGTCCCGATACCCTTTCCGCCCAAACGCCTTGCTCAAACGTGTGTCCAGCCAGTCCGGAGCCTTCTCCAATCCTATAGTGGATCGATAGGAACTCCAGCGGAACTCCCTTAGATAGTGGATAGCCGAGCGCACGGCTTGGGCATCCAGAGCTTGTCCCGCCCCCTTTTCTTTGGCTTTGCGGGAACGTGTTTCAAGGCCGAAACGCTTGATCCTAACTGGGTTCAAATGTAGATAACGGGTGATTTCGTTCAATTGGGATTCTTCCGCGATCAGGACGCTTTTAAAACGGCCTTGGAAAACAGAACCCGAACGGCGGTGTTTCAAATTGAACCAAATACTATACCCGACATTGAGCCATTGAATGGCCTGACTCAGGTTCAGGCCCCTGGGCTGGAGTAACAGATGGTAATGATTGCCCATGAGCACATAGCCATGAACAACAATCCCGAATCTCCCCGGCAACTCCGAGAGCCTTTCCAGAAAATTCCGCCGACTTTCTACCCCTGAATAAATCTCCCGCCTCTCTTGGCCCCGCGAGAGAACATGGTAATAGGCCCCGGCCTGATCAATCCTCAATGGTCGCGCCATCTGTCTTGATTAACCGCTCCCGTTAGCTGTGTAAATGTTGAATGTTGAGATGCGACCCCAATTTGTTCATTCGGGGCTGTATCCGATATCTCATGATCCTACCTTGGGTCCCGCCTTCCGTTGGGCAAGTCTCATGGAGGCGATTCTGGAGACGTGCCCAGGCTACGGGGGGGACGGGGGGTGTTGTCCGGAGTCTGGAATGGGGGAACGGCCCAGACGGAGCTGGGCCCTCCGATGGGGGGAAAAAGGGAGGGTGATTATCCGATCCGAGGGTCTGAGCGGAAGATGAAGGCCATCGCGACGCGAGGTCGCTCCTACGGGAAATTTTTTGTAGGAGCGTGCTGGTCACGCGAAGGGTGGAGTTTTGGGTTTCAGGTCTTGGGGGTAGTTTG
Source organism: Methylacidiphilales bacterium (assembly GCA_038250235.1). Taxonomy (GTDB): domain Bacteria; phylum Verrucomicrobiota; class Verrucomicrobiia; order Methylacidiphilales; family JAAUTS01; genus JAAUTS01. The sequence continues at coordinate 783 of JBBSCO010000015.1, read as the reverse complement.
GGGGGGTCTCATGGAGGCGATTCTGGAGACGTGCCCAGGCTATGAGGGGGACGGGGGAACGGCCCAGACGGAGCTGGGCCCTCCGATGGGGGGGGAAAGGGAGGGTGATTATCCGATCCGTTCTTCTGGGGATGGGAAAGCATTCCGGTATCGGAATGACTTGCTCAAACGGGCTTTAGCTGGGCTTGCCGGAATTCTTCTTCCGCCGAAGCAAGTAAAGTGCCCCCAAACCAAGAGCGACCATGGCGTAGGTGCTGGGTTCGGGAATTGAGTTCACGTAGAAGCCATAATAGGTGTCACCACCTTGTGTGAAGACCTGAGCCGCAGGGGAGCCGGAAATTAAACTGGTATCGGCAGACAGCCTGTTGCTTGAGATGAGTGAATTAATGGCCGCAATTCGGTCGATACCCTGCCACCTGATCGCAAAGTAGATCGATTCGAAGTTACCTGAATTACCAACTTCCCAGAGGCTGGTGTCGAAGTTCTCGAAGGTGAATTGAACACCTTCGTTATTCACATTGGTGAAACTGTTGATTGTTAGTGCAGCCGTATTCTGGTTGATGAAGGTAATCCCGCCCTGGTTGACGCCGAGACTGGTCAACCCGACCGTGGCATTAACTTGACCGAGAACATCGACCAGCAAATTGCCAGCGGATGTCGAGCTACCCGAAGTGAATGTGGTTTTGTTCAGATTTAAACTGCCTCCGGTCACGTCTGCAGTGGAAACGCCAATACTTGTATTTCCCGAATTAAAAACTCCCAAGCCGGTTGTAATCGCTCCCG
>JBBSCO010000014.1:0-55174 GCA_038250235.1 Methylacidiphilales bacterium | reverse complement strand
GTGATTCCAGTTGCGCCTGCAATTCACCGTCTTCTCCGAAAGTTCCGTGCAGGCAGATAAACACAACCTCCGTCGTTTCAGGTAATGACAGGTCTGTACTTTTCACATCCACGGATTCGACCCCGAATCCCATGGCTTTCAGTGCCGCCTCAACAGCCGCACCGGTGCGCAGGGATACCTCTCTCTCGGACGAGATCCCCCCTTTCAACACGGTTATTCTCTTCATCATCATGTTATCCACCAAGCACCTTTACTTCCAACTCAAGTTCGATCCCGCGTTCAACCCTTGCCTTCTCCCTGATCATTTCCACCAGACCCAGGATATCCTCCGCCGTTGCTCCTCCGTCATTCACAATGAAATTACCATGCACCGGAGATATCCTTGCTCCACCCATGATCGTGTCTTTCAGTCCGAGTTCCTCAATCAACTTACCTGTAGGTATATGCTCGGAATTTTTAAATGTACAGCCCGCACTTGGTGCCGCAGGCTGCGAAGACCATCTTTTTTTGCTGTAGGATTTCAAAATGTCCGAAATTTCGGCTTCCCCTCTGGGAATTCCACGAAGGACGGCGCCCAATGCCACCTCTTTTTCCAACAGTGGTACGTTGCGGTAGTGGACGGCGATCCCGGACGCAGGCGTTTCAGTGACAACACCCTGTCTGCTCATATGTCGTACTGAATCAACGACTTCCATGATCCAGGCCTGCATGGCACCGGCATTCATTCTCATGGCACCACCCAGATTTCCGGGGATTCCTTCCATGAACTCGAACCCGCCCAACCCCGCTTTTTTGGCCTGATAGACAATATCCTTGAGCCTTGCCCCCGCCCCCGCACGGATACGGTCGCCCTGGATGGAAATTTCCGTAAAGGCGGCTTGTCCCATGTAAATACAAACTCCTTCAATACCCTGATCCCTGACCAGCAGGTTGGTTCCCCGCCCAATCAGGGTGACAGGCAATCCGCGGGCATTGCAGGCCTCGAACATTCGGGAAAGCGCTTTTTCAGTGGCGGGCTCAAACCAGAATTGGGCAGGCCCTCCCACCCTCAGTGAGGTGTGTTTACGCATGGATTCATAGGGCCTGAGCACACTTTCACGTCCGACGTAATGACGTAACTCCTCCAGCAATTTGAGATCACTTGCCATTTTTTCCGCAACCTTGTGTATGTCTCCTGCTCCCATTGTCAGAATGCAGTCGCCTTCACCCAACTCAACCGCCAGATCCATTCCCAACTGCTCCTTGCTCGGGGAGTAATGAATTTTTTCCCCGGCCACTTCCTTGACGAAGCGGTAAAACGATTCGCCACTGATTTCAGGATGAGCTTTTTCTCCTGCAGCATAAATCTCCGTAAGATACACGCGGTCCGCATCAGCAAATGCTGAGGCGAACTGCTCTTTCAAATGCAAGGTGCGGGAGTAGCGGTGAGGTTGGAACGCCGCCACCACTCTTTTGCGGCCGGTTCTTTTGGCCGCTGCCAGTGTTGCGCGGATTTCTGTGGGGTGATGGGCGTAGTCATCCACGATCAAATAGGCCTCATTCTGGTAACGCACATCAAAACGGCGGCTGGCACCCCTGATCCGGGACATGGCCTTGACGCAGGATTCAAAAGCCACGCCATAACTCATGGCCAGGGCAATGACACCTGTGGCATTGCTCACGTTGTGCAGGCCAGGAATAGAGAGCCTTAGATCGCCCAGATCCACCCCATCACGGCGCAGCCGGAACATGGAACCCCGTTCCTCTAACAGGATGTCGTAAGCTTCATATCGGGCGGGCTGTTTTAATCCATAGGTAACAACATCGTTTTTCAACGCGGCCAACGAAAGGGCATTACTATCGTCGGCACACACCACCACGGGGCCTTTGGTTTGTTGCACGACCTGGCCGAAAACTTCCAGGATATGGTTAAGATCCCGGTAATAGTCCAGGTGATCTTCTTCGACATTCAGAATCAATGTTCCGTAAGGGTGATACAAAAGGATCGAGCCATCGCTCTCATCGGCTTCGGCGGCAAATGCTTCGCCCCGGCCCGCTCCGGCACTTGCGCCAAAGGCAGGGGCATCCGCTCCGATGTAAAACCCAGGATCACGCCCGTCCTCCTTCAGCACGGATGTCAACATGACGGTCGATGTTGTCTTGCCGTGAGTCCCGGCAACAATCAGAAGATCACGCGCATCGGCCAATGCCACCAGACATTCGGCCCGGCGCACTTGTGGAATGCCGGCATGTTGAGCCGCAGAACGTTCCGGGTTCGACTCATGGATGGCCGTGGAATAAACAACCAGCCCGGCTCCCGCGCCATTTTCTGCTGCATGGCCAAGCTTGAAGCACAGTCCCTTGTCCACCAGTTCCTGGATTTGGGCGCCGTATTGCAGGTCGGAGCCGGACACGACATGCCCTGATTCCAATAAAATTCTGGCCAGGCCGATGACTCCGCTGCCAGACACCCCTATCAGGTGAACATGCCTCTTTTCCTCTTTCAGCCACTGCGATAATTCCGGTATGCTTTTATCAGAGGACATCCTGCACCTCCCTCGCCACCCGCTCGGCTGCGTCTATCTTTCCCAGAGCGAGGGATTTCCCGGCCGCCGCCGCACGAAGTTCCGGATCCAAAATCCAACGATCCAGACAGGCTTTGAACTCCTCCTGCCCCGAGGCAGTTTCCCGGATCATATAAGCTGCCCCGGCTTTTTCAAAAATGCGGGCATTAAAAACCTGGTGGTCTTCGGCTGCATGTGGATAAGGAACCAGGATCGAGGGCAGGCCGTAGCAACTGATTTCAGTCAGCGATGCCGCACCGGAACGTGCCACCATGATGTCAGACATGCTGTAGATCATTTCCATACGTTCACAAAAAGCAAAAACACGTGCGGGAATTCCCGCCTTCCGGTAACTCTCCTCCACCTTTTCGACATCACGCGGGCCGGTCTGGTGAATCATCTGGATACGATCCTTCCACTTGGCCAAATCCGGGAGACATTGGATGATCAAGTGATTCAGACCTGAAGCCCCCTGGCTACCCCCGATCACTGTAACGGTCAAACGTTCCGGATGCAAATCCCAGTGGGCGGACGCATCCGCACGACTCAAGCGCTGGAGGGTCGATCTCACCGGAGTCCCGGTAATACGGCAGTCGCTCTTATTAAGATACTGTGAACATTCCGAAAAGCCCAACAAAACCCTATCCGATTGAGTGGCCAACATTCTGGTAACCTTGCCGGGGATGGCATTCGACTCATGCAGCAGGGTGGGAATTCTTCGACGGGAAGCACACAATAGAAGCGGGGCGGAGGTAAATCCTCCCATGCCCAAAACGGCGGATAGCCGGTGTTCGCGAATTTCGCCAACACTGAGTCTGTAGGCCTGGTAGAATTTCCGGCAAAAACGCAGGGCCGCTGGGCCCAAGCCCGGCCAACCAATGGTGGGCAAGGCAACACTGGGAAACTGTGCATAATGCTTCAGAACCGTCCGGTCGATTTCTTTGTTGGAAACATAAAGACGTATCCGGTGGCCTGCTTCCTCCAGCTTTTCAGCCACCGCCAGACCGGGATACAAATGTCCGCCTGTCCCACCACATGCAATGCCGATCGTTGCCATTACATCCTCTCATTGATCATGGTGGGCAGGGCCCCCCTTTTTTTGACAGGACTGTACAGGGCATGGCGGTGGATGTTAAGAAGAATACCCACACAAGTCAGACAGATCAGGAGATTGGTTCCCCCATAACTGATGAACGGAAGCCCGATGCCCTTGGCCGGCATCAGGGATGTCACCACCGCCATATTCATGGCAGCCTGCAGACAGATCAATGCCGTCACACCGAAACCCAGCAGCAACCCAGTTGTATCGGAAGCATGGCAAGAGATGTAACCACCTGAAAGGGCCAAAAGGAGAAAACAAAAGACTACTAACAAGGTGACAATCAGACCCAGTTCTTCCCCCACAATGGGGAAGATGCAATCCGTATGCGCTTCGGGGAGATAGAACATTTTCTGCACACCATTTCCAAGGCCCAGACCGCTCAATCCCCCCGAGCCAAAAGCAATCAAGGCCATCCATATCTGGTAACCCCCGTCCTGCTTGTGCTGCTCCGGATGAAGAAAGGCCAGCAAGCGATCCATTTTTTCCGGATCATGGATGGCAACCACGATGATTCCCGCCAATCCCGCCATGACCATCAGGATCAGGTAAGCGGGACGGGTGCCCGCGATAAACATCATCAGCGTTACGATGAGCAGCATCAGCGAGGCGGTTCCCAGATCCTTCTGAAAAGCACACAACAGTCCCATGCAACCCAGCAACCCCATTGGTATAACAACACCGTCCCAGAATCCTCCGATTGTTTTTTGGTGTGTTCCCATCCAGAATGCCAGAAGCGCGACCAGGCCAATCTTGGCCAGCTCCATCGGCTGGATAGTTACGAAACCCAGGTTCAACCAGCGGTTCGCATCATTCATACGCACACCCACCTTCGGAAGAAAGCAGGCCATCATCAGGACAAATCCCACAACAACCAACACCCACGCGTATTTTGTCCAATGACGGTAATCCCAACGTGCCGCTACAATACAGGCCCCGGCTCCGATGAGCAGAAAGATCAATTGGCGTGTAATAAAATATGCCGGATTCCCCTGATTGGCGGGAACAAAGGCGCCGACACTCGTCAACATGACCAGCCCTATTGAAACAAGGACCAGCACAGACAAGATCAGAATGTAAACGCCGTTGCGATGCATGATGGTTGGTTTATTAGACCGTTATTGGCGTTCTGCTTGGGGAACCATGGCCACATCGGTATTTTGCACGTTGGTGCGGACCGGTTCCGCTTTGGGTGCGGATGCTTCCTGGGAAGAACTGGTGGGCACTTTGATGATGGAACCCACTTTGAGCTTTGACGGATCCGTGATGCCATTTAGTTTGGCAATCTGGGAGGGTTGCGTATTAAAAGTTTTCGCAATTTTCCAGAGAGTGTCACCTGTTACCACGGTGTACTCGGAGAATCCTGTCTTGACCGGAACCTGGGCATTCACAACGGCAGCAACGGGTACAACCTGTGCTTTGGCTGGGGGGGAGACAAGCGCCGTTTGACCTCCGGGGATGTTGAGTGCCTGTCCGATCTTGATCATATCACCTGTGATACCGTTGGCTGCACGCAGTTCTTGGACTGTCGTTTGATGAATGCGGGCAATTTTGGCGAGACTGTCGCCTTTTCTGACCGTATAGCCGCCCAACCCTGCCGCGACAGCCGGTTTGATGGCTGGAACGATTGTTGACACTGTCTCCAGAGAACGGGGCTGAATCACCGCGTTGGTCGAGTAGATCGGATCAGCGGGTGACGGCATGCTCATCGGGTTATATGTTTCTTCCGCTGCCATCCCTGTTTCGACGAATGGATTTGCCTGTATTTCCAGTGACGGGAGAGGCGAAGGCAACTCTGCCGTTTCAGCAACAGGAGCCGCTTCCTGCGTCGTTGTCACATCTGCAACCTCCGGCACCGATTCCGTGTTTCCCTTCAACAGATTGTAGGCGATAAAGGCCACAATCACCGCCACATGCAATCCCAACACGACCAAAAAGATCGTGGACAGCTTACCATTCGCTGCCGGTGTTTTTATTTCTTCGTTCATTGTATTTCTCCTTTTATTTGTTTGATGTCAATTGATTGACCAGATTTCGAAATATTTCCCCACGCTCTTCAAAATTCCTGAACATATCATAACTTGAACAGCCGGGCGAAAGCAGCACCACCCCGCCCGCCACAGCCAATGTGCGGCTGAGTTCCACAGCCTGTTTGAAATCGGACACCTTGTGGCAGGCTGTGACCTCTCCCCATGCCTCCTCCAATTTTTCCTGCATTTCCCCGATCAACACCGCGTGTCTTACTTTTTCATGGATGATATTCTGCATGGGTTTAAAATCGAAGCCCTTGTCTTTGCCTCCGGCGATCAAAACCACGGAATTACCCTGACCCATGAGAGCCTTTTCCATGGCATCGATATTGGTTGCTTTGGAGTCGTTGATATAGGCAACACCTTCCAGGATCCTGACTTTTTCGCAGCGGTGAGGCAAAGGTTGATAGTCCTGAAAGGCTGCCACGGTAATCGCACGGGGAACTTTGTGGATATCCGCAACAGCCAGTGCTGCCAGCATGTTTTCCGCATTATGCGGACCTGTCAGACGTGTTGTCGCCTGCTCCATCACTTTTTCCCCAAAGGCAAACAACCAGCCCTCCCGCAATACATAATCCGCCTTGTCATGCAGCCCGCTGATCGTGATCTTCTTGGCTCCTGTATCCGACAGTTCCAAATCGGCATTCACCACGGCATAATCCCCCGATTTCTGGTTCATCAGAATCCGGTCCTTGGCAGCCTTGTATTCCTGCATCGTGGCATAGCGGTCCAGATGATCAGGGGTCAAATTGAGGTATACCGAAACATAAGGCCTGAAGGTTTTGATCGCCTCAAGCTGGAACGAACTTACTTCCAGTGTGATGACATCCAGATCCCGGTTTTCGCGCACCACATCACTGAAAGGTTTTCCGATGTTTCCACAAGCTTCTGTTTTGATCCCCGCACGCAGAAGTATTTTTTCTATCAGCTCCGTGGTTGTACTTTTTCCGTTGGTTCCGGTAACGGCTATTACTGGCTTGTCTGTCAAAAGGAAGGCAAGTTCAATTTCAGAGATGATCACTGTTCCGGTTTCCCTGATGGCCGACACCATGGAGACTGCGGGGTCAACGCCCGGAGACAAAACCGCCAGATCAAATCGGCTGGACGTGTAGGACCCCGGTTGTGCTTCCACTAGCACACCGATCTCCGCCAGCTTTTGGGCCAGTGTTTCAATCCGATCGTTCGTGTAACTGTCTCTCAGGATCACAACGGCTCCTTTCAAAGCCAAAAGTTCTGCTGCTGCCCGGCCGCTTTCACCCGCTCCCAGCACGGCGACTGTTTTAAATGCTGGATTCATCACTCACCTTAGTTTCAGACTGGCCAGCCCAATCAGGGCAAAGACCACACTCAGAATCCAGAAGCGCACCACGACCGTGGTTTCACTCCACCCTTTAAGTTCAAAATGATGATGGATCGGTGACATGGCGAAAATTCGCTTCCCGGTCAGTTTGAAGGAGGTTACCTGCAAAATAACCGACATGGCCTCCATGACAAAAACTCCACCGACAATCACCAGTAAAAGCTCCTGATTGACACAGATGGCCACCAGGGCCAGGGCACCACCTATGGCCAGGGAACCGGTATCACCCATGAAAACCTTGGCCGGATGACAGTTAAACCAAAGAAATCCCAGGACGGAACCTGTCAACGAAGCACAGAAAACCGAGAGCTCGGAAACCCCGTGCACCCTGTTTAGCAGCAGATAGGCCGAGAAGTCTTTGTTATCCGTAAGATAGGCAAAAAGTCCGAAGACCACAGCCACGGAAATGGTGCAACCTGCGGCCAGCCCATCGAGTCCATCGGTCAGGTTAACCGCATTGGATGAGCCTGAAATGACCAGGATAAAGAACAGGACGGCAAACCATCCCAGGTCGTCCACCACGGTGTATTTGATAAAGGGGATCTGGAGGCTGGTAGCTGATTCTTGGGTGGCAGGATTTGAAATGAGAAAGATTCCAACCGCCGTGGCAATCAGGATTTGCCCCAACAATTTCTGCCAGCTTCTGATGCCATCGGATTTTTTCTTTGTCACCTTTTGGTAATCGTCCAAAAACCCCAGGGCTCCAAGCATGAGCGTCGGAACAAGTACGACCCACACATAAATATTATCCAACCTGGCCCACAAAAGGCAGGAACCTGTCAGGGTCATCAGAACAATCAACCCGCCCATGGTCGGTGTTCCTTTTTTGCTACCATGAAGATCCGCCAGTTGACGCACCTCCTCTTTTCCCCGTATTGGCTGACCCAATTTCAAACGGGTAAGGACACGAATGGCTAAAGGTCCCAGCCAGAGGCTCACCACAAAGGCAGTTAATGCCCCGCTCATGGCACGGAAGGTGACGTATTCAAAAATACGGAGCGGCCCCCAGTGTGACGAAAGTTCACTCAGGTAATAGAGCATGACTGTTCTCCCCCCTGTACGAGCATTTCAACCACTCGCTCCATGCGCTGGCTGCGCGAACCTTTGACCAAAATAACATCTCCAGGCAGCTTGGCGCTTTCATAAAAATTGTACAGAACTTCGTGTGAATCAAAGATTCGCACGTGTTTGGACGTGGCCCCGGCCAAAAAGGCCCCCTCCAGGAGTTTGTCGGCACTGAATCCATAGGCGCAAAGAATCTCAATACCGGATTCGATCGCCCTGCGTCCCGTTTCGATGTGCAGGCGGTCGGAATGGGCTCCAAGTTCGCCCATGGAGCCCAAAAGGGCCACGCGTCGTCCGGCCACCGGCAACTTGGCCAATGTCTCAAATGCTGCGGCCATGGAATCAGGGCTGGCGTTGTAAGTGTCATTGATGAGAAGGCCTTGGCCGAATTTTGAAATATTCAGCCTGTTGGAGCCCGGATCACAACCGGCCAGGGCGGCGGCAATCTCTTCCATAGGAACCCCTGCTTCCAAACCCACGGCTATGGCCAGGCCCGCATTTTGAACCATGTGCCAGGCCGGTGCATTGATCTTTGCAGGATAACTTTCCCCCTTATAACAAAAGCTGAATTCAGCACTGGATTCCGTGATACGGGCCAGTTGCAAACCAACATCAGCTGCGGAAGAATTGCCCACTGATCTCACCTGCACATTGCTCTGGGCCTTCAGATAGGGGAAATATTTATCGTTACTGTTGAGAAACGCCCTGCCCCCGGACGACAACCGGCGGACGACGGAGGCCTTCTCGGAGGCTATATCTGCCTGGCTGTTAAATGCCTCGATATGGGCCCAGCCTATGCTGGTGATAACACCCCAGTCCGGCTTTGCGATGTCCACCAGCACATCCAGTTCCCCCGGATGGTTCATTCCCATTTCTACCACAGCCCATTCATCTTCAGGCAGTATCTGTAAAATTGTCAGGGGAACACCGATATGATTGTTGAAGTTCCCAGAATTTTTATGTGTTCGATATTTCTTTTCCAAAACAGCCGCTATAAAGTCTTTGGTGCTGGTTTTCCCGTTACTGCCCGTTACCGCGACCACTTTGACCGAAAGCTGTTGGCGATAGGAACGCGCCAGATTTTGCAGACCCTTGAGAGTATCCTCAACAAGAATCAGGCTGAAAGAACCCGAAATCTTGTCGCGCAGTTCCGGATCCGAAACCATGGCCGCTACCGCCCCGGATTTTTGTACTTCTGTAACATAGTCATGGCCGTCGAACGTCTCCCCAGTCAACGCCACAAATAAATCGCCAGGCTGCACTTTGCGGGAATCCGTGCAGACACGAACAGCATGGCGCACACCCTGTCCTCCGACAAGCTCTCCGCCTGCCATTGAAGCCAACTCTGTTAGGGAAATCGGTTTCATGATTGACTCCCCCTCAACCAGCGTGAGGCAACCTCAAGGTCGGAAAAGGGTAGTTTAACCCCGGCAATTTCCTGGGTGTTTTCATGACCTTTTCCGGCCAGGACAAGAATATCCCCCGATAGGGCGGACTCGATCATGCTTTGTATCGCTTTTTCACGGTCTTTTATCACATGAACGTTCTTAAAATCAGGAACTCCAGCCGACATTTGCCGCAGGATCACGTCCGGATCCTCGCTGCGCGGGTTGTCAGAGGTGAAAAACACGTCATCGGCAAGCTCACAGGCAACGCGGGCCATGAGAGGTCTTTTGGTTGAATCCCGGTCACCCCCGCAGCCGATCAAAATACGCAGACGACCCCGCGCAAGGGGACGAAGGCTCTGCAACAGATTTCTTACCGCATCATCCGTATGGGCATAATCCACCAGCACCTGGAACTCTCTTAAGCCGGGGATTCGTTCCATGCGCCCCGGAACAAAAGGAGCCTCCGGTAACCAATCACGCAACTGGGAGCCTGTGACACCGAGTGCTCTGATTGCGGCAATCACTGCCAATACATTGGCGGCATTGAACTCGCCCATCCAAGGGACATTCACCGGGATAACTTCTCCATTCATATGACAAGAGAAAGAAACGCCTTTGTCAGTGCAGACCAAATCCCGTGCTTCATAATCGGCGGGACCACGGAGTGAATAAGTCTTCAGCTCCACGCCCTTGGGCAGAGAACCAACCAGTCGCCGCCCGTAGGGATCGTCAATGTTCACCACAGCCGTGGCACCTGCTGACAATCCCGTGAAAAGCATCTCCTTGGCCCTGAAATAACTTTCCATATCCTTGTGAAAATCCAGATGGTCCTGAGTCAGGTTGGTGAAAATCGCCACCCGGAAGGGTATCCCCGCCACCCGGTTCAACACCAAAGCGTGGGAGGATACTTCCATGACCGCAGCGCGGCAGCCGTGGTCTAGCATCCCGGCCAGCATTTTCTGAAGTTCATGACTCTCCGGTGTGGTTCTGGACGCTTCCACCCTCTCCGAGCCGATCCGGTATTCAATCGTTCCCAGAAGTCCTGACACGATTCCGGCACGTTCCAGCAAATAATGAACAAGCGTTGCCGTGGATGTTTTACCGTTTGTGCCTGTGATGCCCACCATCTGCAGGGTTTGCGCCGGAAGCCCGAAAAAATTGGCGGAAGCCAAAGCCAGCGTTCGGCGCCCCGACTCGGCCATGGCCCAGGCAATACCACTGGGGACGGAGGTCATTTTTTCAGTCAACAAGGCCACCGCCCCGCGGTTCAAGGCATCCTCTATATAACTATGCCCATCCGCCTTTTCCCCCTGCCACGCAAAAAAAAGATCACCTGGCCTAACCTCGGATGAGCGGTAATGTAACGCACGCACTTCACAATTAAAGTCCCCCGATTGGGCCTTGAGTGGAACGTCCCGGAAGATATCCTGCAGGATCATGGGCTCCTCCTGCGGTCGACCAAAACCGATGTTCCATTCTCCCGTTGAAGCCCCAGTTCTTCAGCCACCTCGGTAGCGATACGGCTGAAGGAAGGTGCGGCCACCTTACCCCCGTAGGGAATATGGGCAGAACCACTCTGCGTTGCCTTGGGCTCATCCACCACGATGGAGACAAGAAATTCCGGATTATCCGCCGGTAAAAAACCGATAAAAGAGGAATAATAGACGCCTTTGGGATAGAGTCCTTTTATATTCTTCCATGCCGTGCCCGTTTTTCCAGCAGAAGTAAAATCCTTTACCCTGGCCGCCTTGCCTGTCCCGCCTTCCTCTTGAACCACATGCTTCATCACCTCGATGACTTTGTCTGCAGTTTCCTTGCTAACCACCTGGCGCACCACCCGCGGCATGAATTGTTTCACGACCCGGCCATCTTTATTCACCACGGATTTAACGAGCCGGGGTTCCATCAACTTACCATCATTGGCAATGGCTGCCACCGCCATCGACATCTGAAGATTGGTAACAGCCACCCCATAACCAATAGGAGCACGGGTCAGATCAACTTTGGTCCAAAGGCCCGCACTGCGCACAAGCCCTTTTCCCTCAGGACGCAGGGCCTGCACCGGGTTCTGAGCCAGCTCACCGAACCCCATCTGTTTGATATATCTGTAGAGAACATTTTCGCCGAGAGCCAGGCCCACCTTGGCAAAGGCAATGTTGCTTGATACCGTGAAAGCTTCCTTTAGGGAAATTATGCCGTGGGGGGAGGTATCATAAAGATCCCTGTCGGCATAACGGAACTTTCCGTTTTCACAAAAAATCATGGTGTCAGTGCTCATGATTTTTTCATTTAAAACGGCAGCAAGGCTGACAATCTTGAACGTGGATCCCGGCTCGATCTGATCGGTGAGCGGACGGTTTCTAAGATTCTCCAGATTCTCAAAGGTCCTGCGGTCGTTGGGATCAAAAGTCGGGCGGCTGGTCATGCCAAGGATTTCCCCGGTGCCGATGCGCACAACAACGATATTCACCCCGTTGGCATTGAATTCATTGTAAACCCGCTCCGCCTCCACTTCGATCTCATGCTGGACGGCCCGGTTGATGGTCAATACCACATCCAAACCGTCCCGAGGCAGGCGCTCCATTTGACGATAGGCTGCAATTTCCATTTTATTGCCGCTTTTGACAATCCGCCTTTCGCCCGGCTCCCCCTTCAGATCATTGTCCATGACCTTCTCAATTCCTAATGCACCTTTCTCAAAATTGATACGGATGTTACTATCGCCTATGTATTTTTCTACCAAATTGGTATAGCCAACAACATGCGAGCCCTCCACCCCGTTGGGGTAGCTTCGCTTGGAACGGGGCTCAAAAATCAGGGATTTGGATTTCAAACGTCTCAAAATCTCCACCTGCTCGGCATTCAAATCCTGGGCCAGAATCATATAACGCTTTTCAGGGGACAGATTGATCTGCAGCTTGGCCAGGGACCAGCCCAGAGTTTCTGCGATATCCGCGATTTCCTGGGGATTCTCCAAAGCCAGCTTGCCATCTATGCGGAGATCCGTGACGATGACTGTCTGGCTCAGAATGCCCCCATTGGCATCCAGAATGCGCCCGCGTTGCGCTGGCATGGGAACAATCCGGTAGTGCATGCTGATGGCTTTATCCCGGTATTCCTCGTGTTTGACCAGTTGGAGATAGACCAACCTGCTCGAAATAACCGTGAAACCGCAGGCAAACAACACAAAGATTGTCATGGCCCGCGTCTGGAGAGCGGAATTCAAGGGCCCTCCTCCACCGCCCGCGCCAATTGGCGGATATCCCGCTGGGGCATGGCTGATACCTGCGCCGGAATGACCTGCAGAAGAGAAACAGGAACCATGGCGATTTTAAGACGCTTTAATTTCTGCTGGAGAACGGTGGCCTGCTTCAAGCGCGTGATTTGCAGTTGAAGGCCCTCGTTTTTTTTCCGGACCTCGTCACGCGCGATCTCAAGCTTTTTGTTCTCATCCGCCAGCCGGATGGTGTTGATCTGCATGAAAACATAAACCAGTCCGAAAACGGTCAAAACCATGCAGGCGGCAAAAAGCTTCCACAACCTCTTGGTTTGGATCCCGTTTCCCTGCTTCAAACGGTTACGGCTCATAAAACTTTCTCCGCCCCCCGCAGCCGCGCACTGCGCGAGCGGATATTGTTTTTGACTTCAGTTTCCGTAGGCAGCCAACGGCCCAATTTTTTCAGGCAGTAATCAGGATTGGCGCGCCCGAAGGCGTAGGCTCCGTCGCGGATTTCTTCCTCACTGTGTCTTGTTATGAATTCTTTGACCCTGCGGTCTTCCAGCGCGTGAAAACTGATCACCGCGAGTCGTCCACCTTTTTTCAAGAGACCCGGCAGGCATTTCAACATGGCATCGAGTGATTCCAGTTCCGCATTAACGGCGATGCGGATTGCCTGAAACGTTTTGGTGGCAGGGTGGATTTTCGAGCCCCTGCGGCCACCAACAGCCTTGTCGACCAAGGTAGCCAGTTGCAAGGTGCTTTCAATCAGGCGGACTGACCGCTCCCGCACGATGTGGGAGGCAATTTTTCTGGCATGGGGTTCTTCTCCCAGCCGCCGGATGAGGGATGCCAGATCGGATTCACCCATCTGATTCACAATCTCACGCGCAGAAAGTGACTGATCCGGATCCATCCTCATGTCCAGAGGTCCGTCCTGCTGAAAGCTGAAGCCGCGCGATGCCTGATCCAGTTGGGGGGAGGAAACACCCAGATCCATCAACACACCGTCAAAGAAACCTGTCAGGGAATTATCCGCCGCCAGGTCGGCAAAATTGCCCCGCCGGATTTTTAGACGCTGATCCCCGCGTTTCCTGCCAAGGATTTCGGCAGCTGCAACAGCCTCCGGATCACGGTCGAAAGCCAGCACATCCGCACCGCGCTCAAGCAGAGCGCAGGAATGGCCGCCGCGTCCAAAGGTTGCATCCAGAATCATCATGTTGTTTCCAGGTCTCAATATTTCCAATACTTCATCCAATAGAACCGGACGATGGCCCGGTTGCCCCAAACGTTCCGTCGTCATTCCCGCCGCCCGGCTTTGATCCGGCCTTCGGCATCCGCCTGCTGTTGCTTTTGCTGTTGCTGGAGAAGATCCCAGCAACGATTAACCCGCTGGCGGAGCACCTGACGGTGAAGGGCTGACATCGAACCGGATTTCAGTTGCAGGAATTTTTCTGCAAGGCGTTGTTCCGCCTGACGAACCAGAGTCACAAACCCGCCTCCCGCATCACCTTCTCGAAAGTCAAATCTTCGGAAGCATCCGCTTTCCAGGTCTGGGCATCCCATATCTCAAAATGATCAAAACGTCCAACCAGCATGGCGGTTTTCCCCAACGGGCCCTGTTTGCGCAGCTTGTCTTTGATGCTGATGCGGTTCTGCTCGTCGATCTTCACCCGTTGGATGAGAGGGGCCAACTTTTCCAGTTGTTTGCGGCGGGGATCTTCGAAGGAATGACTAGCAAGTTGCTGAATTTTTGAAGCAAAGTAGGAGCCAGGGTAAACTTTAAGACACCCCTCAGTGGAAGGGATGAGATCCAACAAAAATTCAAAGCCGTCTCCACGCCATTCTTTGGGCACGGTCAGGCGTCCTTTTTCATCAAAAGTGTGCTCAAAAACATCGGTGTAAACCTGCTTAATGATGTCGGACATGAAACGAACTCCTACACGTTACAACCTTTTCAGCCATAACGCTCCCTTTTAAACCATATTCTCCCACCCGACGTCAACTCAGAACGTAAAGCTTTGTGAATAAGGGAGTTTGCAAATTTGCGCATGCGCCGCTTTCTTCTGCTTAAAAAAGGGGGAGGGGCGAGGCGCGGTTCCTGCCCAATTCCCCTTGCCGGTACCCCTCCACAAAGGAATCGTGCAAATAAAAAAGCTTAAATCTTGCCTGATGGCATCAAGTCTGGCAGAACTGATCTTGGTCTTTAGATCAACCCTAAACCCTTACGGCTCAAGTGAATGGAATAAAACAAGACGTCTTTGCCGGAGCAGCTCTTTTCCTGCCCCCGGAACCGGAAAGCCTTGACGTGCTGGATATCAACCCCGTTTTGCTTGAAGGCCTGATCCTTAAGGCCATCAGCGGCCGGAGTGTCATGGTCGCAGGCGACATCGCGACAGAACTCAACCTTCCTTATTTCAATATTGTTGAACCTGTTTTGGAACAGCTTCGTGAAACCAAACTGCTGGAAGTCATCAAAGGGGATATGCAGGCCATTTCCTATGTTCTCGCCATTACCGACGCAGGACGGGAACGTTCCGCACAATGTTTTGAGCAATCCGCTTACTCCGGACCGGCACCCGTCTCGATCCATTCCTATGTCGCCGCCGTCAAGGCCCAGAGCATCCGGAACATCCAGGTCAACCAGCGCAAACTTTCAGCCGCCTTCAACGGCCTTGTCTTTGACGAGGAAATTCTTCGCCAAGTCGGACCAGCCACCAACTCCGGCCAGTCCATCTTCCTCTACGGACCTCCCGGCAACGGCAAAACCACCATCTCAGAACGAATTGTCGAAGCCTTCGGCGGATCCATTTTCATCCCTTATTGTATTGAAGTCAACGGCGCGATCATCCGCCTTTTTGACGACTATAACCATAAAGAAGTTGATCCGGCCGATGATGCGCGCCTTCATCAGAAATATGACCGGCGCTGGCGTCTCATCCGCCGTCCGGTCATTGTGGTGGGGGGCGAGTTGACCCTTAATTCCCTTGATCTGATATGGAACGAAGAATCGCGCTTCTACGAAGCCCCCTTCCAAATGAAGGCCAACGGCGGTTGCTTCATGATAGATGACTTTGGCCGCCAACGCATGGATCCCAAGGATCTTCTGAACCGCTGGATTGTGCCCCTGGAAAAGAAGGTGGATTATCTTACCCTGCATACTGGGGTAAAAATTCAAATCCCTTTCGATGAACTCCTCGTAATCTCCACCAATCTCGATCCGCGCCAGTTGGTGGACGAAGCCTTCCTCCGGCGTCTCCGCTACAAAATACCGATCAACAACCCCAGCGAGGAAAATTTCAAAAAAATCTGGCAGATTGTCAGCAAAGGAAAAGGTGTGCCTTACAGCGACGAAGTGGTGGATTATTTTGTGGCCAAACATATGCGTCCGAAAAGCCGCCCCTTCCGCGGCTGTCTGCCGCGTGACATCCTGGATCTGGTGGTGGATTCCTGCCGTTACCATCAGGTTCCGATCAACATTTCCCCCCAGTTGCTAGATGATGCGGCCCAGGCCTACTTCGTCGATCTGGGTGAGCAGTTGATCAAGGGCGATCTCCGGGCCTGATCCTCTTCCGTAGGAAGCTCCCGCCATGTTTTTTCGCTGCCTGAGGCTGTTCGCATTCACTTGCCTGGCCTGCTACTTCGCTCTGCTGGGAGTGCTGTATCTCCGCCAGGATTTGCTTATGTATCCGGGTGCATTACCGGAGACGGGGCGCCCGGTTTTGGAAAGCGGAATCCGGGAAGACTTGCGCAAAGCGGGGTTTGAAATTTGGGACAGTTCGGAGGAACCTTACCAGGGATTCAAAAAAATCCATCCGAAAGCCCGTGCCAATTGGGTCTTTTTCTACGGGAATGGCGATAATGCCTTAGGCTACACCGCCTGGAACCAGACTCTGGAAAAAGCCTTTCCAAACCGTTTTTGGAATTTTTATGTCTTGGAGTATCCGGGCTACGGGTTCCGCGGGGGCAAGGCCAACCAGAAGACCCTCGGCCTGGCAGCGGAGAAGGCACTAAAATCCCTGCAACGGCCGGATCTGCCTTTGTTCCTGGTGGGGCAATCCCTGGGTAGCGGAGTCAGCGTCCAAGCAGCCGTTCAGGCCCGACCCCAACCACAAGCGCTTCTCCTCATCACCCCGTTCACCAGCATGTCTGACGCCGCCAGGCTGTTTCTCTGGAAAGCTCTCCGCTTTCCGGCTTTCATCATTCCCTCAGGATTGACGCGCGACACATGGGACTCGTCCATCGCCATCCGCCATTACCACGGACGGACGGCCATTGTAGCGGCGGAGGATGACACCATTACACCCGCTTGGATGGCCGGAAAACTGTATGAGGGTATGAACGAGCCCCGAAAGCTCGTCATCCAGCCCTCCACCAATCATTGGATTGACTGGGATAAGCTCGAAAATAGCCGGGAATTCTGGGAGTTCGTTTGGCCTTCGACGGATGGTTCTTAAACTCCGCAGTTCCAGGAAATTCTGCTGGAACTTTTCTCCTCAGGGCTGGTTATTTCTTGGCTGCCGGGACCTCGGGCGGGCGCATCTGGATGCCGAAATCCCGGACAATTTTTCGGGCTTCTTCACTGTTTGAGGAAAGCAGAAGAAGCTCTTTGCTCATTTTTCCCAGCGTGCCATTGATAAGCTGGGCCTGCTGTGCGGGCTTCTCCAATTGGGAGGAGACAAGGCGTAGTTGCTGGCGCTGGCCGAGAAGATTAATCAGCTCGAATCCGGAAATAATCAGAACCGTGGACAGAATGATGATCAAAGGCCAGAAGGCCGTATACTGGGTGGAGTTTTTGGAAAGTTCAGGAGTGCTCATTGGTAAGTTTTTCAGTGTTTCAATCAGCTTTTGGGTTTCACGGGGGCAGAAATCGGTGCCGCCGCCGGTTGCACCTGGGCCGGAGAGTTTGTAACCTTCACATTAAACTGTTTCAACAAATCTCTCAGGTCCGGCTCACGCTGGGCGGACTGATTCAAGCGGAGGATAATTCTACGGAGAACTTGTTCGGATTCCCGACCTTGGGAAACCACTGCCTGGACTTGTGCGATTGTTGACCTCTTGCTTTCCAGATCTTTGACCAACAGGAAACGAACCCCGGTCAAAAGCAAAAATAGAACTGCAAGAACATTGAGAATAAGGAATTGGCTTTTGTTCATGGTAAAAAAGAAGCAATTCAACATGCCAAAATCCGGCCTCGCTGACAAGCCCGCGGTTTTTTCCGTTAGATCCCTTCTGCTTTCGTCTTGCCTCAACGGGACAGGTTAACCATATTGGAATCTTATGGCTCAACAAGAACCCCTCTCTTTCGAAGACCCCCGCATCCTGGATTCGGGCGAAGCTTTCCTGACCAAAAACCTTTACCCCCTTGTCTTTGCCCTGATCGCCCTTCTTATCGTGGCCTGCGGCCTGACCTGGTGGTTGGTAGGAAAACAATCCAAAGAAGAGGAAGCTTTCAAGCTTTACGCAAGCTCCGCTACAGCTGGCGAATGGAAGAAAATCATCCAGACCTACCCTGTTAGTTCTGCCGCCGCGCTTGCCACCATCGACCTCGCCCAGCAAGAAACCTCCTCAGGAAACTATGAGGCAGCCGTATCGCTCTATCAGGATTTCTTGCAAAAATTCAGTAAACACCCGGCAGCATCTGCGGTTGAATTGGCTCTGGCCGTCTCCTTGGAAAGCGCAGGGAAAACAGCCGAAGCCAAGGCCGCCTACAATGGCCTTCTTGCTTCCGGCTCCTCCCACGCCTTTTCCGGTCAGGCCTCCATCGGCCTTGCCCGCATCTATCTTGAGGAAAACAATCTCCTGGCCGCACGCCAAACCCTCTCCGATTATGTTTCGGCCCATGAAGAAAGCGGCGGGGGAAATCAGGCGCGCGAAATGTTGAACTCCCTGCCACCCGCTGCAAAATAAGTTACAGTGTAAAGTTTAAGCGATTTCGCCCCAGTTTAAACTTCAACTTCCAACTTAAACTAAATGGCTCAGACCGAGGCCAGATAGCGTTCGGCGTCAATGGCCGCCATACAACCCATTCCTGCCGCCGTGACGGCCTGGCGGTAAACGGAGTCCGCACAATCACCCGACACAAAGACCCCTTCCACATTGGTACGGCTTCCTTCGTAACGTTTGACGTAGCCAGAGTCCTCGATGTCGATCTGACCCTGAAAAAGCTGGGTGTTGGGAATATGCCCGACGGCCACAAAAACTCCCGCACAATCCAATATACTTGACTCACCGGTTTTCAGGTTTTTGATCCTGACTCCGGTGACGGTATCCGTGGAAACATCCAGCACCTCTTCCACCACTGAATCCCAGACGGGCTTGATTTTGGGATTGGACAGTGCCCGTTGCGCCATGATTTTGGAGGCCCTAAGTTCATCACGGCGGTGGATCAGATACACTTCCGAACCAAAGCGGGTCAGATACATCGCTTCCTCACAGGCGGAGTCTCCACCTCCAACCACAACGAGGGGCTTGTTCCTGAATATAGGCAGAGCTCCATCACAAGTCGCACAATAGGTTACCCCCTTGTTTTCCAATTCATGCTCCCCCGGCACATCCAGGTGACGATGACCCGCCCCGGTGGCAATGATCAATGTTTTGGATTCCACCGTTTTACCGTCATACACGATTTTGAAAGGCCTCTGTTTCAGATCCACGGATTCGACCTTGCTCATGTACTCCACGCGGGTTCCAAAACGGGCGGCCTGCTCCTGCATCTCCATCATCAATTGGTTGCCGTCGATACCTTTGCTGAACCCGGGATAGTTCTCGACAACCGTTGTCGTGGTAAGTAATCCGCCGGGCTGAACTCCGGTGATTAGGAGCGGCTTCAAGCCCGCCCGGGCCGTATACACAGCGGCAGTCCATCCCGCACATCCCGAGCCGATAATGACAACATCTTCCATAAGACAGTCAATTAAGCGGCAACAAGGAAGTAAGGCAAGTTCCTACATTGCCCGGGCAAAGAGAAAAGCCCTGTTTTTCCTATTGATTCAGCCGCCTCCCTCCTTCACAACTAGGGAATGAGCACACCCGATAAATTGGAAGAAATTTTCCGCCTCCAGGCAGTACTGAACAAACGGATCGGAGTCGATCTGGACAACCTGACCGAGGAAGAAAAAGCCAAATGGATCCTCAACTATACGCGCGCCATGAGCCAGGAAATGGCTGAACTGATCGACAGTGTTCCCTGGAAATGGTGGGCGAAATATCAGAAATTCGATGAACAGAACGCCAAGGTGGAAGTCATCGACCTGTTCCATTTCCTCATCTCCATCGCCCAGTGCCTTGGTATGACCTCCGAAGATGTCTTCCAGGCTTACCTGAAGAAAAACGAAGTCAACCACCAGCGGCAGGAAACCGGCTACGCCAAAAAAGATGAAGCGGATTCCAGGCATATTTAGGGCCTTTTAGCGGGGCATTTTCACTGACAAAAAAACTTTCTGCGATCAGGGCTAAAACAGATCCCTGTTCTTTCCTCAAGAGACCAGTTCCGGCCAGCGTTCGCGCCAATCTTTTCTGAGCGCCACAGGCTTCATCGTTTTTAATGAAACGGGAACCATGACTTGTTTGACCCTGGCCAAAAGAGCCCCGTCAGAATCCCGCAGGATGGCAAATTCCAAGTGAAAGCGGACCCTTTCCATGCCGGTCAATCTGACCTGAATCCGCAGGGTATCCCCCAATCGTGCCGGCTTGAGGTAGTCGATTTCCGTGCGGGATACCACAGGACAATCACCCTCGCCGGACATATCACCAAGTTTCCAACCAAGGTACTCTGCAAAATCCGAACGGGCCTGTTCGATGATACGAAGATAGGCCACATTGTGAACGACACCTCCCGCGTCGGTATCATAAAAATAAACCTTGATCAGGGTGGTCCACTCCGGACGCTCTGGTAATGATGAGCTCATGCTCTTCATTAGACAGGTTTTGATTTGACCAGGCCCGCCTCCAGCGCCTTGTTGATCAGCCTCAAAACCTTGGTGCGGGCATGCCATTTGAAATTCCCCTCAATCAAATTCCAAGGTGCATAGGCCTGGGATGTTTTTTCGAACATTTCTTCCGCCGCCTCGTTATGCTGCAACCATTTTTCCCGGTTGCGCCAGTCTTCGTCATTGATCTTCCAGCGCTTGTAAGGATCCTGTTCACGTTTTTTAAACCGTTCCAATTGCTCTTCTTTAGTGATATGCAGATAAAACTTGAGGATGAAAGAGCCGTTGTCTGCCAAATTCTTCTCCCAATTGTTGATTTCCTCATACGCCCGTTTCCACTCAATCTTGGAAGCAAATCCCTCCACCCGCTCCACCAGCACACGTCCGTACCAACTGCGGTCAAAAATGGCGATTTCGCCCTGGGCCGGCACTTTGGTCCAAAAACGCCAGAGATAGTGGTGGCGCAGTTCATCCTCTGAGGGCTTCACCGTGGAATAAACACGGATGTGGCGGGGGTCGAGATGTTCGATCGACCGTTTGATCACGCCTCCTTTGCCGGCAGCATCCGGACCCTCAAAGATCATGATCAGGTTTTGCTTCGACTCCAACAGACGCCGCTGCAGCAACAGGACCTCCAACTGGTATTTTTGGAGTTTGTCCTTGTACTCCGATTTTTCCTGGATTTGTTTGCTCAGATCGAGATCGTCTAGAAGACCCATGGGCATTGTCTCTAACTCGTTTACCCACGGGTGGGAAGCAGAAAAGAGAGTTAATTTTTCCTTGCCTAAGCTGCGGATTTTGAGGTTCATGTTGTCACCCATGAACCACTTCAAATTTGAATCGGAAGAGCAATGGATCGAGGCACTCATCAAAAAGTGGCAGGAAACCGGGACAGAGGCCCTCAACGCCCGCGGCACCTTCTATGTGGCCCTTTCGGGAGGCTCCAGTCCGGAAAGTTTTTACAAAGCGATTGCTGCCACCGAATGGCCCTGGTCTTCCACCGTCTTGTATATCGGGGATGAACGCTGGGTTCCTTCCGACCACAAAGACAGCAATTATCGGATGATTTATGAATCCTTTTATCCCCACAAAATCCGGCTGGAGCGCTGGCGCACTGAGCTAAGCAAACCCGAGGAGGCCGCCACCGATTACCACAAGCGGCTTAACAAAGAACTGGGACACCCCCCCCGTTTTGATCTGGTGCTGCTGGGCGTGGGCAACGACGGGCATACCGCATCGCTCTTTCCAGGAACCAAGGCCCTGGAAGCAGCCGAACATTATACTACCTCGAACTGGGTTCCCCAGATGGACAGCACGAGGTTGACCATGACCTACAGGCTTTTTTACCAGGCACGGGAGATCCTTTTTGTTTCCAAAGGTGCTGGGAAACAGGAATGGCTGACCAAACTGGAAAAAAAGACCGACACCACCTTTCCTGCGGCCCGGATCGAGTCCAAAAGTGGTCTGATTTCCATCTACAATTGCGTGAAGTAAGGGATTGAAATCCTGCCTGCTTACCCGATAGTCAGGCTTCATATTGCCAAGCAAACCCGGAAACCACTATGCCACAGGAACCGAACTTCACTGCCATTGCCCAACCCGGCAGGAACGCCAAACCTTTTGCCCTGGTCATCTTCGGAGCCAGCGGCGATCTGACCAAACGCAAACTGGTGCCCGGAGTCTTCGGACTCTTTAAAGAAAAAGCCCTTCCCGACCATTTTGAAGTCATCGGTTTTGCCCGCCGGGAAAAATCAGACGACTC
The DNA here is from genome assembly GCA_038250235.1 of Methylacidiphilales bacterium. Taxonomy (GTDB): domain Bacteria; phylum Verrucomicrobiota; class Verrucomicrobiia; order Methylacidiphilales; family JAAUTS01; genus JAAUTS01. The sequence continues at coordinate 32,779 of JBBSCO010000014.1, read as the reverse complement.
TTTCCGTCAGGAAATGGAAGAAGGCACCCGGAAGTTTTCACGATTCGCCCCAATCGAATCAAGCGACTGGAACAACTTCAAGGAACACATCAGCTACCATGTGGGAAATTTCGATGATGTAGCCGCCTTCGACTCCCTGAAAAAACGGCTTGAAGAGCTGCAGAAAAACAAGGGCATCCAACAGTTTCTTTTTTATCTGGCCACTGCCCCCGAGTTTTTCCAGGAAGTGGTAACCCAGCTCAACCGCGTGGGGCTGGTCGGCACTGGAGATAAAGCCGGCCGCGTCGTCATCGAAAAACCCTTCGGCCACGACTACCAATCCGCCAAAGCCCTGGTCACTTCCCTCAAAGGTGTCATTGATGAGTCGAGCCTCTACCGCATCGACCATTACCTTGGCAAGGAAACGGTTCAAAATCTGATTTATTTCCGCTTTGCCAACTCCATCTATGAGCCCATCTGGAACCGATCCCTCATCGATCACGTCCAAATCACCGTGGCGGAAGAAGAAGGTGTGGGAACCCGCGGGGGCTACTATGACGGCGTCGGGGCTGTTCGTGACATGGTTCAAAACCATCTCATGCAGCTTCTGACTATCACCGCCATGGAACCTCCCGGCAGCCTGAATTCAGAAGCCCTGCGCGATGAAAAAGTCAAAGTGCTCCGCTCCATTTCAACCCCGACTGCGGAAGATGTCTCAAGGATCGCCATACGGGCCCAATATGAAGGCTACCGGCAAAGCGACCGCGTGGATCCAAATTCCACCACGGAAACTTATGTCGGCCTGAAGCTCATGATCGACAACTGGCGCTGGGCCGGAGTTCCTTTCTACCTTCGGACAGGCAAAGCTCTGACCAAACGGGCCAGTGAGATTGTGGTTGTTTTCAAGCGCCCTCCCCTCGCCCTCTTCAAGAGCACGGACAATTGCGAATTGCTGCACCGCAACAGGCTCCATATCCGCCTGCAACCGGACGAAGGTATCCATCTTCGCTTCAACGCCAAAGTCCCGGGCAAAAGTGCCATGGGCTCGGTCGATATGGACTTTGCCTACAAATCCAAGTTCGGTTCCTACTCCCCGGAAGCCTACGAACGTCTTCTCCATGATTTTATTGTTGGCGACTCCACCCTCTTCACCCGTGCGGACGAAGTTCTGGAAGCATGGCGCATTGTGGATGCTGTGACCGCAGGTTGGGCCTCGTTACCCGTGGCTGGCTACCCCGTGAAAAGTTGGGGGCCGACTGAATCGGAAGCCTTGTTGGAAAAAGACGGCAACAGCTGGATTGATTTGTAGACGTACTCAGGCAAAGACGGGAACCTGGCCACCCCGGATGTTCAGATCCCGACCTGATAGAGCATGGTGCTCTGTTGTTTGGGTCCGATGACCGAAAGGGTCAGGGGGTTTTTGGCGAGGCCGGGCATCAGTTTGGAAACATTTTCCACACAGACAAAATGCTTCAGGGAAGGAGGTGATTTGAGTGTCAGATCCACACAGGTTTCCACTTCGTTTCCGACCATCATGTAGAACTCGGATCCTTCTGCCCCCACTTCTTTTCCTTCCACCTTGCCCAGATGGACCGCCGCCACGGAATTCATCAGGGATTCACCGGCCACCCCGCTGACTGCCATTTTTAATTCTTCATCCATGGATGCGGTGAGGCGAAGGGATTGCCCTGCGCAGGCCACGGCCTTTTGCAAAACCTGACCCAGCTGGCCTTCTTCGGCCTGCCAATAGGCGAAAATCAGACGTTTACCCAGATGATTGATATATCCCTGATTCTGCGCCACGAGTTCCATCTGTTTGCTGAACCACTGCCCCAATCCGCAACTATGGACGATCGGCTCCGCTGCCAGAACCTCTTTATTCTCAAAAAGACGGATGGCCAGCATAATGATAGGGAATTTAGGGGGAGGCTGGGCTGCAACTCCCGTCTTGATCATGCTGGTGGGTGCCTGGCCTTGCCCGGCCGTATTTCCATTGAATTCAAAACGCTGTTCACCAATGCGGACGACGTCACCCTGTCTCAGGAGTGTCGGTCCGCAGACCAACTTGTCATTGAGATAGGTGCCGTTGCGGCTGCCACAATCCATCACCATGTATTGCTGATGATAGTTGATCCAGAGTTCCGCATGTTGGCGCGAGGCCCCGGAGTCCGACACTTTGATATCCGAGGTCGGCCCGCGCCCCAATACAATCCGGGGGATATCGAATCCCCATTTTTCATCTCCGGATACTAGCTTGCCGCGCATGTGTACGTTTACTTAAAGGTTTTTTCCTGCGAAGACCAAGACCTTAAATCACTGTTTCCGTCTTGGCCAATGCGAAATTGCAGGGCTCCGGTCTCTTCCATCTGGAAGAGACCGATACGCCGCTGCTTTAACTCTTCCATTTTTTCCCAATTCATCCCCCGATCTGGATTGAACCCTCTCTCCGGACGGATGAAAAAACGGGGAGAGACAGCCTCCAGCCATGCGGAACCCAGATTGTCTTCCCGGCTGTTTTCGCCCTGGATGAGCACTTCTGCCTTCAGATCCGATCCCGAAGCCAGGATCTCTTCCTCCACCCGGCTGGAAATATCCCCGGCATACAGCAGGGCTTTCCCGTTTTTAACGAAACGCAGAACCAAGCCCTGATCCTCTTGACGTTCGGAAAATCGTTCCTTTCCGGGCCATAAAACTTTCACCTGAGTACCGCCCTTTAAGTAAATAATATCTCCCCGTCGCCAAAACTGTTTGGGCACTTCTTTCTCTTCCATCCGGTCAAGCCACGCATGCAGGGTGCGGGATTTGCTGCGATACCCGCTTTCCACCCATGTTGAGGATGGCAATTGCTCCAGGACATCCACCGCCGAAGCCATGTGATCAGCTCCTGCCTGGCCAAGTATGATCCCATCCAGCCGGTTGATTCCCAGTTTTTGGCGTTGCCTGTTGATGGCCGATTTCCATGTGTAAATGCCGCCTGTATCAAGAAACCAGTTTTCGCCCCCCGTCTGGATAAGGACAGGACTGGCCTGCCTACTTTGAAAAACAGTAAAAACCAGCTCTTCCCGCGACGACCCATCCCCCGGCTTCGCCACATAAAAATGCCCTCCGGGAAAAAGTGCCAGTTGTTCGACCACCAGAACCAAAACATGCAGACAAAGCCAGTTCACCTGATTGAGGATGACAGAGACTGTGGTAGAGACCAAGGAAGCGGTGACAGAAAGTACACTCGCCGTCAAAACCAGTGCTGCCAAAGGCATCACAACCACATTGGCCAGCAGGGTTACCGGAGCGAAAAGATGAAAATAATAAAGAATCAGAGCCTGTGATGCAAGCCAGGCACAGAGCGATGCCGCCACCACCCCGCAACAAGCATAATATATCCTATCCAGACTGCGGCGCCACTTGGGGATCAGCCTTATGGGTATCCATGGATCAGGTTTTCCCCATTGATAAAACCAGGTCAGAAAGGGTTCTGTTCCCATGGCCATTCCCAGAACGACAAAAAAGGACAGTTGAAACCCCACATCAAAAAGTTCGGAAGGTTCCACTATCCATAAAAACAAGGCCGCCGCCCCCAGCACATTGAAAATATTGGCGGGCCGGTAGATGGCCCAGGCCATCACAACCAATGCCGCCATAACAAAGGCCCTGGCGGCGCTCGACTGCATCCCTGTCGCCAGACAAAAAACCAGCAAGAAAGGCAGGAGCATCCAGGCCCAGCGCCAACGGATCAAACCACTCACCTGCAGCAGCACCAATAACATCCCCAGAATAACTGCGACGTTCTGGCCGCTCACTGCAAAAAGGTGGAGTGTTCCGGTAACCCGGAACGTTTCTTCCAGATCTTCCGCAATACCCTCTTTGTAACCGAACAGCATCCCGGCCATCAGTGCCGAGGTCTGGGGATCCTCTTCAAGCCCCATTTTCAGGACAGCCAGCATGTGTTCACGCAAATGAAAAGCCACCAGACCCAAAAGGTCACGGCTGGCACGCACTTCCTGAACCAACTCCCCATTGGATTTCAGAAGGTAGTAAATGCGCTTGTTTTCCAAATAGGCCCTGTAATCAAACTCCCCAGGATTCTGCGTGGAGGACGGCCTCTCCCAGAATCCGTAAACCCTCAGGGTCTGGCCAGGAACAATCCGAAGAGCCCCCGGCTTGTTAACTGTGACACGGACTTTTCCTGTGCTGGCGTGCGTTCCTTCCCAATCCACAAAGAATTCCGCATTCCCGGTGAATTCCAGACGGCGTTCTCCGGCTTCATTCGTTTTGAGAACCGGCAGATCCAATACATGAAGAACCATTTCACCACTCTGTCTTCGATCTCCGATCAAACGTATCAGATGATGTTCCGGCAGAGCCTGTTCCCTCATCTGGGCATAAAATTGAAAGACAGACCCCGTAGCCAAAAGAAGACCCAGGCTGCCTTTCCAGCCCCTGAACCCCAGGCCAGCCGATAAAAAAAGCAGCGAGAGCAAACCCAGGTGAAGGAAATCCCGGGGCCAATACCTGGCCAGCACAATTCCAGCCCCGGCAGCCAAAGCCATCCAGAACAGGGGATAGATTGTCACGGGTTTCCGGGCCTTCATGAGATGTTAGAACAATGCCCACGTAAGCCGCCGGATGTCGCTAAAAATCTGGATCGGGCATTTGGAAGGTCAACGACTCCCCGTTCAGACTTGTTACCTTCCCGCACCTACTCGATCCGGTTTACGGCAACTGATTCAGGGGCTGAAATTGTCCCAGACGAAAATGATCCCGAATGGCACGGGTGATGAATTTTTTGGCACTACTTACGGCCGCGTGCAGCGTCTTTCCCTTGGCCAGTTCTGCCGCGATGGCGGCCGAATAGGTGCATCCATTGCCGTGGGTCTTGATCTTCCGAACAGTAGGGGCCCGATAACTGTGCATGGTTTTTCCATCAAACAAAAAGTCCGTTGCCTGGCTCAGGTTTAAATGCCCTCCTTTGATCAGGAAAGGGACACGCCAGATCTGCTGGGAAAAAACCGCCGCCTCCTGGGCTTCAGCCAAATTCTTCAACGGATGGCCCAACAAGACCTCCGCCTCGTCCAGATTCGGCGTCACCAGATCGGCCAAGGGCAGCAGCCTTTTTTGCAAGACCTCCAGTGCCTCCGCTTTGAAAAGCAAAGCTCCGCTGGTAGCCACCATCACAGGATCCACTACCAAGAAAAACGGCTTCTTTTTTTTGTGCGCCTTCAGACCCGATACAACTGCTTCGATGATTTCCGCCGAGTACAACATCCCCGTCTTAACAGCAGCAATGGGAAAGGCCTCAAAAACAAGATCGATCTGTTCCCTCACCGCCCTGGCCGGAATGGGTGTAATGCTTTTGACCCTGCCTGGGTGTTCGGCCACCACACAGGTGATCGCGGTTGTTCCGTAGACTCCCAGGGTCGTGAATGTTTTGAGGTCGGCCTGGATTCCAGCTCCTCCGCTGTTGTCGGAACCCGCAATGCTGAGGACAACCGGAATATGACGTTTTTGTGCCATAAGGAACATTATGGTAAACCGTCTTTACCGACTCCACGACAAATTTCTTTTCGGTTCTGCTTGAACTGAAAAGTAAAAAGTGAAAAATGGAAACTGCCATGTACACCCGTTTAAAGGAAAACCCCGCCTTCCCCTTTGTCGCCCCCTTTGTCCTGTTCATGATCTTTCTAGCTCTGGAAGGCATCCATTCCTCGGCCGTGTATCTGATTTACCCCATCAAAACGGTTGCAGTGGGACTGTTTATTCTATGGATTCTTTCCAGGCTGCCCTCCTTCGACCTGAAACGTCCCGCCTTGGCTGTCAGTGCAGGTGTTTTTGTTTTCACACTTTGGATTGGCCTGGGCCCCATGATCTCTATGGGCAAGATGGAAGGGGGCTTCAATCCCTTCCTCTTTGAAAACAAAGAGATTGCCTGGGGATTGGTAGCCTTCCGTATTTTGGGAGCCGCCCTTGTCGTGCCTGTCATGGAAGAACTTTTCTGGCGCGGATTTCTCATGCGCTACCTCATCAAAGAAAATTTCGAGGATGTCCAGCTAGGAACCTACAGCCATTTCTCCTTCTGGGTGACTACACTGCTTTTCGCTTCGGTTCACGGCGCCCTGGCTCCCGTGGCGCTGCTGGCGGGAATCATTTACGGAGCCATCTTCATCAGAACCAAGAGCCTTGGAGATGTCATCCTGGCCCACGGTGTCACTAACCTGCTTCTGGGACTTTATGTCCTCAACACCGGAAAATGGTACTTCTGGTAAAGTAAAATCCCGCGACCGGTGGCGACCTCTTCCTTTTCAACAGGAAAACTTGGTGCGGTTTGCCTCTTCTCAATGGCCAAAGCCGGCCCCCGCTTTGTAAATACCTATCAGGCCGATCAGTATCCAAAAAAGATTTAGCACGGTATACGCCTTGTCCTTTTTCAAGATCGCGCACCAGGAAAGGGCGATTGCATCAATCGTATTGAAAATCCAGACAAAGAGAAAGGGACTGTCCGGACCCAGCCAACTGACCAAGGAAAAACTGAAGATGCGCATGAGCACACCGACCATTTCAATGGTTCTGACATGCATGAGAATGAAGTTGTTAACAGGTTTTATGTTCATGGATGTACTAAAACCTGAATCATTCCAGCGGAACCGCCTTGAACCAAGGGAATCTTTGATGTCATAAGGTAGAAATCAAAAAAGCCATCCCTTATGATGGCCTTTTTGTAATCTGTCTTGGAACACCACCGTTTAACCGCGCCTGCGCTTCTTTAGGCCCAAATGGGCGGTGGAACGCAGAAGAGATGCTTGGAGGGTTGCCACTTCTTCGGGGTCCATATCCTTGGCTTTGTCGAGGGCCTCCTGGGCGCGTTTAATCGCTTCTTCCACTTTTCCTTCGTCCAGATCCTCGATGTTGATAGCGGCTTCGGTCAGGACTGAGACCTTGTTGTTCTTCACTTCGACAAAACCTTCCCCGACCGCGAGGGATTCTTCTTTACCGTTTTTCATGACGCGAAGTTCTCCCGGCTTGATCGCGGTCATGATGGCGATGTGATTGGGAAGTATTCCCATCTCCCCTTCCAAACCCGGCAAGACCACGGAATCCACTTCAGCCGAATAGGCTTTGGATTCCGGTGTGACGATTTCAAGGTGCAGAGTGGCCATGATGAGAAGTAATAAAGTGTTTAGTAAAAAGATATTTGATCGCTTTTACTTCTTGATGACGGTGTCGATGCCACCCTTCATGTAAAAGTCGCTTTCACCCACACCATCATGTTTTCCATCGAGGATCTCTTTGAAGCCACGGACGGTTTCCTGGATGCTGACGTATTCACCCTTGGTGCCGGTGAAAATTTCGGCCACCGCAAAGGGCTGGCTGAGGAAACGCTGGATTTTACGGGCACGATAGACGGTGAGTTTGTCTTCAGGGGACAATTCGTCCATACCAAGAATCGCAATGATATCCTGCAAATCTTTGTAACGCTGCAGCACCTTCTGCACGCCACGGGCAACAGCATAATGTTCTTCACCGACGATTTCCGGAGCCAGAGCTTTGGAAGTCGAGGACAGAGGATCCACCGCCGGGTAGATGCCCAACTCAGCAATGGAACGTTCCAACACGATGGTGGAATCCAAGTGCGCGAAGGTGTTGGCCGGTGCGGGGTCGGTCAAGTCATCCGCAGGGACATAAACGGCCTGCACGGAGGTGATGGAACCCTTGTTAGTTGAAGTGATACGTTCCTGGAGCTGGCCCATTTCAGCGGACAGGGTCGGCTGATAACCCACGGCACTCGGCGTGCGGCCAAGCAGCGCAGACACTTCGGAACCGGCCTGGGAGAAACGGAAGATGTTGTCGATGAAGAGCAAGACGTCCTGGTTTTTCTCGTCACGGAAATATTCAGCCATGGCCAGACCGGTCAAAGCAACGCGAAGACGGGCACCTGGAGGCTCATTCATCTGGCCGTAAACGAGGGCCACTTTGGATTTACCTGGCTTAAGAATGGTGTTGCCATCCTTGTCCAGGATCGGGTGGCCCTTTTCATCGGTTTCCAACGCGATAACACCAGCTTCAGACATTTCGTTGTAGAGATCGTTTCCTTCACGGGTACGTTCACCCACACCAGCGAAGACGGAGAAACCCCCATGGCCTTTGGCGATGTTGTTGATGAGTTCGAGAATAACAACAGTCTTACCGACACCGGCACCCCCGAAGGCGCCGACTTTTCCGCCCTTGGTGAAGGGACAGATCAGATCAATCACCTTGATCCCGGTTTCCAGGATGGAAGGCTTGGTGTCCTGATCGACCAAAAGGGGCGCATCGCGATGGATCGGGTATTTTTTATCAAAGGTGACAGGCCCGCGTTCGTCGACAGGTTCGCCAAGAACGTTGAACACACGGCCCAGAACGCCTTCACCCACAGGAACAGAGATCGGAGCGCCGGTATCGACCACCGCGATGCCGCGGGTCAAACCTTCGGTGGATGACATGGCCACAGCGCGGACCCAGCCTTCGCCAAGGTGCTGCTGCACTTCCACAGTGAGTTTGGTGGGTTTGTCGTTCACCGTGAAGTCGATGGTGAGCGCGTTGTAGATGGCAGGGACTTTGCCGTCGTAGAATTCTATATCCACGACGGGACCGATGACCTGCACGATTTTACCTGTATTCATAACGATGTTTCTTTGGATGATTTGAACGATGTTCTGTGTCTTTGTTTTCTAAAAGGTTTATGCCAACACGGCCTGGGCGGTGCTGATTTCCAACAACTCGGTGGTAATCGAAGCCTGACGAACTTTGTTATATTCGAGGGTGAGGTCTTTAACGATCTGCTTGGCGTTGTCCGTTGCGCTTTTCATGGCGACCATACGTGCACTGTGCTCGGAGGCGTGGGCATCGAGGATGCGCTGGTAGACTTCAAAATGCACAAAGAAAGGCAGCAGGTCACCGAGCAGCTTTTCGGCTTTCGGTTCGAAAACGTATTCATCATTCCCAACTTTCAGCGTTTCGGACTTATTAATGAGTTCCGGTTGGATCGGGACCAACCCTGTCAAAGTCGGCTTTTGCACCAGGGTGTTGATGAATTTGTTGTAATAAACTTCAATGGTGTCAATTTCGCCTGCGAGGTATTTGTCCAGAAGCAGTTTGCTGGCGCGTTTGCTGTCGCGGAAGCTGAAATTTTCCTTCAGTTCAAAGTCAGCCAAAATGTTCTTGGCTGTGCGGGCCAGGGTGCCTCGTCCTTTACGTCCGATGGTGACATAAACCACATTACCCGTGTCGTCCCTGAGAACGTCGCGCAAAAGGTTCGTATTCAGCGCACCGCAAAGGCCTTTGTCCGAGGTGATCAGAAGAACTCCACGTTTTTTGACCGAACGCTTCTCCAGTAGGGGGTGAGTGATGTCCCCGGAACTTTGTCCGAGGTGGGCCGTCACTTCATCCAATATCGTGGCATATGGACGTCCGGCCAACGCACGCTGCTGGGCCTTCCTCATTTTGGAGGAAGCCACCATCTGCATCGCTTTGGTGATCTGCGCCGTATTCTTGATCGACTTGATACGACGGCGGATTTCGCGGGTATTGGCCATGTGACTAAGTTTTAAGTTTTAAGTTTAAGGTTTTAAGCGCGGTGACTTCGGAATTCTTCTTTTCCTCAAGCCTTATAAATTTCGGCAAACTGGCCCAAAGCTTTTTTAAGCTCACCCGTGATCTCGTCGTCAAAAGCGGCTTTGTCGCGGATCTTGGCGAGAAGACCTTCCTGACGGGTGGTAAGGTATTCGGTCAGCTTTTTCTGATAGTCGCGGATGTTGTCCACCGGGACGGTATCGAAGTAGTTGTTCTGCACCGCCCAAAGCACCGCCGCCTGGATCTCAACCGGGATCGGGCTGTATTGCCGTTGTTTGAAAAGTTCCACAATGCGCTGACCGCGTTCGATCAATGCCTTGGTGGCCGCATCCAGATCAGAGCCGAACTGGGCGAAAGCGGCCAACTCACGGAACTGGGCCAACATACCCTTGATCTTACCGGCCACTTGTTTCATGGCTTTGATCTGCGCGGCGGAACCGACACGGGAAACGGAAAGACCGACCGAGATAGCGGGGCGGATACCTTGGTAGAACAAATCGGTTTCGAGGTAGATCTGACCGTCGGTGATGGAAATCACGTTGGTCGGAATGTAGGCGGAAACGTCGCCGGCCTGGGTTTCAATGATGGGCAGAGCGGTGAGGGAGCCATTGCCACTGGCTTCGTTGACGCGCGCGGAACGCTCGAGCAAACGGGAGTGCAGGTAGAAAACGTCACCGGGGTAAGCTTCACGACCAGAAGGACGCTTTAAAACCAGTGACACTTGGCGGTAAGCCACGGCGTGCTTGGACAAATCGTCAAACACGATCAAGGCATCCTGACCGTTGTCCATGAACCACTCACCGATGGCGGCACCGGCGAAAGGAGCCAGATACTGCATGGTGGCGGAATCAGAAGCGGTCGCCGCAACAATAATCGTGTATTGCATCGCTCCGGCTTCTTCGAGAACGCCGATGACGCGGGCCACGTTGGACTGCTTCTGACCGACGGCCACGTAGATGGAATAGAGAGGGCGAAAACCGTCTTTGCCTTCGCTGGCCTTGTTGATGCGGGCCTGGTTGATGATGGTGTCGATGGCAATGGTGGTCTTACCGGTCGCACGGTCACCGATGATCAGCTCACGCTGACCGCGTCCGATCGGGATCATCGCGTCGATGGACATGATTCCGGTCTGCACGGGCTGGGTGACCGATTTGCGCTTCATGACGCCGGGGGCAATTTTTTCGAGAGGATAGGAAACGCTGCTTTCGACAGGTCCTTTGCCATCGAGAGGATTGCCGAGCATGTCAACGACACGTCCGAGGAGTCCTTTACCGACCGGGATCTGGAGCAATTTGCCGGTGGTTTTGACCTGGTCACCTTCTTTGATGCCGAGGTAGTTGCCAAGGATGATGGCACCGACTTCGGTTTCTTCCAAGTTCAAGGCGAGACCGAACACGCCGCCGGGGAATTCCAGCATTTCGTTAAGGGCGGCGCCGGTGAGGCCTTCGATTTTGGCCACGCCATCGCTGATTTCACGGACGGTTCCGACGTTGGATTTGGCCGTTTCGGTTTTAAGGCCTTTGATTTGTGATTCGATGTCTTCCAGCAATGTGCTCATAACGATAATGTTCTCTTGGGTTTCTGCGGTTTAAATATTAAAAGCTGTTTTCGAGATTTTTCAGGCGGGTCTGGACAGTGCCGTCCCACACTTCGCTACCCACGGTGATGCGAAGTCCGCCCAGCAACTCGGCTTTCTGGGAGAAGCTGATGCTGACATGCGAACCGAAGGTTTTCTTGATCTTGTCGGCGATTTCCTGCTCACCCGATCCGAGGGGCACAGCCGATTCCACCAGAGCCTTGGATTCCGCCAGCTTGAGGGAGATCAGCTTTTTCAGCCGGGTCAGGATGGGGAAATAATTGCGGGGTTTGTGATCCACCAAATAACCCACGATCTTGCGGGTGCGCGCTTCATCAATGATGCCGCCCAACAAACATGCGTTGTAGAGCTTCTTGGCCATGGATCGGGATTCGCGATTGATTTTCATGGAGTCGTCTTAAATTCAGGAAACGTGGCTGACCACTTCTTTGCGGAGACGGCTGTCGTCTTCAGGGGTAAGGGTTCTGCCAATGACTTTGGCCGTGGTTTGAACCACCAGACCGGCGACTTCTTTCTTTAAATCAGACATGATTTTATCACGGTCCCGGCGGGAAGCTTCTTCCGCGCGCAGGAGAACGGATTCGGCCTGGGCGGTGGCTTCGGCGATTTTCTTGCCACCGATGACATCTGCGCTCTTCTTGGCTTCTTCGATCAGGGCCGTGGCGTCCGCGTTGGCTTTCTGGATAATTTCCTTGCGGGTGGCTTCAGCCAGTGCGAGTTCGCCTTTGATCTTCTCCGCATTCTTGAGGGAGTCCGCGATCTGGTTACGGCGTTCATCCATGACTTTGAGGATGGGGTCGAAGGCAAATTTCTTAAGCAGGAAAGCCAGGGTGACAAAAACGATAAACTGGGCGATGAGGCCGCTGGCATTGACGCCGACACCTTCAAACTTGAGGGCCATGTCCGAGATCATGGAGCTCGATTCAGCATCGGATGCAGCCAGAATTAAAAAGTCATTCATAGGATCATTTTCTTTACGTTACAGGAAAAGGTTGAAGAAGCAGCCACGCCCGTTTGACAGGGCATGGCCGCCGCATCAATTACCTACCCATGATGATGGTGATGAAGAGCACGCCTTCAGCCAACGCCATCGCGAGAATGGATTGAACGAGGACGGGGGTGGCTGCACCGGGGTTACGGGCAACGCCTTCCGCAGCCTTAGCTCCAATCATTCCAATGGCGAGAGCAGCGCCCAGGGCTGCCACTGATACTTGAATATTACCTTCCATATTTTTATCCTTTTTCTGAGTTTTGTATCGCGTACCCCGGCAGGTGACCACCGTCTGGCACACAAAGTGTTATCAATGTTTGTATTCCTCTTGGCCATTTTTTTCAGCATGGCTATCGTGGCGACAGATCAACGCCGTGAATACCGCAGTCAAAAGGGTGAATACCAAAGCCTGGACCAGGGCGACCAACAGCTCGTAGGTGTAGATAGGCAGCAACCCGAGCGTCTTGACGATCGTGTTCGGGGACATGTGTTTGATCTGATCAATAATGGCCTCACCACCATAGATATTTCCATAAAGACGGAAGGTGAGCGAAATGGGCCGCACCATGATGGAGACGATTTCGATCAGACCGATAAAGATAAAGAAGGGAAGAACGAGAAGGAAGATGCCTCTGCTCAGCTTGGCGTTGGGAATAAAGATGTGCTTCACGAGACCGACAGAACCATTGAACTTGATCGCCCAATAAATCCACATCATGAAGAAAGCCAAAGCCATGGCCATAGTCATGTTGGCATCTGCATTGGCGCCACGCAACCAGGGATGGGACACATACTCAAGACTGTGCCAGGCTGACCCTCTGCCGTAACCAATGGTGCCGACACCTGGCATCAATGCCTGGATGTTACAGACCAGGATGAAAATAAAAATAGAGGCGAAGAACCAAAAGGTGTGCTTCATCAAATCCCAGCCGAGAACGCCCTCAAGAATGCCACCGAGCTTTTCGATGATGATTTCAAAAAAGTTTTGAGCGGCGCCGGGAACCAAGGAAACGTTGCGTGTTGCGATTTGTGCAAAAATGATAATGATCAGCGCCATGCAGGCGGAAACCACCATGGAGTTGGTGATCGGAAGGCCGAAGACCGTCGTCAAGGTCGGAGCCTGCATTGGCAAACCCTCGTAACCGGCAGCTGCAAAAAGTGGCAAAAACATAAAAAAGAGGCCGAAAGTAAGCCGCAGCCCTTATGTCATGGCAAGAAAAAGTTGCTCTTATTTCAATTATTAATCGAAATGCCCCGCCTGTTGATGACGCATTGTTGCTGTTTCGTTTAAATCGCTGTACTTTTTCGCTCTTTTTACCTTCAATAAAGTAAATACCACCTATGGCTACTTCCTTCCATCTAATCAGATCCTTCTTTCCCTGGGTTGCCATACTCCTTTCACTCGCCCTTTCAACACTGTTCTGGCAGTCCGATCTGCTCAGCCATTGGGACAATCAACTTCTCAAACACTATCAAAAACTCCAGGCTCCGCTCCAGAAATTGCCCCTCAAACTTGTCACCATCCAAAAAACCGGCGACCAAACCTGGCCTTGGTCCAGCCTCGACTATGCCATCCTTCTCAATACGCTTGGCCCCTTCGCACCATCCGTCGTCGCCTTGGATCTCCCCTTAGAGGACGGGGATCCTCTCTACCCGATCTACGATATACAACTCGCCAACCAAATGGCCCGCTTTCCCTCGGTCATTCTTTCCCAAAGCGGTTCCCAGCCCCATCCGGCTCCTCTCCAGGCTTCCGCCCTCATCGCCCAGTCACGCTGGCTACAATCTCCTGCCGGAGAACTCCGCAAAGTGCCGCTGGCTTTCCTGCAAGACGGTCTCTGGAAACCTGCTTTTTCACTTCAGATTGCGGCCACCCACCTCGGCGCCGATTGGAACAAAAGCAGCATCCAACCCGGCTCTTACATCATTCTGCGCGATACCCAACAAAAGATCCTCCTCAAAATACCCGTCGACGCAGACTGCCGCATGCTGATTGATCACCGCATCTTTCGCACCCATCCCCCTGCCACAGAGTTTTACTCCGCCATCATTTCAGCAGAGGATTTGCGCAATGGCGGGACTGGAACGGAAAGTTTCCACGACATACGCCGCCACATCATTCTCGTCGGCACGGAAGCCCCCGGCACCTACCGCGAAATCAACAGCCCCGGCGGTCCCCTTCCTTCAGTTTATCTGAACTATCAAGTCGTCAGCCAATTGCTCTCCGCCAGGTTCAGTTCAGAGATGAACGGCTACTTTTATTTTTTATTCCTCGCCGTCGCCTGCACGGCCACCGGAGCTCTGGCTCTGTTACCATCCAGACTTGGCAGCCTTTCGCTGCTTATCCTTTATCTGACCGCCTGCTGTATCGGCTCTTTTTTGTCTTATGATCTGGGTAAAATCTGGTGGCCCCTCTTTCCTCTTCTTCTGGGAGGCTCTCTCTCCTGGATCTCAGCCCGTTGCCTCGCACTCGTCGGAACGGCAGAAAAAAACGACCAACCCGAACTCTTTCCTGATTTTTAACCCGGATCATCCCCCGCTCTGCAAAAATCCAAATCCGACTTTTTACCTGTTCTTCATGAAAAAAGTGGGTAGATTGCTCCGACTATGTTCGTTGATCGTGTTCGTATTTGGGCCCGCGGTGGAAAAGGAGGCGATGGCTGTATGTCTTTCCGACGTGAGAAATACATTCCTCTCGGTGGTCCGGACGGAGGCGATGGAGGGCGGGGAGGCAACGTCATCATCGAAGTGGATCCTCAATTGAACAATCTCGTTCATATCAAATACAAGCCCCACAACTATGCCCTAGGCGGCTCCCACGGCAGGGGTGCACAAAAAACCGGAAAATCCGCCAAAAACCTCGTCATTGGCGTTCCACCCGGGACTGTCATTTTCGAGCTACCAGTCACCGATGAAACATTCGAACGCGCCATTGACCCTGGCTTGGGCCAGCAGGTTAGTGACCTGACGGAGCCCGGTCAAAAACTTACCTTGGCAGAAGGTGGGCGGGGGGGACGCGGCAATCTCCACTTCAAATCCCAGAACGACACCGCCCCCCGCCGTTGCGAACCCGGCAGTCGTGGAGAACAACGCCAGTATATCCTCGAACTCAAATCCATGGCCGATGTCGGTCTGGTCGGCTTTCCCAATGCGGGAAAAAGCAGCCTCCTCGCTGCACTGTCCAATGCCCACCCCAAAATCGCCCCTTATCCTTTCACCACTCTTGTTCCAATGATCGGTATGGTGGATGTGGAAGATTACAAAAAGTTTACCATGGCGGATATCCCGGGCCTGATCGAGGGCGCCAGTGAAGGAGTCGGTCTTGGCTTTGAATTTTTACGCCACATTGAACGCTGCAAGCTGTTGGCCTTCGTTATCGACATGTCGGGCCAGGAGCGGGACCCTGTCGCGGATTACCGTCAATTGCGCAAAGAGCTCAAAACATACAACCCAGAAATGGCAGAAAAACCCTTTGTCGTCATCGGCAATAAAATGGACCTGCCCGATTCGGAAACCCATTTGAAAAACTTCCGTAAAAAAATCCGCCAATCTGTCATCTCCATCTCTGCCCAGGACAAGGAAGGGTTGGACTCCCTCAAGATGGAACTGGGCAAAACCGTGTTTTCCGATCATGCCTGATCGCTTCCAATGTATGGAACACAGAGCCCGGGCTTTGGTTTCAGTGCTGGCCCTCGGCTTTGTTCTTCTATCCCCCCTGCATTCACAGGAAGCCCCGGATATTATCCCTGCGGAAAAAGCTCCCTCCGCCGGGATCAGTAAACTTTCCTTGAGCATCCAGAACGCCATTGCCTTGGCTCTGGAAAACAACCTCAACGTGGCCATCGAGCGGGTGACTCCGGATATCGCCGGAACGGAAATCCGAATCGCCGATGGAGCTTATGATCCGACCGCCCGGGCCGACCTTCAATACGCGGAACGAAGCACCCCGCGAACAGCCGAGCAGCAGGCCGCCGACGGCAGAGCATCCACCAATGCCCGCAACAGCCGTGCCAGCGTGGGCTTGATCCAGAAAACGCCACTGGGCAGCGAGGTAGGCATCACGGCGGACACGTTCAATACGGAAAACAGCTTCAACGGATTCCGCAACGAATTTGATTCCTTTGCCGGGGTGACTCTTGCCCAGCCCTTGCTCAAGAATGCAGGAACCCAGGTCAACCTGGCTGCGCGCCGAATCGCCATCAAAGGAGTCCAATCAGCCAATGCCAACTTCTATTATAACGTCGAGGGCATCATCCTCGATGTTTTAAAAACCTACTACGAACTGCTTTTTGCCGTGGCCGATGCCGACTCCAAACGTTCTTCCCTGATTTTGGCCGAGCAGTTGGTGGCCGACAATGAGGCCAGGCTCGATTTGGGAAGTGCCACTCCTTTGGATGTCTCCCAGGCACAAAGTGAAGCTGCCACACGGTTCGGTCAGGTTCTCGATGCCGACCTGGCCATTTACCAGAATGCCAATCTGCTCAAACGGCTGATATCAAGGGACATCACACCGCTGTTAAAAACGCAGCTCAATCTGACCGACGCGCTTCCCAATCCCGCGCTGGCACCCGATCCTCTTTACAGTGCTGCCACCGGCCTGGAAAACCGCCGGGACTACAAAAGCCTTCTCAGCCTGGCTGAACAGGACGACCTCCGTCTTGCCTATGACAAAAACCAACTCCTGCCAACCATTGATCTGCGTGGCAGTTACGGATTCAACGGCCTCGATACCAGCTTCCGCCGCAGTTTCAACCGTGTAGCCGATACCCGTGACGAGGATTGGGCCGTGGGTCTTTCCGTGGAAATTCCCCTCGGCAGCACCAGCGAGAGGGCGAGGCGCGACGCCACCCAGTTGCGCAAGGAACAACGGCTGCTGCTGATCAAGGATCTGGAACAGAACATTATTGTCGAAGTCGACAACGCCGCCCGCAGCGTGAACATCAGTAAACAGAAATACGACACCAGCCGCAGTGCCCGGATTTTTTCGGAAAAAGTGGCCTTGGCCGAGGCGGAAAAACTGAAAGCCGGGATCTCCACCGGTTACACCGTTTTGCAACTACAACGGGATGCCACCGAAGCCCGGACCCAGGAACTCCGCGCCATGGTGAACTATCAGAACTCATTGGCCGATCTTCTACGCGCCCAGGGAACCCTTTTGGCCGAATACAAAGTGGATCTGCCTGGCCAGGCCTCGCTGGTGAAATTGCCCCAACTCAAAAAGCAGAACTGACCTCATCCCCCTTCGCCCCGGAGTTTTGCTTCTTGCTGTCGGCAGGGAAGTTTTTTAGACAGTGATGGTGCCTTTGTTTTTTTCCATCATTATCCCCTGCTTTCAACAACAGCCTTTTTTGGCGGAAACTCTGACAAGTCTGAAATATCAATCGCAGGCGGGATTCGAGGTCATCATCCAGGACGGAGGCAGTACAGACGGATCACTGGAGCTGCTGCAGGAATTCATCCAGTCCTGCCCATACCCGGTGCATCTCGAAAGTCAGACGGATGGAGGCCAGGCAGCGGCCATCAACCTGGGACTGGCCAAAGCCCGTGGTGACATCCTCTGCTATCTCAATTCCGACGATATCCTCTATCCCGGAACCCTGGAAAAAGTTGCCGCTATTTTTGAAAAGCATCCCGATGTTGATCTCGTTTATGGCTGTGGCGATTATCTCGATGAAAACGGACGCTATCTCAGGCCATATCCCGTGCAAAAATGGGATCTGGAGGCCCTCCAGGAAAAATGTTTCATCTGCCAGCCCGCATGTTTCTGGCGTGCGGGTCTTACACAAAAAATCGGACTTTTTGACAAAAGCCTGCTCGGATCCTTTGATTATGATTACTGGTTAAGGGTCGCCAGTATCGGCCGGGTCTATTTTCTCAATGAGCCCCTGGCAGGGTCACGTTGTCATCCGGGCGCCAAAACGTTCAAATACCGGAAGCAGCTTATCGAGGAGTCCTGCCTTGTTCAGGCCAGGTATAACAAGGGACTTATCTCCCCCAGAAATGCCCATGAATTGGCCTGCGTGCACGCGGAACAATGCCTGAACTGGCGCCTGCCGCGCTTTCTCCACAGGCCTGTTTTCTATCTGCGATTTTTTCAACGGATGTTGGAGCTGGCACCCAAAACCCGGGGGTTCCTCCGTCCGGGATCCTGGAAACACTTTTCACCTTCCTACGCCAATTCACAAAAAATCGTCTCCGATCCCCTATTTCGCGTAACGGGGAAAATGCCGTCCTGACATTCCATTTTAGCTCATGATCACCCAGTTGAACAGGTTGCGGGCCCGTCCAGGCAAGTCCGAATACCAATTGGGCCTGCTGCATCAATACCCGGGCCGCCCCATGGCCCTGATACCCAGGCTGCCTGCACTTCCTAACACAGAAAAAAAACTGCGTATCTGCCTGGTAACGCCTACCTACCAACAGGGTGAGTATCTGGAACGGACACTGCAAAGTGTCCTGGATCAAGAGTATCCCAATCTCTCTTACGGAATACAGGACGGGAATTCCAATGACGGATCCAAGAGCATCCTCGAACGCTACCGGAACCGCGTTGCCTTTGCCGATTCCTCTCCGGACAAGGGACAGACGGACGCTATTCTCAAAGGATTTCTAAAACTGGATCCTGGACCTGATGATATCATGGCCTGGGTGAATTCTGACGATCTATACCTTCCCGGCCTTTTGGACACCATCAATCATTTCTTTCTTAACCATCCGGATATCGATGTTGTCTACGGTCACCGCATTATCATCGATCCCTCGGATCAGGAGGTCGGACGCTGGTATCTTCCGGATCACGATCCGGAAGTACTCAAGCGGGTCGACTTCGTTCCCCAGGAAACACTGTTTTTTAGGGCTTCCGCCTATCAAAAAGCCGGAGGGCTTGACCCCACCTTTCATTTTGCCATGGACTGGGATCTGCTCCTTCGTTTTCAGGAAACCGGATGCCGTTTTCAACGATGGCCTTTTTTTATGGGCTGTTTCCGCGTCCATGAAAAACAGAAAACCAATACCCACATCCACACCTTGGGAGAGGAGGAAATGAACAGACTGCGCTCCCGCTCATTGAAACGAACCTATAGAACGTCTGAAATTGAAAAAATATTCTGGCGTGAAGTTTTGAAAAGCCGCGCGGCAGCCAACCGTTTTCATAAATATAATCGTCACTGAATTCCATCTTACGGACAATGCATGCCGAAATACAGGAGGGTTTAAATAAGTGCCCCCATGTCACACTTTTCCCTGAAAAGTTGTGAAAGAACTGGATAGGACCAGCGTTGCGGTTATGAACACATACCCTGTCCCCCACGGACGCTTCGCCCGAAGCCTTCCCGACCTCCAGTGCCGGGCTTGCCCTCTTTTTTCACAACTTTTCAGAGCTTTTTGAATCGCCAATAAGTTTTCTATATCACTATTTTTTCCTAATGCTTCATGAGAAAAACAGGGCTGAACTCGTATGAAATTCTCCGTTATTATTCCTCTTGAATTCAACAGGGGTCTGGCGGTCCGTTGTATCCGCGCCTGGGTCAGTGACCAAACGTACACACGGAATGAATTCGAAATTATTGTGGCAGCTTCCAAAACTCACCCCGCCACGGAGCTGGAGGCTATTCGTGACATTCTGTTGCCACGGGATCGGCTCCTTCAGTTCCCGGTCTCGCATGATATGGCTTTGGTCACTGCCGCGGCCAAGGAAGCCTTGGGCGACATTTTCGTCTTCACTGAGTCCCATTGCATTCCCTGCAAGGACTTTCTGGAAAAATCGGCCTCCGTCATGGAGGAACGTACGGAATGGGCTGGCTTCAGCGGCATGTCCTATCCCATCACTCATAATCTACTTTCGATCGTTGAATCGGAACTCTACGAAAGGGATATAAACACCAATCTCAACCGCCATGAATGGCTCAAGGTTCTGGATCAGTGCTTCATCATCCGGCGGCGAGCATACCGGGCATCCGGAGGCATCGAGCCCGCTTACGGACATTTTGCCGAATGGCTTCTTGCCGCCCGACTTCACGCCCAAGGATTGAAAATAGGCCATGTTCCAGAAATAAAAGTCGGCCATTATTATATTGGCGACCTGAATGACCTGGAAGATTTCACCAAGGATTTTACACGCGGTGAGATGAAATTTATCTCGGGGTCTTCTGGAGATCCTTGTTTCGGTTTCTTCCCCACTCCCCAGCCCTGGATCCACAGATCACTTTGGAACGAATCCTTGACCAAACCCTTTTTCCGGTTGTTGCGATCCAATGCCCGGATGGGAGCAGGTCTACTACCGTTGGTATCCAGGTTCAAGGCTTTGTCTCCCAGGCGTCAACTGACTCTTACAAAACTCAGACTTTTTTTTGATTTCTGCGTTCTTCGCCTGTCTCTATTTATTCGTCTGAAACCATTGGCGAAAACCGTTTTCCAACGTTGGATCTGCCATGTGGTAGACCTGGAAAGGTTGAATTTCATCGACAAGTTTTATCGCAATTCGGCAAAGGCCCCCATTCCACCAATAACTAAGAAGTGGACTGCCGAAACCGCAGGCTGGTGGGAAAGTCTAGGTTTTCACGAACCCGAGTCATTTCAAGGGGTTTCTTTCCGCTGGTCCCAACCGGCAGCGTGCGTTCGACTGCGCCTGGCAGCTGGAACCTGGAAAATAACGATTCAATTCGCTCCATTTGTTCCAGCTAATCTGAATTCCCAAGGGGATTTTTTCGCCAACGGCATTCCCTTGCGCAAAATCTCCCCGGCATCCCATGGTTCACACGCGGAATTCCATTGCAAGCACAAGGGAGGAGATTTGGATATCGCCTGGATCAGTAAGAGGTTCAGGGCATGCGGAGACACCCGGAGACTTGGTCTTCCGATCGAGGAAATTCGATGGGAAAAAATGGATGAAAAGGGGTTTCAAAGAGTGGATTAAACCGTTTAGAATTCCCGAACCACAACGTACTTGTGGCATGTGCCCAAATGCGCTGGCACCACTTTCTGCTCTTTATTGGAAAATCATTACCCCTCCGAAGAAAGCCTTAGCCCCGTCTTCGATATTTATTATACCCGTGAACTAGTGTCACGCAGGAAAAGCCTTTGGCCGTCTCCGTTTGCAGTTGGTCATTTTGGATGGGAGCTACCCCCACTTTTCCAGACCAGTCCTGGCGCATCCTGACTATTTTGAGACAACCCGGGGAAAGGCTGCTTTAGCCTTGTGACTACCATATCCAGCATGGAGGGATCTCTCCATTAAAAAATTTCTAGGAGTGGCTAGAGGATAATATTCAACCAGCGTATTTCAGCATTCCACATTTTGTTCCTGGCCTTCTCAATGGACCGGCTCAGCACCCAGAAAAAATAAATCTTAAAACCAAAAAAACATTTCAACACCGTTCTGACTAACCTTCGCAAATGTGCGGTGGTTGGTTTGCAGGAGAATATCGAAGACAGTACTAACTTGTTCTGCCATGCCACCGGTTGTTATCCTCCCTTGAAGGCACCCCGGTTCAATTTTACGCGGAACCGCACCCGGTTGCCCGGGCTTTCCCCGCAGGCGCAGTCATTCTTAGAAGAATGCATCTAACAGGATGAAGTTCTCTACATGAAGGGAGTCAAACTGTTTGAAACCCAACTGCGCACGATGCATGAGCAGGCGTCACAATGGGAAAACAGGGAGCTTGACCAAACCGAGATGCGCGAAGTTTTAAGAAGGAACTATTTTCAGAAGCATTCCATCCAAAACCAAAACGCAACAAACAGTCTCTGGAGGCCGGAAAATATCTTCATGGGTGAAAATCTTCACATGAGGGAATATCACGAAGGCCGCAGCCTGCGCTGGACCGGTCCTTCAGAACAAATTGTATTCTATCTTCCTTCCAGATCCGCCGGATGCCACGCCTCCATCCACCTGACCCCCATCCCCATGCTGAGGCTGCCCAACTCCAAATCAACGACCTCGAAATTCCCTTGCAATGCCGAACTTCAGGAGAAGGTTTTTTGCTTTCCGGGAAATTTCAAACCTCTCCGAATTACGCCAAACATGGAGCTTTTGCGGAAATCGAACTTAAGACTCCTGTCAAAACCGGGCAGGGGGATTTTAGATCACTTGGCATCGCACTTCAGGAAATCCGCGTTGTTATCGAATAATTTCCAACGATCACAGCTTACCTAGCAGGAGGGCTCTGTATAGAACTTGTTCTTTGTATTGTACAACGGGCTTTCTTCTGCTATTTTATTAGCCATGTATCTGGAATCCAGAATGGAGGAAGACCGCACGCCGCTTATCCTGGCTGGAATCTTTGCCGCGTCAGTTCTGCTCCATATTCTCATCCTTTTTCTTGCCTTTAATTTTGCAGGTAGTTTCAAATTGGCTCCGGAGCCTCCCCGTTCCAACCGCATCAATATTCGCCTGGTCTCACCGCCTCCGCCTGCACCCGCCCTGTTGGAAGCCGTCCCCCAACAGAAGCAATTTGTCGACACCTCTGAATCCATACCCACTAGCAACCCTTTGCCCACCCCTTTCGAAGGCGAAACCTCCACCATGGCCAGCAGTAAACAGGCCGGCCAGGGCAACGCGGCCCTGCCCAACCAGACCGGGGTGGATATCCGTGGTATGACCCTTCGCAACCAGGAGTATTCTCCCGAAACCGAGGCCAAACCCGCCCCCCAGAGTCCCGCCAAAGAACAGGTCCAGCCCAAAGAACAATCCACCCCGGCGGAACAAACCAAACAGGCCACCAGCAGGGAGCTTTCCCAGAATATTCCCCTGCGCAGCTCCGGAATGATCAGCACCGCCGACAAACCTAAAAATCCCGTGGACAAAAAAACGCAGGAAGCCACGGCATTGACCCAAAGCACCACGGCCACGCAGGCCATGGCCCCCGCAATATTCTCCGCCCAAAAAAGAACCACCACCATCGACGGCGGGGCAGCCATCGGTGACACCTCATCTCTGGGTGCCCAAGAAAGCGAGATGGGACGCTACAAGGCCAAACTCTACCGGGCCATCGGCTCCCGCTGGTATATTTATGTCCGGCAGGATTCCGCCCAGGTCAGCATCGGCATCGTCAAAATTCGCTTCAAGGTGAGCTCTAACGGCGACATTACCGACCTACAGGTGGTCGAGGGAGGCGCCCAGGCCGCCCTGCTGAACATCTCACGCCGCTCCATTCTGGATCTCAAAACAGAGTTCAATGTGCCTTTTCCCGCCAGCATGCAGCAGGAAATAGGTGACTTCTACTGGGAAGAGGTCACTTTCACCATCTATTGAACCCCGGAATTCCCTCTGGATTTCACTCAAAAAATCCGTAGGTTGCTGACTTCTCCGCTTATGTCCACGCTCAAAAATATTGCTAATTTTTTCATCGAAGGCGGCCCCTTCATGGTGCCCTTGGTTCTGCTGTCCATCATTTCCGTCACCTTTATTATTGAAAGGGGACTGGCTCTGCGCCGGGCCAACGTCATTGCCGACAACCTTTACCGCGCCATCTTCAACCTGAGGATCGGACAGGCCTCCTCGGAAATTGCCAGTTTGGCCGCTCCCGGCCGCACCACCCTGGCACGACTCGTGCGCATTGGACTGGAACACCTTCCTTGGACCAAGGCGGAGAATGTCGAGGCCGTACAAACCCAGGCCCGCCGCGAAGTCACCCGCCTCGAACGAGGCCTGATCGTCCTGGAAATCACCGTCGGAATTGGTCCCCTCCTTGGACTCCTCGGCACCGTTTCCGGTTTGATCGTTATTTTTTCTACCATCGGCAAAGGCGGGGCCGACCAGAACATGTTGATTGCCAAAGGTATCTCCGAGGCCCTTTACACAACGGTTGCCGGCCTGGTTGTAGCCATCCCCTCCCTCATTGCCAACAGTTACTACACCAAAAAAATTGAAGCCCTGGCAGTCGAGATGGAAACCATCTGCATGGATTTATTGACCAAGCTCTATCTCGAAGCCCCCAAAGACTGATCCAACCAGTCACCCCGGCAGCCCATGCAATTCTACTCCAAGGCCAAACATCCTCCGGCCATCAATATCGTCTCCCTGATCGATATTCTGTGTATCCTCCTGATCTTTTTCGTGGCTACCTCCGAATTCAAGGAGGATCAACCCCAGATCCAGATCCAGTTGCCGGAAGCCACGCAAGGCACAAAAGAGGAAACACCCGGGGAGCCCATTACGATTCTGGCCTCAAAAGACAAAAAGATTTTCATCGGCTCTAAGGAAATCCCTCTGGCCGATCTTGAGGCCGCCCTGAAAGAACGTCGGACCCTCATGCCCAATGCCCAATTCATTCTGAAGGCTGACACCGGTATTCCCCTGGGCTTTTTTGTCAAAGTCCTGGATGCCTCCAAAGCAGCCGGTATCGCCAACCTTTCCCTCCTGACTGAAGACGGCAAAAAAGAAAATTAAACAAAAAAGTCAACAAAGAGAGCAAAGGTTGAAATCCATGCCTTCCCTTTTTTAACAGGCAGACAAGCTTAGTTCTCTGGTTATCAGGGCAGCCACTGAAGTTCATCGGGAATTAGGCTCCGGATTGCTTGTATCCTTTTATGAGCATTGCTTGAAGCATGTACTCCATTTGCAAAAGATTTCCATTAGCTCTAAAAAAAAAGGGTGAACTCAAATAAAAGGGCTTGGTCATTGATGAGCCCTTTGGTCGTTATTCTGGTGGAAGATTGTCTTCTGATCGAAGGGAAGGCCGTTGAAGCCATTTTACCCATCCACGAAGCACGCCTCATGGCCTACATAAAGCTATTGAACAACCTCATCGGCCTTTTAATCATCTTCCACAAACCACCTTTAAAACATGGCATTCACAGGTTGATCCTGTCCGGCACCAATAAAAAAATCCTTTTCCGAACTTTGTTTTCTTCGTTATCTTCTGTTCATCATGGTTTTGGAAATTGTTCAATACGGGAACCCCATCCTGCGCAAAGCCGGACGCAAAATTACCTCCCTTACTCCCGAAATTAAAACCATGGTGGAAAACATGCTGGAAACCATGCGCCATGCCCACGGCATCGGACTGGCCGCCCAGCAAATCGGCGAAGATCTGCAACTCGCTGTGATTGAAATCCCTCCCGATATCGAACGCCCCTCCAAAATGTGGATGAATGACAAAGAGGTCAATCTCCAGGACTACATGCCCCTTGTCCTCATCAATCCGAAAATCACCCTGACCAAGAAAAAAGTCCTCGACCATGAAGGTTGCCTCAGTTTTCCCGGCCTTTCCGCTGATGTCAGCCGCGGCTACCGCGTCAGCGTTATGACAACCAACTTGGAAGGTAAAACCTGGACCTTTGATGCCGGCGGCCTCCTGGGACGGGCAGTGCAACATGAAGTCGACCACCTCAACGGGATTCTCTTCATCGACCGTCTTAACAAACAGGAACGGGAATTGATCCAGCAGGAAATCGAAGAAGCCCGGATCAAGACCTGAACATTCGTCACTTTCCTCATCATCAGGTTATTAACTTCAGCCTGAGTCTTGGTTTGCATCCTGGTGCCTGATGCTAAGTTACTATCGATGCTCATCCGCGCCTCCCAGATTTTGTCGATGACCGGCCCCGCTCTCAGCGGACCCGCCGCTCTGCGCGTGGAAGGTGAAAGGATCAGGGAAGTAGGCCTCTATCTGCAGCCTCTTCCTGGCGAGGAAGTCATCGATCTGGACGATCAGGTTCTTCTTCCCGGCTTGATCAATGCCCATTGCCATCTGGATTACACGGGATTCCGCGGTGCCATTTTTTCCGGAAAGGGTTTCACCGAATGGATCAAAAAAATCAATTCCCTCAAACTCAGCTACACTCCGGAAAATTTCCTTGCCTCCATCCAGGACGGCTTCCAACAGCTCATGGATAGCGGCTGCACCACCGTCCTGAATATCGAGGCGTTTCCCGAGCTTCTCCTTGAAATGGGTCCTCCACCCATCCGCACCTGGTGGTTTCTGGAACTGATCGACCTGCGGGCCCGGATGGAGAAAGACGAGGCCCTGATGGGAGCCCTGACCTTTTTTCAGGGGCAGGACGGATGGTTGGGAGGCTTCGGCCTGAGCCCGCACGCCCCCTATACTTCGAGCGTCGAGCTTTACCGCCTGGCCAAACATTGTAGTGAAGAACTGGGACTACCCATCACCACCCATATCGCGGAGTCCGTGGAAGAACAGGAAATGTTTCTCTATGGCGAAGGCCCTATGTATGAATTCCTCAAAAGTATCGGACGCGACATGCAGGACTGCGGCCAGGGCTCGGCTCTTTCCCATCTTCTGGAATTCGGACTCCTGAACGGAAAATGCCTGGCCGTCCACATGAACTATCTCCAGAACTACGACTTCCAGGCCCTGCAGGAAAACCCTCTTAATGTCGTGCACTGCCCCGGATGCCACGACTATTTCGGACACGCCCGTTTTCCTTTGGAAAAACTGCAATCGATAGGCTGCAACATCAGCATCGGAACAGACAGTCTGGCCAGCAATGACACTCTGGACCTGCGCAAGGAACTTCGCCGGGCCCGCCTGAATTATCCCGGACTCTCCGCCCGGAGCTGGCTGCAGATGGTGACCACGGCTCCTGCCAAAGCCCTTGGATTGGAAGAAGAACTCGGCGTGATCAAACCCGGAGCCCTGGCCGACCTCGTAGCTTTCCCGCTCCCCCCTGATACCGAGCCCCACGAAGCTGTCCTGCAATCCCGGGATAAACCCACCTTCTTCATGGTCAACGGTGTCAGAAAATAATCCATCCGCTCTTGCACAATCCATGTCCATGGGGTCAGTCGTGAGATTATGTTATTTGTTAACGACTGACCCCATCAGACTGACCCCATCAGATTATCAATTGCTCCGTAACGCGCTGCGTAGCTCTCCATCCACAGCGGCAGCGTTGCCTTCAGTCGCACCCTGCAGGGCTGCTCGCTCTGCTTACAAATACGCACGATGATAGATCGCTCTTCCTTGACGTGGGTGGCCTTGCTTCCTCGTCTCCGCGCCTTCACCCCCAACGTGACTTTGCCGTTGAGAGCTTTGATCGTGTGCTTACGTTCCCAGCCCAGCTTCTCACTCACCTCATCGATCATCGCACTCCGCCCCATTCGGTTTCGCCTCGGATATCGTGCCCGACAACTCTCCAAATATTCTTCTTTGCTGTTATAACTCATATTCCCAGATTCTCTTTTCATCTGGGTGTCATTCTTTCTGGCGCAATGCGCGCATGATGTCGTTGGGAACCTGAGGAGAGGGGTCGTGCGCCCAGTCGATTCCATCCTCCCCTTCAGCGTGACGAACCCGCGGGATCGGGTCGACGGCCGGGCGCACCGATCTCATCTCCGGGTCCGGCGAAACCCCCAGGCTCCTCAAAACTCCCCTCGCCGCATTGGCGATGGGAGCGCGGGAATCCCGCAGAAATGAGCTCAGAAACTCGAGGCCCGACGCTTCGCCGCAGCGCGCGAGAGCCTCGGCGATCTGTACCTCGAGGAACGCCCGCCGCTCGGGAAAGAAGTCGATCTCGCAGCCACTCAGATGGACATTCCCCTGGAGCAGAGGTTTGGAGTGAAGCTTCCTGAGGGTCGGGAGCAGCGTGGGGTGGGCGATCTTGCACGCGACGGCGCAGATGGCGTCGACATAGTCAAACACTCCAGACTTCGCACTGCGGAAGGCGTCTTCCGTAACGACGAGACGGTCGACGAACTCGTCGATCAAGAGGGCTGTCTCGGGATTGGCAACGAATGCCAGAGCGTTG
The DNA here is from genome assembly GCA_038250235.1 of Methylacidiphilales bacterium. Lineage (GTDB taxonomy): Bacteria > Verrucomicrobiota > Verrucomicrobiia > Methylacidiphilales > JAAUTS01 > JAAUTS01. Next base: position 4,901 of record JBBSCO010000014.1, on the reverse strand, counting down.
AGCAGGTAAGCCACATCCGGCATGTTCCCTTGGTCCGGCGACGGATGGGCGTAGCGCACCGGACGCTCCACGGAGGGCAGGCCGGCCTGCGGTGCAATGCGGGCGTGGATCGTTTCCTCCAAGTATTCGCGAACCCGAGCATCTTCGTTCCACGCCAAGATGAGGGCACAGGTCAACCGCCGCGGGGACTCCATGAGCTGAAACTCCGCGAGGACTCGCGGGACGGCGTTCTTCCCCATCACGCAAAGCTCCACGAACGGGATCTCTTCGCACCACGCGTCTCCCATCTCCATGTCCTGATAGCGCGTGAGCGGGATGGCGTCGTCGAGTTGCGCGATGAGAGATGCGATGCGCTCCGGGGTGTCAGGTGTGGGCGTGATTTTCCGCGAAAGCAGGGATTCGGGAAGTTGGCCACGCTCCACCAATTCGGTCTGAAGTTGGCGAACATCGAGGTCTCGCGGCTTGACGCCGGACTGGATGCACCGGGCGGCGGCGAGTCCGATCGCGTACCCGAGGTTCTCGAAGTCCGCCTGCATCCGGATGGCCGGCAGGGCCTCCGAAGTGCCCGAGATGGCCTTGCCCGCAAGGAGCAGACCGTCCAGCCGCTGAGGAACCAGTGCGCGATAGGGAATTTCAATTTCCAGATTTGGCGGGATCAGTCCGATCCGCAGCCAGTCGCTCTCGGTGTAGCCTTTGACGTCGTGGTTGCTGAAGGCGATCTCAATGGCGTCTGGCCACTGACGCCTTTGAAGTTGATCCGTGAGGGTCGGCCAGACCTCCCCGCGGACGTGCCGCGACTCGCGGAGACCGAGGTAAAGCGAGTGGTCCCACGGATCCGAGCCGCGACGCCGCCCGGAAAGGATGGCGCGCGTGTAATCCCGCGCCTCGCGGACATCGACTAGACTGGTGAAATTACTGACAAACTTCCCGGGCTTGCCGCACCACGACAGGGTGAACCACATGGAGGATTGCGTTCGCCGCGCACCGTAGAGGTAATCGGCCCCCGCTGCGGCGGCGAGATCGCCGTCGCCGGTCGCATCGATGGTGAGACCGGCTCGGACTTCGACGAGATTGTCCGGGCCGATGAGCAGGGCTCCCGCGACTTGGTCACCGTTCGTGATCGGTGCGACGAGGCGGTGCTCGAGGAGCGAGATCACTCCAGCTCCGCCTGCCATCGAGTGCAGGATGTGTTTCTTCTTCTCGATGGGCCACATCTTCATCTTCCAATGCGGCATCTCCGCATAGCCCTCGGCATCTTCGAGATCGCGCACGGCGAGGGTGAGCCGCTTGTTCTGGGCGACGCGGCGGGAAAACCAATAGCTATTGATACCTCCGACCGTGCCGATGCCACCCATTCCAGAATTCATCTCGGCAGCAATGACCGATGCGCCAGCTTCGGCGGCGGCGATCGCGGCGCTGGCCCCGCAGGTGCCCGCTCCGACCACCAGCACCTCCGTCCGCATGCTGGTCTGCGGAAGACAGCCAGACGCTGGGCTCTCGGATGGCTCCAGGCGATCCAAGGATGCGAGCCGGGCGGCATGATCCATGAGGGCGATCGGATTTGCAGCAAGTCGGTCCGCCCCGGTCGGAGACTCGATGCCGGCAGGCCCTGCGATCTGGAAAAATGAATGCTTGGGCGGAAAAAATCGCGGCGACCCGGCAACGTCGATGTCCGCGATACGCGCAATTTTGGCGGATCGGAACGCGGGCGATTGCGCAATCAACCGAGTCGCCAAATCGTGCGCTTCCGCTCGGGTTGCGCCATTCGCTTTGGCGAGGGTGCCGGGTGCTCCGATCCAGACGTTCGAGGGCGTGAATCCCACCACGAAATGCCCGTCTTGAGAGGAGGCCGCGACGGCGCGGAGTTGGCCGAGCTTCTGGTCGGCGAGGGTTTGCGACATCCCGTCGGAAAGCACGCCAGTGAATTCGATCCAACGGACCGTTGGCCCACCTCCGCTTCGGAGCGCGGGCTTCGAAAAGGCGGGCGCAAACCGAGCTTCGTGCGAGGCGTCGATAATCTCCCGACACGAGACTTGGAACGTCCCGCTTTTACTGGAAATCCAGACCGTCAGCGATCCGTCCCGCCATTCCCAAGCGTAAGGCGCGGCAACGTAGAGTAGTTCGACTCCGGCCGCGAGCAGGCTGTCTTCCGCAGCTATCTTCAATCGACAGGGATGGAGTAGCGCGTCACCCCCAACGTCTTTTTCGATCATCGCGGCGGGGTCACATTGAAGGCGTCTCGCTAGGTTCGCCACGCACCGCAACGGTTGTAAATTCTGAAGCGTGCCCATCCAATCCCACACCGGACTGGCTCCAGAATCCACCAGCAGGACGCGGCGACCTGATCGCGCGGCGGTTAACGCGGCGGCGATCCCCGCCAGCCCAGCCCCATTGACTAAAAGATCCGTTGAAGAAAATGTATTCATGTCGAGAGGGCTATCTAGCGCTGACCGCATCGAATGAGGGTTCAGTTTCATGGGCTTGACTGTCGGGAGATAATGCTGCAGCTACAAGTGCCGGGCTGCGGGGATTTAGTGAACTTCTCATCAATCCTTAATAAGCGATCTGCGGTGTTGTCTTCTAGAATAGCCGTGCCTGGTCATTCGTTTTTTCATGCTCCCCGAAAAACGGAGTCCGTCTGGTCAAGCGAGCAAGCGCCGGAATTAGGATGGTGTCACGTCGTGTGCTCGGCGGAACGATCTGCCGAAATGAGTTTGATCGGCAAAGCCCGTCAGCACGGCGATCTCCGACACCTGCGAATTTGTGCGGCGGAGAAGCCGCCTGCCGCAATCCCGGCTAGCCCGGCTCCGTTGACTAAAAGGTCTGCAAAAGAGAATGTGTTTAGATCACGCGTTCTTCCGCCGGCGGCGGAGAGCGAGGACGGCGGCCACGCCCAAGCCCATCAGGCCCACAGCCGAGGGTTCGGGGACGGTCAACACGTAGGTGTCGAATCGCACAAAGTCTAAATTAGCCGGAGTTTCGGCAAAGACACCGAAGGCAGCGACATTGCCAAGTGATGACAGATTTACCGGGGTGGCGGTGATCGGGGCAAGGTTCAACGCGTTCAAAGCATGGAGCTGCGTGGAGCCGGTGAGGGCAAACTGCTTGAACTCAGCGCTTGCGGCGAAAGCTGCTCCATTGATGGATGCCGTCGTGGCGGAGGTAGTGGTCACATACCAGGTGCCGCCGACCAGAAGCGCGGGGCGCGAAGTCACATTGGCCAAAGTAGTGCCGGTGTGTCCGGCAAAAAAGCTGATCCCATTGATGTTCGGCGCAGCCAAGGTGAAGGGATACTCTGTCGTATAGGAGAGCGTGCGGAGGTTGACTCCACTGGTGTTGCTCCCGATAAAAGCAAATCCGTTGGTCAGGCTGGTGGATGTCCCGGCGTTGATGTTGTCCAGGTTGGCCAGGCGTCCAGCTAAATTCGAAATTCCGTGCGAGCCGCTTAGGCTCGACTGGCCAGTGGAAAGACCTTGGATAGAGTTGAAGATGTCACTTGTCCATCCCACAGTGCTGTATGCCGCATTGCCAGCGGTAACGTTTCCGAATGTTTCGCGGTATATGATCGTTTGGGCCGATGCCATGCCTGCTATGCCTGCAAGCAGAATGGACGCAAATGTGAAGCGGAGGATACTGAGGGATATTTTCATGACCCTTGTCATAGTAGACTGCAATGTTGTCTGATAGTATGATGATGCGCGGCGAATCGTTTTTTCATGCCCTCGCGAGCGGGGCGCATTTCGCTACGCGAGTAAGCGCCGGAATTCGGATGGGGTCGCGCCATACGCCTTGCGGAACGATCTGCCGAAATGGGTTTGATCGGCGAAGCCCGTCTGCGCAGCAATCTCCGATACCTGCAGATTGGTGCGACGGAGCAGCCGCCTGCTGCGGTTTAATCGGATTTGGACGAGACAGTCGGTAAATGACATGCCGACCGTCTCGCTGAACGACCGGCTGAAGTGGCCCGGGCTGCAACCTACCCGGCGGCACAGATCGTGCGCCCGCAGCGGTGTATCGAACTCCTTCTGCATCACGGCGAGGGCTTTGGAAATGTGCGGGGGCAGTCGATGGTAGCGGCCAGTGAGATGCGCTTTGAGTTGCGCTTGAAATGGCAGCAGGTGAAGGCCGGCATTTTCCAATATTCCGTCGAGAAATTCTCCGATGGCGACGATGGCCGCGCGGCCTTTCTCGAACTCCGCAAGGGTGACCGCTTGGGTGGATTCCCAGGCGGAGATCGCCGCGTCCGGGGCCAAGCCCTCTTTCTCGCAGGACGCGAGCAGTCGAGCGCGGTCTCGGGCCAGATGCTCCACGATGCGCACAGATCCCAAGTAGAGCACGCCTATCGACTGCCCGCCCGACTTGATGTCCAGGGTCCAATCCGAGAGCCCTAGGTGACATGTGCCGTTGGACACCCCTTTCGTCCGGATCGCCGCCCGGTTGGCGGCCACCTTGCAAAGACGGCATCGGTGATCCGTGGAGGGCTGCGATTTCGCGAGCTGACAGAGCTTCGTATCGTGACTGCGGTGCTCGGGTCGCAGGTTGAGATCACCAGAGCCTTGGGAAAAACCCGCCAAATCATCCAGGTTGGCGCGGAAGGGCAAGACTGCTTCGATAAACTGAAAAAATCGATCTAGCGTCATAACCGTGCGGTCACCAGCCCGTCTCAGGGGGTCAGTCGTTAACATATAACAGATTTTTCCAGGCCCGGATTTTACCTTCTAAGGTTTCGTCTTTGCCGGATCGTTCTTCCACCCTTTTGGCGATCTGGTGAATGGTCACGTTGCTTGTGTATCCCAACTCATTCGCCAAGGCAACCTGACTTTCTCCCAGCAGTTTTACGCGTATCCAAATCTTGTTTCTGAAGTCTTTCTCCGAGGCCAAAGCCTTCGAGAGGATCACCC
>JBBSCO010000013.1:0-56495 GCA_038250235.1 Methylacidiphilales bacterium | reverse complement strand
GGATTTCTCCGGCAAATAGGGCGGCAAACTCCGCCTTTTTCTTTTCGCCCACACCGCTGATACTGTCGAAATCGTCTTCATCTTCCGGATAATAACGCGCCATTTGACGAAGGGTGTTGTCGCCAAAGATGATGTAGGCCGGAACTTCCCGTGCGTCCGCGAGCTTCTTGCGCAAGATGCGCAACCGCTCGAATAGGGCTTCATCACAATCAATCGCGCCGCTGCGCTGCGGACGGGTGGACGGAGTCTTGGTCATGGGCTTGGTCAGTTGGATAGGGTTACGGCTCTTCAGAGCCTCAATCCCGGCCGGGGTCAGTTCCAAAACCTGGTGTTCTCCAACGGAAAGACGCAGGAATCCCATTCGGAGAAGCTCGCGTCCGATAGCCAGCCATTGGCTGCGATGGGTGTCTTTACCAATCCCGTAGGTGGAAAGTTGGTCATGGTTCCAGCGTCGGATTTTTTCCGTGTTGGCACCGGTTAAAACTTCCACCACATGGTTCAGTCCGACGCCGAAACCTCCCGCGCGGCGTATGCGGTAGACACAGGACAGCAATTTCTGGGCATGAATGGTTCCGTCGAAGGATTCGCGGGGGGACAGGCAGTTGTCGCAGGCACCGCAGGGCACTTCTTCCCAGGTTTCACCGAAATACCCCATGAGATCGACCCGTCGGCAGCCCGAACTTTCAGCATAGTGCAACATCTGCTGTAGCTGGGTGCGGGCGTTACGTTGCTCGTCTTCGTCACTGATTTCATCAAGGAAATGCATTTGTTTGGCCACGTCACCAGCGCTGAAAAGAAGTAGGCAGTCCGAAGGCAGGGCATCGCGTCCGGCCCTACCCGTTTCCTGGTAATAACCTTCCAGGTTCTTGGGAAGATCGTGATGGATGACGTAGCGGACGTTGGGTTTGTTGATGCCCATACCGAAGGCGACGGTGGCGCAGATGACTTTGACTTCGTCCCGCAGAAAAAGTTCCTGGTGTAAGTCCCTTTCCTTGTTGGTTAGACCGGCATGGTAGGGTTTCGCCTTGATGCCGCGATCGGCCAGGGATTCGGCGAGGGACTCCGTGCCTTTGCGGCTGGAGCAATAGATAATGCCGCTTTCGTGGTCGCGCTTTTTTACGAAGTCGATGATCTGCTGCAGGGGTTTGTCCTTGGGGATGACGCGGTAGGAAAGGTTGGGCCGGTTGAAGGAGGCGACGAAACATTTCGGTTCCCGTAGTTTCAGGTGGTTGATGATGTCTTCGCGGACCCGTCCCGTCGCGGTGGCTGTCAGGGCCATGACCGGGACATCGGGCAGCAATTTTCGGAGTTGGGAAATTTTTCGGTATTCAGGGCGGAAGTCGTGACCCCATTCGCTGATGCAATGGGCTTCGTCGATGGCGATGAGGTTGATGTTCCAGGACTGGAGTTTGTCTTCCCAACTGTCGAGCATGAGGCGTTCGGGCGCCACATAGAGCAGTTTGTATTTGCCGTTGTGAAGGCCTTGAAGACGGGCTTTGGATTCGGAGGCATCGAGAGAGGAGTTGAGGAAGGTGGCGGAGATCCCGCTGGCCTGGAGGGAATCGACCTGGTCTTTCATCAGGGCTATGAGTGGGGAGACAACGAGGGTCAATCCGGGTTGGATCAGGGCCGGGATCTGGAAACAAAGGGATTTGCCGCCGCCGGTGGGCAGCAGGGCAAAAACGTCATTTCCGGCCAGGGATTCCTCAATGATCTCGCGCTGGAGAGCACGGAATTCTGTGTAACCGAAGCTCAGCTTTAAAACTTCCAACAGGGCAGACATGGGGAAAGTTTAGGGTTTTAGGTTTTAAGTTTAAAGTTTTAAGAATGGGAAATTTTCCCGTGAAACACGCGAAATGGCGCTAAAGACGGAAGGAACACATCATTCTTCTGATTTAGGTTTAAGGGGCTTATTCCGGTTTTCGTGGTTGTTGGCGCCTTTAGCGGGCATCCTTCCTCCAATTTTTGGTTTGTTTTCCCCCTTTTTGATCTCTTAAATCCTCTGCTCTATGCTCGATATCCGATTGATCCGGGATAACCCCGAAAAAGTGGTCGAACGTCTGAAAGCCCGTGGCAAGGGCGATGAAGCCGCTGTGGCCCTGATTCTGGATGTCGATGCCAAGCGCCGCGAAGTCATCGCTGAAGTGGAAAAGCTCAAGGCTGAGCGCAACTCCATCAGCAAGGATATCGGGGGGCGCAAAGCCAAAGGGGAATCGGCAGACGATTTGTTGGCCGGAATGAAGGAGAAATCCGACCGTATTGCAGAGCTGGATAAAAAGCAGACGGAGTTGGATGAGCAGCAACGGGATCTTCTTCTACAGGTTCCGAATCTTCCCCATGAAGCCTGCCCCGTCGGTCTGGATGCAACGGCTAATCCCGTGGTAAGAACCTTCGGGGAAAAGCCTGTCTTTGATTTTGAACCATTGGAGCATGTGCCTTTGGTGGAGAGACTGGGCATCGTGGATTTTGCTGCCGGAGCAAAAATTTCCGGGAGTGGTTTTTTTGTTTTTAGGGGGCAGGGAGCCAGGCTGGAAAGAGCCCTGTTGAACTTTCTGCTGGATCTGCATACGGGGGAACACGGTTATACGGAAATTTTTCCGCCCTTCCTGGTGCGCGAGGCTTCCATGTATGGGACGAGCCAGTTGCCCAAGTTTCGGGAAGACATGTATCGTCTGGAAGGTGAGGATCTTTTCCTTGCCCCGACGGCAGAAGTGCCCGTGACCAACCTGCACCGTGAGGAAATTCTCAACAAAGAACAACTCCCCATCCGTTATGCCGCCTACACACCCTGTTTCCGCAAGGAAGCGGGTTCAGCGGGCAAAGACAATCGGGGCATGATCCGTGTGCACCAGTTTGACAAGGTGGAATTGGTGAAAATCGTGGAGCCGCAGACCTCGTATGAGGAGTTGGAAGCTCTCCGGAAAAATGCCGAGAAGGTTCTGGAACTGCTGGGGCTGCATTACCGCACCATCGAGCTTTGCACAGGCGACATGGGATTCGGCGCGGCCAAGTGCTACGACATCGAAGTCTGGGCACCTGGCTCCAAGAGCTACCTGGAAGTTTCATCCTGTAGCAATTTCGAGGATTTCCAGGCCCGCCGAATGAACCTTCGTTACAAGACCGAAGACAAGAAAAACGTGTTCTGCCATACCTTGAACGGTTCGGGAACAGCCCTGCCGCGTTTGTTTGTGGCTTTGGTTGAAACCGGCCAACAAAAGGACGGAAGCGTCAAATTACCAGCGGTTCTGCACTCCTATTTCGGTGCTACTGAAATCCGTTTAAAATAATTCCGGGATACTTGCGGTTCTCTGTTTTGCAGCGAACTTGATTCCATGTGGATTGTGGGGATCGATCTGGCCTGGGGTGAAAAAAAAGCGGACGGTGTTTGTGTCCTGAAGGTTCGTGGAAAGAAAGTTTGTCTGGAGACAATGGCCTATCCGCAGGGAGATGATGCACTTTTGAAAGTGATCGATCCTTTTGCGAGGTCGCCTGAACCGGTGATTGTGGCTTTGGATGCTCCGGTTGTTTGTATCAATGAAGGCGGTTCCCGCCCGGTTGACCGGGAGATGCACCGACTTTTTGGGAAACAACATGCGGGTTGTCATCCCGTGAACAAAAAGCTTTGTCCCCGGGCACTTCGGGTGGCCGCCAGGATACAACAATGTTATCCACAATCGTCGGGAAAACGTCCGCCCGGTGGCAAAGCGGGAGAAGTGTATGGAGTGCCTTGGCTGATGGAAGTCTATCCCCATGCGGCCTTGGTTTCACTTTTTAGCCTGGAGCGGATCATCAAATACAAACGTGGCAGCGTGGCGGAGAGGAAAGTTGAATTCCGGCGGCTTCAGTCTCTTTTACGCGAACAAGGCCGGTGCCTGTTTCCCGGGCTGGAAGCCTCTGGGATATTGGACCGGTTGTTGGAACGGACATGGTCCAAGGAAGTGGAAGATCGCACGGATGCCTTCATCTGTTCCCTGATAGGACTATGGCATTGGAATCACCGGGGCCGGAAAAGCCGGGTGGTGGGAGATTTGGAAACCGGATTTATCCTGGTGCCAGTCTTAGAGCGGTAAATTCATCCTTTTTTCGGTTGTCAGCAGCCTGATTGCCGCGCTGAATAGGGAGATGAGTTCTCTGTTTGATACGTTCGCTTTGGCTGTTTCTTCAGGAAAAATGTTGGCCTCCAGTCGTGATAACATTCTCTTTCTTCTGGAGAAATCCGGTTGTGAGGCATGGGAGAAGGCGGCTGTGGAAGAACTGGTGGCGGCGGGAAATTGGACGGAACTCAACGACCGCTTTTACAAGACTCTCAGTTTCGGAACGGGTGGGCTGCGAGGACGCTCCATCGGGAGGACGGTCACCAGGTCTGAGCTTGGGAAAAACAGCACGGCGCAACCCCCTGAATATCCGGCAGTGGGCACGAACTCAATGAATTATTTCAACATCAGCCGTGCCACACAGGGGCTGGTGAATTATCTGATCAAACAGTTTCCCGGAAAAACCCCGTCACTGGTGGTGGCTCATGACACCCGTTATTTTTCCCGGGCCTTTGCCGAACTGACCGCCAAGACCGCGGTGGAGATGGGGATTGATGCCTATTTGTTTGAGAGCGAACGTTCCACGCCGCAGCTTTCCTTTGCCGTGCGGCACCTGAAGGCGCAGGCGGGCATTGTCATCACCGCCAGCCATAATCCTCCCCACGACAATGGCTATAAAGCCTATTTCGATGACGGAGCCCAACTGGTGGAGCCTAACGCCTCTGGGGTGATCCAGGAAGTCATGAAGATCCAATCGGGACGGGTCGCCAATGCGGCGGCTAAACAAGGCACCCTGCACATTATCGGCAAGGAGGTGGATCAGGCATACCTGGATGCGGTCAGCGCCCTGGTTCTGGAGCCGGAGATCATCAAGTCCCAGAAAGGAAAACTGAAGATTGTTTTCACCCCCATCCATGGAACGGGCATTCAAAGCGTGCCGGCCTTGCTGGAAAGGTTCGGATTTCAGGTCTCGACCGTGGCCTCCCAGGTTAAACCGGACGGTGGATTTCCCACGGTCAAATCACCCAATCCCGAGAATGCAGAAGCCTTGCAACTGGGGATGGATCAGGCCAAGGCAGAGGGGGCTGATCTGGTCATCGCGACGGATCCGGACGCCGACCGCATGGGCGTGGCGCTGAAAAACGCCAAGGGTGACTTTGAAATCATCACCGGGAACCAGATCGGATCGGTCATGGCGGCCTACCGTTTGGAACGCTTTTTTGCCAAGGGTGTTCTCAACCCAGGAAACGCTTCCCACGCCACCCTGATCAAAACCTTTGTGACGACCGATCTACAGAAAGCCCTGGCCGCGCATTACGGCGTGAAATGCGTCGATACCCTGACAGGATTCAAATACATCGGGGAAAAACTTCGTGACTACGAAAACAAGGCCGGCGGGCGTGGCACACTTTCCGCTGAGGCCTGGCGTTCCGTGTTGTTGGAAAAAAGCAGCTTCTTTGTGTTTGGGGGCGAAGAAAGCTACGGTTATTCCGGAGGCGATTATGTCCGCGACAAGGATGCTAATGCGGCGGTGCTGATGTTTGCGGAAACAGCGGCGTATGCGTGCTCCCAAGGGAAAACGATCCTGGACTATCTGGATGAAATTTATGTCCGCTACGGCTTTTATTTCGAGAAATTGGGCACCCTGACCTTTGAAGGTGCGGAAGGAGCGGCCAAGATCAGAAAACTCCTGGAAAGTTACCGCGCGCAGGTTCCGGAAAGCTGGGGGGGCTTCAAGGTGGAGAAAGTTCAGAATTTTGCTGAAGACACTGTTTATGACGTGGATGGCAAATTGATCCCGAAAGAATTGATGCTGATGTTTTATTTGTCGGAAGGCTTTCGCATCGTGGTCCGGGGATCCGGAACCGAGCCGAAGATCAAGTTCTACTTCCTTGGTCGGGCCGCGGTGGCGTCACCCGAAGCGTTGGCCGAAGCCAAAGACGGATTGATAAAGACCCTCGACCTGCTCTGGGAAGTGACACGGGAGGATGTGGCCAAGCGGGTTGCCTGACCCCGATAATGATCAACGCCCTAGAGGCATTTCAGGCATATTTTTTGTCATTTGGGATGTTAAAGCCTTTTATTGAAGTTTTGTGGCAACTGTGTAACAATAAATAATCCGTGTTAGTTGTCCTTTTTATCGCACTTGCCGTCGCAGCCCTCTACGGGCTCTATCGTCTTGGTCTTTGGGTTTACGAAATCAAGTTTCTGACCCCGGAAGAGCGTTGGAAACGCCGTTATGACCGCAAGCTGAAAAGTTATTTTAAGCAGATGGGCGGGTAATTCAGGCTGAGGACAGAATTTCGTTACCGGAACGAAAGGCCCCTGGTTTTTAAACAGGCAGTTCCAATTTAAGGATGCAGGCTGGTATCTCTACACCGTCATCCTGATCCGCCTGGGGCGTGGAAGGAACCGCAGCCCGATCACCCTAGTAGTGGCTTGATCAAAGCGGACGGATAAATCTTTTGGATAGGGCTGTAACACCTTACTCCACCCTGAATAACGTTCGAGTCAAACTCAATGCAAGATTGGTTGAAATCACTTCAAATATAATAACGCCAATTGATATTAGGGAAAATATTATCACGCCACTCGCAGTTGCCGAGGAATTCTTCGTCGATCTGGTTGGACTTGATCTGGTCGTAGAGTTTGTTGAAGCGGAGGATATGATCTTTGGTGCGTTTAACGGCGTAGGGAACCATGGTGCCGGTCTTCATGATGAAAGCCCAGTCGCTGGACTGCGCCAAAAGCAGCTCGCGGGCTGCCTGTTTCATGGCGCGTTCGGTCAATCCATAACAATCGTGGAATTGGCGCGCCAGTTCGGTCATACGCTGGGCCGCCACATGCAGGTGCGGATAAATCCAGGCGTTGGAGGGTTCGAGCCAGACTTCCCAATACCCTTTGTTTCCCCAGGACGAAGCTGAAGGTGTGGCCAGTTGTTGGGTCGGGTATTTTTGCAGATACTCGGCCGGAGTGATGGTTTTGAAGACGTCCTGGTCAAAGGCTACTTTACGCAGAAGATAGTTTAAAAAATCCGGACCTTCGAACCACCAGTGTCCGTAGAGTTCGGCGTCATAGGGAGCAAGAATGATCGGGGGTATGCCGAGATTATCCGCCAGATGGTTGATCTGTTTTTCCCGGTTGAACATGAAATTGGCCGCATGTTCCGCTGTCTTGTCACGGGCGATCCAAGGTCGGTAGGGCTCTTTGTTGGAGGTTTTACCGGTGATCTTGTGGTATTTGAGACCGGTGAACTTGCGCAGGCCGTTGGGCTGGATGTAGGGCTTGATATAATCAAAATCCAGATCGAAGCCGACATCGCGGTAGAAGTCGCGATAGTTTACATCCCCAGGGTAGCCTTCCTCCGCGCTCCAGACCTGTTTGCTCGACTCCATGTCACGACCGAAAGCAGCCGGCCCGGACTTGGTGAAGATGGGGGCGTAGACGCCGAACTGGGGGCGGGGCTCGGCGAACATGATGCCGTGGGTATCCACGATGAACCAGCGGATTTCCGCTTCCTGCAGAAATTTTTCAATACCGGGAACATAGGCACATTCCGGCAGCCACATGCCGCGGGGATCGCGTCCGAAACATTCGCGGTAGTGGTCGCGGGCGATCAGGATCTGGGCGCGGACGGCTTCGGGATATTCGGACATCAGGGGTAGGAAGCCGTGGGTGGCACCGCAGGTGATGATTTCGAGTTTGCCTGCATCCTGAAACTTGCGGAAAGCACCGACGAGGTTACGTCCGTATTTATCGCAGAAAACATGACGGCAATCCTGAAGGCGGTTGTGATAGAACCAGGCCAGTTCGTGAAAAACGTGGTCGTGTTTGGTGCGGTCAATTTCTTTGGTGCTCAGTTCGATGAGCTTGTCCAGATTACGGATGTAGCGCTGCTGGAGGAGGGGGTCGAGAAGCATGGAGCAGAGAGGAGGCGTCATCGACATGGTCAGGCGGAAATCGACACCGTCATTGATCAGTCCGTCCATCATGTTGATCAACGGGATGTAGGTTTCCGTGATGGCCTCATAGAACCAGTCTTCTTCGAGGAACTCTTCGTATTCGGGATGGCGGACGAAGGGGAGATGTGCGTGAAGAACGAGGCTGAGATATCCCTTGGGCATGATGGTGATTGTTGGAGGCTCTCAGGGCAGTCTAAACTTCGTCGGGATTGTGACAAGATGTTTCCTCAAGTGTTTCGGTTGGGTAAGGTCAATTATTTAACAGGATTAATAAACCAAAAAGAAGTTATGTCCGGAGAGATGCCATTGGTGGAAGTGTTGACTGCGCCTGCTGCCTATGAGCGGCCAGGGCAGGAGTATTGGGCCGGTAAAACTGTAGTCGTGATTGATGTGTTAAGAGCCACGTCCACCATGGTGACCGCTTTGGCGGAAGGGTATGACTGGATTTACCCCTGTGGAGATGTTGAGACAGCGCGGCGGAAAGCGGAGGAGTTTGCCGGTTCTACTCTGGCTGGAGAGCGGGGAGGGCTTCCTCCGGCAGGTTTCAGTAAAGGGAATTCGCCCCGGGAATTTCTCGGAACCGGAACCCGGAGAGGTGGAATGGTTCTGACCACGACTAATGGAACACGGGCCATGGAGGCGGCGCGTGGAGCGGAGCTGTTGCTGGTGGCATCATTTCTGAATCTCCGTGCGACCGTCAACGTTCTTCAGCGTCAGAAAGCCCCCGTCGTGTTGGTTTGCAGCGGAACTGGCGAGGATTTTGCCCTGGAAGATGCCCTGCTGGCTTCGGCGATTCTCGCAGACTGGCAACCGGATCATCCCCTGGCGTCCCTCTATCGCGCTTACAAGGAAAATCTGGAGGAAGCTTTCCGCAGCAGCCGGAACGGACGGCGACTGGTTGGATTGGGCCTGGAGGAGGACATACTTTGGTGTCTACAACGGGATCGCTATGATTGGGTAGTGAAGCGCGGGGAGCAGGGCTTGTTGTGGGGTATGCCTATGGCTGATGACCCTATTAGCTAAGGCAGATTTCCCCCTTGCTTTATCAATCATTTGGCAAAGCGGCAAACTGTGTTACTGTCCCTGCAATTATGGCACAGGCAAATAAAGTGAAGGCGGCAGTAATCGGAAGCGGATTTGGTGGCTTGGGAGCGGCCATCCGTTTGCAGGCAAAAGGCTATCAGACCACCATCTTTGAAATGCGGGATATGCCGGGCGGACGAGGTTACGTTTACAAGGACAAAGGGTTCACCTACGACGCCGGCCCGACCATCATCACCGCGCCTTTTCTTATCGACGAGCTGTTTGAGCTCTCGGGAAAGAAAACCGAGGATTACGTTAAAATGGTCCCTTGCGAGCCGTTTTACCGCATCATTTTCCACGACGGCAGCAGCTTTGAATACAACGGCTCGGAAGAAAACATGCTGGAGCAGATCCGCAAGATCAGCCCCGAGGACGCTGTGCGTTATCCCGAATTCATTGAGAAGACGCGGAAAATTTTTGAGAAGGGTTTCGTCGAGCTGGCCGACCATCCTTTCAGCAGTGTCTGGGACATGGCCAAAACAGCCCCCGATCTGGCCCTGCTCCGCGCGGATCAATCCGTCCACACCATGGCCGCCTCTTATTTTAAAGACCCCAAGCTCCGCATGGTCTTCAGCTTCCACCCCCTGCTGGTGGGCGGACACCCCTTTCATAGCTCGTCCATTTATTCGATGATATATTTTCTTGAAAGAAAGTGGGGTGTTCATTTCGCTATGGGAGGAACCGGAGCCCTCGTCAACGGGTTGATCAAATTGTTCCAGGAAATGGGTGGAACGCTCCGACTTAACGCCAAAGTGGAGGAGATTCTGATTGAGGAAGAAGCTGTGACGGGATTGCGTCTGGCGGGCGGGGAAACCTTTTCCACGAAATTGATCGTCTCGAATGGGGACGTCGCCAACATCTACCGGAAATGCGTCAAACCGGAGCATCGCCGCAAATGGACGGATAAACGCATTGAGAAGATGAAATACAGCATGGGCTTGTTTCTGATTTATTTTGGAACCAACCGAACCTATCCGGATCTGGCCCACCACTCGATCATTTTATCGCACCGCTACAAGGAACTGCTGGACGACATTTTCGACCATAAGTTCCTGGCCAAGGATTTTTCCCTTTACCTGCATGCCCCGACCCGGACAGATCCTGGCATGGCGCCTCCCGGGCACGAGTGTTTCTACGTCTTGTCACCGGTTCCGCATCTCGGCGGGAAGGTTAACTGGGAAATGGAAAAGGAGCGTTACGCGGAAGCGATTCTGGAGTCTCTGGAGTCTGTGTGCCCCAACCTACGTGAGCATATTGTCAGTAAAATCATCAAAACCCCTCAGGATTTCGAGACGGATCTGGATGCCTACCTGGGATCAGCGTTCCAGTTCGAGCCCATCCTGACCCAGAGTGCCTGGTTCCGTCCGCATAATCTGGCGGAGGACATCAACGGGCTTTATCTCGTCGGTGCCGGAACTCATCCCGGGGCCGGTGTGCCGGGTGTTCTTTCCTCGGCCAAGGCTTTGGAAAAATTAATAGGGCCCCCCGCAGTTTCTGCGGAAGCCTGAAGACACTCTGCAAGATTTTCCGGAGCAGCTGGTGCCGCTCCGGAAAGAATCTCAGAAGGCGAAATCTTCTATCATTTCGTCAGAGTGTTTGAGGTATTCCCGTATACGTCTGCGCTCGTAGCGGTGGGCGTGGGATTTTTTGGCTTTACCTTCAGTGGATTGCAACACGTATTTGTGGGGTGACGTGAGTACATTGGTCCCGAACTTGTTTTTGCTCATGGCTCAACTCCTTGGTTGTGAGCCGGACAGACTTTTCCGTCCCGCTCTGGTTCTTTCAGGCTACTTAATAGCCCACATCCTGTAAAGCATAAGCAATGCCAGGAAGCTTTAGAGGAATTAAATTTGTGAATAAACTAGGTTCCTGTGCTTATGAGGGGGAGGCGGGCAAAAGGCTTCAGGTCGTGGAAGGTATGGAAAGATTTGACCGAAGACAGGCGATAAGCCTCGCCGCGCTTGCTTGTGTTGAAAAAGGGTTTAGTAATTAAGGAAATGATTGCGGTGACCAGAGACGAAGACAGCACAGCCAAGCAGTTCCGTTCCATACTAAAAAAGTATGCGGAGGACGCGGATCTTCAGTGCATCAAGCTGAAGACCCTGTCACCCAAGTCCAGAGGCAAGAAAGCCCGAGCTGGCAAAAAAAAACCAGACGGAGTGAAAGTAACCACTCTGGGCGAACTGGTTCAGATTCCGGAAAGTGACATCACCCATCTTTTCAACAACGAGGCCATGTTGGCGGTCAGCCACGCTATTGAGGATCTGGCCTCGGAGCATCGGGAAGGCGAATTGATTTCGACCTTCCAGAAACTACAGAATTTTTTACCACAGAAAAAACGCTATATCGGTCTCTCCAAGGATTTGGATGCCGTCCGGGTCTGGGGGGAAGGACAGCCTCCCAAAGGTTGCAATCGTATCGACTTCATTCCCATTTTTCGCCCGGAACTGGAAAAATACTGGCTGGTTCTTTTTGCCGGCCGCAAAGCCCATGCCGTGCTGGTTTGTCATCAGGTGAACCGCACTGATCAGTTCGATAAGAAAATCTTCGCCGGGTTCTACAGCTTTAATCCTTTCCTGGTTGAATCCATCAGGCGCCAATTCAATCTGATGAGTTGCGGTCTGGACAGTATTGTCAACCAGTGGGAGAAGGACTATCACTTTGCTTCACCTGTCATGGCCGAGATCGAGCGTTGTTTTCAAACACAACCCGGAAAGAAAAAAGCCGGGCGTTTATGAACCCGGTAGAGAAGACCCTCAACCTCGGTCAGGCCCTGGAGCTGCGGGAGAGGTTGCTTGCCTCGGAAAAAAAAATGGTATTTACCAATGGCTGTTTTGATCTGCTCCATGCCGGCCATGTCCATTATTTGAAAGAAGCCCGTAAGCAGGGGGACTTCCTTCTCGTCGGCATCAATTCGGATGCCTCCGTCCGCCAGTTGAAAGGCCCCGGTCGTCCCCACCGGAACGAGGCCAGGCGCCTGGAAATGCTGGGTCGTCTCGACTGTGTGGATTCTGTCTTGGTATTCCCAGAAGCTCATGTGACCGATTTGTTGTTGAAATTGAAGCCCGATGTCTATGTCAAAGGGGGCGATTACAGCATCGAGAGTATTGACCCTGTCCTGCGTGAATCCCTCTTCCGCGAAAAAATCCCGGTTTTCTTCCTCGGCCACGTGCCGGGTATTTCCACGACGCTGCTTCTGGAAAAAATGACCAAAGAGGAGCTGAAACAACTCGAAGACAGCGGTGGCGTGGCGGGTCAGTAGTCATTGCTTGGGTCTGGATACAGGCCTCATCTTTAGGCTTTCAGCGGCATCACCAGGAATGACCGCCCGGGATTGATCGAGGCGGAGAACCGGGCCGGGTATCGGCTCAAGAAGGTATGATTTTTAAGCAAGATTATTTGTGGTTCCATGGTTAAACCCACAATTCCTCGACTTTACCATTCAGGCACTTATTTTCTAATCTGTGGAGACGCGAACGATTCAGACAGAAGTGGTCATCTTCGGGGGAGGCATTGCCGGGCTCTGGCTCCTCAACCGTTTGCTGGCCGAAGGCCGTTCGGCCTATCTCTTTGAAAACAAGACCCTGGGCGGAGAACAAACCATTGCCTCCCAAGGGGTGATCCATGGTGGGTTGAAGTATGCCCTGAATGGTGTTCTCAATGATGCCTCCGAGGCGATTGCCGATATGCCTGGTCGTTGGAATGAAAGCTTTGGCGGGAAGGGGGACTTGGATCTTCGTTCTGTGCGGATGCTATCGGATCATCAGGTGTTATGGTCAAGCGGTGGCATTGCCTCCCAGGTTACGTCGTTTTTCGCCAGTAAAACCCTCTCGAGCCGGGCCCGTCATCTTGACCGTGAACAGTATCCGCCCGTTTTGCAGAATCCCCGCTACAAGGGTTCGGTCTTTCAACTGAACGAGCGCGTGGTGGAACCTTCCTCCCTGGTTCAAGTGATGGCAGAGCTGGGAAAAGGACGGATTTTCTCATCAGGGTCCGGCGTTACCAGTCGTCTCCTGATGAAAGAAGGGCGGGTCGGAGCTTTTGAACTCAGCCAAGGATCTGGGAGTTATCGTTTTGAGGCGGGGAATTATGTCTTTGCCGCAGGCCAAGGGAATGAAGAGCTTCTTGGTCAATTGAAGGGGATGGAATTACCCACCATGCAACGGCGCCCGCTTCACCAGGTGTGTGTCAAGAGTCGAGGACTGACCCCGTTTTATGCCGTGGCTTTGGCGGCTTCGACCAAGCCACCGGTGGTGATAACGACCCATTATGATAAGGCAGGGGTGCCCGTCTGGTATCTGGGAGGGGATCTGGCCGAGACCGGAGTGGACTTTTCCGAAGAAGAACAGATCGGGCGTGCCCGCAAACTCTTGGGTGAGTTGATGCCCTGGGTGGATCTGGCGGGAGCCCAGTGGAGGTCGCATCGGGTCAATCGTGCGGAGGCGATCTATCCCGGTGGGCATCGCCCCCCTGGCTCTTACTGTTCCAAGAGAGGGAACGCTGTGATCTGTTGGCCGAGCAAACTGGCTCTGGCTCCGGCCTTGTCGGATGATGTGTTCAAGGTTCTGGATAAAGCACCTCTCCCTCTGGAAACGAATCCGGATGCTTTGGATGGACTTCCGGTTCCTCCTGTGGCCGAAGCCCTCTGGGACAGGCTGTTTCAATAAACTTATGAAGAAACGTCTTTTAGGCGGCACCGGCATCGAGGTTTCTCCCCTGGGCCTGGGCACGGTCAAGTTCGGGCGCAATCAAGGCGTTAAATACCCGTCAGGCTTTGAGCTTCCTTCGGATGCGGAGATCACGGCCATTCTGGAGCTGTGCCGCGAACTGGGCATCAATCTTTTGGATACGGCCCCCGCCTATGGATTGAGCGAGGAAAGGATCGGGAAGTGCCTCCCCGGTGCGCGGGACTCATGGGTTCTCTGCGGGAAGGCGGGAGAAGATTTCGAAAACGGGCAATCCCGCTTTGATTTCAGCGCCGCCCATGTCCGCCGCAGTCTGGAGCGCAGCCTGCAAAGGCTTCGGACGGAGTATCTGGATATTCTCCTCATTCATTCGGATGGGCGGGACAAGGAAATCCTGGCGGATGAAGCATTGTGGCAGACCTTGCAGCAGGCCAAGGAACAGGGGCTGATCCGGGCCTATGGAATTTCCACCAAAACGGTTGATGGCAGCGCGTTGGGTCTGGAGCGGACTGATGTGGTCATGTTGACTTACAATCCTTGGACACGGGAAGAAGAGCCCAACCTGGAACGGGCAGAGAAGCTGGGTAAGGGCGTGTTGATCAAGAAAGCTCTGGGCAGCGGCTGGCTGGGAGGGCAAGGCCTGAAGCACAGTCCGGAGGAATGCCTTCAGTTCTGTTTAAAACACTCCGCCGTCACCAGTGCCGTCGTCGGATCCATCAATCCGGCAAACATCCGGGCCAATACTAGGGTTTTTTTGGATTAAATTTTGTTAAAAGCCATTTTAAAACAGCCTCTTGATCGTCTGTTCTGGCCCTCCGTATTTGGGCCAACAGATGAATACGATCCGGCTTGGGAAGAGCCGTATTTTGTAATCCCTCGTTACAATTGGTGCATACGGCTTTTAAATTGCCGGGCTCATCCTTGCCGCCCTTGGATTTGTCGATGACATGACCTAGTGTCAGACGAATTTTCCTAGCGGGGTTGTAAGGATCCTCGTCTCCGGCTCCAAGCCCGCACATTTGACAGGTATAGCCATTGCGCTCCAGCACCCACGCGCGTGTTTCTTTGGAAATACCTCTTGAAAAGGCGGGGCTTCGTTTATCCGTATTGAGAAGATATTGGCCTGGCTTTAAATGCGCCCGGTCTTTGTGCGTCAAAATTTGATAACCTTGCTCATCCCTCAATTCGCGGGTTCGTCGGGCCCATTCACTGGCTCCTCCTGAAGCCATCTGTAATTCTTTGCTTTCAATCACCCGTCCCATGTTGGCCAGGAAAAAATCGAGAATTAATGCTTTGGAGCCTTTTTGAGGCATACGGTTTGGTATTTTTTGGGTTGATCCAATAACCTGCTGCCAAGCAGACCTCCTTGAATCAACCTTCCATCGGAGGGATAAGAGATGTTTTTGTTTTCAAGAGCGGCGCGGATCGCGCAACCCATGGCCTTGGCGACCAAGGGAGGGAAGGCATTGCCTATTTGCCGGTAAGCCGCGGTTTTACCGCCCATGAATTGCCAGTCATCAGGGAAGCCCTGGATTCGCGCAGCCATGCGTAATGTCAACCGGGGATAACCATCGAAAGGAAACTCAGAACCGGGCGCTTCGTTGGCAATGCCCAAACCATCAACTCCAAGCTCCCGCCATTGGGCTTTGGCCCGGGTGGGACCCAGGTCCGGGCCGCCATGCTTTTTTGAACCGCCAACCAACGTGGGGGCAATACCTGCGGCTCGTTCGCTGGACCAATTCTCAGCGCCAAGCCAACCCTTCTCAGCCATTAGGTCGACAAGTTTATCCCCGACCAGAACTTTTTTGGGCTGTATTGTTGGCCAACGGAAAAATTCAGCGTCTTTAGGTTTTAAGGCCACGAGGATAAAACGGGGACGGAGTTGGGGAACTCCAAAATCACTTGCCTGGAGAACTTTCCAGTCGGTCTGATAACCCAGTTTCTGGAGCTTTGTCATAAGATTTCTGCGATACGATTCAAATTTGCCTAAAGCGAAACCTTGAACATTTTCAAGCATGACGGCTCTTGGTTTAACGGCCTCAACAATTTTTAGAGCCGTAGGGAACATATCCCGCTCATCGTTTGACCCAAGTTGTTTGCCTGCAATGCTGAAGGGAGGACAGGGGACTCCTGCTGCCAACAAGTCCACGTGCTTGTAATCTACAGCACGGAAATGCCGGATATCCATTTCCAATACATTCCAATGCGGACGGTTTGCGCGCAGAGTTGTGCAAAAAAGTGGCTCATATTCAACTACTGCCGTATGATGAAATCCGGCCATTTCCAACCCCAAAGCCTGACCGCCCCCGCCGGCGCAAAGTTCAACAGTGGTAAATGCCATGACTTATCATCCATCTTCCAGATGGGCTTATCAAGTGAGTTTTAGGGCAGTTATTCATTTCCGTCAGAAAAGCTGGCCACTTGCTTTGTGCAGGGAACTTGCTACGTTCCTCACCCAGTATGAAGTCGACTACTTTCTGTGCCCTGCTTTTTGCCCCTCTTTGTCTGCTGGCGAACGAAGCCAAGATTGCAGCACCTCTTTTGAAATCCAGTGCTGTAACCACACGTGTGGATGAACGCTTTTATGAAAACCGCATGGACGTGGCTTACGAAAGTGCCGTCATGTTCGATATCGCAGGTAATGCTAACAGCAATGTTTATTCGCCACAGATTCTTTCCCTGCGCTGGCAGTTGGATGATGTGGGGAACGAAGGCTGGCGGCGGGGCAACACGGAATGGGTGTTCAGCGGTTATTATTCGCCGGTGTTTGAAGGGCCCGAAGACTATTTTTCCGGAGCCATCTTCGGCCCGCGTTATAACTTTGTTCAGGATGGATGGGATTTTGTTCCTTATGTGGAAAGCCGTGTGGGGGTGGGTTTCACCAACAGCGGAACGGTGGTTGGCGCACAAGGCCAGGATTTCATGTTCACCTTCGCGGTCGGACTGGGAGTCCGTTATCTGATCAATGACCGCCTTGAAGTTTCTCTCGGAGCCCTGTATCAGCACTATTCAAATGCGGGTCTGTCCGAACCTGCACGTCAGAACAACGGCTTGGATGCCCTTGGACCGGTGCTTGGCTTAAACTGGAAATTTTAAGCGTTTCCTGCCGGGTTCTTGGAGGAAAAGCAGAGGACAGTTCCACACTTCAGGTTTTGGGGTTGATCAGTTCAGCCAGGGTTTCCGAAGGATTGTCTCCTGCGGTATTGATGGAATGGCGCTCCAGAGAATCGTGTTCCAGATCCACCTCAAATAATCCGAACCGTGCGGCGAAGGATCCCCACTCATAATTATCGGTTAGAGACCAGTGGAAATACCCTTCCAGGGGATAACCCAGTTTTTTTAACTCCTGCACAACCGGAATGTGTTGGCGGAGAAAGCCGCTTCGGGTCAGGCCATCATGGCGCCAGGGAATCGCTTTGAAATCCGAGCGCATGTAGGACATGCCATTTTCGGCGATCACCAAAGGCATCCCTGGATAGACGGCGGTGTAATGCGTGATAAAGAACTCAAGACCTTGGGGAAGAATCCTCCAATCCCAGGTTTTTGATGCGAGATGATTCACCAGCCAGCTGTGCAGGCTGTGCTGGGGGGTGAGCCATTCTTCCCAACGCGGAAGGCGCAGGGCATGGCCGGCAAAAGGATCATAGTAATCGAAAGCGATATAATCCATGGGTCTTTCTTCAGGACGTTCATAGAGAAGATCGAAAAGCGGACGGAAACTTTTCCTGCGGATGACATGGGGGCCGACAAGATTATTGAGTCCCTTGAATCCAATGCTCAGCCAGTAGGCGATTCCACGGCTGAAGGGAAGGTCGGCCTGACGGAAACGTTCGCGGTAGTTTTGGAAGCGGTCATGGAGCCAATCGGGCAGGTCTTGTTTGGGAATGCCGGAGCTCGGGGCCATCATGACATCCATTAGGGCCTGATCCATCCAGTAAAGATCGCTGGTGTAATTGTTGAAGGTGACCAAGGGCTTTCCCCAACTGGGATTTTGTTCATAGAGGGAGTGGAGGAGGCGGTAGGCACGGATGTGGGCCATGAGCATGTTTTGCAGGGCCGTTTCACCTTTGGATAAATGAAAGTGGTATTTGCTGGGGAAGGCTCCCAATCCATAGGTGACCATGGCCAGCATGTTCGGCTCATTGAGCGTGATGAACCATCGTAGTGGTTGCTGCCCCGCTTCCAGCAGTTGGCGGTTGAGTTCGGGCACCACGTTTTCGATGAAGCGCAGGAAGCGTGAAATGGTTCCTGTTTCCAGCCAGGCATCCGTTCCCAGCCAGTGCGGATGCTCAAAGTGATGGAGGGTGAGCAGGGGCTCCAAGCCGTGCTGGCGTGCGCTGATCAGGATGCGGGCGTAGTGGGCGATGGCGGCCTGATCAAATGGTGGTTCGGCTTCCGACTCGGGATCGAGAGAAGGCTGCACCCGGCTCCAGGAAAGCCCGAGCCGGAAAGCAGTCAGGCCGATGGAACGGGCATTCCGGAAATCTTCTTCGTAGCGATTCCAGAAATCCACGGAGCGGCCGGTTTTGTCCACCTTGCCGGTTTGTTCCCATTCATACCAGTTGTTGAGCGGTAGGCCGGGCTGGTTGAAGCCGCCTTCGTGTTGATAGGCGGAGCAGGCAGTGCCCCAGAGAAATGGTTTGGGTGTGTCCATAGGAAGGGGTCAGACTTTGGGAATATTCTTGGCCATGGATTGTTCCTCTGCGTCCATGGTGTGGGGTCCAGGATCCAGTCTGTTCAAAAGAGTATGGACAATAAAAGAAGCCGCGTCAGGCCGTCCCAGGCCGAGGGCTGCCTTCCTCATGCCGGAGAGCCGTTCCGGCTCGCGGAACAGAAGATCGATCTTGTAGGCCATGGTGGTAAATTCGTTGCACTTGATGGCCACGCCTTTTTCCAGCAGATGGTCGCTATTGCGCTCCTCCTGTCCGGGGATGGGTGAGAGGATTGCCATAGGAACGCCTTTGGTCAGGAGTTCAGCTGTGGTGAGGCCTCCGGGCTTGCCGATGTAAAGATCCGCCATGGTCATGAATTCGTCCATCTCCGTCGTGTAGCCCAGGACATGGACGGACAGATGGGGAGGATAGTTCTTGGCAGACAGGTCGCGCACCTGTTCTTGAAGCTCCCCGTTTTTTCCGCAGATAACAACGATCTGACAGGGCGTTTCCAGATACCGCAGGTATTCCACGGCTGCCCGGGCCGGGCCGACGCCGAGGGCTCCGGCACTGAGCAGGAGAATGGGGAGATCTTCGCGCAGTCTGTGTTTGCGGCAAAGCACAGCCTTGTCTTTGTGTTGGGAAAAAACCTCATGCACGGGGATGCCGGAGACTGAGATCCTTTCCTCGGGTAGCCCCAGCCGGTTCAGATGCACTTTGGTTTCGTCCAGGGCGACAAAATACTGGTGGAAGGTTTTGGAAAGCCACATGGCGTGAAAATCGAAATCGGTGACGACAATGGAGAGCTTGGCTTCAATCTGACCCTTGGCGATCAGGTGGGAAATGATTTCGGCCGGAAGAAAATGAGTGCAGATGGTCACATCCGGCTGCAGGTCTTTGATCATGCGGATCAGAGGTCCTGTGTTCATGCGGTCGAGCATGAAACGCATGCGGTCGGTTTTCCAGGGCTCATCACTGCTCTCATACCACCAGCCAAGAAAGGTGGGGGCGTCCTGCACCAGCCTGGTGTAAAGCTTCGAGTAGAAATCGCGAAAAAGTTTGTTGGTGAAATCGAGGGCGTCGACGTGGGTGACCCCGGCCACGCGGGGATGTTGGCGGCAGGCGTTCTCCAAAGCTTCGGCCGCCTTCACATGCCCGTTGCCGGCACTGGCGGACAGGATCAGGACGCGTTGGTCTTTTTTTAGGGGCATGGGAGAGAGGTTTTTTTGAGTTTCAGGGCCGCCGCTTCAAGTTAGTTAAGGGGGGCACTGTGTACACTTGAAAAGCGGTTAGGGATGTTACGTTTGCGTGAAGAGTTGTTTCCGTAAATCTTCCGGAGTGCTTACCGGGAGTTGGCAGCTGAAATCGCGGCAGACATAGGCTGTGGGAACCTGGTTGATGGTCTCGAACTTTTCCAAGGCGGGGAGTTTTTCTTTCAGGAAAGAGTCTGCTTCCCCGGTGTTGACGTAAAGCATTAGTTTATCCGGCAGATAGGTTTCACCCAGAGTGGCCTGCAGTTGGCGGAGGAGAGGATCCTTCAAGGCACCGCTCAGCACGATCTGTGAAGGCTGGTGCAGGTAAGCGAGAAGTGCGACCTGGAGCTGGGGCACGGAGGTTCCGGACTGTTCCATGTGGCCGGAAAACTGGCGCAGGATTTTGGACGCTTCTTCCCTCAGTTTCCCGTCCTCCAGCATGTCGGAGAGCCGAATCAGATTCAGGGACGAGATGGAGTTTGAGGAAGGTTCGGCCCCATCATAGTCCTCCTTCATGCGAAGCAGAATGGAAGTGTCTGCCGCAGTGCTTCGGAAATAACCGCCTTCCTGCGGATCGAGGAAAAGTTCGTTTTGCTTCTGTTGCAAATCCCAGGCCCAGGAAAGATGGGATTCTTTACCGGTGGCTTCATACAGATCGAGCAGTCCTTGGATGAGGAAGGCATAATCTTCGGCAAAACCCGGAATGGTGGAAGGTCCCTGGCGATAACTCCGCAGGAGCGTCCCGGCTCCGGGTTGGTAGAGATTTTTTTGGATGAAGACCACAAGTCCTTCGGCCCGGACAAGGGCCTCTTCATGACGAAGAACCGACCAGGCTTTGGCCAGGGCGGAGAGAAGCAGCCCGTTCCAGGCGGTGATGATTTTGTCATCGAGATGGGGACGCGGGCGTTCTGCCCGCTTCAGGAAAAGTTTTTGCAAGGCTTGTTCAACCCTGGGGCTGGTGTCGGCATCCCGTCGGAAGATGAGCACGTTGACTCCGGTCAACTCACCGTGCGGGTCGATGGCGGCGGGGACGTTTCCGTTTTTTTCGATCTCGAAGGTTTTTTCAAACACAGGGAGGAGTTCCTCGCCGAGGCTTTCTTCGAGCCCGCCATAGGTCCAGGCATAGAAGGCACCTTCCAGTTTTTTGGTGGAGGCTGCGTTCGGAAGGCTGTCGGCGTCTTCGGCGGAATAGAATCCACCCTCGGGGCTGAGAAGATCGCGGAAACAATAGGCCAGTGTTTTTTCCGCGACGGCGGAAAAGAAAGGATCTTTAGTCAGTTGATAGGCTTCGAGGTAGGAAACCAGCAACTGGGCCTGGTCGTAGAGCATTTTCTCAAAATGGGGGACATGCCAGCGGGCATCGACGGAATAGCGGTGAAAACCGCCACCGGCATGATCATGCATCCCTCCCCGGGCCATCTGGCGCAGGGTGAAACAGGCTTTTTCGACACCATCCTTGTTGTTTGAGTGATGGGCTTGCCGGAAAAGAAAGTTCAGGACGCTGGGTCTGGGGAATTTGGGGGCGGAGCCGAATCCGCCATTGGTTTCATCAAAGCTGCCGATGAAGCGGGCGGCTGTCAGTTTGGCCCATTCTTCCTTCAGGGCACTGTCGGGAGAAAGCGATGAGAAGGAAGCCTGCCGAAGTCCCTGTAAAACGCCGTCGCCATGAGCCCGGATTTTGTCCGGCTCCGAGTTCCAGGCTTCGGCGATCTTTTCCAGCATGTGGACAAAGCCAGGGCGTCCATAACGGTCATCGGGAGGGAAGTAGGTTCCGCCGACGAAGGGTTTCAATTCCGGGGTGAGCCAGACGCTCATGGGCCAGCCGCCGTGTCCGGTCGTGGCCTGGACAAAGGTCATATAAAGTTGGTCCACATCAGGGCGTTCCTCGCGATCCACCTTGATGTTCACAAAAAGGCGATTCATCACCCCGGCGACTTTTTCCACCTCGAAGGATTCGTGCTCCATGACATGGCACCAATGACAGGTGGAGTAGCCGATGGAAAGGAAGATGGGTTTGTTTTCGGAACGGGCTTTGGCGAAGGCTTCCTCCCCCCAGGGAAACCAGTCCACGGGATTGTGGGCATGCTGGAGCAGGTAGGGCGATTTTTCGTGGATCAGGCGGTTGGAAGGCATAAGAGCAATTCAGGTTATATCGAGAAGCTGGCAACAGCAAGCCGGAGACCGTGGGATAAGGAAAAACAACGGATTACTCGCTGACATCCTCAATAAGGGGTGTCCCGGCCCTGCGGCGGCGGACAGATTGCAGCTCGGGTAGCAGCATGAGGGAGGCGATCAGGATCAGCAATACGCTGATGCCGACAACAGAGGGCATCGGGATAAAGGAGACGAGCCAGATGGAAAGCACGGGGGCGAGGAAGCTGCGGACTCCGGTAAAAAACGTGTGGCAGGACATGTAGTCGGCCACTTTGTCGCCCGTGGTCATTTTGGTGACCCAAAGGCCCCAGGCCACATTGCCCCCACCGAAGGCCAGTCCGAAAAAGACCGAGCCCAAGACAAACATGGGCAGACTCCGTCCGAGGAAAAAAGAACTGACGGCAGCGACAAAGATGAGGTTCAGAATCACCCGCATGACGAAAAAGTTGATGCGATCAAAAAGGATGCCCCAGACAGGGCTGGTGGCAAAGTGCACCACGGCCGGGATCACTCCGGTGATGATCGCGACCCAGGCCACGGGATATTCGATGCCGAAGCGGGGTTCGAGTAGAAATTTGACCCGGATGGGAAACATCATGAGATTACCAAAACCCATGAACATCCAACTGAGCAGAACCCAGGCGAAGGCGTTGTCTTCAAGGACCGAACGCAGGGAGCGGAAGGGAAAGGAGCCTTGTTCGGGTTGCAGTTTGGCGGAGGGACAGATGTAGAGAAGCCATGAACCGATCAGGAAGCAAAAAGCCAATGCCACTAGAACCAGGCGGGCAAAACCGATGTCTCGGTTGAGGATATCTCCCGCAATGTAACTGAAGATGCCTCCGGCGGCGACTTTGATCATCGTGCTGCGGCTGAAAAGGCGGCCACGGGAGGATTTTTTGTAGTTGTCCTGGTAGAGTTGCGTAAAGAGGGGAATGGCGGCACTGATAGAAATCATGGCCAGCATGGTTCCGGCGACATAAATCCAAAGTTGAAACCAGAACACCGGGATAAAAACGAAGAAGGCTCCGAGGGCCAGGAGGAACGAGGCGGCACGTGCCACGGGAAGCCCCAGGCGACGTGCATAAAAAATGGTCAGGGGGCTGAGCACCATGCCGATGGCACCGCCTGTGGCGACCAAACTTTGTGCGGTGTTGCCGGCCTGAAAGTAGGCTACGGCAATCAGGAGGAGGAAAGTTTGGGGGCCGGTGTCAATAATGCCGGAGGCGAGGGCTCTCCAGCGCTCCAGCCGATAAGTCGTGGCTTGGAGTTGGGTGGAAACGGACATCTTTAAATATTAACCATCAATAAACAGAGGGAAAGCCTTCGATACTTGCAAAAGGCCCATGATGTGACAGTTTGGCCAACGGTTAACTGAATATTATGAGTCGCAAACACATTTTCCTGATCGGATTCTTTTTCCTGCTGACCCTTTTTTTGGTCGGCGTGAACCTGTTGTACACGTTCCAGGTTTTCGATAAAAATAAGGCAAAAGAGCAGGGGTTCCCGGCTTTTGCCATTCCTGAATTTCGTTTCAACAATCAGGAAGGGGTTCCGTTTGGAACGGAAGAACTCAGGGGTAAAGTCTGGGTGGCCAATTTTATTTTTACACGCTGTCCCGGTCCGTGTCCGCTCATGACGAGGAATATGGCGGCGCTACAGCAGCAGATTGAGGCGGACAGTGGCATACAATTCGTCACTTTTACAGTTGACCCGGACTACGACATTCCGGAGGTGTTGAAGACTTACGGAGAAAATCATGGAGCAGATTGGAAGCGTTGGACTTTTTTGACTGGAGAACGATCGGCCATGCATCCACTTATCCTGAACGGCTTCAAGTTGAGCGTGGCTGAAGCGTCGGAAGAGGATTTGCCGATTACGGGGCCCTACACCCACAGCACTCTTTTTGTGGTGGTGGGGAAAGACGGAAAAACACGCGGTTATCTGGAAGGTTCTTCCCCTGATTTTTTGAAAAAGATGCAAAGGCTGCTGGCAAAAACACTGAAAGAGCCATCATGATTCAAGTCCAAGACCTGCCGGCGGTGAATGCCGTTTTAAACTCCATTACCACCATCCTGCTCGTTACGGGACTCACGGCCATTCTCAAGGGGAAAAAAGAGTTGCACGAAAAATTGATGAAGGCGGCCTTTGTCACGTCGGCACTTTTTCTGATCGGGTACCTGGCACATAAGATTTTTCATGGTCCGACATCCTTTCAGGGACAGGGTCCGGTCAGGGTTGTTTATTTTACGATTCTCATCACTCACACGATTCTGGCGGTGGTGAATCTGCCTCTGATCTTCAGGACGTTTTACCTAAGTTTGAAAAACCGCCTGGAAGAACATAAAAAAATTGCCCGTTGGACCTTTCCGATCTGGATGTATGTCTCTGTTACCGGAGTGATCGTCTATCTGATGTTGTATCAGGGCCTGGGTGTTTGAGTTTGAGTTTGAGCAAAAAGAAACTTCCGTTACCCTACCCCCATGGACAAAGGCACTTCAACTCAGGAGCGCAGGGAGTTTTTAAAAAGCCTGGGAATCGCTGCTGCTGGCATGATTTTGGGAGGAAATTCGGCACGGCTCCACGCCCAAGAGAAACCGGCTTTGGAGGCGGGGGTTCCACAACGCAAGTTCGGACGTCACGATTTCCATGTTTCATCCCTGGCTTTGGGTGGCTACCACTTCGCCACGGCCTCCGACGAAAAAGAGTCCTTCCGGATTGCGCATGAAGCTGTTGATTCTGGTGTCACCTTCATGGACAACGCCTGGGATTATCATAACGGACGTTCCGAAGAATTGATGGGCAAAGCTCTACTGGGACGACGGGACAAAGTCTTTCTGATGACCAAAGTTTGCAACCACGGTAAAGGCGGGAAAAAAGAAGCCCTGCAGATGTTGGATGAATCCCTCAAGCGCCTTCAGACCGACCATCTGGATCTCTGGCAATGGCATGCCGTGGCCACGATGGAGCAGGTCGAGCATGGCTTTCGCGATAACAGTGTTGTCGCCGCTCTGGAAGAAGCCAAGAAACAGGGCAAGGTGCGCTTTATCGGTTTCACGGGCCACACAGAACCGGACGTGCATCTGGAAGTTCTGAAGCGCCAGTATCCTTTCGATGCCTGCCAGATCCCCCTGTCCCCGATCGAAGCCAACTCCAATGCTTTTTTGCGCCGTGTGCTGCCCGAACTGGTCAAGCAACAGATCGCCCCCCTTGGCATGAAGTCCTTGGGAGGAAATGCCAAGGTGGTTCAGGACGGTGTATTGAAGCCCGGGGAGGCTTTGCGTTATGCTTTTTCCCTTCCGGTCAGCAGTCTTGTCAGCGGGATCAATTCCCTTGAGCATCTGCGGCAGAATGTGGCCATTGCCCGGTCTTTTGTTCCGATGCCTCCGGAAGAAATGCTGGCATTGGAAAAACGCTGCCTTCCCGCCACGGAGTCCAATCAATACCAGCCTTATCGGAAGTGGATGGCCTATCGTGACGGGGATTCCTCCACGTATGCCTAGCAAGCGCAATGCTTGCCAGACTTCGGGGCATTTGATTAAGCTACAGCCATGATTACACTTTCCGAATTGGTGAAGCAGGCGGCGGAAGAGCCGCAGGAGGAAGAGGTTTCGGTTCAGGTTGATCAGCTTCGACTCGGAAAAACCCAGAACGGCAAACCTTTCTATGACCTGGAAGTGGTTGATGCCCGGCAGAAGGCCCGCTTTAAAATCTGGGCCGAAACCGACGCGTTTGATTTTTGTTCCGACCTGAAAAGCGGGGATCTTTGTGAACTGGGCGGACGTTTTTTTACCAACCAGTTCGGACTGAACGTGGAGAAGCCGCAGCTGCGGTTTCTGACCGTTTCCGAAACGGAAACGTTTCTTGCGGGATCGGAAGATTCAAAACGTAAACAGGTGGAGGATTGGGATTTTCTTCAGCAAACGTTTACGGCCTTGCCGGAGTCAGCCTTGCGTGCGGTGGCACTACTTTCTTTGGAGCAGCATGAAAAGAAATGGAAGCGGGCTGCGGCCGCACGGACCTATCATCATGCACGCCGCGGTGGCTTACTGGAGCACACCAGCCAGATGCTTCGCTGTGCGGCAGCCTTGGCCCCGCTTTATGAGGAAGTGACCCCCGCCCTACTTTATTGCGGGGTGCTTTTTCATGATGTCGGGAAACTTTGGGAAAATGATTACCCTGACCAGGGCTTTATCAGCCAACCGAACCGGAGGGGGGAACTCATCGGCCATATCTCGGTCGGGATTGAAGTGGTCAACAAATTATGGCATCAGGCGGCGGAATTACACCCCGCTCTGTTTGCGGCGGAAGTCAAGCCGTCGCCGGAACTGGTGCGGGATCATCTGTTGCATCTGATTGCGTCCCATCACGGGCAGATGGAGTTCGGATCCCCGGTGACGCCACGGACTCCGGAAGGCATGCTTCTGCACCATATCGACAATATCGACGCCAAAATTGAGATGCTGCGTTGTGCGTATGCTGAAAAAGAAGAGATCGTTCCAGGTCTATACGAAATCCGTCGTCCTCTTGAAGGTATGCCTGCCAAACCACTAAGTTTTTATTGAGTGGAGTGGAATCAACGGCCGGGCAGCTGCTGATAACGACCACGGAGTCTGATGACAGCCAGAAACATGCGAAAACTGTCGCAGATTAAGCTCACCTTGCTTCCGGGAACATCCGCCCAGTCGATGGGAATTTCCTTCACTGAGACCCCCTGTTTACGGAGGGCGAGAAGCAGATCCACATCAAAGGCGAAACCGTTTTCGGAAAGCTCGGTTTTGATCTCCCGCCAGATTTCTGCCCTGATGATTTTGAAGCCGCATTGCGAATCGTAGACAGGAACTTTCAGGAGACTGCCGATGATGCTGGCGTAGATGCGCCCCAGAACATGACGGTGGAAATGGCGTTCAATGGTGTGGCCCAGCATTTTGACACGGCTGGCAAACAGGGCTTCGTTAGTCAGAGCGGAACTTTCCGCCAGCGACAAAAGACGCAGAACCTCACGGGCCGGAATGCTTCCATCGGCGTCCACAAAAGCCAGGAGCTGCTCATCGTGAAGCTGGTTCCACCCTGCGCGGACAGCGGCTCCCTTGCCCCGGTTGACGTTGAGAAGCAGGGGTGGGAGCAGTTGGGCAAAGGAAGTGCTTAGTGGCTTCAGGATTTGAACCAAGGCATCGGCTTCCGTAGGGCCTGAACCATCATCAACCACAAGGACAGAGACGCTGAGCCCTGATTCTTTCAGCACTGGCAACAAGCTCGCAAGGTAGAAAGGCAGCCGATGGTTTTCACGATAGGCGGGTATGACCAGGAGAGTTCGCAGGTTCATCAGCGGTTAGATTTTCCCAAGGAAAGGATTCTGGCGATCCTAAATTTTGTTTAGACAGCCAACCACATTGCTTCAAAGTCGGTTTAATGACGTCAGTAAAGGCACAACTCCCGTCCTATCTGCCCCCTTTCGTCTTTTTTTTGTTTCTGGTTCATCTGATATTTGTGCTGCTGCAGCCGGGCCGGATGCTGATGGATCCGGGAACGGGCTGGCAGTTAAAAACCGGCCAGATGTTGTGGGAAACGTGGAAACTGCCTGTTCATGATCCCTATTCGTACACGGTGCCGGACCTGAGCTGGACGCTTTACCAATGGTTGTTCCAGTTTCTGACAGGTTTTCTACAGGCCGTGGGAGGGCTGCCTTTGGTCACCGCAATCTGTGCTCTGGTTTTGGGCTGGACGCTTCTTGTGCTGATGCAACGGATGCTGGAACAGGGCACCCAGGTTTTGTGTGCGCTGTCCATGGTCTTTGTTACCTGGCTGGTGATGACGATGCATTTGCAGGCCCGGCCCCACGTGGTGACCTATCTTTTTTTCACGGCCTTTCTTCTTTTCCTGGAGAGAGCATTCCGCAGCCCGCAGAAGCCAGCGGAGTTGATCCGCGTTTTGTTGCCCCTGCCCTGTCTGATGGTTTTGTGGTCCAACATGCATGGTGGTTTTGTGGCAGGTCTGATCCTGACCGCACTTTTCACTTTGGGCGCAGCTCTGGAGGCCTGTTGCAGGCGCAATTCGCTGATGTGGAAGCGTGTCTTTATTTTTGCTGCATGCGCTCTTGCCTGTGGACTGGCCAGTCTGATCAATCCCTACGGCTACGGCCTTCACCAGGCGATCTTTAGTTATCTCGACTTGGAGAGCCTGCGGTATTGGCATGAATACACCACGCCCTTTGTCCACGACAGTCTGAATGTCCGCTTGTTTTTCGGAACCATTCTTGTGCTCATGGTTCTATTGGTCTTCCGCTGGAAACAATTAAGCTGGCCGGAAGCCGCCTGTCTGGTCTTTTTTCTTTACTTCGCTATTAGCTCAGTCCGTCATGCTATTCTTTTTATGTTGGTCGCGGCCCCTGTGCTGGCCCGCCTGGCTGGACAATGGTTCGACGATGCCTTACCGGTTCTAAGCCGGCGTTTGGCGGATATTACGGAAAGCCAAAGAAAGTTGAAGTCGGGATGGGTTTATGCAGGTTCTTTTTCGATTCTGTTTATCTCCCTGGTCTGGCTGCTGCCCGGATTGTTCCGGAAGAATCTGGATGATCTGCGTTTGAGTTCGGCTTCGGCCGTATTCATTGAAAGCAGGCCTGAGGATTTCCATCGACTGTTCAATACGGACGATCTGGGCGGTGCACTGATTTACCGTTTTGGTCCGGAGTTGAAAGTGTTCATGGACGACCGCACGGATCTCTACCGGGACAAGTTCATTCTGGGAACCTATCTTCCGGTGTTGCGGATGGAGAAGGGCTGGTATGGAAAACTGGAGGAACGCGGGGTGACTTCGGCCGTGTTGCCGTATGGGAACCCACTGGGACCCGCACTGGAGAAGCATGGTTGGCTTTTAATGCACCAGGACAGTCTGAACAGCCTGTATCTAAAGAATAAAAAATGAAAAAGAAACTCTTCGATATCTGGGGGCAAAAAGGAGTGGGGACGACACTGTTGTTGGCCTGCCCTTTGTTATTGTTGCTGCAATTCTGGAGGCCCTATTTTTTTTTGACGGATGACAGTTTTACTTTGGCTTTTCCGGTCTGGGTTTCCGTTGGACAGAAGATCTGGGCAGGAGCCAATCCTTTCATCAGCCAGGAACTTTTCGGGGGAAATTATCCGCTTTATCGTGATGCGGCATTCAATGTGTTATGGCATCCGGTTGTTCTGTTGTTATCCCTGTTTTCGCCCACTTTTCTCCGGAATGCCCTGGTGGATCTTTACGCCATGGGCAATCTTCTGTTGGCGGTGGCGGGTTTCCGTTGGTTGCTGCGCAAACTCGGGGAGGCCCGTCTGACGTCCGTGACACCGGGCTTTGCGGTTTTTTTAAGCCTGAGTTACGGCTTCAGCATGTATAGCCTGCTGGTGGGTGGCTCGTGGTTCTGGTATTTGGCCAATGTCGCCGCCCTTCCCTGGCTGGTGGGGGTCTGGTGGGAAAAACGGACGCAATTGTTTTGGGTCATTACGGTGCTTTCCGCTTATCACTCGGCGGTGGGAGGGCACCCCAGTTGCTTTGTTTATTCCATGCTGCTGGCCGTCGCGGTGGGCCTCTGGAAGGCCCATGAGGAAAGAGAATTCACGCAGATTTTGCGTTACGGGGCGGCTCTGTTAGTGGCGGGAGCGGCGGCCAGCCCATCGATTCTGCCTTCCCTTATGGCTCTTTCCGAATCCGTGCGTGGTTCTGCCCTTCCCTTGGAAGAGGCCTCCAAATACCGGATGCCGTTTCAGGTTGTTCTGGGCTCGGCCTTTTTGGGCAGTGGCAGCATCTTGCTGGGGAAATTTGAAATGTTCGGCAAAGTGCTTCATGCCTATGCCCTGGCCTCCTTTGTGGCCGGAGGACTGGCGCTGACGGCGTTTTTCCGGGGCCGGAGAATGTGGGTTTCATGGGATTACCTGTTGCTAGGGCTGTTGGCTGCTTTCCTCTTGCTGGTCAGCCGTCCGGACTGGCTGGGTCACATCCTCTATCATGTGCCGGTTCTAAATGGAATGAGATGGCCCTTTAAGGAAGTTTTTCTCGTCGTTTTTCTTCTCCATTTGTGGGCGGCCCGGGGAACTTCCCTCCCGGGCAAGGCAAGGAATCTAAGCGCATTCACTGGGGGGCTGATTTTTATGGCTTCGCTGACCCTGGCAGGTTCTCCGAGCATGAATGAGCAAGCGGCCAGCCGTCGGTATTTTCTGGATGGGACAGCCGATGTTTATTGGGAAAAAATCCGCAGGGAATTACCCCCCGGCGGTAGGGTGATTCCGTTGATGGATCAGAAGTTGATTGAGGATTTGCCCCGTTTTTTCGAGGTGCCACTGATTATGACAGGGGCAGGGAACTTTCCTGCCATGTACGGCGTATCCGTCTGGAACGGGTATTCGGCGGCGGTTCCCGGAGGGATTGTTGCCCGGGAGCCCAAACCTGCCGCCATTGTCGGAATTTTTAAGAAAGAAGATCGTGCCGGGCTACAACTGGTGCCTGGGGCGGTTTTTTTGGAGTGGATGGACGAAGAGCCCGGTCGTATTGAGATGCACGTGGGGTCTGGCCCGGGTCGGGAGATATGGCGTCAGGAATCGTCAGGAATGAGGCGGAGACCGGAATCGAACCGGTGAATGGGGCTTTTGCAGAGCCCTGCCTTACCACTTGGCTACTCCGCCATTTTATGGATGGCTCAGGGGAAAATAATCTCTGAACTTGACGTAAATGGCAACTGTCTTTATTGGGTCTTCAGGGCTGGAGCTGTGGTTTCGCGTTTGGGCAGTGCTTTGAGCAGGAAGAGAAGATCCGGCTCGTAGGCATTATAGACATCGTTGCCGTAAATGGTCCGGGCCTGTTGAAGGATTTCGCTGTATTCCTTTAGCTTGCCTTCGGAGAAAGCCATGGCGGCGCGGCCAAAATAATAGCAGGGATAAAATTCATCCACCGGATCCAAAGCGGTCGTCCAGCGTGCGGCCTCGGCAAAATTTCCCGTGGCAATATAGGCGTAGATCATTTTCAGGATGCTGTCTTTGGAGTCCTTGGCTTTGCTCAGATGGTTGCGGAAATACTGGATCGATTCCGACCAGGCCTTCCTCCGGAAAGAGGCTTCCCCGAGGTAGAAGTGGGGCGAGACCATGGCCGGGTCTTTTTCCAGGGCGGAAAAATAGAAATTTTCAGCTTCCACATACTTGCCTTGGGCGTGGAGGATACGCCCTTTGAGTTCAATGGCGCGGGGAAGGGGATTTCTGACCAGCAGGGCGTCGACCAATTGGAGAGCCTGATCGGGTTTGCCGGATTTCAGGGCGACCAGGGCCTCCTGGTAATCATCAGCCACTTCCGTAGCGTACGCTGTGTTATGCAGTGTGGCCAAAGCCAGGCCGACCAGAATGAAAAAAGACCGGTAGTAACGCATAGACCAGCTCTTATTCAAGCAGGACATTCGACATTGTCCAAATCCGATTCTGTGTTATTTTCAGAAAATGATACGTGTCATCCGTTTGGGGATCGTTTTATTTGGGATGAGTCTTTTGTCTGCACTGTCCCAGGAAACAATAGCAGCGGCTCCACAATACAGTGAGGCCTTCAGCAAGGCTTACGCCGCCGCAGTGGAAGCGTTCAACCGGAATGATTTTGAAGCTTCCCTGGCCAGGCTGGATGAGGCGGAAAAAGCCCAGCCGGGAGTCAGCCAGACATTAAATCTCCGTGGGGCGTTGTTTGTGCGCATGAAAAAGCTTCCGGAAGCGGAAGCGGTTTTTAAAAAAATGACGGAAACTGATGCCAAGGATTCCATCCCTCTTTTTAACCTGGGCGAGGTTTATTTCCTGCAAAAAAATTATGCGGAAGGAAAAAAAATGTTCCAGAAATTCCTGGCCATGCCGGACAATTCGCAGAACGCCCTTGGCCTGTACAAGGTTTTTCTCTGCGATGTGATGTTGGGCAACGGCACGGAAGTCGGCAAGTCGATCGATTCGTTGCGGCCAACCGTTTCCAATCCTTTCTATTATTTTGCCAACGCTGCTGTTGCTTTCAAAAAAGGGAACACGGAGGAAGGTCGCGGCTTTGTGAAATCGGCCTTCGGTATCTACGCGGGCGGGTTGAATGCGGCCTTTGCGGACTCATTCATTGAACTGGGTTGGGTGACCCAGGAAGAAGTCGGACAGATCGGGGCCGTTGACGCTGCCCAGCTCAAGAGTTTGTCCCAGGATCCGTCCCAGCAGGCAGGACAGGAAGGCCAGTCGTTTGGCAACACTCTGGAATCCATGCTTCCCGGTCTGGACGGGAAAAGCGACAAAGACAAAGACAAAAAATAGTCCGCATCAGGAATTGTGGCGGGCTTTGATTTCCTTAACTGCCCATAACGCATGTTCCCGGATCAGGGCATCGCCAACCGTTGATGCCGTCTCCAAGGCATTCAGATCCTCCGCAGTCCCAATATTTCCAAGCACCACGCAGATATTTCGCAGCCAGCGGGAATGTTTAAGCCGGAAAACAGGACTTCCCCGGTAATGGCGTCGGAAAGTGGCATCATCCCACCCCAGCATTTCGCGAAGATCCGGCCGCGGAACCGCTTGAAAATGCGCCTCATGGCTGCGTTGGGCCCAGCGGTTCCAGGGACAGATGCTAAGACAGTCGTCACATCCGAAAAGGCGGTCGCCAATAGCCTTGCGGAATTCGAGGGGAATGGAGCCCTTGTGTTCGATGGTCAGATACGCGATGCACCGCCGCGCATCCAGCTGGTAGGGGGCGGTGATGGCCCCCGTGGGGCAGGCGTCCATGCAGCGGTGACAGCTGCCGCAATGATCCTTTTCCGGGTTGTCGGGGGTAAGTTCCAATGAACTGATAATACCTCCGAGGCTGAGCCAGTTGCCCATCCGGCGGTGGATCAGCATGGTGTTTTTACCCTGCCAACCCAGCCCTGACTGCATGGCAAGTGGTTTTTCCAAAACTGCCGAGGTATCGACGAAGGGGCGATGAAGACCGCCGGCCCGGGACTCCAGCCAGGAGCAGAGCTGTCTCAGACGGGCGGTAATCAGGTCGTGGTAATCTTTACCCAGGGCATAGGTCGCAATCTTGCCGCGTAGTGGCGGGGGCGGTTGGAAATAATTGGTTCCGGTCAGAATGACACTGCGACCTTCCGGGAGCAGACGGGCTGTTGTTTTCCGCTGTCCGGGATCGCGCTCCAGCCATTCCATCTGGCCGTGTTTGCCGTCCCGGATCCATTGCAGAAATGAATCATAGCGGGGCGAGTCCCCTGCTGGGGTGATATGGCAGGAACTGAAACCCAGGCGAAGGGCTTCAGTTTTGACGTCATGGGCCGTGGGTGCGCTCATGTTCCCTCAATGTCTTTTGGAATAATGGGCCCAGATGCGTCCTGCAATCTGGCGGCAATTCAGGCGGTTCACCTGAAGGGTCAGATGGGCATGTTCATAAAACGGAGCGCGTTGCTCTAGCAGCTTGGTAAGAGTTTGAAGAGGATCCCCCTGTTTGAGCAGGGGACGGTTGGTATCATGGCTGACCCGGCCCAGCAGAGTTTCCGGATCGGCTTTGAGATAAACAACAAAACCACTTTTCCAAAGCAGGTCACGGTTGGCCCCGTTAACGACAACCCCGCCGCCGGTGGATATGACCGCGCGCTCCTCTCCCTGCAGGATTGTGGTCAGAATCTTGTGTTCGATTTCCCGGAAGGCCGCTTCTCCTTGGGCGGCAAAAAGGTCGGGGATGCTGCTCCCGGCGCGTTGCTCTATCTCGTGATCCGTGTCGATAAAGGGGAGGCGATGACTGACTGCCAACAAGCGTCCCACGCTGGTTTTTCCCGAACCCATCATGCCGATAAGGATCAGGTGCTGGTGTTGGTGTTGGAGGGACTGCATGGGATGAAATTTTGCCGTCTTGATGACAACGTTGCAAGGTGAAGCTTTCTTTGGCATGTTGTGGCGATGGGTAACATTTTTGGAAAATTGTTTTGTATTTCAACCTGGGGGGAGTCCCACGGTGGCGGTGTCGGTGTGATCATCGACGGTTGCCCTCCGCGCCTGCCGCTTTCGGAAAAAGTGATCCAGATCGATCTGGATCGGCGCCGTCCCGGACAAAGCAAAATCGTCACCCCGCGCAAAGAGACGGATCAATGCCAGATCCTTTCAGGGGTTTTTCAGGGCAAGACTCTGGGGACGCCCCTATCCATCTGGGTCAGGAATCAGGATCAGCGTCCTGAGGCTTATACTGAAATGCAGACAATGTATCGTCCGTCCCATGCAGATTACACCTACCAGGCAAAATTCGGAATCAGGAACTGGGAAGGTGGAGGACGTTCCTCTGCCCGTGAAACGATCGGACGTGTGGCCGCCGCTGCCGTGGCCAAGCAGGTTTTCAAAAAGGCTTTGCCCAAACTGGAAGTGGTGGCTTATGTCAAACAGATCCACAAGCTCGTGGCCAAGGTTGATCCCTCGAAGGTTTCCTTCAAGGAAGTGGAAAGCAACATCGTCCGCTGGCCGGATGCCAGGGATGCTGAACGGGCCATTCGTCTGATCCAGCGCGTGCGAAGCCAGGGTGATTCCGTGGGCGGTATCATTGAGTGTGTCATCCGTGGCGTCCCTGCCGGACTGGGGGAACCGGTTTTCGACCGCTTGGAGGCCGATCTTGGGAAGGCCATGTTGAGTCTGCCCGCCTCCAAAGGTTTTGAAATCGGTTCCGGTTTTGCCGGTGCCCAGATGCTGGGTTCCCAACACAATGACGCCTTCATCATGAAGGGCGGCAAAGTCCGCACCCAGACCAACCGCAGCGGCGGCGTGCAGGGCGGTATTTCCAACGGGGAGGATCTTGTCTTCCGTGTGGCTTTCAAACCAGTAGCTACCATCTCACAGGCTCAACAGACGGTTTCGGTCAGCGGAAAAAAGTCCGAACTCAAAGCCCGTGGCCGTCATGATCCCTGTGTTCTCCCGCGCGCCGTTCCCATGGTTGAGTCCATGGCCTATCTCGTTCTGGTCGATCACTACCTCCGGAACAAAGCACAGAACGGATGAGTGTAACGAGTTCCTGAATCATTTTGGTGCAAATGACACCAATGGGAGTAGGATGACACAATCATGAAGAGGATGAATCGCAAGGGCTTCAGTCTGATTGAATTGTTGGTGGTTCTTGTAATCATTATTTTGTTGGCCTCGATATCGATTCCTGTCTTCAACAACATTAACAAGGGGGCCAACCTGGGTATTGCGGCAGTTCAGGCAGTCGGGCAGTTCGATCAGGCACGGC
Source organism: Methylacidiphilales bacterium (assembly GCA_038250235.1). GTDB lineage: Bacteria > Verrucomicrobiota > Verrucomicrobiia > Methylacidiphilales > JAAUTS01 > JAAUTS01. Next base: position 21,442 of record JBBSCO010000013.1, on the reverse strand, counting down.
AGACGGCCTCAACCATGAATCAGGCCGTGGAACTCCGAATTTATGAGACGAAGGACAGCAGCGGTGTCCTGTTCTACAATGCCTTGGCTACGTACGCCATCGGCGAGGATGAGATCGGCAATCGGACGTACACTCTCCAGAGCAAAATCCAGTATCTTCCCCAGGGGGTTGTTTTTTCTGCTGGAAGCCTTTCCACACTTATTTCCGATGTGCCGGACCAAGGTGTGGATAACATTCCTGGCCAGAACAATGTGAACTATTCAGCCTTCCTCTTCCGGCCTTCCGGAGGCGCGGATCTCGGAGGCAATCCAGCTTCCGGAACAGCCTGGACCCTGACTATTGTCTCGAAGAAAGACGTCGCCGTTACGTCGTTGCCACCCAATTATGCCGTTCTGACACTGAATCCGGTAGTTGGAATAACACGGATCACGCGGCCCTAGGTCGCGTTCCTGATAAAACCCTTGGTTGCCATGCCTGGCTCCAGTTTGGTTTCAGCACAAGCCGGGGTTGGGGGGGGGCTTGGCTGACCGCAAATTCCTGTTGGACGTCTTTGACTCGCATTTTCCTCTGCTTCAAGGAACGGTTTCGTTGATCAGGCTCTTGTGAAGCCGCTCTGTTGCTGGAATTCTCTGCTGTCAAGTATCGTGCAGAATACTGAAAAACAGTCAGTCCGCACTTGCAACTTGCAGGCTCAGTCGCGTAAGGCCGCAGCGCAGAATGCCCGTTTCCACTGTGAAATACCCTTTTCCAGCAACTGGCATGTCATTTGCGTCAAGTCATATAGGAAAGTCAACGAAACAACAAAAGAAAGAACACTTATGGCAACAACAACTAATTCATTCTCAGGACGAAAAATCGTAGGTGCTTTGTTTGATGAGCATCACAAAGCCCAACAGGCGGTGGAAGATCTCCTCGAAGGCGGCTATTCCCGTGCGGACATTGCCGTGCTGGTGCAGGTCGATGAGAAACAGGACAGGAAAGCCCGCAAGGAAGCTCTCAAGGCGGTGGGCTATGAAGATCCCGACCGGATTTATTTCGATAAATCCATTGAGGAAGGAAAAACCCTGGTATCCGTCACCAATGTCGATCCCAAGGAAACGGGAAAAATCGTTTCCATTCTGGACCATAATGGTGCCCATTATAACCCCAATGGAGACCGCAATGTCCGCGATGACGTGGTTGGTATGACCTCAGGTGCCGCTATCGGTGCTGCTGCCGGTGCTTTTGCCGGACCTGTCGGAGCCGCGATCGGTTGTCTGGCCGGTGCCGCTGTCGGCGCTGTCGCCGGAGCTGCCATGGAACAAAGAGAATAACCGTCAAGCCGAAATGGGTCTCTCCACGGTGTAAAGTGCTACAGGCTGTTCTACCCCTTTGACAGATTGTGCTGGGAGGGGTCTCAGCCTTGTGTCTGGATGGAGCATGGCCCTGACTTCGGAAGTCAGCAGGATGGTGGCCCCGGCCACCTTGGTCAGTCCCTCCACCCGCGAGGCCATGTTTACGGTGTCGCCTATGGCGGTGAATTCCAACCGCTCGGGCGACCCGATGCTGCCAATAATCGCCGGACCGGTATGCAGACCGATGCCAATTTGGATGGGTTCCTCTCCCCTTTTAACAAGCTCATTGTTTACCAGGTCAATCTCAAGCGTAAGGTCAACCGCCGCAGCCAGTGCGGCATCGGCGTGATTTGCCAGTGAACCTCCTGCACCGAAAAGGGCCATGAAGCCGTCGCCCAGAAATTTATTGATCATGCCACCATGTTTTTTTTCCACGACAGCAACCATGTGGGTGAGAAAAAGATTCAGAAGGGAAACGATGCGGGAGGGGTCAGAGTGGCGGCATCGGGCGGTAAAATTACGGATATCAACAAACATGACGGTCACGGTTTCTTCTACGCCGCTGAGGCCTGGATCACGACGCAGGATTTGCTCGGCGGTCTGTTTACCAACATGAAGACCGAAGGTGTGCCGGAGTTTTTCTTTGTCACGAAGGCCTTGAATCATACCATTGAACTCATTAATCAGGAGCCCGAATTCGTCGGGCCGATGGGAGGATACCTGTATGTCCAGATTTCCTGAGGCAATGGCCCGGGCAGCACGGCTGAGTTCGTCGATGGGCTCGGCCACCAGGCGGTTGATCATCAGGGCTGTGCAGAGACCGAAGGCAATACCGACACTGCCGACGAAAAGGGCGAACCAGAAGGAATCGGTTCCGGGGGTTGAAGGGGCGAAGCTAAGGAGAAGCAGGGAACCAATGGGGCAGATGCCGGCGGAAATTGCCCAGAGCAGCCCACGTCCGCGCAGGGACAGAGAAAAGGCCCCTGGGGTCTGTTCGGGTCTGGCACCGGCAAAAACCAGGGGAAAAATCAGCCTGTGACTGGCCAACTCGACCAGAAAAAAACTGTGGGTGATGGAAATAAAGGCTGATACGGCGAAAGAAATGGGAAGGTGAATAAGAAGCCCCGGGGGAAGCGGCCATTGCACCCAGGCAAAAGCCCCTAGAAAAACGGGAATGCAAAAGAGCCAGGCCAGGCCGGCCAAAAGAGAACCGAACCAGGGAAGATTGATGGCCCGCCGCCTTGCGTCCATTAAAGCCTCCTTATTCAATAGTTTGTTTTCCTGAGCGGCCCGGACTGCCGGCAGCAGGGACAGAACAAGGGCAATCCATGCCCCGACCGCAAGGGGGTAGATCAAGACATTGAAGACGATGACAGTGTCAATAAATCTATCCCGCAGAACGGGGGTATGCAGGAGTGGTTCGATGACTTTTCCGTTGTACCAGATATTGAAGGCACTGCCCAGAAGCTGGGGAAGGACGGGCATGAGGGCGCAGGTGGTCAGGGGATGCCGTTGCCACCAGGTATTCCGCTTGGGAAGAAAAGCCATGTTGTAGGCTGAAGCAAGGGCAGGAATGAGTCAAACTGCCTGCCACAGGTTATTCCCTCGTTTCATGGGGTTGACCTCCGGCCCGCTGCTTACTAACTTCGTCTTCCAACTCAATCACTCTTCCATGATTCTAAACGACAAACAAATCACCGCCCGGGCCAAGGCGGGAATGATCAAACCTTTCGTTGCCAAGTTATTGCGCCACTCGGAAGGACGTGCGGTGCTTTCCTTCGGGCTCTGTAGTTATGGGTATGACCTGAGGCTTTCCTCGCGCGAATTCAAAATCTTCCGCCACATTCCCGGAACCGTGGTCGATCCCAAGGCTTTCTCCCAGAAAAATCTTGAGAATGCCGAACTGCACGAAGACAAAAGCGGACGTTACTTCATTCTGCCAGGACGCAGTTATGGTCTTGGTGTCGCCATTGAGCAACTTCATCTGCCTGTGGACGTTTCCGCCATTTGTGTCGGCAAGAGCACCTACGCCCGCTGCGGGATCATCGCCAATGTGACACCGGCTGAAGCGGGTTGGCAGGGACATCTGACCCTGGAGTTTTCCAACAGCTCGGCTGCCGACTGCCGGGTCTATGCCGATGAGGGAGTGGTGCAGATGATTTTCTTCCACGGCGAGCCCTGTGAAACGAGTTACAAGACCCGTGCTGGCAAATACCATAAGCAGACCCATCGCATCACCCTGCCGAAAGTCTGATCTACGCGCGGAATCCGCAAAAAGGCGCGAAACTCCCGTTGGAGAACGGACATCTTGCAAAGTCGCCTGCGGAGACCCCGCCTGTTTATTTGGGTGTCACGCTCATTCGCGTCTTACGCGGGGAAAAGTTTTCAGATCCTGACCAGTTCCCATTGTATTGCTTTTTTAGCGGTAATGGTCAGATAGGCAAAGGACGGCTGGGCCCCCCTGTTGGGACGGGTGACACAACCCGGATTCAGGAAACGGGTGCCGTAAACCATCTGGTCGCGCGGGACATGGGTGTGTCCGTGCAGAAGGAAATCCGTGCCCATGGGGGCATGTTCGGGAGGGATATGGGTCAGGACAAAATTTTTACCGGCCAGTTTGGTTTCAATCATGAGAGGCCAGTCGATGTTGGCATCGCAATTGCCCCGCACGATGCTGAGTGGTTTTCCCAGGCCCTCCAGTTCAATCAGGGTGGAAGGCTCGCAGACATCGCCCAGATGCCAGATCTGGTCGCATTGGGAAAGGCGGTCTACAACCGATGAGGGAAGCCGGTCGTGGGTATCGGCCAGAACGCCGATCCGCAGTTCCGGCGGCACAAGGGGCATGATCAGGCTCCGCTGTTGGCTTTGGAGGGTTCAAAGGCAGGAAGCAGGGAAGGCAGGCCGTGTTTGGCGGCGCTCCATTCCATGCATCCGGCGAAGAGGGCGGTGAAGACGATATCACTGGTCAGCGAGTTGCGAAGGAAAACCCAGGTGGCTGGCTGGTGGATCAGATCGCCTACGGTCAGCGCCTGGAACCAGCCTCCGAGGGACTTGGCGTAAACGGGATCGGTCATCCAGGCCAGCGTGTTGGTCACAACAAAAAAGAGGAGGGTGGAGGCAACGCAGCCGCCCAAAAGTGTCTTGATGTTTTTATGACGCGCTATCCAGAGACCAAGCAGAGCGGCTAGAAAATAGCAGGTGTAGGTGGCCAGCATGAAGGACTGGAAGAGGGGCGTGTTATAATAGCTGTTCAGAATGAGGTCGGAAACCAGCAAAGCGGCGAAAGGAATGATGAAGGCCCATTTGCGGGGAAGGTAAATGGCGGCGCAGAAGCTGATGGCCATCAGGGGGGCAATGTTGGATAGGCCTCCCAGATCAGGGGTCGAGACACGAAAAGCCACGGCGATCAGAATGAGAGCGAGCCAAAGAATCATTGAAACATCTTAGGCGGACAGAACCAGCTTGCAAAGCCAATAGTTGATCCCCAGGACACTAGTAGATTCCGATCCTACTGTGGTGGAGTTGCTTCCAAATTCGCCGTGACTTGGCTGAAGATTTCCTGCAATTGATCTCCCAGGATGGCGAGGATGGCAATGATGGTCACCGGGAGGGCGAACAAAAGCAATACCCCACTGATGGAAATGGCTGCGGCTCCATGACCGTTCTGACCTTTCATACAAAGACGGCTGCCCAGAATGATGCCGACAGTCCCCGTGACCAGTCCTAGTAGAGGGATGATCGTCAGACCGCTAAAGACATAAGCCGCAATAATTAGATTACGCTGCGATGGCAGGAGCGGCGGGAGGGGAGGAGGAGTCGGGGCAGAGGGTGAATTGTTTATGGTTTTATGCTTAGGGCCTTGTAGGCGTTGATCAATCCGTTTGTGGAGGCATCGTGCGAGGAAATGAGTTCGTTTCCCGTGAGCTCGGGCAGGATCTTCTTGGCCAACTGTTTGCCCAGTTCCACGCCCCATTGGTCGAAGGAGTTGATGTTCCAGATGATGCCCTGAACGAAGATCTTGTGCTCATACATAGCAATGAGCGATCCGAGGGTGCGCGGTGTCAGTTTCTTGAAGAGGATGGAATTGGTCGGGCGGTTACCTTCGAATATTTTGTGGGGAACGAGGGCCTCCAGTTTTTCGCCGCTCAGTCCTTCCTTCTGCAGTTCCGTCCGGACTTCCTCTTCGGTCTTTCCTTTCATGAGGGCCTCGGTCTGCGCGAAGAAGTTGGAAAGAAGGATGGGGTGGTGGTCGCCGAGAGGATTGTGGCTTTGCGCCGGGGCCAGAAAATCGCAGGGGATGAGTTTGGTTCCCTGGTGGAGGAGCTGGTAGAAGGCGTGCTGGCCGTTCGTGCCGGGTTCGCCCCAGATAACTGGTCCGGTGGAGGTCTCCACTTTTTTGCCGTCGCGACCAACAAACTTGCCATTGCTTTCCATATCACCCTGCTGGAAGTAGGCAGCGAAGCGGTGCATATATTGGTCATAGGGCAGGATGGCCTGGCTTTGTGCCCCGAAAAAATTGTTATACCAGATGCCGATCAGGGCCAAAGTGGCGGGAAGGTTTTTCTCCAGGGGTGTGTTGAGGAAATGTTCGTCCATGGCATGCGCGCCTTCGAGCAGGGCCACGAAGTTATCAAAGCCAATATAAAGCGCGATGGGCAGTCCGATGGCGGACCAAAGCGAGTAACGTCCCCCGACCCAGTCCCAGAACCCGAACATGTTTTTCGTGTCGATGCCGAACTTCTCCACTTCCTTGCTATTTGTGGAAAGCGCGACGAAATGTTTGGCCACGGCAGCGGGATCCTTGGCGGTCTTGAGGAACCAGTCCCTGGCCGATCGCGCGTTGGTGATGGTTTCCTGGGTGGTGAAGGTTTTCGAAGCGATGATGAACAGCGAGGTTTCGGGGTTGAGTTTTTTGATGGTCTCGGCGATGTGGGTTCCGTCGACATTGGAAACAAAATGCATCTTCAGGTCGGGATGGCCATAGGGCTTGAGTGCTTCGGTCACCATGACGGGGCCGAGGTCGGAACCACCGATGCCAATGTTAACGATGTCGGTGATCTTCTTGCCGGTATAACCTTTCCAGGCTCCGGAGCGGACGGCTTCGGAAAATTCCTTCATGTGGTCGAGCACGGCGTTGACCCCGGGCATCACGTCCTGGCCGTCGACAACGATGGCCCTGTTGGAACGATTGCGCAGAGCGATGTGGAGGACGGCGCGATCTTCCGTGATGTTGATTTTATCACCAGAAAACATTTTTTTTGTCCAGGCCGGGACGTTGGCTTCCGTGGCCAACTGGCGCAGCAGCGGCATGGTTTTGCCGTTGATCCGGTTCTTGGAATAATCCAGAAGGATGTCTTCAAATTTCAGGGAGAAGGAGGTAAAGCGGTTGCAGTCGGCGTCGAAAACATCGCGCATCTGGGTGTTTTTGCTTTCGTTGTAGTGGGTTTCGAGGGCTTTCCAAGCGGGGAGGGAGGTGGTGCTCATGAGGTCAGCATCATGAATTGCCCCTTTCCCGAGGCAAGCGGAAAGGGGGGGGGAGCGCGCAAGCGGAACTCTACCAGGCTTATAACTTCTGCTCTTTTTGGAAACTACAAGGCGGTCTTGTGAGACACCGTCCTTCACTAGCCGTTTCATCGAAACGGCCTGACCCTAAAAATAAATCTTGATTCGCATAAGCTTTGTGATACAAAGCTATTCATGGTTACCAGTAGCGAAGCCGAACAGACACTGAAAACAATCCGCGGTTTGATGGAGCGGGCCACGATCTACCGGGCGATCTCTGCGCCGGTGGCATTGCTGGCCGGGGCGCTCTCGCTGGCTCATGCGGGACTCTTTTATTATCGGCCCGAACTGATCGTAGGGAGCGGGCTTTATGTTTGTTCCTGGGTCGTCGTCCTTGTTCTGATACTCGGGTTCAACTTTTTCCTGCTGAAAAAGGCCGCCCTGCGGAGAGGAGATCCGGTTTTTTCCCCCGGCATGAAGTTGGCGGCACGGGGTGCTGTTGGTCCATTGAGTGTTGCCGTGGTGCTTTCAGGAGTGGTTATTTACCGGGACGATTATCCGCCCTTTCTTGTGATGTTCTGGGTGATCCTTTATGGTCTGGCTTTGCTCAGCACACGCGAATTTGCTCCCCTTTCCATGATACGGCTGGGTTACAGCTTTCTTTTCTGCGGCCTGGTTGCCTTGACCGTGTATCCCTTCTTGGAGAATCCGGTGAAATCGGCATCGCTGCTCATGGGAAGCACCTTCGGACTTCTTCATCTGATCTATGCCGCAGCCACCTGGCCCCGCCAAACAAATGAACCCGAAACCTGATCATGTTCGATTTCGACAAACTGGACAAACTGATCCACGAAAAGGGTCGGCTGGCAATCATGACGCTGCTGGCCTCGCGTGCCGAGTGGCCGTTCCAGGAATTGAAGGGACAGCTTAATATGAGTGATGGTAATTTGATCACCCATCTCCGGACCCTCCATCAGGCGGGTTATGTCTCCCTGACCAAGGAAATGCTGGATCGTCCCCAGACCCGCTATGCCCTGACCAAAAAAGGCCGCAACGCCTACCGGCAATACCTCGATCTACTGGAACAAATCGTCAAACAAGGAAGAAGCTGATTTTTTTGGATTCTAACTTTGTGGCGCAAAGCTAAAGGAAATAAATGATTATCAAGCGAGCCAAAGCGTTGGGTATGTGTTTCGGGGTGCGGGATGCCCTGGCCCAGACCGAAGATCTTGTCAGGAAGGTCCCTGTGTCAGTCCTGGGTTCACTGGTCCACAACCCCAAGGTGGAAGAAAGACTAAGGAATCTGGGAGTCGAACAACTGCAACCGGAAAAAGAGGAGGCTCTGGAAAAACACCGGGACTATGTCATCACCGCGCATGGCGTTTCAGACCGGCAGCGAGAAGAATGGAAGCGTCAGGGGCTGCGTTTACACGACCACAGTTGTCCGCTGGTGCATCGCGCCCATGCGCGGCTCAGGGAGCTGGTGAAGCGGGGTTATTATCCCGTGGTGATTGGGCAGGCCACGCATGTCGAAGTCCTGGGCTTGATTGGGGATTACGTTGCGGCTTCGGTCATTCTGACGCTGGAGGAAGTAAAAGCTCTTCCGATTGGGGTTCCCCTGGGAGTGGTGGCTCAAACCACCCAACCCATTCAGTTTGTTAGAAGCCTGGTGGAAGAAATCCGCAAAGCCCGGCCCGGACAAGAATTGTGTTTTGTCGATACTGTCTGTCAACCGACCAAGGACCGGCAATCAGCCCTGCACGAACTCTGCGCGGAAGTGCAACTTGTGATCGTGGTGGGGGGCCGCCACAGCAACAACACCCGTCAATTGGTGCAAGCCTCACGCGGCCTCGGCTGTCAGGCGGTTCAAGTGGAATCGGAAGAAGATCTTCAAGCTGAATGGTTCAAGGGAATCAGCCGGGTTGGTCTGACAGCCGGAACCTCCACGCTGGATGAAACCGTTGACGCCGTGGAAAGCCAAATCACCGCCTGGTTTTCCCATGCATTGGCCGAAGCCTGCTGAAAAAGGGTTAGCAAGGTTGCGCGGGTATAAAAAAGTAAAAGGCAAAAAAAGTTTTTAACAATTAAACAGGAGCAAAATAAAATGAAAGCACAACAATGGGTGGATTATTATCAGAAAAACCGCGACAACCGGACCGAGCCGGAGTGGTGTGCCGCAAAAACGGAATCGGAAGAGCGGAGTCGCGAGTTGGCCAGATCCCTTTCCCACTTCCAACTGGGGGAAACAGGAGGTGGTAGTTTTTTGTTTATGAACGTTGATGAAAAAAGTCCCGATGCGGATATTTATAAGGAGGCCCTGCGCCTGTTTGTCGAGGAAGAGCATGAACATGCCCGTCTTTTGGCGGAGGTGACCTGTCGTCTGGGAGGAAACCTGGTCAGGAAGCACTGGACGCACGGGTTGTTCCGTTTGGTGCGGAAACTTTTCGGACTGCGTTTTGAGATTCAGGTGCTGGTTATCGCGGAGCTGGTGGGCACTGCCTACTATCGCTGGGTGGAGCGTCAAACCACCGATCTGCCCCTGCAACAGGTCTGCAATCTTCTGCTCAAAGACGAGGCCATGCATGTCAGGTTTCATCGCGAAAAGCTGACGCTGGACTATGTCGCCATGATGCCGCTCATGAGACATGTCTGGATGACCTCGTTCCAATGCCTGTTTTACGGAGCTCTGACCGCTGCCTGGATGGATCATGGAAGATGTCTGAAGACAATCGGGGTCATGAGGGGGGATTTTTTTAAACAAGCAGAAAGTGAGTGCATTGGATTCCTTGATGGACTGGAAGCAGGCCTCTATACCTCAAAAACGATTGCCCCGGATGCAGCATTCCTGGCACGTATGCCTGCAGTTCGTAGCCAGTGACTAATAACAAATAACCAAGGATCAAATCCATGACTGAACTCATCCGCATGATCAAACGTTTCGCCATCCTCTTCAAGTTGGGGGTGATCGGTTTACTTACCCTTCTTCTGCTCATTCCCCTCGGGATGGTCGATTCCATCCTCCAGGAACGCCTGCAACGACGCGATGAAGCCATTGGCGAAATCACCTCAACCTGGGGACCGGCCCAGGTCATTGCCGGTCCGGTCTTGGTGGTGCCTTATGAAAATGTCACCAAACGCAAACAGCGCGTGTCGGGGAAAAGTCAGGATGGGTGGACTGAAGTATCCGAAACGACAGTCGCCAAGTCCTGTTTCCTGCCTGACGAGTTGGAAATCGGAGGAAGCGTCGAGCCGCTGCGTCGCAAAAGGGGGATTAACGAGGCTGTTTTGTTTCGGGCGAATCTCCAACTGTCGGGTAGTTTTAACGGGGTCAACCCCGAACAGTTCAAAACAGGGGCGGAAGGCAGAGCCCGCTGGGATCAGGCTTACATCGCTCTGGCCGTCACCGACCTGCGTGGTGTGACTGACGTATTGAAAATCAAGCTGGACGACAAAGTGCTAACGATGGAGCCGGGCGTTTTGCTGGGCGGATTCAACTCGGGTGTGCATGCCAGGCTGAAGGAAACCGTTAAAGCCGCGGTTCCCCTGCGATTCACTATGGATCTGGCCCTGAACGGCAGCGGAAGTCTAAGCTTTGTTCCAGTTGCCATCCGCCAGAAAGTGCGACTGGATTCCACTTGGGCCAGTCCGGGGTTCAACGGTGCTTTTCTTCCAACCCAGCGTCAGATCAGCGACAAGGGCTTCGAGGCACTCTGGGAAATTTCCTACTATGGACGGAAATATCCGCAGGCCTGGGTCGACAGTGGGGGTCAGGCATTGCCCTTTCGCGGGGAAACGGTGCAGGAATCCCAGTTCGGCGTGCGTCTCCTCGGTATGATAGATCATTATCGCAGCGTGGAGCGTGCCATCAAATACGGCATCCTCTTCATTGTGCTGGTCTTCCTCACCTTTTTTCTCTTCGAGGTGATCACCAGAATGCGTGTTCATGTGTTCCAATACGTCCTGGTGGGCGCTGCCCTCTGCCTCTTTTACCTGGCGCTGATCTCTGTCTCGGAAGTTCTTTCCTTCGCCCCAGCCTACCTGATCTCGGCCTTGGTATGTTCTCTCATGATCACTCTCTACAGCATGGGCATTCTGCGCAGCGGACGGCGCACGCTGCTGCTGGGACTGGGGATGCTCTCGACCTACGGATTCCTTTACGTGATCCTGCAGATGGAAGACTACTCACTTTTGGTGGGCACGATCGGGCTCTTCATCGCACTTGGCTGTGTCATGGCCGCCACGCGCCGGATCAACTGGTATGCAGACGAGGGAAAAAATGCTGAAACGTTGAAATCCTAAAAGGCTGAAGTTGTTAGGGAGGCAAATCCAGAGCGTTTGGAAAAGGCCCCGGAACAACCGGGAGAGGCCTTCCTTGTCCAGGCGCTCTCCGGCGATGGTTGTTCGTTTGTTGCCATCCAGAAAAGTCTGTGCTCCTGCGATATGGTAAGCCCAGGCGGCGGCCATTCAAAAAAGATCCGCTCCGCCGTAAAAGTAATTGTTCCGGGGCTGTATGACGTTGCCTCCAAGCAAACCCCGATCGCGTATGCCCGGGGAACCGCCAAAGAGGCGCAGGGAATTTTCGTGAAGGCGGAGCACCTGTTCACTAAGCAGCTTCGCCTGCTTGGCGAAAACGGATTCAGCAGCCTTCCAAAAGGAGACCTGTGCCATAAAGTCCTGCGACAGAGCATGAACAAAGGTCTCCGCTTCCTCCTGCTTTTCAAGCGGGAGGGCTTCGATGGCTTGGATCAACTCGTCCGTGCCCATGTATTAAAGATGGCAAGCACCCCTGCCTGGGCAATAAGGTAAAGAAGGTATCTCCCGCGACATGTCGAATCGGTTCCGGTCAAGCTTGGATCTCTTCCTGTTCTATTGTTTCGCCAAGGATTGCAACCATGTCAGGGCCGGACGCTGAAGTGTGCCCAGTAGCGCAGCTTCGTCGGCGAAGACGGCTTCGCTGATACCTTCGTCCCCGTCCAGAAACGCAATGAATTCGAGCAGGGGTTTCTTTTCACCACGATCTTTTTCAAAGGCGCGGACAATTTCCAGGGCGGGCAATGTTTTCCGTCCCAGGATGTCCACCAGCGTGAATTCCAGAAAGCCGTCGTAGGAACGGAAAACCAGTTCTGTGCAGACCAGTCTGTCCGTGCTGAAGAAGTCGAAGTCAAAGTCGTAGGGTTTTCCGTGATGGCCGAAGGCGCGCATGATGGCTTCTTTGGATTGATAGGATTGGAGGCGTGGGCGGAGGATGGCGACCGAGTCGGCCCCCCCGACGGAATGTTCCAGACTGGAAAAGACCACGCCTTCGCTCATGGATTCCAGGATGACGTGGCGATGGCCTGCGGCGTCTGATTTCAGGAAACAGTCCCAAACTTTTTTGACGCGGGGATCGTCCTTGATGCCCAGCTTTTCAATCTGCTCCGGTGTCCCGACGTAAAGGGCGGCATGGGGCCAGTAGCCGGGCAGGAAGGCGTTGGAAAGAAACCAGTTGCGGCGCTCGAGGAGAATGTCGCCCGGTTGAAGTTTGCCGCGCAGTTCCTCAAGCTGTTCAGGACGGATCAGGGACTTGCCTTCGCGCGGGGCGCGGATCCTGGTGTCCCCAACCCAGCAGGAAACCATGCTGCCGGCCTCGTATTTGGTCCGGAGTCCGACCTGCACAATATCACGCAGCAATGAAATCCCCTGGGGCCAGAGACTGTTGCCAAAGGCGGTGGTATTGCGGGCTGCAGCACGGATGCTTAGGTGGAGTTGATCGTAAGGTGCTCCGGTCCAGAGGCCCATTTCCTTGTAATCGTTTTCGCGCGATAGATAATAGGCCCAGGCCTGTTCGAGACGGGTGCGGTTTTCCGGATGGATCAGATTGCGCCGGATGTCGTCGTAAAGGTTGGGCGGGACATTCCAAAGGGGTTCGGCTTCGTTGAGCTTGCGGATGAGTTCGGGCTGGCCGGAAAAGCGGTCGATGAAACGGGTGGAGCTTTCGAAGAGAACGGCAGCGGCGGCATATTGGAGAAGTTCGGCCCTGCCGCGGAGTCGGGGATCGCCCAGTTGTTGGGCGTTCTGGTATCTCCAGATCAGGCGGAAGAGGGCGTTGCGATGGTTCAGGTAACTGAGCATCTGGGCCCGGATGGCGTCGTTGTCCTCCTGTTTATAAAAGTTGCGCTGCCCGTTCTTGAATCCTTCCTCGAGCTCCGCGCTTCTCTTCCGCAGGGATTGGAGTCCCTCGAGAAGATCTAGAAAACTGCGCTCATCGCTTTCGAGTTCCGTGAGGAAGCCGGGGCCGGGCTCTTGGATTAAGGCCGGAGCGGTTCCGGGTTCCAGTTTCAGAGGGCGGCCCTGGGGCAGGGCGAAGACTACATAGGTGGAGACGGCAGCTAGAAGGAGAGCTGTGACAGAAGCGATACGGGGCAGGTTCCACCAGGCGGGTAGTGCTTCGGGGGTTTGAAAGCGGCGGCCGGGTTGTTTCTGCGAGAAGCTTTGATCCAGGGCCTGGAGTTCTTCTTTGAGAAGTGAGTATTCCTGACGGAGGGCGAAGGTCTTCTCTTTGTTGCAGAGAAGCCGGATCTGGTGGAACCAACCCCGGGTTCTCCGGATCAGGGTGGGCCAATAGGAAAGGGCAACGATACCGGCCCAAGGCATGATTGTCGTGACGGTCCAGGCCACCCAGGGCAGGAAATAGAGGCGCAGGGCAAACCAGGTGAACACAGCCCAGACCAGGTAGTGGGGAAGGCTGAGGCAGAGCCTGGTGGTGGCGGTGGTCATGTTGCCAGGGCTGTTCAGGCGGAGACCCAGGAGGCGGACAATGCCGAAAGGAATCAGATAATAGAGGGTTCCGGCCAGCGCGACGAAAAGCCAGACCAACAGCCAGAGCGCATCACGGAACAACTGCCAGAAGAGTCCCAGATTGCTTTTACGGAAAAGAGGCAGGTCGGCACTCAGACCCAGGGACTGGAGTTTGGCGGAAAAAGCGTTCACCTTGGCCGCCAGGGGTTCCACCTGGTCAGGATCTTCGCGGAGAAAATGATTAATGGCTTCCGCGATATTTTTTCGGCGCAAAATCCCGGTGATAGGCTCCTGCACATCCTGTAGGAGGGAATCCAGATTTCGCAACAAGTCCAACCGGGCGGGATCTTCCAGATGAATGACCACCTGTTTCAGGGAACGGTCGATTTCCCGGTTAAGTTCGCGCATGGCCTGCCGCGAATCCGTCGGGGCATTCTGCATCCACTCATGCATTGCGATTGGCTCGGCGATGGTGACCCAGACGGCAGAACGGAAACGATCTTTCTGTTCGTAGTTCAATCCGATGGGCAGGACAGCAAGGCGGGTCATACCTTTTTCATAGGCATCGACCGCCATGCGGGCGGCACCGGTTTTGACCTGGTCAACCTTGGGTTCGTCGTGACTTTTTCCTTCGGGAAATATGCCCAACACGTCACTACGCTTAAGGACATCCACTCCGGCGCCAAGGGAGGCCATATTGTTTTTGACTTCGGCCGCTTCATCCACTTTGCGGTAGGCAGGGATCATGCCGAAAGCTTTCAGAATACGTCCGAAAACGGGGATGCTGAAAAGGGGGGCCTTGGCCAGGAAGTGGACGGGCCGTTTGACCGTCAATCCGATCAGAACCGGATCGAGGAGGGAGTTCGGATGGTTGGCCGTAACCAGAAGGGCGCCTTTGGCGGGGATGCGTTCGGGGTTCTGAATGACGATGGGGCTATAGTAAAAGCGCACAGCGGTCCGAGCGAAAAAACGGCCCGCTTTGGCAAATAGACGGATGAGGTATTCCACAGGCGCATGATGATGAATAGCTCTGCCGGGATGGCAATCCCCGGTTATGAACTTATTGCACTCAAGGGCTAGAAAAGGTCAATTTTCAAGTGTTCGCAGGGTAGGAGGTCCCTGGCTACCGGGCTTGTAGTCCGGCACATCGGCTTGGACAAAGGATGTGGTCCAGATCGGATAGGCCATCATTCCGGTGGCTTGATCTTTAACGCCCTGGGCTCCCGGCCCCTCCCAAAGCAGGAAGGTGTAAAAATCGCCGCCGCCCCGTTCCCCGATAATGATGTCCACCTGAACCTGTTCTCCGGCATTGACCTGAATCCAGTCGCCAAAAACCAGGGTTTCTGTTTTGGCCCAGGCGCCGGAATTAAAGGCCGGATACTTGTCTTCGTTGTCCCGGGATTTCCAGGAGGACGAAGGAGAGGCTTTGTCGTTTCTCATGTAACTGTGAGAGCCGTCCAGGACGAGTTTATCGTTCCAGAGAACCATCAGGGTTTCACCCGCCCGGCCGACGAAACGGAAACGTCCGCTGAAAGGGGCAGCAGCCTTCCCCTTGTAGTGAACCAGCCAGAAACTGGGTTTGACCTTGTCACCCACTTTGAAATGTTTCGGTCCTTCGTTGGCGGACATCAGTGGGAAGAAAAACTGGGGGGCGAACAGTTTGGTTTCGGGACTGAAAAACGATTCAACCACACGTTCCTTCATTCCTTTGGAACTCCATTCGTTGACCACTTTATGATAGCTGGGCAGATCAAAGGCCAGGCTTTTACCTTTGGAATCCTGCTTGAGATCGTAGAAGGTTCCTTCCAGGTCGCCCACCTGGGCGGCAGCACGGCCAAAGATGTTGCCGGTCCCGATACCAGGACCCTTCCCCGATCCTTTTCCGCTTCCCTGGCCTGTGCCGCCCTGCCCGCCACCTGGTTTGATTCCCAGAGAAGGCGTGGTGGAAGTGGAGAAAGTGATCGGGGAATTGTTGGAAAGAGTGGTCATCACATCCATCGTACTATCAGAAGTATTGCTTTGCGGCATCTCAGGGGCTTCGGAGGGTAGCTCCAAACTGGAACCACCCGAAGGATCCGCAAGTGCTTCCTCTGGATCCATGGCGGTATCTGTGATCTGATCAAAGCTTTCGCCCAGGATGGCCGGTTTAAAACTGGTTTTGGGGATGAGCTGATCGGTGACAACAGCGCCGCCTATGACCAGAATTAGTGCCAAATGGAGGAGGAGGGAAAGAGAAATAGGCCCGACTTTGGCGGCTTTGGAGGTAGTGTTATCCTGGCTGAATTCAGGTTTTGGCATAAGGATAGAATCCCATTGTAAGCGTCGCCTTGCAAGCAAACTCTACCGGTCGCCCTGGCCCTGCCAAAAGTAGCGTCTTGTGGTTTTTGGGAAGTTTGCTGATATAGTCTTTTATGTCCAAAAAGAATTCCTCCCTGCATCGTGCCCAGTCCTCCATTCTCGTTGATCCCGTGGAACGCGCCCCCAGCCGAGCCATGCTTTACGCCGTTGGCTTCAAGGAAGAAGATTTCAAGAAAAATCAGATCGGAATCGCCTCCACCTGGAGCATGGTCACTCCGTGCAACATGCACATCGACAAGCTGGCCCAGGAATCCGAAGCCGGCGTTAACGCGGCTGGTGGAAAAGGCGTCATTTTCAATACCATCACCATCTCCGACGGCATCTCCATGGGCACGGAGGGCATGAAATATTCCCTCGTTTCGCGTGAAGTCATCGCCGACTCGATCGAAACCGTTATGGGTTGCGAATGCCTGGACGGCCTGGTGGCCATAGGCGGTTGCGACAAAAATATGCCCGGCTGTATGCTCGCCATCACCCGCCTGAACCGCCCTGCTGTTTTCGTCTACGGCGGAACCATTCTGCCCGGCTGCCTGATCAGGAACAACGTCAAGCATAACGTGGATGTGGTGTCCGTTTTTGAAGCGGTCGGCGCCCACGCCAACAACAAGATCAGCCTTCAGGAACTCAAGGAAGTCGAGATCTGCGCCATTCCTGGGCCCGGCTCCTGCGGCGGCATGTATACGGCCAATACCATGGCCTCCGCCATCGAAGCCATGGGCATGAGCCTGCCAGGCAGCTCCGCCCAAAACGCCGTGGGCGAAGACAAAAAAAAGGATTGCCGCGAAGCCGGTGCCGCCGTCTTGAATCTCATCGCGCTGGGCATCACCCCGCACGACATCATGACACGCAAGGCCTTTGAGAACGCCATCACCATGGTCACGGCCCTGGGCGGCTCCACCAATGCCGTGCTTCACCTCCTCGCCATCGCCCACGCCACCGGGGTGAAACTGAAATTGGACGACTTCACCCGTATCGGTAAAAAAGTTCCCGTCTTGGCGGATCTCCGACCCAGCGGACGCGCCATGATGTCGGAGCTGATAGCCATCGGGGGCGTTCAGCCGCTCATGAAAACACTCCTCGATGCCGGCCTCCTTCATGGCGGGTGTATTACTGTGACTGGTAAAACACTAGAGGAAAATCTGAAGGACGTAAAACCCTACCCTTCCTGGCAGACCATCATCAGACCTTTGGATAACCCAATTAAAAAGGACAGCCATCTGGTCGTGCTTTACGGCAACCTCGCCCCCGGCGGTTCCGTGGCCAAAATTTCCGGCAAGGAAGGAAACTACTTCAGCGGCAAGGCCAAAGTTTTCGGCTCCGAACCTGCGGCGATGAACGCGATCCTGGCCGGGAAAATCAAAAAAGGAGATGTGATCGTCGTCCGCTACGAAGGACCCAAGGGAGGTCCCGGCATGCGGGAAATGCTCTCGCCGACCGCCGCCGTCATGGGCCGTGGCCTGGGCAAGGATGTGGCATTGATCACCGACGGACGTTTCTCCGGCGGCACCCACGGCTTTGTGGTGGGCCACATCACGCCCGAAGCCTACATGGGCGGACCTTTGGCTTTGGTGAAAAACGGTGACCCGATCGTTATCGACGCGGAAAAGCGCGTGTTGCAGTTGGGGGTTTCCGAGAAAGAACTTAAAGCCAGGAAGAAAAAGTGGAAGGCTCCCAAACCGAATTACACCCGCGGGGTTCTCGCCAAATACGCGCATCTCGTGAATACCGCATCCGAAGGCGCCGTGACGGATGCGAATCTGAAGTTGTGAGGAATTTTTAACCCAGAGACGCCAGGACACAAAGGCACGAAGGATCGGGTTTACGGAAAAGAAAATTAAATTCTTATCCTACTTGCGTCTTTCCGCCTCCAACTCTTTGCGTTAAGGTCAGGGCTATGAAGCCCCGCCTTGTTATTCTCTTTCTTCTGCTGGGGCTATTTCTTTTGTTGGCCCTGGCGGTCAAGTCCTGCGTCGATGCCGTCGTTGATGCGCCGCGGCGTGGGCTCGAACAAACAGCCGAAGGGGTCAAAGCGATCTTCCGCGATTTCGGGGGCTTTCAGCCCGAGGTCATCATTAACCAGACCGTGGTGCATGCCCAGAGCACGGCCACGACGGAACTGGCTCTGGTGCAGAAGGAGACACTGCAGGACTACGAATGGTCGCACCGCTGGATGGGCAGCACCAAATCAATCAGGGTCAAGGGAACCTACCGGGCCAAAGCCGGTTTTGATTTACGCGAGCGTTTCGTTATTAATATTGGACCCGGTCATCGGGAAGTGGCCGCCGAGTTGCCTCCCGCCCGGCTTCTCTCGGTGGAACAGGTCGGCAAACTTCACTTTGAGGACGCGAGCGGTTACTGGAACCGGCTGACCAGTCAGGATCGGGAAGCCGCTTTGAATCAGGCCAAAGAAGCCGTGCGGGCGGAGATCCTGCAGTCCAGTCTTTTACAGGATGCGGAGGCGGAGGCAATCAGACAATTGGGGGAACTCGCCCGAAAACAGAATCTGACCCTGAAACTGTTGACGCGTCCTGACATACAGCCACAGCATCCATCGCTGCGAGAGCATTCTCCATCAAGTCCCGGCCCAGAGGGCTGAGACGTCCATGGGTGCTGACGGTCTTCCAGCCGCTGCGGAAGAAGGCTGCGTTGTTGGCCAAAAGTTCCTGTGCTTTCTCTTCCCCGGTCTCATTCACGATGCCGGATTTCAGAAGGGTGTGGATACAACGATACATTCGGGCGGAGATGTAGTTTGTGTGCTAAATCCCCTCCAGAGGGCGCAGGTCCCCGCGCAGAGGGGAGGTATAAGGTTCCGAATCGTCATTCAAGGTCACTAGCTCATCGGTGCAGAAGCTGAAGAGAAGGTTGTGGGCATTCCCGTGGGCCAACATCTGGGCCATTTCCAGGGGACCGCCGGGTCGATTGACATTGATGAGGATGGCGCCTCAAAGCATGAAGCTGGAAGCGTCGTCGAAAGTCATGCCCTGCTTACTGTATTACCTGCTGCTGTAAAGATATGACGGATGAGAGAACGGATCTCGGACGCCAAAGAGGGATCGCCCCTCTTCAAGAGCGTCAGGGCGGCACGAACCTGTTGCTCGATGTCGGCCCGGACAAACACGGACTGATCCCGGGAAAATACATCATTGCCGTGCAACGACTCCGAGCCAACATCGATAAACCCGGAATGTAAAAAAATCCGTAAAATCAAACAACAGATTATGAACCAGTTTAAACACCCACTCCGTTTCCGCCAGATACACCTCGACTTCCATACCTCGCCGCACATCCCCGGCATCGGGGAAAAGTTTGATAAGAGTCAGTGGCAGGAGACATTGAAAGCGGCAGCCGTTGATTCGATCACGCTCTTTTCCAAATGCCATCACGGCTGGAGTTATCACCCGACGACGGTTGGGAAAACCCACCCCCATCTTGGATTCGACCTCCTACGCGCCCAATATGAGGCAACCAAGGAGGCGGGCATCAACGCACCCGTCTACCTGTCGGCGGGCGTGGACAACCTGGCTTCCTACGATCATCCCGAATGGCGCGAGGTGGATAAAGAGGGGCGCTATACCGGCTGGGCGAAAGGCACCTTGGAACCAGGTTTCCACATGATGGATTTCCATAGTCCGTATCTCGACCACCTCTGTGCGCAGATTCGGGAGGCAGTCAGGCTGTTCCCCGATTGCGATGGCATATTCCTCGATATCATCATCCAAAACCAATCGTGCGGACGCTGGAGCCTGGAATTCATGAAGGCCCATGGGTTGGACCCTGAAAAGGAAGTGGATCGCAGCGTATCCTCCCAGCTCGCTCTGGAAAAATACTACAAGCTCACCACCGAAGCCGCGAAATCCCTGCGCTCGGACATGCCCATTTTCCATAATGCCGGCCACATCCCGCGCGGCAGGCACGATATTTTCACTCACTTCAGTCACCTCGAACTGGAGTCGCTGCCGACGGGCGGCTGGGGCTACGACCACTTTCCGATGTCGGCGAAATACGCCTGCAACCTCCCGTTTGACTTTCTCGGTATGACCGGAAAATTTCACACCACCTGGGGTGAGTTCGGCGGCTATAAGCACCCCAACGCCTTGCGCTACGAGTGCGCGGCCATGCTTGCCTTCGGCTCGAAATGCAGCGTCGGCGACCAACTGCACCCCGACGGCACCCTTGATCCCTCGACCTACGGAATTATCGGCGCAGCTTACCGGGAAGTGGAGGCCAAAGAGGCCTGGTGCCGTGGCGCCCAGCAGGTTTTCGACGTGGGCATCCTTTCCAGCGAAGCGGAAAGCGCCACTCAACGGGAGAGCCTCTCCGACGAAGGTGCCTGCCGCGTATTGCTGGAAAGCCATTTCCTGTTTGGCCTAGTTGACCGCACGATGGAGTTTGCCCGTTACAAGGCGCTGGTTCTTCCCGACAGCATCCGCGTTGATGCCGAGCTGAAGGCCAAGATCGATGCCTACCTCGCCCAAGGCGGTAAGCTGATTCTCTCCGGCGAGAGTGGTCTCTGGAAGGACAAGGCGGAATTCGCCTTCGACTTAGGTGGGGACTACCTCGGTTTGAGCCCGTGTTTCCCGCCCGACAAAGAGTTTAAACACGGACACGACTATTTGTTGCCGGTTCCCGGGCTACGCCCGTCCTTCGTCAATATGCCGCAGATCATGTATGAACGCTCGCACCGCATCCGGGCCACCACGGGCGTTTCACTGGGGCAGATTTTTGATCCCTATTTTAACCGCACTTGGGATCATTTTAGCAGCCATCAACACACGCCGGCCAAGCCCGAGGCCTCTGGCTTCGACTGCGGTGTGCGCCACGGGAGCATCCTCTATTTTGCCCACCCGGTCTTCCGTAACTATCGCGCCTATGGTGCCGTGGCCCACCGCGATTTTATCGTTGCCGCCCTCCGCGCGCTTCTCGGCGATAAACTTACGCTTTCAACGAATTTACCATCCACGGCCCGTGTTTCACTAACCGAGGACCCGGCTCTTAATCGGCTTGTGCTGCATGTGCTCTATGCCCCGACGATCAGCCGTGGCGGGGTGATACAGCTTTCCGGCGGCACGGTCTCCGGCGGTAAAAGCGTGGAGGTCATTGAGGACCTGCCTTCGCTGCAGGGTGTTGAGGTGACTCTCAACCTGTCGCATGCGGTGAACTCCGTGCGCCTCGTGCCGCAGGGTGGAGAAGTGCCTGTCCGCAAAACGGGTAACGGCATTACCCTCTCTTTACCTGACTTCTCCTGCCACCAGATGATCGAACTCTCTTGTTAAGATTACTCGACACAAAGTTTCATCCAGTGTGACCAAAATACACTCCCATTTTATTGCTGGCGACACTGTCGTCCGCATCGATATTCCTGCCGAAGGCAAGGGAGCCCCGCAGCTCTCGCTCCAGCCCAAGGCGCTCTCCCCGGTCAAACGCCGGGAGTTCCTGCCGCCTGACGTGGAAATCTCCGGCTTGCCAGAAAG
>JBBSCO010000012.1:0-59671 GCA_038250235.1 Methylacidiphilales bacterium | reverse complement strand
TTGGATGCAGGTAGTAGATAGTCAAACAGGGGTTCCGAAAAAAGTAATAACTTGTCGGTCCCTGAGTTTTCTCTCCTGTTTTTCCCGGCCGCTGTTATGCTGATATGTGTTTCTTATGGGCCGGTTATAAGAACCTGTCTCGTTCTGCATCCGACAAAAAACTGATTATGAAAACTCCCATGCCGTCCTCCCCTTCTGCAAAAGTCCTGACATCCCGGTTTCTGAATTTGTTTCTTTGGCTGTTCTTTTGTGCGATGGCAGGGACGGGATTTCTGCTGGCTCTTCGTCTGCCCCCCGGTTCAAGGGGAGGGCAGGGGTTGGAGGCCCTGGGCTTGAACCGTCACGAATGGGGTGATGTGCACACCTGGCTCGGGTATGGTTTCATCTTTTTGATTCTCCTGCACTTGGCAATGCACTGGCGTTGGTTGTGGCAGGTGGCGGTAAAACGGCGTCCATGGCCCGTTCTGGCAGTTCTGGGCTGTGGATTGGGGTTGTTTTTTTTGCCGCTGCTGCTGCCTGTTGAAAAAAAGAAGCAGGGAGCACATCCTGAGGAAGGCTCAGTTTCAATTCGGAATCACGGGCTCCGTTGAAGCTTTTGCTCAGGGCACTTTTTTGATCGAATCCCCGCCTGTTTCCTCGGCCGCCTTGGTGGCGCTTGCCCAGCCTTGCCCTGTGCCTTTGGCAGTGAAATCATGGGCGATCACTTTGATCCCCTTTTGTTTGAGTTCTTTTAGGACAGCACTCATTACTTCCGCGTTAATAACATCCTGAAAATCGGCAAACCAATAGATCGTGTCGCAGCCCTCAGCAATCAATTTTTCAAAGCCCAGTGAGGTGGCAAGGGTGTCACCTCCCTGAATGGCATAAACATCATCCCTCTTTTTCAGACTTTCCAAGAATTTTTCGATACCCTTTATCTTGGCGATGGCATTAGCCAACTGTCCCAAGCTCGTGCGCTCGTAGCCGCTTTTGTGTTTTCTCTTCTCGTCGTCAGCATCAAGCTTTCCGTAAACTTCAATTTCCGAAGCTCCTCTAGTGATTTTGCCCATCCCGCAGCCCATGGCCAGAACTGTGGGTGAGTTTTCAAAACTTTTCTCGATTTCCTTCATGGCGGGCATCAGGAAATCATGAGCCGAGCCGGAGACATCCAGAATGACCCCGAGTTTGGAGGCTTCCACCTGTTTTCCAAAAATATTACCAACGGTTTTTTTCCCGGTGCCTGTGCCACCTGGAGTTCCTCCTCCTCCTTTGACGCCGGAAATCCCCGGGGTTCCCGTGTTGGATCCTGAGCTGATGACCCAGGAACTGGCCGTTAAAGAAGAATCGACAGAAATTGCGTCAATCGAGCTTTCGACGGAAGTTGATTCGGGCATGCTCACCGAGTCAGCAGGCAGATCCAGACTCTGGGAATTACTGGGATCCTGAAGTTCTTCCTCCGGAGCCGTTTCGGCCTCGATCTGCTGATCGAAACTTTCGCCCAACACGGCAGGTTTGAAGCTGCTCTTGGGAATTACCTGCTCGATGATCACTGCGCTGCCAATGACCAGCATCAGGGCAATATGTAAAAGAAGGGAAACAGAAACCGGCCCGATTTTACCCAAAGACGAATCTTTTTTAGAGTCGGGAATTTGAGGTGAAGTGGCCATGGTTATTAGTTACCATTACATTCAACTACAGGCAAGTGAATTTAAGCCATGAAAATGGGTGGGTTCATCTGTCCATTGATGGGTTTATCCGTAACTTTTAAAATACTTTTTCTTGTTTGGATCATCTTCCGTTTTGATTGGGGCGATCGGGTTCTGTGGGGCTTGCGCGGGTTCGGGGGGCTTGGCCTGTGGAGCGGGAACCTCTTGTTGCGTGGCTTCGTGGCCTTCAACCTCCTCCAATTCAGGCATATCGAATCCCATGTCACGCTCGGGCATCATGCTGGCCGGTGTGCCTCCGCTGGATTCAACAAAAGCCATACGTAGCGAGTTCAGGGTTTCGTCAAAGATCTGTTCTTCCTGCTTGCTTAGGTTGCCTTTGGTTTTGAGCCGGATGACTTCCAATTGGTCGATCAGCACCTTGGCAGCCTCGAGATTGGGTGGATGTTGGCGCCCGTCCGGAGTTGGAATGCGTCCAAGGACGAATAAAATATTCTGTGCGTGCATCATGAGGAACTGCACAAATTTTTGAGCAAGTTCTCCCTGGCTCATTCCTGGTTCGTTTCTGATTTCTGCCATAGTGGTGATTAAGATGTTTGGAGGTTACTGGAGGTTATTGAAAAAATTCAGCCTAGCGCACTTTATGGCCTGGCTCAAGAGTCCTTTGGAAATCTATTCTTTGGCCTCTTTTTTGGCTACTTCTGTTTTTAGAAGCACGGAGACGAAGTTTTTCCCCGAGAAATAGGTTTTGGACACCGCGTTCACTTCTTCCAGGGTGATGTTGCGGATTCTTTCGTTCAGTCGGTTCTCAAAATCAAGATCTTCTCCGTAAAGCAGGCTGAGCCCGGCTTTGTAAACCGTAGCGGCCGCGCTTTGATCCTGCAGCAGGCGCTGGCCCAGGAGTTTGGCACGGGCTCGTTCAATTTCGTCCTTACCCAATCCTTTGGTGACCATGAGCTGGATTTCGTCCAGGATTTCCGAGCGCACCTTCTCATCTTTGCCCGGGGCGGTTCCTGCGTAATACACGAACATGCCCCGCTTCAGACCGACCACCTGCTGGGTTCCGACGAAATAGGCCAGTGATTGGCGTTCGCGGATCCGGATGAAGAGGCGGGAGGCCAGATCGGAAAGAGCATCATCTATGAGTTCGAGCGCAACACGGTCCGGGCTGTTCATATCGACCCCGGGATAGCCGATCACGACAATGGCCTGTTGTTTTTGGGTGGTGAGTTCCAGGGTCTGGCCGCTGGCTTTGAATTCGGGATCCTTTTCGTACAAGGCGACTGGGGAAGGAGTGAGAGCGGATGCGGGAAAATGTGCGGCAAAACTTTTCCGGGCTTCTTCCACCTTGAAGCTGCCTCCGATGGCCAGCACGATCCTGTCTTGGCCCAGAAGGGAACGGTGGAAATTTTCCAGATCCGACTTGGTCATTTTTCCCAGCGTGTCCGGAGAGCCCAGAGCATCCAATCCGTAGGGGTGCGATCCGAAGAGATCGGCTTTGAGGGCTTTCATGGCCAGGGTGGTGGGCTTGTCCTCCTGAAGTTTGATTTCGGCCAGCTGCTGGCGTTTTTCCTGTTCCAATTCCTCCTGCGGGAAGGACGGGTTCAGGAGGATATCCGAAAGCAGCTCCAGAGCCTTGTCCAAGTCGGGCTGAAGCACCTCGATGGCTACTGTAAAGGAGTTGTTGCCGGAGTTGGCATCGAGGTTTCCCCCCAGATTTTCAATTTCGGAGGCGATCTGTTCTGCACTGCGTTTTTTGGTGCCCTTGGTCAGGAGCCTAACCATTAATTTGCTTACCCCGGCGGTTTCAGCGGTTTCCGCCAGGGCTCCGCCGCGGACGATGGCGCGGACGGTGACCAGGGGAACCTTGGAATCCGACAACATGACCAGAGGCAGGCCGGAGGGAAGTTTTTCGGAAACCGGCACGGACTTGACCGGGGGTTGGGCATTAGAAGAAACCTCTTTTCCTGTGGCGGGGGGGCTGAGTGAAACCACGTTGAGATTGTCCGTATCGAGGTATTTTTGGGCGACACGTTGAACATCCGATGCACTGACCCGGCTCACGCCTTTCAGGTAGGTTTCCGAGAACGAGGTATCTCCAGCGGTGAACCAACTGCTTCCGATCGAAGCGGCTTTTCCGGAGACAGTCTGGAGTTCGGAGGCGCGGTCCACGATAACCTTGCGGCGGGCTTTGGCCAGTTCGGTTTCCGTAACGGGTTTCTTTTTGAATTCGTCGATCATGCTGAGCACGGAGAGTTCCACCTCCTGCAGGGTGACTTTGGAATCGGGAGGCAGGAGGGCGGAAACGCCCCAGAGACCGGACTGGGCCGGGGTGTAGGAGAAAGCCGACACGTTGCTGAGAATTTTCTTTTTCTCCACCAGTTCGCGGTTCAGGCGGGAACTGGCACCTTCGCCGGCAATGATGGACAGGACATCCAGGGCATACACGTCCGGATCGGTGATACCTGGGATATGCCACGCCAGCATAAGTCTAGCGACCTGGGTGGGGAAGGTCTGGTGGTTTTCGCGTCGGCCCAACTGTTTGGGTTCGGATGGAATATACGTGTCAGGCAGGACACGTCGTTCGATTTTGGCTGTGAATTGGGCCAGGAAGTCACGGACGTCCGTGGCTTTGACATCGCCGGTCACGATGAAGGTGAGATTATTGGGGACATAAAAGTGATGGTAGTAATCCAGCACGTCCTGGCGGCTGAGCTTGTTGTAAACTTCGAGGTGTCCGATAACGGGGTATTTGTAGGGATGAGCCTGGAAGGCGGTGGCGAAGAGGTTTTTGAAGAGAACATTCTGTGGATTGTCGAAACCCATGGCGAATTCGCGACGGATGACTTCCTGTTCCTTGGCGAACTCCTCGACCGGTAGTGTTGAGTGGAACATGGCATCGGCCAGGACATCCAGGGCGGTTTTCCAGCCGGTGCTGGGGGCATCCACATAATAGACGGTGCGGTCGAAGGAGGTGTAAGCATTGACGTAACCACCGACGGATTGGATGGTCTGGGCGATTTCCGAGTTGCCGCGTTTTTCCGTTCCTTTGAAGAGCATGTGTTCGAGGATATGCGAAATACCGCAGCCGACAAAGCGGCCTTCAGTGATGCTTCCAGCCTTGCACCAGGCCTGGACGGACACAACGGGGGAGGTTCGGTCTTCCTGAACCAGGATGGTCAGGCCGTTGGGAAGCACAAAGGACTCCACAACTGGTTTTTCAATGTGGATGGACGTTTCGGGCGGGGAGGTTTCGGTGGCGGATGGCATAGGTTTCTGGCAACTGGTAAGAATGAAAAAGGAAGTCAATGAAAGGGCGGACAGGCACAAAAGACGGGAGTGCTTCATAATAAACGTGGAGGGTGGACACCGCGCGGGAACAAGATCGGCTTTACTCGGTCGGAGGCTTTGTTCCGATTGAGGAATCTTTTCCTTTTTTCCTCCGGGTGAGGCCGGTGGACGTTTTTTTGCGTGGGCGGACCGGGGCGCCTTCCTCGGGACTGGGAAGGAAAGGTTTTACGAAGGCCTCGTCGAAAGTATAGACCTCTGTAAAGTCTTCCAGCCGATCGGATTCGCTTTTGCCGAGCACCCCGTTGTTAACGAGGCTGAAGACAATCTGGCCGAAATCCTCGCAGGTGTTGATACCCCAATCGTTCAAAACCAACTTGCTCATCGGTCCGAATTCCTTGAGGGCGTGAAGCTTGATGCCTTCGAGCAATTCGGGCCCGGTCACGTGGCGCTGGGAGGAGGGGGAACTTCGCTTGAGCGTTTTGAGGGTGTAGTCCAGCCCTTCGCGGATGAACCGGTAGGAGGCTGGCTGGTATCTGGGATCGTTTTTGACGATCTGAAGTACAACTTGATCGAAGTTGTTTTTCTGCATAACAGATTAGTTCTTAACGTGTTCCGGAAGTTTTGTCCACGGCACTTTGCTGCGGACTAGTGATATCGTAGCCCCGATCAGAAGGAGGGAAAGTAAAAAGACCGCGATTTTTTTCTCCTGGGTGGTAAGCTCAAATTTAAGAGGCACAGTTATCAAGGTATTCAAGTCACAACGGAGGGCAAGTTTTATCCGGAATTTTACGCAAAATACCCAAAGGTTTTAAGACGCAAATAAACCCTTTATTCAATTTGGCTGGAAAGCCTGCTTTTCCTCATGCGACCTTCGCGACTCTGCGTCTTTCTTCCCTTCGGGGCTATTATGGCTGGCGAGTAGTTGCCTCCCAAGCATTTCGTTAAAACGCTTGTTCCCAATTTCTTGTACCTGGAAAATTCCTATTGCGGACGGGGCCTTTCTGATTTGGAATAGCCCAACGCCATGAGACCTTCCGAATTAAGAGGCATCCTGACTTACACTTCAAAGTTCCGGGATCAGATTTTTGTCCTGAGTATTGATAGCGAGGTCATTGCCGATCCAAACTTCCGCAACCTGATCCTGGATATCAGCGTGTTGCGCTCGCTGAGCATCAACATCGTGGTCGTTCATGGGGCCAGCCAGCAGATCAAGGAACTGGGCGGGAAAATGGGAATTACTCCCAGCGATGCCGACGGGATGGGTGTCACCGACGAAGCCACCCTCGGTTTGGCCCTTCTTGCCTCCAACCGGATTGCCCATGAATTTTTGGAAGCTTTTTCCGAAACGGACCTGCGCGCGGCTGTGACGAACGCGATTATCGCGCACCCAACCGGCATCCTGCGGGGCCATGACCAACTGATGACGGGCCGGGTGGAGCGACTGGATGTCCCCTACCTGAAGTCGTTGCTCGACCTGGGCGTAGTTCCGGTGATCCCTCCACTGGGTTTTGACGGCGAAGGCCGGGCCTATCGGGTGAATTCAGACGGTGTCGCCTTGGAAGTGGCCCAGGCTTTGAAGGCTTCCAAGCTCATGTTCATCGGTACCTCCAACGGCGTGAACAGCGCGGGCAGTTTGGCGGCACAGTTCTCCATCGGGGAAGCGGAAGACTTCATCAAGAAGAACCGCGAAGGCAGTCCGGCCGATCTTATTTCGAAACTTGAGCATGGCCTGAGCGCCTGTAGGAATGGCGTGCATCGTTCGCATGTCATTGATGGTACGAAGGAGGAGGCCCTTCTGAGCGAGATCTTTTCCAGCGAAGGCATCGGAACGATGATCTATGCCAACGAATATGAAGCCATCCGGAAGGCCAGGAAAAAGGATGTCCGGGCTATCATGCGTCTGATCAAAACTTCCGTCCAGGCGGAGGAACTGGCCAAGAGAACCGAGGTCGAGATCGCCCAGAAGATCCAGGATTTTTACGTGTTCGAAATCGACAAAAACATCATCGGATGCGTGGCACTTCATGACATGCGGCCGGAGCTAGCTGCGGCCGAGATGGCATGCCTGTATGTATCCAGCGGCCATGAAAACCAGGGGGTGGGCCTGAAACTGATGCGTTTCGTCGAGGATCGTTCACGGGAACTGGGCCTCAAGCAGCTCTTTGCCCTGTCCACCCGGGCCTTCAACTACTTTCAGCAAAAAGGTGGTTATCACGAAGGCTCTGCCGAACTGTTGCCCGCAGCGCGGCGCGAAAAATATGACCTGAGCGGACGTAATTCCAAAGTTCTCTTCAAGGACTTGTAGGTGGACACGCGGAACCCGGAGCACTTTCAAGGCTTATGAGCCACAACCACGATGTCGAACGTCAGATTGAAATGGATTTTTTGCGTGCCACTGAAGTCGCTGCGTTGAATACCCTGCAATGGCTGGGGAAAGGTGAAAAAGAAAAAGCGGATGAAGCCGCCTGTGACGCCATCCGCGGAATGTTTGATCTGGTGGACATGTGCGGAGAAATAGTCATCGGTGAAGGTATCAAGGACAAGGCTCCCGGCTTGTTCAAAGGAGAGAAAGTTGGAACCTGGAAAAAAGATTCTCCCCGTTTTGAAGTGGCTTTGGATCCGGTGGACGGGACAACCAATGTCAGCAAGGGCATGCCCAACTCCATCAGTTGTATCGCCGCCGCGTTGGTCACGGACGAGAATAAAACCTGCCTGCAGGATATTCCGGCCTTTTACATGAAAAAGCTGGCTTACTCTCTTGAGGTCCGCCGTGCCTGGATGAAAGATCCGGGATTGCCGATTGATATCAATGCCCCGATAGAAGAGGTGATCAATGTCACGGCCAAAATTCTGGGCAAGGAAGTCCGCGACGTGGTGGTCTGCGTTCTGGACCGTCCCCGCAACGCAGACCTGATTGAAGCGGTTAGACGCAAGGGTGCTGCCCTGCGGATGATTATCGACGGGGATATCGCAGCTGCCCTAGCCCCGGCGATGCGAACCTCGAACATCAACCTTTATGCGGGCATTGGCGGTGCTCCGGAAGCCATACTTTCAGCCGCCGGGTTGCGTTGTCTGGGCGGGGGGATGCGCGCCCAGATCTGGCCCAAGGATGAAGAGGAGCGCAAGTCCCTGGTGGCGGAAGGTTGGGGGGACAAGCTGGACAAGCAATACATGTCCAAAGATCTGGCCAGAGGAGATAACATTCTTTTTGCCGCCACAGGAATCAGCAACAGTCCCCTGGTGGAAGGTGTACAGGTTGAGGGTTCCATTGCAACGACCCATTCCGTTCTCATGCGGGCCAAAAGTGGCACCGTCCGCTTTATCGAAGCCCATCATGACCTGGGGCGTAAAACCATCCATCTCCGCTCAACCCAGAGCGAGCGGCGTCTTTAAGACCAGCAAGTCCGTGAAGACTAGTCTCATGGGCTGGGGCGCCGGCATCAGGCCCTAACAGGAAAACGAAGCCTCAGCCCTTCCACCACGCCGAAATGGGTCGTGAGGTCCGAGACATGGCCGCCATGTTCGCGCACCTTTGCTTTCACCTCGGGCACGGCGTTGGCCGGACAGGTCAGGTGGTGGGCGATTTTACTGTCCAGCATGAGCAGATCGTTGAAATGGTCGCCCGCTGCAAAACGTTGTTCCAAGGGGATTTTTTCCTCCTCGGCAATGCGGTTCAGGCAACTTCCTTTGTGGAAATCGACGTGGGCAAAACGGAAATATACGCTGTTTCGCACCGTGTGCATTTCTGGAAAAGCATCCAGCAGGGGTTGGATGGCCGTCTGGACGTCGTTGGCCTGTTCCTCGGATTCTGCAATCAATCCCAGGGGCGAACCGATATCGGTAATGATCTGCAAATTGGCAAAGCGGGCCAGTTCTTTCCGGGTGTTTTCGATGGCCTTTTCCGCGCGCAGAAAAAGCTCTTCGTGAACCTCCTTGCATTGGCGGTTCCAGCATGGCAGGCCCTGGAGTGATCCGGAGTTCAGGCGGTGGATCTCCCGTTCAACCAGCACCACCCAGTCGGGCAGAAAACGCGCCTGCCGCCTGGTCAAGTCATAGTCCAGCGAGGTCCAATCACGGCCTGTGTTGATGACCCACACCACGCGGCGCACTTTCCGGGTTTCTTCCAGCCAATCAAAAAATTCCGGAGCCATGGGTGAGGGCAGATCATGGTCGAGGATTGTGCCGTCGAAATCCGTGCTGATGAGTAGCGGAGGAAGGGGGACGGCAGTCAAAGCTTGGTTTTCCCGAGTTTAAGGATTTCAGCGAACTCGGCTGGAGATACTGGGGTTACGGAAAGGCGGGATTGCCTGATCAAAGGCATGGAGGCCAGCTTGGGGTTTGCTTTAATTTCGGAAAGGGGAACCTCTCTGGACAAAGTTTTAACCGGCTTCAGGTCGACCACGACCCAATCCCCTTCCGTGGCTGTCGGGTCGGGATAAGATTCACGGACAATTTCGGCAACACCAACCACCGCCGGATCGGTCACGCTGCGGTAGAAGAAGGCCAGGTCGCCTTTTTTCATGGCGCGGAGATTGTTGCGGGCCTGGAAGTTGCGGACTCCTTCCCAAAGGGTTTTCTTGTCCTTGACGAACTGTTCCCAAGGGTATTTTTCAGGTTCCTGTTTGACCAGCCAGGTGTTCTTGGGTGCCTTTGCCATGGAAAAACCTTACGAGAAAGAATCCGCTTGGCAACCGGGCAGTGGTTGAAGAATAGGGGCCGCAAATAGTCGAAAATGCCCAGGTAAAAAGAGCAAAGATAGGGTACTTAACCCTTTCGCGACGTTTAGCGTGTTTCGCGGGCAAATCCTTTCCCTCAGAAAAACTGGAATTATCCTTGATTCAAAAAAGAAAAAGCCTAGTTTCTGGTTCCTATGTCACAGCACAAAAGCCTCCGGGGCTCGAGCAAGATTGTCGTTAAAAGGAATGTCCTCAAGCGTTTTGAACGCGTGGACCTCCTCAAAAAGCGTGGAGTCTGGAAAGACGAAACATCCACCGTCCACAATCTGCCCAAGACCCGCCCCGAAGAATAAGCCGTTCAACGGCCGCTCTGCGGATTTTTGAAAGGCCTGCCTTCCCGCCAAGGCAGGCTTTTTCTTTTCCCTGAAACCATGGGAAAAGACCCAACCTCTCATTTTTCCGCCTATCTTTTTCACCCTGTTCGTGGCCAAACTCTTTTCCTTATGCGTCTCAATCGTTATCTCGCCAGTGCCGGTCTCGGCTCCCGCCGTTCCTGTGAGGATCTTATCCGCACCGGACGTGTCACCGTCAACGGCAAGCTGGTCACTGACCTCGCCACCACGGTCGGCGAAAACGAACACGTCAGCGTTGATGGAAAAAAACAAAAGCCCGACCAGCCCTACACTCTGGCCATGTTCAAGCCCGAAGGCGTGCTCTGTTCCCGCGATGCCCAGGGGCGCCGCAAAACAGTGTTCGACCTGTTGCCGGAAGACGCTCCCCGTCTTTTTTATGTGGGCCGCCTCGACATGGACAGCGAAGGCCTCCTCATTCTGACCAACCGTGGTGAACTGGCCCAGCAATTGGCCCACCCGAGTTTCAAGCTTCCCAAAGTTTATCATGTGGAACTGGACAAGGATTTTGATTTCGCCCTCGTGCCACGCTTTCTTAAAGGCTTTCTGATTGAACATGGCTATGCCAAGGCGGAGGCGGTTTACAAACTTGGCCATAACCGCGTCAAAGTGGTGCTGACCCAGGGACTGAAACGCCAGATCCGTCTCATGTTTTTGAAGTTCGGCTACCGCGTCAAATTCTTGCGCCGCATTGAAGTTGGCAGTCTCTCCCTCGGCAACATGAAGGTGGGGGAGTGGCGGTTCCTGAACGACTACGAGGTCAAGAAGCTCCTGCTGGCTCCGGTCGTCAGGGATGAGGAAGCCCCCAAAACCTTCGGTAAAGGCAGGGATTTGTCCAAAATCAGCGAAACTCCCCCATTGGTAAAGAAGGTCAGGATTCCGGTGGCGGAACGTTTTGGAAGAAAGACACGCACACCTTCTTTTGCTAGGCCTTCGCGTCCTCTGAGATCGGCCCACTTTGAAAAAAAGGAGCGCCCGGAAAAAGTCGGACGCCCGCAAAGGTCAGGCCGTCTGGAACGCCCAGCCGGATCCACACGTTTTTCCCGCCCGGGAAAACCCGCTTTCCGTGGTGGACCCCCAAAAGCGGAAAGCTCTGGAAGGACATCAAGACCGGCATCGGTTGGACGGTTCTCCCGCTCAAATAAAGTCGGTCAGGATCGTCCCAAACGTTTTGAACGCCCGGAAGGAACTGCCCCTCGAAAAAGAGGTTCCGCTGGCCCCCGGCCCTCCCGACCGGCTTTTGGCCGTGCTGCCCCCCGCCCTAGTCCCCGCCCTCGTCCTGATGCAAGAGGCTCCGCTCGT
Organism: Methylacidiphilales bacterium; assembly: GCA_038250235.1. Lineage (GTDB taxonomy): Bacteria > Verrucomicrobiota > Verrucomicrobiia > Methylacidiphilales > JAAUTS01 > JAAUTS01. The sequence goes on along the minus strand of JBBSCO010000012.1, from coordinate 48,349 downwards.
CCGCAGGGTAAGCCGTCTCGTTCGCCCCGCCGTTAATTTAAAAGAATAGGCTCTTGCGGGATGTGGTCTAGGGGCTTGGTATCAGTTTCATCTGCGTTATCAGTGGTTAAAAACTGAAATTCTGTCTATCCTCAACCTTCTCAAAACCATGGCACAAAACAACAAAACTCTCTGGGGTGGCCGCTTTTCCAGCGGACCCGACGAAAAAGTCCAGCGCTTCACGCGTTCGGTTCATTTTGACAAACGTCTCTATAAGGAAGACATCGCGGGAAGCATCGCCCATGCCTCCATGCTGGCCAGCATCGGCATTCTGAGTGCTGGAGAATTTAAGGCGATACAAAGGGGGCTCAAGCAGATCCGCGCTGAAATTGAGGCGGGAACCTTTGTCTGGAAAGAGGAGCGTGAAGATGTCCACATGAACATTGAGGCGGCCCTGACCGAACGGACGCCTGCCGGAGCCAAGCTTCATACGGGCCGCAGCCGCAACGACCAGATCGCCACCGATATGCGGCTTTGGGTGAAAAACCAGATCGTTGTTGACCTGCAACTTCTCGCAGACATGCAGAAGGCTCTTGTTTCCTGGGCCAACCAAAACCTTGATGTCCTCATCCCCGGCTACACCCATCTGCAACGGGCCCAGCCGGTTTACTTCGCTCATCATCTCCTGGCCTACGTGGAAATGTTTGATCGCGACATGGGACGTCTGCTCGATGTCCGCAAGAGGACCGATGTCCTACCCCTTGGCTCGGGTGCCCTCGCTGGCAGCACGATTCCCTTGCGGCGGGAACTGGTGGCAAAAACTCTTGGCTTTGCCAAAATCACTACCAACTCGCTAGATGCTGTCAGCGATCGCGACTTCATGCTGGAATACGCCGCCGCTAACGCCATCACTGCCGTGCATCTCTCCCGCCTCGCAGAAGACCTCATCCTCTGGTCCACGGCCGAGTTCGGCTTTATCCGGATCGGTGATTCCTTCACGACAGGTTCCAGCCTGATGCCGCAGAAAAAGAATCCGGATGTGGCGGAGATCACGCGGGGGAAAAGCGGACGTGTCATCGGCGACCTGATGGCCTTGTTGACCCTGGTCAAGGGCCTGCCTATGACCTACAACCGCGACCTGCAGGAGGACAAGGAACGGCTTTTCGACAGCGTCGATACTGTGCAGGAAACGCTCGACGTCATGGCCACGATGTTGGCGGATATTGCCGTCAATAAAACCGCCTGCGCCAAGGCAGTCAGCGATCCCCTGCTTCTCGCCACGGATGTCGCCGATGCTTTGGTGTTGAAAGGCATTCCGTTCCGTCATGCCCATGAGATCGTGGGGCAGGCCGTGGCCGTTTCGGAAAAAACAGGCTGCCTGCTTTCGAAGCTGCCCTTGGCCGAGTGGAAAAAAATCCACCCCGAAGTGGATGCCGTTGTCCTGGACGTTTTTGAAGTGAAGGCGGCCCTGGCACGCCGTCTCATGACGGGTGCACCGGGATTGAAACAGGTCAAAGCCGAACTGGCGTCCTGGAAAAAGCGTCTGGCCCGGAAGTAATTCTACTTGGTGCCTGACCCACTTGCGGCTTCGATTTTTTCCTTTACCCTTATGAGCGAATCTATGAATCCCAATCAGAATGTTAAACTCTTGCAGGAACTGGCGGCCAAGGTCGGCACGCCTTTCTGGCTATATGACGCTGCCGAAATGCGCCGTCGTATCGCCGATGTGAAAGCTCTGACCGCTTCTCCAGGGTTACAGGCGCGTTACGCCATGAAAGCCAGCCCTACCCGCCGCATTCTCCAGGAAATCCAGAAGCATGGACTTTGGATTGATGCAGTCAGTGCCAACGAATGTTTCCGCGCCACGGACGCCGGTTTTGCCCAAGGCAGCAACCCTCCCGAAATTCTTTATACGGCCGACGTCTTTCGTGGCGATTGGCAGAGGGCGGTTCTTCAGGACGGAATCCTGCCCAATATCGGCTCGCCCGGCATGGTTCAGGATTTGGCTGAGGCCGGTTACCGGGGCCCACTGGCTCTGCGTATCAATGTCGGCTTCGGTCACGGACACGTCAACGCCTGTGATACCGGCGGGCCCAGCTCCAAGCATGGCATCTGGTGGGAGGATGTCAGCGAAACCGTAGCAGCGTCGCAAAAAGCCGGGCTCAAAATTGTCATGCTGCATGCTCACGTGGGCAGTGGCCCCCAACAGCAGGAACTCCGCGACAACCTCAAGCGCCTGGTTGCCGTCTTTGCCGGCATGGCTGGTTCTTTCCCTGACTTGGAGGCCATTTCGGCCGGGGGCGGACTACCGTGGAATTACCGCCAACTTGAAACATTGGATGTGAAGGCCTTGGCGGACATTCTCAAGGAAGGCCGCGAAAGCATGAGCAAAGCTGCGGGACGCGATATCCGCCTGGAGATTGAGCCCGGCCGCTATTACGTGGCGTCCTCCTGCACACTCGTCACCAAGGTCACGGACATCAAGAAGACCCGCAGCAACGAAAAAGGCACGGGGGTGGAATTCATCATGGTGGATGCAGGCTTCACCGATCTGGTGCGGCCCGCCATGTATGGCAGCTATCACCGCATCACGATTCCCGCCAAGACAGGTGCCGCCCTGGAACCTTTTTGCGTGGCTGGGCCTCTTTGTGAAAGTGGGGATGTCTTCACACGTGGAGCCGATGAGATGCTGGAACCCCGCGACCTGCCGCGTCCGGAGCGAGGGGACCTGCTTTGTCTGCATGATGCCGGTGCCTACGGCTACGCCATGTCGAGCCACTACAACTCTCTGGGCCGGGCTCCCCAGATCTGGGTGGAAGAGGACGGCTCCGCCCGTCTGATCTCCAAGCGGGAAACTCTGAATGATTTTGTGTCGATCGAGACGGATGAGGTGATTTAGGGACTTAATCCGACTCTACTCATTAGAAGATATCGACATTTTGTTTAGGCTCCCAGGCCGAGCTCTTCTGGAATCTTATCCGGGGCACACCGTCAGGTCATTCAGCCCCCAGGCCTTAAGTAAGTAGCGTGACATAGGGCTGAAAATAAGCTAAAGTCTTCTTATGTTTGGCTCTTATGTCACCGTAAACCATGAAATCATGGGTGGGATCCCTGTTTTCACTGGAACGAGGGTTCCGATCCAAAACCTGATTGATTGTTGGGAAGAGGGCTATTCAATCGAAGAGTTTTTGGATGACTTTCCCTCTGTGAAAAAAGAACAGATCATCTCTGTTCTTGAGGAAATCAAAGAAAAACTTCCTCAGCTTGCTACAACCTGAGTGAAAATCATTCTAGACGAGTGCTTGCCGCGGCGACTGGGGCTCGAATTGAAGGATCATGAGGTTCAGACCGTTCAGGAAATGGGATGGTCGGCAAAGTCAAACGGAGAGCTGCTTGGGCTGATAGCGGGCCATTTCGATCTATTTGTTACCATTGACAGCAACATGGTCTATCAACAACACATGAAAGCTCGCCCGTTTGGGTTGACTGTTTTGCATACCAAGTCGAATGCAATGGAATCTATCTTGCCACTGATTTTCGAAATCAATACAGGTATTTCGAATACGAAAAGAGGAGAAGTGACACATGTTGGAAGCAAGCTGTAGGAAAAGTGGCAGGATATCCTGAAGTTGATCCAGATCGGATGAGTCGTTTTGGTAAAGCCCGCAAAGCGGATTTGGCCGGGTTATGGCGTTACCGCGTAGGGGACTATCGAATCATTTGTCGGATTGGTGATGGAGAATGGGTGGTCTTGGTTCTTGCTGTTGGTCACCGCAAAAAGGTTTACGGCTGAAAAACGCGGCTACGGATTTTCACTGTGCCTTGCTTTATCCTGTCATTGCCTAAGAGATTTTTTACTGCATACTTCACCCCTTAACGATGAAACTTTCCTTCTGGAAGATGAGTGGCGCGGGCAACGATTTCGTTTGCCTGGATAACCGCAAGAAGACGCTGCGGCCCACCCGCAAGTTGATCGAACGCCTTTGCCATCGTCAGTTCGGCGTTGGAGCCGATGGGCTCTTGCTCCTTGAACCAGCCAAGACCAAGGCGGCGGATTTCCGCATGCGCTATTTCAATGCGGACGGGGGCGAAGCGGAGATGTGTGGCAACGGAGCCCGTTGTTTTGCCCGTTTTGCCCAACGCGTAACCGGCTTTCGGAAAGGAACCCTGCTCTTCGATACAGGTGCAGGCCTGGTCGGAGGAGAATTTTTTGGAGATCAAGTCAGAGTGGAACTGACGCCTCCCCGTGGAATGCTTTTGAACCAGAAGATCACCACTTCCTCCGGAGTTCTGACTGTTCACAGCATTAATACGGGCGTCCCTCACGCCGTGGTTTTCCTGCCTGACATCGAAAAGCTTGAGATCATCAAACTAGGCTCGGAACTGCGTTATCATGAGGCTTTCCAGCCCAAAGGAACCAACGTCAATTTCGCTCAGATTCTCGGACCGGGAAAAATTCGGGTGAGGACTTATGAGCGCGGCGTGGAGGGCGAAACCCTGGCCTGCGGCACGGGAGTGACGGCAGTTGCCCTGATTGCTTCCGAAGTCCATGGCTTCAAGGCCCCGGTGTCGGTCAACGTGCAGGGTGGCGACACTCTAAAAGTGTTCTTTAACAAGCTGGACACTGCGTTTTCGCAGGTCAAACTTCACGGCCCTGCGGATTTTGTTTATCAGGGAGAAATCGATGCCTAATTTTTCAGGAACCCACACAGCTCTTGTAACTCCGTTCAAAAAGGGATTGATCGATACGGCTGCCTATGAAGCATTGATCGCTCGTCAGATCGAGGCCGGTCTGGAAGGTATTGTTCCTGTCGGCACGACAGGGGAATCTCCCACGCTTAATCAGGAGGAGCATCTCCGTGTGATCGAAATGGCCGTCCAATTTGCCAAAAAGAAGACCAAGGTCATCGCCGGAACCGGATCCAACTCCACGGCTGAAGCCATCGAATACACCCAGGAAGCCGAAAAACTCGGCGCGGATGCCTCCTTGCAAGTGGCACCCTATTACAATAAACCAACCCAGGAAGGTTTGTATCAACATTTCATGGCCATCGCCAAAAGCACGGAGCTTCCCATCATCCTTTATTCGATTCCGGGCCGTTGCGGCATCGAGATCGGAATTGAAACCGTTGCTCGTCTGGCTGCGGATGCGAAAAACATCGTCGCCATTAAAGAGGCCGGTGGAACTGTGGATCGTGTCAGCAAACTGCGTCAGGCCTTGCCGGAAAGTTTTCAAATTCTTTCTGGTGACGATGGATTGACAGTGCCGTTCATCAGTGTTGGCGCGGTCGGAGTGATCAGCGTGGCATCCAACCTTATTCCCGCCGAAGTAAAAGCCATGGTTGATGCCGCTTTGACCGGGGACTTTAAAAAAGCGGAAGCGCTGCACCGGAAATACTACGGTGTTTACACGGACATTTTTCTCGAAGCCAATCCCGGCCCGATCAAGGCGGCCATGGAAGCCAAGGGTTGGTTGCAGGATGAAGTGCGTCTTCCTTTGGTCAGCATGAGCCCGGGCAACCGCGAAAAGCTGATGGCCACGCTTAATAAAGCGGGGATTGTTTAACAAAAGACAATCAAACCTTCGTTTCCTTCGTTAACTTCAGTTCCATAAAAAATGAAAACAAAGATTATTATGGTGGGTGCCAAAGGCCGGATGGGTCAGGCCATTCTGCGATTGGCCACAGCTTCTGCGGATTTTGAAGTCGTGGGAGAAATCGATCAGGGAGATGACTTGGTTTCCGTGATTTCCAAATGCGATGCCCTGATTGATTTCAGTCATCACAGTACAACTCTGGCTGTGGCTGAATTGGCTGCGAAACACGGCAAGGCCCTGGCTATCGGTACAACGGGGCATTCGGCTGAAGTTAAAAAGCAGATCCTCGCGCTCGGTGAAAAGATCCCCCTGATTTTTGCGTCCAATTATTCAGTGGGAGTGAACACCCTTTTTTACCTGACCCAAAAAGCCGCACAGATCCTGGCTCCGCGGGGGTATGACATTGAGGTGGTGGAAATGCATCATCACCATAAGAAAGACGCACCCAGTGGAACGGCCAAAACATTGGTGGAGATTCTGACGGCCGAGATGGAGAATCCGGTGTTTCAGCATGGGCGGGAAGGGGATGTGGGAGCGCGTAAGCCGAATGAAATCGGTATCCATGCCCTGCGTGGCGGGGATGTCGTCGGGGATCACACCGTCATGTTTGCCATTGATGGGGAGCGTGTGGAACTAACCCACAAGGCTTCGAGCCGCGACACCTTTGCCTCCGGTGCTCTCACTGCCGCCCGTTTTCTTGCCGCTCAAAAGCCAGGTGTTTACGAGATGTTTGACGTCCTCGGTTTGAAGTAAAAGGAAGAGCCGCCTGCATGGGGTGTGATTTACCAAGGCCGCACAGGCGGGTCTCATTGCTGTTTTTGCAGAAAGGCGGCAAAATCCGATGGGCTTCTTCCCCCGACGATTAGACCTTTCCTTTTTTCAAATTTGTCGATGACCTGGATATGGGGGATTCCCCGCACACCGTATTTTTGGGCCAGACCCTGGTTTGAGGAATCATCCACATCGAGCATCAGCCAATGGAAGCGATCCGCAAGCGAGGAAACCTCGGCGCTGGGATAAACTTGTTTTTTCATGTACTGGCAGGGACCGCACCAGGAAGCTGTAAAGATGAGGATGATAGGTTTGTGGTCCGTCTTGGATTCTGACAGGGTTTTATAGTAATCTTGGGTGAACGTAATTTTCTTGGGCTTGGGAAGGTTTTCATTCACAGTCCAGAAAGCGATGGCCAGGAAAGCAAAAACAGCCAGGGCAAAAATAAAGCCGATGTAGCGACCCATCGTTCCTTTATAATCCGACCCTTTGTAAAAGCAAGCTCTTGTGACCTCTCTCCAAGTAGGCTCTCTTTTGCCTTGCCTAGCGAATTCACGCAGGGCAAGGATGGATGATGGAATTCACGAATGTCACGGCCCACGCCAAAGCCAACATCTATTTCGACGGAAAAGTTGTTTCCCACAGCCTGATTTTCCCGGACGGGTCCAAGAAAACCCTGGGCCTGATTTATCCCGGCACCTACCATTTCGGAACGGATGCCGCCGAACGGATGGAAATCATCGATGGGGACTGTAGCATCGTCCTCGATGGGCAGACCGCCTTGTCCTCTTATTCTTCCGGAACCAGTTTTGATGTGGCCGCTAAATCCGGATTTACCATCACCGTCAGCAACGGTATCTGTCAGTATATCTGTTCCTTTTTAAAATAATTTTATCGAAATGATCCAGACTTATCTAGCTGTGATGGCCGGTGGTGCAGTGGGCGTGGGCCTTCGCATGTTCATCACGGAGTGGGTCACTCAACGATGGGGTGGAAACTTTCCCTTTGGCACCATCCTGGTGAATATCAGTGGCTGTCTAATTATAGGATTGTTTGCAGGATTGGTCGGCTGGGCGGGCGGGAATTCCTCCGGGCCTGCGCCTTTGATCCGTCAGGTGGTTATGATTGGATTGCTGGGAGGATATACGACATTTTCCTCTTTCAGTCTTCAGACCTTCGAACTTTATCTGAATGGTTATCCCGGCTATGCCTTGGCCAATGTGTTTTTGACCCTGGGTCTTTGCCTCATGGGAACATGGTTTGGCCTCAGCCTGGGAAATTTTTTGAGGACCTGAAACGTCTATGAACTGGCTATTCTGGGCCTTGGGTGCGGCTTTGTTTGCGGGCCTCACTGCAGTCCTGGCCAAGGCCGGGGTGAAGGATATTCATCCCAATCTCGCCACCGCCATACGCACCAGCGTTGCCCTTCTTTTTACCTGGGTTCTTGCCCTGGCCACGGTCTCCCCTCTGAAGCTTGAATCAATTTCTTCCCGGAGTTGGTGGTTTTTGGCCGCATCGGGAACTGCGACCGGTCTTTCCTGGATCTGTTATTTTAACGCTTTGCAGAAAGGGAATGTGAAGCAGGTGGCCCCGATTGACAAACTCAGTGTGGTCATTGCCGTTGTGTTGGCCCTTTGTTTCCTCGGGGAGAAGGTCAGCGAAAAGGAGTGGATGGGTATTTCCCTGATGGTGGCCGGCTCGCTGGTGCTCGCCTGGAAATAAGGTCCAAATCAATCCCTGAGTAATGGCAAAGCGGGTGACGGCAGCGGAGTCTTTGGTATTGAGTTTCCGCATGGGATTGGTTCGGTGTGTGTTAGCCGTGGACATGCCAATTTTCAGATGATCTGCAATTTTCTTGTTTGAAAAGCTCTTGGCGATGCATTGGGCAATCTCGATTTCCTGGGGGCTCAGGATGGAAGTCGTCATGGGCCGTGGGTCGGTTTCCTGGGAGGCCAGGGCGCGAATGGATCGGGAAATATAACTTTTCTTGTGCCGGGCGATGCTGCCCAAGGCTTCGCGGAACTCATGCAGAGGGGTTAGGCCAGGTAAAGAGACTAGATTTACTTCTGGCATCGTAAGCGATGAGTCGCCTTACTTCGATAAAATCTGGCTGACGATGAAAGGGCCCTGATAAACGAATCCTGTGTAGACCTGAACAAGCGAAGCTCCGGCATCCAGTTTTTCCTGATAATCGTCGCGGGTGAAAACACCACCCACGCCCACGATGGGGAGTTTGCCGTTCGTTTCCTTGCTGATGAAGCGGACGATGGCGGTGCTTTTGGCGCGGACGGGAGCGCCGCTGAGTCCTCCGGTTTCATTTAAGGTAATGGAATTGTGGTCGAGCGTTGTGTTGGTTGCGACGATACCGTTGAGGTTATATTCGGCGATCAGTTGGAGAATGTCCGCTATATCGGCCTCGGCCAAGTCCGGGGCGATTTTCAGGAGCAGGGGTTTGTTTCCCAACTCGCTATTCGCCTTTTGCACTTCAGCCAAGATGGGAGCCAGGGCCTCACGACCTTGCAGGCTGCGCAATCCCGGGGTGTTGGGGGAACTGACGTTGATGACAAAAAAATCGGCCACGGAAAAAAGTTTCCGGAAAGAATAGGCGTAATCAGAAGAGGCCTCGTCCAGTTCCGTGATCTTGGATTTTCCGAGGTTGATTCCGATGGGGTATCCCTCGTAGTTCCGTGTCGTACGAATCTGTCGAATCTTCAGGGCCAGGGCATCGGCTCCGCCATTGGGAAAGCCCAGGCGGTTGACCAAAGCTTGTTGCTTCGGGCAGCGGAAAATGCGTGGTTTTGGATTACCGGGTTGTGCGTGTTGGGTGATGGTTCCCAGTTCCGTGAAGCCAAAGCCAAGATGATACATGGCGTCGATGAGATCGGCATTTTTGTCGAAGCCGGCAGCAAGACCCAGGCGATTGCGGAATTTCAGTCCGAAGAGCCCGACAGGATCAGCTTCGGTCTTCGAAAACGCGGAGATGAGAGAAGGCAGGGGAGAGTACTTCATGGCCGCAATGGAAACGTGGTGGATCCATTCGGGGTCGGTTTTAAAAAGCAGCGGACGTAAAATCTTAGAGTAGAGCATAGGATTTTTTTAACGCAAAGACGCTAAGAAACAAAGACGCAAGTTTTCAGCACAAATTCCTTTTTGCGTCTTAACTCCTTGTTGTCTTGCTTCCAACTTCGATGGACCCATTGAATCGGCGTGTAGTTGCCTCATGAGCGTTGCGTTGAATTCTCTTCACTTTCCGATACAGAAGTTTTTGAAGAGGCGGTCGAGAATGTCCTCGTTGCTGACTTGGCCCACGATTTCCCCTATGGCGTGAAGAGCCCCACGCAGGTCTGAGCTGATCAACTCGGGAGGGGTGTTGAGTTTTTTTTGTTCGAGAGCCTGTCGCAAGGCCAGGGTCGCCTGCTCCAGGAGTTCCTGATGTCTGGTATTGATGACAACCTCGTCGGACGAAGCACCGTGGCTGTTGATTTTCAGGGCCGAGGCCAGGGCTGTCCGCAATTCCGGAAGCCCTTCACCGGTTTTGGACGAGACGTGGAGGCCGCTTTCAGGGCTCTGAAGACCCAGGTCGGATTTATTCAGGCATTTGAGAACGGGAGTGCCTTCAGGGAAATAGTCCTGGGCCAGTGGGTCTTCCTCCCTGCTGCCGTCCAGCACCCACAGGAGAAGGTCGGCTTCTTCGATGGCGGCCCGTGTTCTGGCGATCCCTAAGAGTTCTATTTCGTCGTTAGATTCGCGGAGTCCTGCCGTGTCAATGAGCCGGATTTGGATTCCGTCGAGCTGGATGATTTCCTCCACGGTGTCACGGGTGGTTCCGGCAACCGGACTGACAATGGAGCGGTCTCTTTCCAGCAGGGCGTTCATGAGGCTGGATTTTCCGGCATTGGGGTGTCCGATCAGGGATACCTTCAGTCCTTCGCGCAGAAGGAGGCCTTCGCGGGCCGAGAGCAGAAGCTTTTCCAGAACGTTGAGTGTTGATTCAACAGTGTTGCTGAAATGTTGACCGACTTCGGGGTCGATATCCTCCTCCGGGAAATCAATGTAGGCTTCCAGGTGGGAAAGGATCTGAAGAAGGTTTTCCCGTTCGGTTTCGAGTTTTCTTCCCAAGGCCCCGGACTGCAGGGCACGGGCCGCACGCAGGGCGCGCTCGGTGCGGGCGTTGATCAGGTCGATGACGGCTTCGGCCTGCGTGAGATCCATCTTACCGTTGAGGAAGGCCCGTTGGGTGAATTCGCCGGGTTGGGCGATGCGGGCACCTTCGCGGCAGACAGCCTCGATCAGCTTTTGCACAATCAACATGTTGCCATGGCAGCTGATTTCGATCAGGTCTTCGCCGGTATAGGAGGCGGGTTTTGTCCACGTGTTGATGACGACGTCATCGATCACTTGTTTTTCCTGTTTTAAGACGCAGTATTGGATACGTCCGCACAAAGGTGTTTTATCCGTAAGACGGCTCACTATGTCATGGGACTGAGGGCCGCTGATACGGAGCAGGGCCAAAGCTGAACTGCCCGGAGGCGTGGCCAAGGCGATGATGGTGTCGGATTCCATCGTAGCAGTGTTCCGTATTCGCTTTGAAGTTCAAGGCTTGGTTTTGGGGACGAGCTACCTTTCAGCTCGATTTTCCCAAGGGAAGCGATTATCATCAAAACTTCATGAGCGACTTTTTCATCGGGATAGACAGCGGCACGCAAAGCACCAAGGCGATCGTTATCAGTGGGAAGGATGGAAAAATAGTTGGCTCGGCATCGGTGGCTTACGGGTTAATTTCGGGACTTCCTGCCGGGGCGAAGGAACAACATCCCAAGACCTGGGTCGATGCCATGGAGAAGTCCATTCAACAGGCCTTGGCCCAGGCCCAACTACCGGGCTCCCAAGTCAAGGGAATTGGAGTTTCCGGACAGCAACATGGTTTTGTCGCCCTGGACGAAAAAGACCAGGTCATCCGTCCGGCCAAACTCTGGTGTGATACAAGTACAACGGCCCAGGCTTCTTCTCTTATCAAAAAACTGGGAGGTCTGAAAAAAGTCATCGCGCTGACCGGCAATGGCATTCCGCCCGGTTTTACCGCCTCGAAAATTCTTTGGCTCAAGCAGAACGAGGCGAAAAATTTCCAGCGTCTTCGCACGGTGCTGCTGCCGCATGACTATCTGAATTTTCATCTGACAGGACGCAAAACGATGGAGGCGGGGGACGCGTCGGGAACCGGGCTTTTTGATGCAAAAACCAGAAACTGGCATTCCAAGGTCATTGCTGCCATTGACTCTTCTCTGGAGGAAAAGCTTCCGGCCATTCAGCAATCCTCGGAGATTGCCGGAACCCTTCGTCCAGAATTGGCCAGGAAACTGGGACTTTCCCCCGAGGTGATTGTCTCCAGCGGTGGCGGGGACAACATGATGGGTGCCATTGGAACGGGTAACGTGAAAATCGGCATGGTGACCGCGAGCCTGGGAACTTCCGGAACCATTTATGCCTACTCGAGCCGTCCGGTAATTGACCCCGGCGGTGAAGTAGCCGCGTTTTGTGACAGCACGGGAGCCTGGCTCCCCCTGATCTGCACCATGAATGTGACGGTGGCGACCGAACTGTTGAAAAAAGCCTTCCAGTGGGATAACGATAAACTAAGCACCTCCGCCTCCACCATTCCGGCGGGAAGCGAGGGCCTGTTGTTGCTGCCGTATTTTGAGGGGGAACGCGTTCCGAATCTGCCTGATGCCCGGGCGCTGTTCTTTGGCCTGGATTCGGAAAACTTCACCCAGGCACACATGGCCCGTGCGACAATGGAGGGGGTGGCTCTGGGATTGAACTACGGGTTGAATCGTCTGGTAGATCTCGGTCTGCGCCCCAAGCAGATCCGGTTGACCGGGGGGGGATCCCAGAATGCGGTTTGGCGCCAGATCCTGGCGGATGTCTTTGAAACAGAAGTCATCGGACTCACGACGGTGGAAGGGGCCGCCTACGGAGCGGCTGTTCAGGCCAAGTGGGCTTATGCCCTGCAACGTGGTGAACGTGTGCGTATCCAACAGATTACCGATGCCTTCATCAAAACGGATGCATCCACGCGGGCAGTTCCTGGCAAGGCAAACAGCAGGATCTACCGTTCGCTACAGTCATTGCATAATTCGGTTTCCAAAGCCAATGCGGAGGTGTTTGCCGCCCACGCGGCTTTGAAGTGAAAGGATCCGATACAATTCCATTGTTTCAGGGCCTTTATCAGGTACGATGGAATCAGTCATGTCACTTAAAAGTTCAGCGTGGACCGTGGCCGGAAGAACCTTCCAATCCCGGCTCTTTGTCGGCACAGGAAAATTTTCATCTCCGGAAGCCATGAAAGCGGCCTTGGCTTCCTGTGGAACAGAACTTGTCACCGTAGCGCTCCGCCGGGCCGATCTCAGCGGCCAGGATGACCCATCGGCGGATATCCTGAATTATATCGATCCGGACAAATATCTGATCATTCCCAACACCAGCGGGGCCATGAACGCGGAAGAAGCGATCCGTCTGGCCCGCCTGGGGGCGGCGGCTGGGCTGCCCAAATGGGTCAAATTGGAGATCCATCCCGATCCCCGTTATCTTCTGCCGGATCCGATTGAAACCCTGAAGGCGGCTGAAATCCTGGTTAAAGAAGGCTTCACCGTATTGCCCTATATCAATGCCGACCCGGTGCTGGCCAAGCGTCTGGAAGAAGTGGGTGTGGCGACGGTCATGCCCCTGGCGGCCCCGATCGGATCAAACCGTGGTTTGGAGACCAGGGGTCAACTGGAAATCATCATTGAACAGTCCAATATTCCCGTCGTCATTGATGCGGGTCTGGGCACGCCGTCCCACGCGGCGGCAGCCATGGAGTTGGGGGCGGATGCGGTGCTGATTAATACTGCGATTGCGATTGCCTCGGATCCCTCCCGCATGGCTCTGGCCTTTGCCATGGCGGTGGAGGCGGGCAGGGCGGCCTATGAAATGGGTCTTCCGCCTGCGCAGCACAGAGCTTCGGCTACGAGTCCTTTGACAGGGTTTCTGGATACTTGAGGCATGAGTTTTGTCGACACATTCAACCAACTGGACAGCAGGCAAAGCCCGCTGCTCCGCCGATTTTCCTCGTTGTTGGAAGAGGATCAGGATCTGGAGCTTCTGGCCAGCCAGGCCTATGGCCTGACACGACAGTATTACGGCAAAACCATGCGGCTTTTTGCCCCGTTGTATCTTTCCAATGAATGTATCAATAACTGTAAATACTGCGGTTTTTCCAGGGATAACCCCATCCTGCGCGTGACCCTTTCGGTGGATCAGGTGGAAACCGAAGCCCGTTATCTGGTGGAGGAAGGATTCCGCAATATTCTGCTTGTGGCCGGGGAGCATCCGAAGTTTGTTTCCGAGGGTTACATGGAGGAGTGTATCCGCCGCATCCATCCCTTTGTTCCATCCGTTTCATTGGAAGTGGGGCCAATGGAAACGCAGGAATACATCCCCTTGGTCAAATCGGGGGCAGAAGGGTTGGTGGTTTATCAGGAAACCTATGACCGGGAAACCTATGCAGATCTGCACACGGCTGGTCCGAAAAAGAATTTTGATTGGCGGCTGGAGTGTCCGGAGAGGGCCTATGCAGCCGGCTTCCGCAGGATTGGTATCGGGGCCCTGTTCGGACTTTCCGAATGGAAGCGGGAATCTCTCGCCCTGGCTGCCCACGCTGAGTATTTGTTGAAACATTGCTGGAAATCATCCCTGACAATTTCTTTTCCACGCCTGCGTCCGGCGGCGGGGGAGTTTGAACCGAAGGTGGTAATGAGCGACCATGATCTGACACGTTTGATCTGTGCTTTTCGTGTAACCTTCCCACAGGTGGGTCTGGTGCTTTCCACCCGTGAACCAGCCCGATTGCGGGATGGATTGATTCCTCTGGGGATCACCCTGATGAGTGCAGGTTCCCACACCGAGCCGGGAGGTTACACCGGGGCGGGGAAAGAAAAGCTGCATCGCACCGAGAAAGGGAAGATGGTGCCCCTGATCGGTTCGGAAGGCGAATATGCCACCGAGCAGTTTGCTATCTCGGATCAGCGTTCGGCCGGAACAATCGTGAAGAAACTCAAGGAGATGGGCATGGACCCCGTGTGGAAGGACTGGGATGCAGCCCTCGATGGCGTATGAGCAAAATCACGGTATTCCTCAATGGCAGGGCGCAGCAGATAGATCAGGATGCCGGAATTGAGGGCGTGCTCAGTGATTTGAAACTGTCGCCTAAAATGATTTTGGTCGAATATAACAACCGTGCCCTGCTCCGGACCGAATGGAAGGGCCTGACATTGGAACACGGGGACCGGCTCGAACTGATCAGAGTTGTTGCAGGGGGCTGACCGTTGTTTCAGTGGGTTAGTTGGTTATCGGCATGAAGGGCCAGGAGTTCGTATCCAAAAAAGGAGGTTAAGGGGAAGCTCAGGAGGGTTGTGGTTCCGGCTTGCTCAGTGCTTGATGAATCCAACTTTTTGGTTAGTGACATTTTGATCCACATTAATACTGGCTTGCATTCTCGGCTGGTGAGTGACAATTTGTCGCTGTGAAGGCAACCTTTCTCGAAAAACTGCTACAACGTGTGGATCACCTTGGGCAGGAGGAATTGCAGACCTATCTCCTTCGTATGGCGAAGGAAGTTGGATTTATGGAGACGATTTTCAACAGTCTCCAGGAAGCCATCGTGGTTCTGGATACGGAGGGCCGCATCGAATACACCAACCGGGCTGCGCAAAAGCTCCTACCTATACCTACGGATATTCCTTCAGGTTCCTTGATTTCGAAATATCTGCGGGATGTGGATTGGGCGTTGTTGCTGGCCTCGGGTCAGACCTCCCGGCGCCTTCTGGAAATTCATTATCCGGAGTCCAGGTCGCTGGAATTTTATCTCTTGCCGATGCAGGAGAAGGACGGTTCGGACAATGCTTTCGTGGCTTTGTTTCGTGATGTGACCAAACAGCATACGGACACGCGGGAGGCGATCGAGTCGGAACGCCTGCAGGCCTTGACCCTGTTGGCTGCGGGAGTGGCGCACGAGTTGGGGAATCCGATCAACAGCCTGAACATCCATCTTCAATTGATGGAACGGGATCTGAAAAAAATTCCTGAAGTCCAGGCGGCACGACTGCGGGAGTCGATCCAGGTGGCCCGCAATGAAATGGATCGTCTGGACGGAATCATCAGCCGTTTTTTGAAAGCGGTCAGGCCGACCCTTCCGGATTTCAGGGAGGCTTCGATAGCGCCGCTGTTGGAAGAAATTGTGACCGGTCTGAAGGCGGAGATTCAGGACCGGAGTCTGCTGGTGGAAGTGGAAGTGGAGAAGAATATTCCGCTGCTGCGGTTGGATACTGAACAAATCAAGCAGGCGTTTTATAACATCATCAAAAATGCCATCCAGGCCATGCGTGAGAGAGGGATTCTGAGGATCACGGTGGAAAAGCGTGATGCTTTCGTGGTGGTGACCTTCAAGGACAACGGATCGGGTATATCCCTGGAAGATATACCGCGGGTCCTGGAGCCGTATTACACCACCAAGCAGCGCGGGACGGGTCTGGGCCTGATGATTGTACAGCGTATTGTGCAGGAGCACGGGGCGGAATTGCAGATTGAAAGTTTTCCCGGACAGGGCACGACGGTGAGAATCCGCTTCCGGCTGGGACAACAGGTTCAGTTGTTGGAGCAGGTGACAGGTGACAGGTGACAGGTGACAGGTGACAGGTGACAGGTGAGAGAGTTTATTTACAGATAAGGAAGACCTATGGATCTATTGCCGACATTGTTGATTGTGGATGATGAGAAGCACACGCGGGATGGTCTGCGCCGTGCGATGGAAGATCATTTTGAGATTTACGTGGCAGGTGACGAGGCCTCGGCTTTCAGTTTGATGGAGTCGGAGAAAATCGATCTGGTGTTGACTGATCTTCGGCTGGCAGGGGATAACGGCATGAAAATCCTGGAAAAAGCCCGATCTCTTCAACCTACGCCGGTTTGTGTCATGATGACGGCGTATGGTTCGGTTGAAAACGCGGTGGAAGCCATGCGTCGAGGTGCCTACGACTATGTGACCAAGCCGGTGAATATCGACAAGCTGGAGATGCTTCTCCTGCGGGCTCTGCGGGGCCGCAGGGTGGAAGACGAAAACAAACAACTCCACAGACAACTGGATGAAAAATTCGGGTTGAAAAAACTTATCGGTCGCTCGCCCCGCATGATCCAGATTTTTGATGTGATCAAACAGGTGGCGGATTCCAGGGCCAGCGTGTTGGTGGAAGGAGAAAGCGGCACGGGGAAGGAACTTGTCGCCCAGGCCATTCATTCGCTAAGTTCGCGCAAGGACAAGGCATTCATCCCGGTGCATTGTGCGGCGATATCGGCCCAGCTTTTTGAGAGTGAACTTTTCGGGCATGAAAAGGGGGCTTTTACCGGGGCACAGGAAAGGCGTATCGGACGTTTTGAGCAGGCGGACGGCGGTTCTATTTTTTTGGATGAGATCGGGGAGATTGATGCGGCAACCCAGGTGAAACTGTTGAGGGTGCTGGGGGAAAGATCTTTTGAGCGAGTGGGTGGAAATAAAAAAATCGAGGTGGACGTGCGTTTGATATCTGCCACCAACAAAAAGCTGGAGGAGATGGTAAAAGAGGGAACTTTCCGTGAAGATCTTTATTACCGTCTGAATGTAGTGAAGATCGAGTTGCCTCCGTTAAGGGAGAGGCGGGAGGACATTGCCCTGATGGCCAAGACTTTTCTGGGAGAGTTCGGACGTGAGAACAAAAAACAGGATCTGCGTTTCAGCCTGACGGCGGAGGAAGCCTTGTTGAGTTATGATTGGCCGGGCAACGTGCGTGAGTTAAGAACGGCGGTGGAGCATGGAGTGGTGCTGGCGCGGGGCCAGGAAATCATGGTCGGAGATCTGCCTCCTGCCCTGAAAAATACAGTGGGAGGGGTAAATTTGCCTGCTGGGAATACATTGAATTTGCAACAAATGGAAAAAGGGTCAATCATACGGGCCTTGGAAGAATGCGGAGGGAACCGAACGGATGCTGCCAAGCTTCTTGGCATCAGCCGCAGAACCCTGCACCGCAAACTCCACGAATATCAATTAAACTGAAACAACGGGCATGGCTGATTTACAGGATCTGGTTTATTCATTGGAAGTGGGCGTGTTACGGAGGTGGCTCATCCGTTCGGCGGTACTGCTTTTGATGTTGTTGCTGGCAGGCTATTATCTGGGAGCCCAGTTCAATGGACTGAGCCAACCCGAGGCCATGGATCAGGCGCAAATTGCGCGTCAAATATCGCAGGGGGAAGGCTTCACGACAAAATTCATCCGGCCGGTAATCCTGAAATATGAGACCGAAAAAAGTTCAGCCGGCGGGGTAGATCTCAACTCTGTCCCCGACTTGATCAATCCCCCTCTTTACCCCTACCTGCTGGCGGGTGCTTTCAAGGTGACAGGTGTTTCCTTTGAGGTGGATAAGAGCAAGTTGATGGGTTACAGCAGCTACCGTCCAGAGATTATCATGGGCTTTTTGAATATTCTGTTTTTCGTTGCGGCCATGGTGATTTTTTACGTCTGGATGTCGAGATCGTTTGACGACCGGGTGGCCATTCTGGCATCCCTACTTCTGGTGGCCACCGATTCCATCTGGCAATTTGTAATTTCCGGTTTGAATGTGCCTCTCTTGTTATTGCTGATCTGCGGTCTGGGGGCGGCCTTCAATGAGGCACTCCGGGCGGAAGATGAGGAACAACCCGGTCTTTCTTTGGTTTGGCTGGGAGTGGCGGCCTTCTTGGCAGGGTTGGCGTTTATGACACGTTATTCTATGCTGGCGATCCCTCTGGCTCTTGTTATTATCTCAGGTTTTGTTTTCCAGCGGCGTTACCCTGCACTCATCATTTCCCTCGCGGTGCCTGCTCTCGTCAGCCTGCCTTGGATGCTGAGGAACATCCAGTTATCGGGAAACCCCTTCGGCTATGCCTGGCTGCAGATTTTTGCCTTCGACTCTGTCCTGTGGAGAACGTTTTCGGACAGTATTTCTGGTTTTATTGGTTTGAAGCCCCTGATCAAAGCGGTGGCCTTGGGGATGGGGAACCAGTTGGAAAATCTGGGATTTTATTTTGGAGGTTTTCTTTTGCCGGGGCTGTTTTTTATTTCTCTCCTGCATGTTTTCCGCAGAGGAACCCTGCAAAATGGACGGTGGTTCTGGCTGCTGGCGACGGTTCTGGTTCTTATCTTCAATGCGGCTGTGATCAAACTGGCCAATCCCCAGGAATCCCTTGAACTCAACGGCCTGATCGTGCTTGCCCCTGCTTTTGCCGCCTTCGGTGCGGCCTACGCTTATACCATGATCGACCGAATGAAGCTCCCTTCCTCCATCTTATCCATTCCGATTGTTATCATGATCGTCGGGATCCAATTGGTTCCGATGGGTATCAAGGTCTTGCAAAAAAACCCGCCCCCCTATGCCTATCCTCCTTATTTTCCTCCCGTCCTCTTTTTTATCAAGGATTGGATAGAGCCGGACGAATTACAGTCGGCGGACATTCCATGGGCCACGGCCTGGTATTGTGACCGGACCAGTATCTGGATTCCCTACAAGAAAAAGGACTTCTACGCCATGAACGATTTTAAGTTCAAGATATCCGCCATGCTCTTTACCCCGGAGACCAGTAATCGCAAAATGCTGACCCAGATTCAGACCGGCGAATATGTCGAATGGGCTTCTCTGATCAAACGTACGGAACTCAAAGACCTGCCTCTACCGTTTTTCACGGCCTTACCACCCAACCCCCAACAGGATTACCTCTACTTTTCTGACAGAGTTAGATGGCGTTGATTTTTAAATTACTATTAGAACTGTAAAAAATAGATGTAAAAAGCTTATTAGCAGTAATTTATAAATATTCTTTTTCTTTTTGACTAAATTTGTAGAAATTGCCTAAGATTCAACGTGGCCATGATGGGTAAAACCTATTCAGCCGCACTAAATGTATGACCATTTTTTGTGACCAACCGGTAAGGGGTTCGCTCTCGTTGTCTGGATTTTTCCTGCTAGGATGTCTGGGTTACGCCACCTTGGGCTCCTCCGTGTCGGCCCAGGTAATCCAGGCTGGTCAGACGGGCACGGGCAAACCGTATCAAATTTCAGTGTCGTTGAGGGAAGAGTATGATGACAACATCAATACCGCTGCGACCAATGAAGAAGGCTCCTTCAAGACCATTATATCCCCGGAAATCGTTTTCAAATATCCAATGGGAAACACCCTTTTTTCCTTCAGTTACGTGTTTGACGCAACTTATTTCAATGATCGCGAAGGTGATCCCTGGGACTTGGGCCATCACTTCACGGGGCGGGTCAATCATAAGTTCACCGACCGCTTTGAAATCGATTTCCGTGACCGCTTCAATTATTCCGTCGAACCGGGACTGGGTGACGGGGCCATCGTCAATCGGCGACTGGGCGATGGCTACACCAATGATTTGAATCTGGACGCCACCTATGCCTGGACCGAGCGTTTTTCGACGGTCACTGGCTATAACAATACGCTAACCTTTTATGATGATCCCATCATTTCTGCCACCAACGAATACGTCAAACACGGGGTGAGCCAGGATTTTCGTCTGAGTGTTCTACCGACGACAACAGCCGTGGGTTCTTACGCTTACAACACTTTTGACTATAAAACCAGTCCCCGCGATTACGAAACACATATTTTGACTGTTGGAGCGGATCATTATCTATTAAGAGAGTGGCTTCTCACTGGACGGGTGGGGGCACAATATCTCATCAACAGCAATCCGGCACAAGATGACAACATCGGGCCCTACGCAAACCTCAAAACTGTCTGGAACTTCCTGCCCCAGAGCTCTTTGACGGCCGGTTATTCCTACAGTACCGAGGTGACGGATGCAGCGGCATTCGGAAACCAGCAGGCCCACACCTTTGATCTGGGTATCAGCCATGGCTGGACCCAGCGTTTTACGACCAGCCTCGGACTTCAATACCGCAACTCCACCTTCGAACAGAATCAATCCCTGGTTCCTGTTGCGAATGATTTTTTCGAGGACACCCTGAGTGCTCAGGTCAAGGCCTCTTATGCCTGGACAAATTGGTTTTCGACCGAGATTGGATACATTCATACGACGGTTACTTCCGATGTTTTCGGGCGTGAATATTACCGTAATCAGGTTTTCATCGGTGTACGCGGCACGTATTGATCTAAAATTTGGCAATCTTGGCCATTTACAACATTCACTACTTTTGGCACTCTGAGCAATGGCCGAGAACACAGAAGTCAGTCTCCATTTCAGTGATTATTGGCGCGTCATTAAAAACCGCTGGCCTATCATCGCCATTGTCTTTGTGCTGGTCGTAGGCACAGCCTATTTTTACACCAGATCCCTTGACAGGATCTATTCCTCTTCCGCCCTGTTGAAGGTCAGTACTGATCCAAACAAGCAGATGGATTTCATGAACTCTGACAGCGTTCAGTTCAGCTCGATAGATTTTCAGACCGAATTCGAAATCATCCAATCCAAAAAAATCCTGGTGCCAGTGCTCAAGGAGCAAAAAATCGATGAGAAATGGGCGTTGGCGGCGGGTCTGCCCGCAGATGCCTTTAAAGAAAACGAAGATTACATTTTCAATCGCTTTAAGGGGCAAAACCTCCGTGTTCAGCCTTTCCGTAACACCAAGCTGATTGAAATTACGGTTTTCGATACAGATCCCAAAAGCGCCAAAACCTGGGCCAATGCCATTGCCCAATATTACGAACAGTACCGGGTGGACGAAATCACGGGCAACAAGGGTGGCGGATTGAAAGTGGTTGAGGAGGAACTGGCGAAACAGAGAAAAGTTGTTCAGGAAGCCAATCAAAAAATCCAGGATTTGGTAAAAAAATATGAAATCGACGTCCAAGGATCCGGCGCAGGACGCGGCAACAACATCACCTTGCAGGAATTGGAACTCCAGCGTAAAGAATCGATGCTGACTGAGGTCACAGCGGATCTGCTGGCCCGAAAAGTGCGCATTGAAAAAGTTCGTAAGCTTACGAACGAAGACCTGGAAAATGCTTTGACGGCCCTTGGTTATCAGGACGCAACCCTCAGCCTCCTGCAACAGAGCCTCTTACAGAGTGCCCAGCAGGTAGAGACCCTGCGCAAGCAGGGCTTTGCGGACGAGCATCCCAAGTTGCAGGCAGCCCTGATTCTGGTCAGCAAAATGCGGGAACAATCGACCAAGCAGCTCGCTGGCATCCGTACGGGTTTTGAAATCGACTACTCTGCCCAGGAAAGCAAGGTCGCAAGTATCAAGTCCGAGGTGGAGATCCTGAAAAAACAAAACAGGGAAAGCAAAATGGTTCCCATGCGGGAATACGATGAGGCGAAGCGTGATCTGGCCACTCAGGAATCTTTGCTGGAAATGCAGAACGCTCGATACACCCAGATCAGAGTTGATGCCAATATCAAGATCAAGCCCGTGGAACTGGTCAGCGAGGCGGAAGAGGGCCGATCCCCGGTGAAGCCCAATGTGAGACTGAACATTATTCTCAGCCTGGTCGTGGGGCTGGTTTTGGGCGTTTCCCTGGCTTTCTTCATTGAATATCTCGATACCAGCGTCAAATCCCTGGATGATGTTGAGCGTTACCTTAACACATCGGTGGTTGGAGTCATCCCGCAAGGTGTCAACACACTGAATCTCGAGGGGCCTGACTCACCGAATGCGGAAGCCTACCGCATTCTCCGGGCCAAGATCGATCTTAAGGCCGGTGAAAAAGGTGCCACTACGCTGACCGTGGTCAGTGGTGGTCCCGGGGAAGGCAAAACTACGACTCTTTTCAATCTGGCTTATGTCTGTGCCTACAGTGGCATCAGCACCCTGGTCATTGACACGGACTTCCGCCGTCATTCCATCAATACGGTTCTCGGAATTGACAATAACAATGGTCTGGCGGATTTTCTTCTCGGATATGGTCCTTTGCACAGCTACATCCGCAATACGGACATTCCCAACTTCCAGGTCATTACAGCGGGAAAGTTGCCGCCCCAGTGCATGGGGGCTCTCAGTCCGGCCAAGATGTCGGAGATCATCGAAACCCTGCGTCCGCATTATGAAGTCATCATGTTTGACGCACCTCCGATTCTGGGGATCAGCGATGCAGCGGTAATTGTTCATGAAGTGGACCTGACACTTTTGGCCATCCAACACCGTCGCTATCCCCGCAACATCTCCTGGCGTGCCAAAAAGGTGGTTGAGGAGGTACAAGGCCGCTTTGCCGGAGTGGTGTTGAACAAGGTTCATCTGCGCAGCGACGATTCCTACTATTATTACACCAGCTATTACGGCTATAATAATTATTATGAGGAGGGGTCTTCGGTTAAAAAGACGCAGGCCAAAGCCAAAGCCAACAAACGCCGTCTGCAAAAAAACAGTAAGAAAGAGAATGTCCAGAGCAATCATGAACCCGAATCCTCTTCCGAAGACCGTTATTAAAACGTATTTTGTTACTCTGTTTCTCTGGTTGTTTCTGGCTCTACCCCTCATCATTTTCACAGGATGTGCTGGCGGCTCCTCTTCTGGACGAACCTCTGCAAGCACGGCACCGGCTCCCAAGATGGATCCCTACGCCCAGCACGACCTGTTGCGGGTGGGTGATTCCCTCATTATAAGGCTTACAGGTGTTCCGGATCAGGAACAGGGAACCTTCGAGGCCAAAGTGGACGAGAGCGGGCAGATTTCCATGCCGCACATCGGTGGTTTCCCGGCGGCCGGATTGACTACTGTACAACTCAAGGAAAAAATTGAGACCCTCTACAAACTACAAAAAATCTACACCAATCCTAACATCACCATTCTCACCCAGCAGGCCCGCTTTGTCAGTATCACAGGCGAGGTCCGCGCCCCGCAGCGTCTTTTCCATTCCAAAGACCTGACCACTTTGGGGGCCATTGCCAGTTGCGGGGGCTTTACCGATTTTGCCAACCGCCGCAAGGTGCGGATTCTGCGTGGCAGCCAGGTGATTGAATTCAATGCCCTGGAAGCTCTGGGCGATCCATCCAGGGATGTCCCCCTGATTCCGGACGACAAGATCCAGGTGGACCGCAGTATTTTTTAATACCTGTGAATAACCCTTTACCGATACCAAACGAATGCCTCCTGTTAAAAAAGACAACGATTTAAAAACTGCCAAAGCCTGTGCTCAGCTGGCTTTGGAAAAAAAAGCGGAAGACGTGGTCATACTTGATCTGCGCGAATTGAACGGGCCCTCCATGTTTTTCCTGATCTGTTCCGGCCAGTCTGATCCCCAAGTCAAGGCAATTTCCTCTTCCATCCTGGAAGGTATGCGTCAAGAGCACGGGGTGGGGCCTCACGGCTACGAAGGCCGCAGTTCCAGCCAGTGGATCGTTTTGGATTACGGGGTTGTTCTAGTCCACGTGATGCACGCGGCGAAACGCCAGTTCTACCGTCTGGAAGATCTGTGGAGTGACGCCAAGCGCATTGTGGTCAAGTAAAAGGAATCAGGGGGACAAGGCTTTCTCGGCATCACTGTCAGACACCATTCCACACCATTCACATTTCTTCGACGGTTTCAATCCCCAGATGCCAGAGCCCGGATTTTAGAATATCTCCCGTCAGATTGCAGAGCATCAAGCGGCTGTTCTTTAGACTCTCCGATTCGGCCCGCAACACCGGGCAGTTCTCAAAGAAGCGGTGAAACATCGAGGCTGTTTCATAGAGGTAGCTGCAGAGAAGGTGGGGGCGGTATTCCTGGCTGACAGAGGCGAGAACATCCCCGTAGGCCAGCAGTTTACGGGCAAGTTCCCACTCGACGGCATGCTCCAGTGTCAGGGGCAGGTTTTTGTCCGGTGGCCCGGCCTTGCGCAGGATGGAGCGGGTGCGGACGTAGGCATTGATGAGGTAGGGGGCGGTGTTACCGTCAAAGGCCAGCATTTTGTCCCAGTCGAAAACGTAATCGAGATTTCTGTTCTGGGCCTGATCGGCATATTTCAAGGCTCCGAGACCCATGACGCGGGCAATGGCCTTTTGTTTTTCCGGATCCATTTCAGGTCTTTTTTCCTGAAGGATATGTGAGGCCCGCTGCTCGGATTCATCGAGAAGCTCTTTCAACTTGATCGGTTTGCCTTCCCTGGTTTTGATCGGTGTTTTGTCGGGCCCCAGAATGGTGCCGAACCAGACATGTTCCAGTTCAATCTCCAGACCCCAGCGTTTGACCGTTGCGAAGAGCTGGTTGAAGTGCTGCTGCTGCCGGGAATCGGTGACATAGATACTGCGCTGGATCTTCAGTTCCTCGATCCGGTATTTGATCGTGGCCAGGTCGGTGGTGCCATAGAGATAAGCTCCGTCTGATTTTTGGATGATGAAGGGATAGTCTTTGACTGTCCCGCCCTTTTCCATCACGACAAAAGGATCCGACTTGGGGGGTAGACTGTGATCGGAAAAAACAGCCACGGCACCTTCGCTTTCGCGCGCGATGCCTTTCTCCTTCATTTCCCGCACAATCCCTGGCAACAGATCGTTGTAAAAACTTTCACCCAGGGTGTAGTCAAAACGGATGTCGAGTCTTTCGTAAATGCGTTCGATGTCTTTTTTGGAAAGTTCGATGAAGATTTCCCAAAGCTTGCGGTTTTCGGGATCACCCTGCTGTAGTTTCAATAATTCCAGGCGGGCCTGGGCCAGGGTGGCCTCGTTGGTTTTTGTTTCTTCCTGCACGGCTTTGTAAAGACTTTCCAAGTGGGCGAAGGGATCTTCCCTGAGGGAGCTTTCGTTCCCTCCCCGTTTATAGCCCAGAATGACCATGCCGAACTGGGTTCCCCAATCGCCAAGGTGATTGTCTTTGACGACTCGGTGGCCCAGGCTTTTTAGTATCCGTGAAAGAGTTTCGCCGAGGATAGTGCTGCGGATATGCCCGACATGCATTTGTTTGGCCACATTGGGCGAGCTGAAATCGAGCAGGACGCGTAGTGGCTTATCGACGTGCCGGATGCCCAGCCGTTCATCCCGGCCAAGCGTGGTCAGGGAGGCAATCATGGCCTCATTTTTGAAGGTAAAATTGACAAAGCCCGGACCCGCAATGACAGGTGCCAGCAGTTCGGGATCTGACTGGAAGGCGTCCACCAGCTTTTGGGCCAGATCACGCGGGGGCAGTTTGAGAGCTTTGGCTGAGACCATGGCCCAGTTGGTCTGGAAGTGGCCGTAACGTTCGTCCTGGCAGGTGCTGACCCAGGGGCCGTCGCCTGTGGCAGGGAATGATTCCCTGACCCAGGCTTGGATTTTGAGTTCCAGCCGATGGAGCAGCGAGGTGGTCATCGGGATCAGGCTGTTTCGAAGAGTTTAGCCAACTCCAAAGGCTCGTCGATCTCGCGGAGTTTCTGTCGGATGCCTGGACGGCTGAGAAATTTTCCGACCCGGGCCAAGGTTCTGAGATGGGCCCCATAGTCGTGACTTGGAACCAGAATGAGAAAGAATACATGCACCGGCCCGTTGTCCGGAGATTGGTAGGTAATACCTGTTTCGGATTTGGCCAGAATGACCAGGGAGCCCGGGAGTCCGGGAATGGATGCATGGGGAATGGCCAGTCCACCCCCGATGGCCGTGGAGAGTTTTTCCTCCCGTGCAACCAATGCGGAAACGGCCGTTTGCTGGAGATCCGCAGGCAACAATTGTTTTTCGACCAGGAATTGCACCATCTCCTCAAACACTCCGCTGGGAGTGACGGCCTTCAGATCCTGAAGGATTGCCGGATGGATAAAAAGTTCGGAGGAGGACATACGGGAAACGGTTATGGTTGAAAAATACCTGACCAAACGGATTTTACAAGAAGGAGCACGAATAAATAGTCTTCTGAAAGGAAATTCAGCAGGGATTGGAACACGACTTCAACCGGAAGAGGACGCAGCCAACACCAGATCAGAACTTCAGCCACCAGCAGGTTCATGAGGGCAAGAACGACGAAGGAAAAGAAGTAGCCCTGACTTTCAAAATCGGGTTGTTCTGTTTTAATCAGGCTCAGGGTATGGCAGAGATGGAATCCCCAGCAGGCTCCCCAGATGAGCAGAAAAGCCCAGTCATAGACCGCCAAGCCAGGTTTGATGAACAGGGCCAGAGCCCAGGTCAGACCGCTGACCATGGGGTAAAAGGGGATAAAATAAGGGGATAGCGCAATCCACACTGAATTCCGGTCGCTGACCACATGGCCTCCACTGGAAGAAACCTTGAATCCCGAAACCCGGCCTCCACTGAGGAGAACCGCGAAAGCGTGGGTGGTTTCGTGCCCGAGAACGTAAAACCAGTTCCCGCGTGGCAGACAGAGGTAGGCAAAAACACAGGTGGAGAATCCAAGGGAAAATGTTCCCATCTCTATCCAAGGCCAGCCGTTTTGAGCTACTTTTCCCATTAGGAGCAGGGCCAGTCGCCCCAGGCTATACAGTGCAGGGAGGAGGAGGAGGGCTATGAGGAATTTGAGGAACTTCACCGCTTGACTTTATTTCAGCTCTTGCAATTATTTTCGGCTACCTATGGCAAATACCAAATCAGCTGCTAAACAAGCACGAGTCAGCCTTCGACGCAAGACGCTAAACAAAAATACAAAAACCAAGATCAAAGACGTAACTAAAAAGTTCAAGTCTTTGATCGCCTCCGGGGACAAAGCCGGTGCCGGCAAACTGGTCAGCCAGGTCCAGTCTGAATTGGATAAAGCGTCCAAGAAGAAGACTATTCACCGCAACAAGGCCTCCCGTCTAAAATCACAGGCCGCCAGACTCATCAAATAGAGCCGGTTTTCCCGGTCTTTTTTCTCATTTGCTGATCCGGCGTCTGTAGGCTCCGCGGTTCCCCATTTCCCGAACCTCTCAGGTTTCTTTGGAACAGAGGATTTCTTCAGGGCGGATTACCAACCTTCTGTGACCTGCTTGACAATCTCGTAGGCAAGCTTTTCAAGCGCCAGCGGCAGAGCTTGGCGTTCACCTTCCTGCACATCGTTGAAAAGGAAGAAGTCGGTGGTTCCGCTGGCCGTCACGCCATCCAGGACTTTTTTGCCCGTAGTGTGGTTGGTCAGGGTAAACTTGGCCTCCACCGTCACGGTGTATTCCTGGGTGGCAATAGTGTTGTCGCGCTGGAGGCGTTTGGGGGTTCGCGACACATCGGTGATGACCACTTCCAAGGTGGCATCGGCCTTGGTCAGGCGGGAGGAAAGGTAAGTGCCGTCTGTTTCAAGTTTGCGGATGACAGCGTTTGTTGTCTGAACCTGCAGGCCGGGTTCGTAAGAACTATTCTTCACCACCGGGACGTAGATTGTTTTGACTCCCTCCATCTGTGTGGAGGGGATATTCCCAAGTTTGTAGCCCGCACAAGCACCCAAAAAAACAAGTGGTAGAAGGAAAACGGCGGAAGTGCGTAGAAGTCGGAAAATAAGGTTCATCATAAAACGGGAGGTGGTTGGGGTTTCTCATCCGAGAGGTTGATGGTGGAAGCCGGAACGGAGGCACTCTGTTTTTCTTCAACCAATCCCTTGAGAACTTCGACCCGCTGTTTGGCTTCCGAGGCCAGGTCCGAGCCCGGATTCTGTTGCACCACATCATTGTAGTAGATGAGTGCTGCTTTAAAGTTTTTTTGGCTCTCGTAAAATCTGGCGATGTTCATGGAACCTTGGACCCGGCGTCCGGAGAGCTCCAGCATGTAATCCTGGGCCTGGGCCAATTTTTCGCTGTTGGGAAAGCGAACCATGAAATCCTGGAAGGCTTCAATGGATTTTTGGGCCGCGCTTTGATCATAGTCCGGTTGGCTCGCAGCCTGATACCAGGCGTAACCAATCTGATACTGGGCATCGTCGGCAAAATCACTGCCTGGATATTTGTCGATTAGTTTGTTGTATGAGGTAATGGCTTCGGACCATTTTTTTTGCTTTTCACGGGCCAGGCCAATTTTAAACAGGGCTTGGGGTGCCCAAGGGCCGTAGGGGGCGTTTTTGACCACGGTTTCAAAAATTTCCGCAGTCTTGTCCATGGAGGGAAGGAGGGGGATTTTCCAGAGCTTCTGGGGTTCTCCGGCCAGATAAAGATTCCCGATACTGAACTGGCGCTCGATCGCCAGATCGAAGAATTGGCTGCCGGGATGCTTCGTGACGACCACTTGATATGCTTTGTATGCGGACATGAATTCCGCCCGCTTTTCAAGCATCAGTCCGACTTTGAACTGGGCTTCTCCGGCCACGCTGGAGAGTGGCCAGCGGCGTGTGATACCCCGGTAGGCATCGAGTGCATCTTTGTAAACTTCCTGGGATTCCAGATTACGCGCGGCCTGAAGCGCGGCTTTGGCATCGCTGGCAGCCAGAGTTTGGCCGCTGCCTTCGTTGACCCAGCCTTCGCCTGGCCTCCAGACCAAGGCCGCATGGCACACGCTGGAAGCAATGCTTGTGATAACTACGAGAGACGCTAGTGCGCGAATCATTTGTCTGAGATTAGAAGGGAAGGGCAAGAGGTCAAGATGGAAGGCGGGATGTTTTTATTTAAATTTGCGTGTAAAATGCGATCAATGTATTTGCGTTAAATGGTTTAGTTGGCTGTGAGTTTCAACTTTTGGCTTTTTCCTGCGCTTCCTTGGTTCGATACCAGTGAAAAAGGTATTGCTGGGCAATGCCCCTGTGGGGGCCAAAAAGTTGGATAGACTTTTTGTGTAAAATGCTTGTTTTATGAGCTTTACGTCGCTTGGGAAAATAGAGTTCATGCATGAGACGCAGGACCCAGACATCGACTGGAAAGGCTTCAAAACGATTTCCGGCATAGAGAAGAATGCAATGGGCCACTTTCTCGCCCACCCCGGAGAGGCTTTGCATTTGTTGGGAGGCTTCTTCAATGGGCAAGGTGGCCAGGTCTTCCCAACAGAAAGTGCCTGCTGCAATCTGTTTCGCCGCCCGGGAAAGGTGTCTCGCCCGAAAGCCGAGCTTGCAGGCCCGGAGTTCTGCTTCAGTCACGGAAGCCAGTTTTTGTGCCGTGGGGAAACGGAAGGCATCACAACCGGTTATGGGCTCACCAAAGGTTCTGCGAAGGTTTTGGTTGATTTGTTCGATTTGGGGAATCTGTTTGAGGGAGGAGCAAATAAAATTGGCGGTGCATTCCCACCAGGGCTCGCGAAGACAGCGCAGGCCGTCAACATCCCTTCTTGCCTTGTTGAGCCAAGGCTCATCCGGAAGGCTGTCGAGAACCTTTTGCCATTCCGGATTCAGGTTGAAGTATCTGCGGATCAGCTCTTCATGCAGGTCAAAGTCGCTTTCAAGGGTCAGGATGTTCCCTGCTTGCCGTGCAAGGCAGGGGATGTCATAGATGTAGCCTTTCCAGATGTCATGGCTACCTGTTGTGGAGCCTGTCTTTTTCCAGCAGAAAGTCTGGCCTGAAGCCAGGGTGTGTTGGAGGGAAAAATTCTGGATGGTCAGTTGAAGCATGTTCAAAGCAAAGCATACGTTTTCAGGCATGGGGATCGGAGTCAACTACGGTTCCTTCGCTCTCGTCTTCGTACTGGTATTCCTTTCCGGTTGGATACGGCTTTGTGCCCAGGAGAATGGGGAATCTTCCCTTCCCACGGAACCTACCGCTGCGGCGGTCGTCCTTCCCGGAGGGGAAACGACGGAGGCCAAACAGGCGGTCCCGATGGCCGTGCCTGTAGAGGATGATGGGACTTTGTTTGAACCCGGTTACGATGGACTTCCTTTGGATCCGGCCCTGCCGATCCAACTGAAAATACTATCTCCGCAGCCCAAGGAAATCACCAATTCCCAGGATGTGTATGTTTTTTTCAGCTTGGATAACTATCATCTGGCGGAAGGGGGGAACCGCCTTCACATTCTGGTCAACAATGGACCGCCCATCGTCAAGACCGACGTGGCCTCTCCGCTTTCTTTGAAACAATTGAGCCAGGGGGGCTACACGATCCGTGCCATGGTGGTGAGACCCGACGGAACCATGATCCAACAGCCGGGTTGTTTTGCTATTGTACATTTCTATGTGAAGAAAAAAGATTTCCAGAATTATACGGATCCAAAACACCCGTATTTGACAGTCAATCTGCCTCAGGGCGGGGATATTGACATGGATGAAACGGGCAGGGTCTGTTTCGATTTCCTGATCCATAATCCCCCGTCAGAGGGATCCCCCTCCAGGATACTATACAAAATCGAAGGTTTCGAAGGCTTCATCGATCAGCCAGTTGGCCCGATTTATTGGAGCAACCTGCCTCCCGGCCGCCATAAAATGGTGGTCGAACTGTTCGACGGGCAGGGAAACCCGGTCTTTGGTGTATTCAACCGGGTCGAGCGTGTCTTTAATGTGAGAAGGGTGTTGAAGGCAGTGCCGTACGTTCCTGAATCTTCAGACGGCCTGGCACCGGAAGCGCCCCAGTAAACGTCTGGACCCTACTGGGTTCGAACCAGTGACCTTCCGCGTGTGAAGCGGACGCTCTACCACTAAGCTAAGGATCCTTGGGGGAAGGAAAGTAAAGATCATGCAGGCCGGAAGGGCAAGAGCATTTGTCACAGGCTCTGCCACGTCTTCTACAGTTCGAATTCCATCATCTGGGCTCCCGCATCAACGCGGATACCGGTTCCTTCCGCCTTAGCGCGTGCCGCTGCTTCGATTTCGGCCACTTTATCGTCGTCGTGCAGGGGATCGTGATGATGGAGCAGAAGATGTTTGGCACCTGCGGCCTGGGCTTCTTTAAGACCCCATTCGTAGGTGGAGTGGCCCCAGCCTTTGTGATCCATGGTTCCGAGGCCTTCATATTCCTCTGATGTATATTGGGCATCGTAAAGCAGCAGATCGGTATTCTTGGCCAGGAATTGAAGATTGGGGTGCATGGTCTGGAGATGTTCTGTGTCCGTGGCAAAGGTGAAGACCTTGGTCCGCAGGCCGGAAACGTGCTCTTCCACCCGGTAGCCGTAGCAGCCTCCGGGATGATTCAGAGCGGCGGAGTAAACCACGACGGTTGTTTTTTTTCCCTGGATGGTCACAACCGAGCGCTCGTCGAGATCCTTGAAGATCATTTCGGCCGGCATGTCTTTCAACTGCACTGGGAAATTCAGATCCTCCTGTTGTCCACGCAGGGCCTTTTCCAGGATGCTGCCGACAAAACCGGGAAGGCTGTGAAGGCGCGGACCGTAAAGGGTGAATTTGTTCCCCTGCTTGAAGCTGGGAAGAAAGAAGGGAAATCCCTGGATGTGATCCCAGTGGACATGGCTGAAAAAGAAATGGGAATCCCAGGGTTCCGGTTGTTTGATCATCTCCAGACCCAACAGCCTCAGGCCGGTTCCCCCGTCCAAAATAATACGGTGCTCCCCTGCATCGATGGAAATGCAGGTGGTGTCTCCCCCGTAACGAGTGGTGACGAAGGAGCTGGTGCTCGGCGTTGGAATGCTGCCGCGTGTTCCCCAGAGTTTGATTTTCAAGCGATCACCTGTTTTTAGTCTCTTATTACCGCATCCTGCGTTTTTCTGTTAATAGGCAGGCTTTGCTTCTTCTTCAACTTCATTTATGTGGATGCCGGCAACCTTTTCCCGTAAGTCTGCTGTCTTCTTGGCAGAAAAATCAGCATTAGCGTCTTTGGGCGGTTAAATGAGTTTTTGAAAAAAAGATCAGGGAATGATTTTTTTCAAGGTCAGAACCGTTCCCACTCCCTTCGGGGCGTAATCCACCTCATTGAAAACCTGTTTAAGCAGGATCACCCCCAACCCTCCGGGCCTTAGCTCATCCAGTTCCCGGCCTTTGATTTTATCCAGCTCGACCGGCCTTCCCTGATCGACTATGCGGATAAAGAGTCGGCCCTCCTCCAGGCCCGCTTCAAATCCGATCGGGCCTGACTTCCCGTCGTAGGCATAACGGTAAACATTCGTGGTGGCCTCATCACACGCCAGAACGATCTGGCCCACGATGATGTCATCAAA
This sequence comes from Methylacidiphilales bacterium, assembly GCA_038250235.1. Lineage (GTDB taxonomy): Bacteria > Verrucomicrobiota > Verrucomicrobiia > Methylacidiphilales > JAAUTS01 > JAAUTS01. The sequence goes on along the minus strand of JBBSCO010000012.1, from coordinate 16,041 downwards.
TCCGGCATACTTGGCCCAGCTTTCAAAGAAGCCCCGCGCCGTGGAGAGATTTTCCGTGCAGCATTGCAGGTGAAGCCTCGCTTCCGGTGGCTTGCCTCTCCAGTCCAGCATGAGGAGGGAGGCGTCATCATGCGGAGAAGCGTTGCCAACAAACGATTTCCAGGCCTGAACCGCATTCTGAAGTGTATTGGAACCGTTCAAATTCGGGGGCAGATCCTTGAGAAACTGGTCTTCTGTGTAATCGTTGCCCAGAACATTGCGTGCTTCGGTCACGCCGTCGGAATACAACATCCAGATCTGACTTGTACGAAGGGGGAAGGTTTCCGAATGGTAGTTGTAGCCGGGCATGATGCCCAGAGGCAATTGGGGTCGGCAAACGGCCTTGTGCCAGCGTTGGTTGTCGGACCAGATAGGGGCGTATTGTCCGGCCGTACAGACCTGAAGGGTTCCCTGTTCACTGTCGGTCAGAAGAAAAGTCATCCCGATGAAACGGCCCCCGTGAAGTTCATTGGTCAGGATATCGTTCAGTCCGCGGACCCAGACTCCCAGATCCCGGTCCAATTCCCTCAGCATCCCTTTGATTTCCGCCGTGGCGCGGGCCATGGTCAGGGCGGCCGGGACGCCTTTGCCGGAAACATCGCCAAGTCCCATCAGGCTGCGGTGGCGGTTCAGGGGGTGGACAAAGTAAAAATCCCCCCCGACCACATTGGCGGGGAAATAGGCGAAACGCACCTGGCAGGTTTCCATGATGCGGAGGCCGGGAGGAAGAAAGGACTGCTGGATTTCCCTGGCCAGTTCCAGTTCCTGCTTGGCCTTGGCGTCGGTGACTTCGCGCTGTTGGGCATCCAATCTTAACAAGGCACTAGCAATTAAACTGGCGTAACCCTCGAAAATTTCCCGGTCCACCTCGTCAAAGTGGTGGCGTCCCACGGGATTCAGGGCCTGGATCACGCCCAGACAGTTTTCGCCACTGAGGAGGGGGACTGTGATCATGGCCCGGGTGACGAATCCGCTGCTGTCATCGGCCTTGCGGTAAAAACGGGGATCGTTCTGCACATCGTGGATGTTGCTGGTCTTGCGGCCGTCAAAGACGGAGCCGGCGATGCCCGCGCCCTTGGGAATGCGGATGGGCTGTGCTTTGAGTTCTTTGTCCATGCTGGCGGCCGAGTGCAGAACCATTTCCCCTGTGCTGTGATCCGGCATGAACATGGAGGTGGCCTCCGCCGCCATAACCTGCTGCGAAGAGGAAAGAATCTGGCCCAACAGGGCATCCAGATCCATGGCAGAACTGAGCTGGCGCGCCGTATCAATCAGGCACTTGTAGCGTTCCAACTCGGTGGGCAGGGACATGTACTGGTATCCTGAATTTCTTACTTTTTGGGGGCTTTGATCGGGAGGGGTTCTTTGGACTGAAGGATTTGCTCCTCGGTGGGAAGTTCGTTCGGGGTGGTGCCCCAGACAATCCGCCAGGGTTTCTGCCCCAGGGTGGCGGTCAGTGCTTTGGCATAAGTGGAAACCACTTTGAGATTCTGGGTTACCACACGCAGGTCGCTCAGGGTCTGATCCAGGTTTTTGTCATTCTTTTTGAGGATGCCGTCCATTTGCAGGATCAGGGAATCCGCATTGACGGCCAGGGTGTCCGCCTTGATCAGGAGGGCGTTGACCTTGGAGGGCAGTCCCGTGCCATCCTTCTGCACTTCTTCCAACACATCGTTGATGCTGGTCAACGCATTCAATCCGGCCCGCTGTAGATCATCAAAGCTCGCCACTTCCTTGCATAACAGCGACTGCCCCTCGGGAAGGACGGCCGATGCAAGGCTGCCCGGATCGATATCCAGGAATTTTTCCGCCAGCAGGGTATCAGAACTGATTGAGGCGATGGAATCGACTTTGAGATCCGGGGCGTCTTCGTCGAGTGCTGCGGTGACACGAACCACGGTTTTTTCCGTGCTCCGTTCAGACCAATCGAGGGTGCGTATTTCCACGATTTTCCCGATCGGGGCTCCGGCGTAACGAACCTGGGAATGGAGCCGTAAGCCGGTGACGGAAGGCATGTCAACGATCGCTCGTTTCCCTCCGGTATGTTTTTCGAACCCGGTCAGGGCCATGGCCATGGCAGCCAGCATGACAATGCTGCAGCCGACGACGACGGTGGCGATGATGTAATCGGACAGATTTTTCGGTTTCATAGGCGTATTTTTTAAAAGGTCCGGTTCGGAGGCTTCAGCCAATCAATCTCTTGATATAGTCGTCTTTCGATAATTTCAAGGGAATTGGACCGTCCGCTTCCCCGCGGATAAATTGCTGCAGCATCGCATCGGGATGGTTCCGGATTTCCTCCGGGGTGCCTTCGGCGATGATTTTGCCCTGCCGTTCGGCTGTTCCCAGCATGATCATACGGCTGCCGATGCGGAAGGCACTCGTCATATCGTGGGTGACCACGACTGCGGTCATGCCCAGGTTTTTGGTCAGATCTTCCGTTAGTCTGTCCACCACGGCCGTCATGACGGGGTCGAGGCCGGAGGTCGGTTCGTCACTGAATAAAAGTTCCGGATCCAGAGCGACAGCCCGGGCCAGACCGACCCTTTTCCGCATCCCGCCGCTGATCTCGGCAGGTTTGAGGTGCTCGAAACCGGTTAAGCCAACCAGTTCCAGTTTCATTTTAACGATGAGATCAATGATGGAAGGATCCACATCGCTGTGTTCAAGCAGGGGAAGTGCCACGTTCTCTCCAACCGTCATGGACTGCAGCAGGGCTCCGAACTGGAAATTCATTCCGAAACGTTTCCGTATCCCGTTCAGTTCGGGTTCGCGCATGGTGGTGATTTCCTCACCGAAGATCTTGATGGAGCCGGAGGTTGGTTTCAACGAACCGATGATGTGGCGCAGCAGGGTACTTTTGCCGCAGCCGCTGCCCCCCATGATGATCATGGTCTCGCCCTTGTAAACCTTGAAGGTGATGCCGCTGAGAACCTTGCGCCCGTTGAACTCACGCACCAGATCCGTCACCTCGATGACAGGAGGTCCGGGGTCTGGCTTGGCTGCGTTGATGGCTGTGTCGGACATGGTTCGGTTCAGGTGAAGAAAAAGAGTGCTGTCAGAATGGCGTTGGCGATGAGCATGGCCAGCAGGGAGTATACCACGGAGTTGGTCGTGCAACGTCCGACTCCTTCGGCCCCGCCTTCCACTGTCAGCCCAAAATGGCAGGCAATGGTGATGATCAGCCAGGCAAAGACGACACTTTTGATCAGGCCGGAAAAAAGATCCCAGGGCGCGCCGCGGTCAAAGCAACGGAAGATATAAATAGAGGTGTCCATGCCGATGGTGAAATGACAGATGGTCCAGCCGCCGACCATACCCACGTAATTTCCGAAAATGGTCAAGACCGGCAGCATGACCAGCATGGCCAGAAAGCGGGGAACCACCAAAAAACGAACCGGGTTGATGGCCATCACTTGCAGGGCCTCGATTTCTTCGGAAACTTTCATCGTTCCCAGCTCTGCTGTCACGGCGGAACCGCTGCGTCCGATGACGATCACCGCGATCAGAAGGGGGCCCAGCTCGCGGAGCAGGGTCAGGGAAACCAGATCGGGGACATAGGCATCGGCTCCCAGGCGCCCCATTTCGCGGGCGGCCTGCATGGCCAGGGTGAGTCCGATGCTGAAGGCCGTCAAGCTGGCCATGGGCAGGGCCTGAACGCCGATGCGGACGATTTGACGGAAGGTATCGTTGACGCTGAACATTTGCCCGCGGAAGGGGGCGACAAAGAGCCAGTAGAAAATGGAGGCGGTGAGCTGGAGATAGTCTTTCACGGGGCACTCCAAACGGAAAACTATTGTTTCAGGTGCGCCCGGGCTTCTTCAATCGTGGCGAAAATGGAGAAAACCTCATTGAGGCGAACCAGTTCAAAAACGCTTTTCACACGGGGATTCAACGAGGTCAGGGCCACCTTTCCGGAAAAACCACGGGCTCCCTGGTAATATTCCACCAGGGTGGCGATCCCGGAGGAGTCGATGTAGCTGACTTCGGTAAAATCCACGAGAAGAGCCGGGCATTTTGCGCTGACCTTGGAACGGAGGAGGGTCCGAAGTTTGGGCGAGTGATGAAGGTCTATGTCCCCCTTGATGCTCAGGACAGCAATTCCATCGGCTAGATTCTCGGCAACTTCCATGGCGTCAACGCTTAGCAACCTTGATAACGGGTGTGAAGACTTATTTAGTTTATTTTCCCGTCCCGGCCGGGAAAGGGAATCCCACAAAGTCGGGGCAAGCCGGACCCTGGCTATGGGTTTGGAAGAATAAAGCTTTACCAGTAAACGACTGCAGTGAGAGCTATGTTTAGGCCGACGAGTAATGTGGGGGGATTTCAGGGTTGGGTGCCGCTGGTTCTTGACGAAAGTAAAATACTGTATATTTATACAGTTTATGGCCACGGACAAGCAGAAGCAGATTTTTGATTATATTCGGGGTCATATCCGTCGTTTGGGTTATGCGCCCTCGTTTGCGGATATTCAGAAACATTTCCAATTTCGGAGTCCAACGGCTGTGACAGATCATCTGAAAGCTCTGGAACGTCTGGGTATGATTGCGAGGGAACTGGGGTTAAGCCGGGCCATCAGGATCCCCAAGGAATTCGATTTCGATAACATCCCGGTCTATGGACGGATTCCGGCAGGAATCCCGGATAGTCAGATCCAGGGTGATGAAGGAACAGTCCGGGTTGATCTCGCCAGTCTTGGTATTTCCACGGGTTCTCCGGTCTTTGCTTTGAAGGTAAGCGGGGATTCCATGATTGGGGCAGGAATTCTAAGTGGGGATATCGTTTTATTGGAGGCAAGGCAGGCGCTTGAAAACGAGATCGTTGCCGCTTTGATTGATAATGAAACAACTCTGAAACGATTGATCAAACGAAAGGGCAAAGTATTCCTGCGTGCAGAGAATCCTAAGTATTCCGACCTGATTCCGGAAGAGGAAATGGTTATTCAGGGAGTGATGAGGGCCTTAATCCGGGCATGAGCCTGTGCCTGGTTTACGAGTATGAAGCGTTCGGTAGTCAAACTCCGGCAGGGTTACAACGGCGGCACTATTCTCAGCGTCATTGACCGGTTGTCGACGAAGGGCGTCCAATGTGGATACTTTAAAACCCTTCTTCGGTCAGCCGACTCTATGGCCCAAACGCGTCCTTCCCCCACCCTTGCCATTTATTCGGGATCAATGACATTTTTCAGTTAAATACCCATTGAACTATAGAGGTACCTGAGCTCAATTGACCTGTGTATCAGGGCGGGATTTGAACTGGATGGCCTGAGGAAAAAGTCCCTGCCCCGATTCATACATTACGACCATGCCCTCAAGAACCTTTCACCTGGATGTCCGGGAATTTGTTTCCTTCGTTCATCAAAGGGGCGACCTTGGTGGTAGTGGCCATTTCCAGGTCGCAGAACGCGCAGTCCTCGGCACCAAAGGTCATCGACGCCTCCAACAGAGCCGGGGGCAGGATTATCAGGCCGAAATTCCCATCGAATATGAAGAAGTCAGGGACGGGGTAATCCTGAAGCTCGGTGGCAGGGTGGATGGCATCATGCCGCTCGACCCGGTGTTGCTCGAGGAGATTAAAACGGTGGATTTCAGGTGGGACGGCAGGGCCCACCCTTTGCACATGGCTCAGTTGAAAACCTACGCAGCCATTCTTGCGAAACAAAGGGATTGGAACGTCGTACAACTTCAACTGACCTACCTCGACTATGAGACGGATCAAACTACGCCGTTTCGGGAGACCGTCCCGCGGGCCGCATTGGATGAATTCCTGGCCCATACACTAAATGAGTGGTTTGCCTGGTTAATTCCTCATGTTCAACGCTTGGAAAAACGGGATGCTTCTTCGGCTAATTTGGACTTTCCCTTCGTCCCGCCACGATCAGGACAAATAGAGTTATCCCGAATGTTCTACAAAGCCATCCGGGATAAGACTGTGGTCTTCTCCGAAGCTCCGACCGGCTTGGGGAAAACCATGGCGGCCATGTTCGCCTCCGTTAAATCGTTTCCACTGTTGGATGATGGAAAAATATTCTACCTCACAGCGAAAACCCCGGGTCGTCAACTCGCTGAGGAAGCAGCCGATAAACTCATTGATCGGGGAGCCGCCTTCATAACGTTGAATCTTACAGCCAAAAGTAAAATTTGTTTCAGCGAGAATGCCACGGGCTGCGACCCAAGAACCTGCCCCTATGCACAGGGTTACCATGAACGAATTAAACCGGCAGTCCGGGAATTGCTCCAAGAATCCGTGATCAATCGCCAAAAGATCGAAGCAGTAGCCCGGCAGCACCAGGTGTGTCCATTCGAGCTCTCACTGGACACTGCACTTTGGGTTGATGTCATTATCGCGGATTTTAATTATGCCTTTGACCCCGGCGTCCGGTTGCAAAGATTTTTCGGCAAGGGAACCGCGAAACATGTAGTGCTGGTGGACGAAGCTCACAATCTTGTGGAACGCAGCCGCGATATGTACTCGGCCTCAATATTCCCAAATGCACTCTCCCTCCCAACCGGAACGGCGACAGGGAAAGAGGCAGGATCTGCAAAACGCTCCCTGTCCGCCGCCGCCAAAGCTATCCGGGAAGCGGTAGAGTTTCCGCAAGAAAAACCAGCCTTACCCGTCCGGGCACACCATGAGAAGTCAGTTTCGGTGCAGGGAAAGCCTGTAAGCCTGCTGGCCGTGCTGCAAAAGACTTCGCTCAAACTGGAGAAATTTCTCGCATCCCAGCCGGCGGGACAGGATCTGTCTGTCTGGCTGGCTCCCTACTTCCTGCTCCAGAATTTTTTGAATGTGGGAGATCAATACGATGACGAGTACTTCACCCTCTACGATTCCAAAGACGAGAGTATCAAATTATTTTGCGCGGACCCCAGGAAGCGGCTGGCGGAAACCCTGAAGGGATTTAGGGCTGCCCTGTTCTTTTCTGCGACCTTGTCGCCCTTGGATTATTTCCGGGAAGTCCTTGGGGGTGATGTCTCGAACAAAGCAGTCCGTTTCAAATCCCCCTTCAGCAGCAGTCAAATTACCCTTCGAGTATTGCCCCGCAATGTTACGTTCAAGGCAAGGGAGGCCTCCCTTGCGTCCGTAGCCGATGACATCAGGGAGCATCTGGAGTCTTCGCCGGGAAACCACTTGATTTTTTGTCCCTCCCATAAATATCTGGAAATACTCTCGCGTTCATTGGCTGACCGGGGCATTCAAACCCGCCAGCAGGCTTCGACAATGAATGAACAGCAACGGGAGGAATTTCTCGCGCTGTTCAAAACCAAGGAACCGGTAACGGCCCTGGCTGTCCTGGGAGGAATATTCGCGGAGGGCGTTGATCTGCCCGGGGAATACCTGATCGGCGTCAATGTCATTGGTGTTGGGCTGCCTCGATTGTCCTTGGAGCGTGATCTTTTGGAAATGCATTTTCAACAAACCTGTCAAAAGGGTTATGAATATGCCTACCTGTTTCCAGGCATGCAAAGAGTGGTGCAGGCAGTGGGCCGTCTGATCCGGACGGATACAGATCAAGGCTCAGCCCTCTTGATTGACTCACGGTTCACCCGTGAACCTTATCGATCACTACTGCCCGAGTGGTGGACCAAACCAACGCTTACCTTACCTGAATGAGCGATTGCCCGAGGCGGCCAAGCGTTGAAGGAAAAGGAGCTGCATCTCCGGCGCTGTATTCTGCCGGGAGGGAGGTTCCAATAATTCAAGAGAATCATCCTCCTTCCGCTCCAATAATCCCCATCCCAAAGGAACCTCGTGTCTTTTAATAATGCCGGACTCAACCACGAGGTAGTGAAGATGCGAAAGTTGGTATCTGACCAGCCGGCTGAACTTCGTTTTGAACGCAGCCGCATTTTGGGTTTCCTCAAGTTGCCGGAGAACCCGGGAGTGGGAAGCATGCTCCAGGCTTGTAAAATCGTAGCTATCAAATTCGGGAAAGAGCGATTCGCCCCTTGCCAGGTGCGGGCAGTGCATCCGCAATAAAGCTTCGAGCTTGGCTTTGCGGGCCATCAAAGATTTTAGTCGGGCCGAAACTTTGGCTTCATCTTGAGAATCTTTGAGAACATCGGATCGGGACTGCTTGCATTCAAAAACTGCCGTAAGTCCTATTTCACCGTTCAACTGGATTTTGGAAGGCACCTTGTAAAAAGGTTTGAATGCAGCTACGTCCACCCGGAAACGGATATGTGGAAATGACACTTCCGGAGCCACCACCCTTAATCCGTTCTTCCTGGCCCATTGACCGGCCAGCCGTTTGAGATGACGGTGCCGCTCGGTCTCGGAGACTTTCGCTGGGAGTTCGGAATTTTTATTTTCCAGAGTCATTGATTTAAAAATGTATCTGCACGTTGACAGCAGACAACTACCGTATAAACATACGGTTCGTATGACAAGCCGCCAAAAGACTATTTTTGAATTTATCCGCGATTGCATCAATGTTCGCGGGTGGGCGCCAAGCTTTGTTGAAATCCAGACGAAATTCGATTTCAAGAGCCCCGCCACCGTAACCGATCACTTGAAGGCCTTGGAGCGACATGGGTTGATTACGCGGGGAAGCGGTGCCCGTGAGATTGCATTAAGCTCAGCCCGGGAAACCCGGAGCATCCCGATCTTTGGGACCATACCCGCCGGACCTCCTTCCTACGAACAACAGGGGGATGAGGGCACCATCGCAGTGGATGTGAATGCTTTGAAGCTGCCCAAGGGCGATAAGATTTATGCTCTCAAGGTCAAAGGCGACTCCATGATTGGGGACGGTATTTTAGACGGCGATGTCGTGATCCTGGAGTATCGGGGCAGTGCCAATAACGGCGAGATCGTTGCAGCCTACGTGGATGGGCAGACCACCCTGAAGAGGTATCTGGTCAAAGGCCGTAAGGTTGTTCTAAGAGCCTCGAATCCCAAATATCCAGATATAGTTCCAACCCAGGAACTGATGATCCAAGGAACCATGATTGGCCTCTGGCGAACGAGATGAGGGTGTCGCACTGTGATCATACATTTGGATGCCGACGCGTTCTTCGCGAGTGTCGAGCAGGCGGCTGACCCCCGGCTGCGGGGCAAGCCCATTGCCGTCGGCGGATCCAAGAGGGGTATCGTTGCCTCTGCCTCCTACGAGGCGCGGAAGCTGGGTGTCTACACTCCCATGCCTACAGCCCGGGCCATGAAGATCTGCCCCAAGTTGATCGTTGTTGCAGGCGACTATGAGAAGTATGAAAAGTTTTCCCGCTGGATGTTCACCTATGCCTACGACTTCACTCCTGACGTTGAGGTTCAGGGAATCGATGAGGGTTACTTTGATGTAACAGCAAATAGAAAGGTTTCTGCCGGGGAGATTGCGACTATCATCCGGAAAGCAGTTCATCAGGGACTCAAGATTACCGTCAGCGAAGGGGTAGGCTCCAACAAACTCATATCGCAGGTGGCCTCCAAGCTGAGGAAGCCGGACAACCTCATCGAAGTTCCCAACGGTGAGGAGCGGGAATTTTTAGGCCCTTTACCCAATCTATGGCTGCCCGGCATTGGACCCAAAGGCGCACAGACTCTTAACTCGGCGGGTCTGGCATCCATCGGACAGATTGCGCTGGCCACCCCCCATCAGTTGTCATTGATCGTAGGATCAGGGGCTCCTCAACTCTGGCAGTTTGCCCAAGGTATCGATGATCGCCCGGTGATCCGGGAAGCGCCCGCAGCCAAAACCTACGGGCATCAAGAAACCTTCAACCAGGATACTACGGATGAGACCTTCATTCTGGCAAAGCTTAGATCCTTGACCGACCAACTCATGAAGCAGGTCCGGGAGGACAAGAAAATGATCCGGACGATATCGGTTCGCGTCAGATACAACGACATGGAGGAAGAAACACGGTCCCTCAGCATTCAGGAACCGACTTCATTTGAAACCGATCTGTATTCCCCTCTGAAAATTCTGCTGAAGAAAGCGTGGACGCGCAGGGTCAGTCTTCGGCTGGTGGCAGTCAAAGTCTCCAACGTTTACGACGCGCTTTTTGAAAGTGAGTTACATCTGGACCACTCGTTGGATCGTGGCCGAAAATTGGACCTATCGGCTGCGGTCGATGAGTTGAAGGATCGTTTCGGTGCCCGCACCATTATGAGGGGGCACGATTTATGGTTGGAGCATCAGAATCAGGACAAGGCTTCCCGATCCGTCTCGAAGCCGGTAAATCGGGTTTCCCGGACTTCCTCCCCACCATCGGCTCCCAAGACTGTGGCTTTCCTGAATGTGAAATCCTATTACAGCTTTCTCGATTCACTCCTCTCTCCCAAGGACGCCGTTTTAATGGCAAAAAAGCAGGGGGCTCACGTTGTTGCTCTCACCGACCCAAACCTGCACGGAGCCATTCCGTTTTATCTGGCCGCCAAGGAAGCGGGCATCCGGCCCGTGATCGCGGCTGAACTACGTCCGAAGGGTGGACGACGTTTCAACGCCTACGTGAAGGATGCCGCCGGATACACCAACCTGTGCCAACTGCTGTCCTTGGAATCGATTTCTGAGCACGACATGGCCGGAAGATCCGAAGGACTGATTATTCTACCAACGGAGAAGTGTGGCCCGGAGATCCGGTATCAGGCAGCCCAGGACCGGCGTCTGTACAACATTGTGCAAAGTATGCGAACCTTGACGCTTTTAAGTGACCCACATCCTGACAAGCGAAAGGCCTTGTTCCATTTCAGAAATGAACCTACCGGGATGGATCTATCCGGGATTCTGGAACAGTGCCGGTTTGAATTCGAACTGGGTGGTTTAAAGTTCCCAATATTCCAACCCGCAGATGGGTCCACACCTCATGCCTTTCTTCGAAAGTTGACAATGGAGGGGGCCTCCCAGCGCTATGGAAAACATCTCCAAACCATTCTTCCCCAATTGGAGGAGGAATTAAGCATCATCGCTGAGGTGGGTTACGAGGACTATTTCCTTCTTACTTGGGAACTTTTGCAGGAGTGCCAGACCAAAGGGATCTCCTGGATCACCCGGGGAAGTGCGGCGGATTCCTTGGTTTGTTATTGCCTGTACATTTCCGGAGTATGCCCGGTCCGATTTGAATTGTACTTCCGACGATTCCTTAACCGTGATCGCATGGCCTTAAAGAAGTTGCCCGACATCGATATCGACTTCCCGCACGACCGGCGCGATGAGGTCGCAGAAATGATCCTGGAAAAATACGGGGATCAGGCGGCGGTCGTCGGTGGATTTAATACCTTCCAAGGACGCTCGGCCGTGGCAGACATCGCAAAAGTATTGGGTGTTGCGGAATCGCAGATCCGACGTCTCACCGAGCGCTTCCCCCAAACCTCGGCAGTCCATGTTGCGGAAGCCATCCAAGGCAACATCGAATGCAAGGACCTGGCTCTGGATGAAGATCCTTACCGCACGGCCATCGGAATGGCCCATCGCCTGGACGGGTTCCCGCGTCATCCCAAAATGCATCCCTGCGGCATTGTTTTGTCCCGCCAGCCCATCCACACCATGACTCCCACTTTTGTTTCAACCAAAGGGTGGCCGACTGCCCACTTCGATATGGATGCCGTTGAAGCCGTAGGACTGGTGAAAATGGACATCCTCGCCCAGGCCGGTTTATCGGTCATGCGGGATACGGTGGCGATTTTGAAGTCGCAAGGAACCGAGGTTGACCTCGAAAGCCTGGAGCCATGGGAAGACCCCCGGATCTGGCACATGATCTCAAAAGGACATTCCCGTGGTGTACACCATATCGAGTCCCCGGCAATGCTGACCCTCGCCCGGATGTGTGACGCCGACAACATCGATGATTTGATTGCCATCGTGTCCGTTATCAGACCCGGAGCGGCCAATTCCTGTAAAAAAAACCAGTTTGCAAATCGCTGCCAGGGTTTGGAACCGCCCGAATATACCCATCCCAGTTTGGAACCTGTTTTACGCAGCACCTATGGAGTGGTGGCCTATGAGGAGCATATCCTACAAATCTGTGAGGCCTTCGCTGGCATGGACGCCGGTCGCGGGGATATTCTGCGCAAAGGCCTGGTAAAACAGAAGGCCCCCATCATCGAGGAAATGCGGAAAGAATTCGTCGGCTTGGCGCGGCTCAAGGGGCGCACGGAGGCCGAGATCCAGACCGTCTGGAATCTTCTGGCCCTGTTTCAGGGATATGCCTTTTGCCGGGCCCACTCTACGGCTTACGGAGTCGAAGCCTACCAGGCAGCTCACCTCAAACTTTATCACGCCAAAGAATTCATGGCCTGCATCATGGAACACGGGAAGGGGTTTTACAACAAGTTGGTCTATTCCCTCGAGTGCCGCCGCTTGGGATATGAATTCCTGGGTCCGGACGTAAATTCGCCTTACGAACACTTTTATCCACAACAAACAGGAATACGGGTGCCAGTTAAACAGATCAAAGGCATTTCGGAAAAGAAGCTCGCACTGATCCAGATTGAGCGTAGGCGACAGATATTTGAATCGGTTGAGAATTTTGTGCTCAGGATTCAACCTTCCCAGGACGAAATGCAGGCTCTCATCCGGGTCGGAGCCTTCGATGCTATCGAGCCGAGTCGAACCGCCCAATTTTGGGCCTGGCGCAAGGTGGCGCAATGGCCCCAAGAAAAGGGACAGGGTTTGCTCTTTGGAGCCACCAAAGCCCGTCCGGAAGATGCACCTTCCAATCGTGTCGAGCCCTCCCGCCTTCAACGGTTGACGGCCGAAATCGAGTTGCTGGATTTTCCCGTAACTGGTCATCCCCTTGAGCTCTACCCGGAAATAGCCTGGAACACCTATTGTCCTATCTCCCGATTATCGGAGTTTTTCGATAAAAAAGTGACCGTCTGTGGCCTGATTATTGAGGACCGTGTCCATTACCAGGTTGACGGACGTCCCATGAAGTTTGTTTCCCTGTGTGATTGGACCGGGATCATTGAAGCGGAGATATTCGCGGACACCTATCTACGCTGCGGGATTAACACGATACGTTATCCCGTGGTGGAAGTCGATGCGGTTGTCCGTGCATACGACAACGGGAAAGGGCACTCCTTGGACGTGGTGGGAGTCTTCAGGCCACGAACTATTTGAGGGCTTGGCTGGGAGAGCATTCATCATGGAATGATGGCTGATAACAGGCCCGATCCTCCGATTAAACCCACTCCGCGTAAAGCAACTCCCACCCTACAGCGATTGCAGGGCCAGCCTTAAGTGATAGTCTGCTGGATGGAGAACTCCCTTGCGGCGGGTTCTTTGACCATCTGGAAGAGGCGGCATAAGACCCCAGGGCAATTGCACAACAGGCTGTAACTCGCATGATCCTCTGAAGATACTGGATGTCGGGGTTCATGGTGAGTGAAGTTACGAAACTTTAAATTCTCCCCGAATGCGGTCCTTGTCCTCATCGTCGATCACCGGGCTGCCGGGGATGGCCTCCCGAAGGCGCTCCAGCAGTGGGGCTGGCAGGTCAACGTGGTAAACCATCTCCTTGCGGTGCACGAGGTCCACCATTTCGCTCAGGCTGCGGCGCAGGATCACATTGCCATCCACCGCCGTCGGGCGGACCAGCGGTCCGTAATCCTCCGGCCCAAATTCCACCACCGTATGTGGCCGCTCACGGTTGCGGAGGCGGACTTTGTCGATCTGCGAGGTGAAGACCGTCAGGAGCAGTAGTTTCTCCTCCAGTGGGTTCTGATTCAACACCACGAAAAAATGCGGCAAGTCAGAGGTAAGCTCCCGCGCACGGAAATAAAAAACGCTGCCGGTTCGCAGTCCCAGTTTCAACTCCAGTGGCAGCTTCTCCAGGGACATCGTGGATCAACTCAGCATGCGTTCCGCTTCAAACAGTTCCTGGATGCCTTCTGCCAATGCCAGTCGCTCCTCCGGGCTTAGCGGATGGCAGGGTTCGATTCCCGACTCGGGATCACTCAAAAAATCGCGGTAGCACATTGGCACCCGCGTCTCCCGCTTGCCCAACAGCGCCGCTTCGTGGCGTTTCCACTCGGGATACTGATGGGTGTAGACCGCCAGTTTGAAATGATCCAACTGTCCGAACTTCTCCCAGGCCCACGCCAGCGCCAACCGGTCGGATTCCGAGAGTGTGCGCCCGTCCAGCTCCGCCGCCGAGCGGTAGCTGTAGCGGTCCACCGGGGCCAGGAACTGCGCCCCGTAGGAGCGCTCGTCATCGCTCAGAAAGTCGCCCATCTCCGTCAGATCCTTCGCGCCGGAGGCAACCGGGCCATAGGGCATCGCCAGGTATTCATCGCCCGTGATGGGCCGACCGAAGCGCCGCAGATGGTAGCGGTCTGCAAAATACACCAGCTTCAGCGCCTTCAGCTTGTTGATTTCTCCGCCCGATTCACGGGCAAAAAAATTCAAGACCTGAGTGGTCTTGCGATGGGAAAAAGGGAAGGCTATGGCTTAGAAGTAAACCTCATACGACTGAACGCGTCAAGACAGCTCCGCACCCATGAAGACAACCAGATCCTGCTCTTGTTTAGAAGATCAACCCGTTGAGCCTTGAAACTTTTCTTAACCAAAACACATGTATAGAGTCGAGGACTGACCCCACGAAAGTGTTTCATATTGACCTCGCAAATCTTCGATTTTTTTCCAGACATGTTCCATCTGGATTGCTGAATCAAGCTGGGTCGCGTGTATTCAGTTTTCGGATATCGTCAGCCAGATTTTGCAGTTCCGATTCGGTAAGCTCGTGGCCGCGTGCAGCCCGAAAAAATGCGGGCAGAGCGCGCTGTAGGATCACGTTATCGGCGACATCCGGCGGGATTTCCTTCCGCTGAAAAGCTGCTGCGTCCAGCAGGGCCAGCCGTTCTTCTCCGGATAGGCCGAAAAAATCTGCCAGCCGTTCCAGCACGGCAACGTCGCCGGGCGGCGGATTGATTCCGCGCTCGACTTTACTCCAATTGCTTGGATCGAGGCCGACTAGCTTGCAAAACTCGCGGAGTGTGAGCCGTTTTTGAAGTCGGAGAGATTTGATCGTGTCAGTAAACATAGGGTTCCTTTTTTGTTTTTGTGGTAGAATAATACCACACACGTCAAGTAGAAGAAATACAAACGATTTCCGTCAAACTTTCCCCTCCTGTTTGATGACGGCGAGGAGGTCGGGGCTGTCGGCGGTGAGGCGGAGGAGGCGATTGCGGATGGGGTGGCTGGGGGCGTTGAGTGAGAGTAGCGCAGACAATCCTGTCTGCGGGTCGGCGGGGAAAGATCCAGACAGGATTGTCTGGGCTACGTTGTCGTGAAAGAGCAGGTCTGAAAAGCTGCTTGAACGAGTGCCTGATTTGAGGGAATTTATTGTCAGGTAAGCGCAAGAAATGTAGAGGCCGCTCCTTGCGAGTGGCAGCCCGTCACGGTGGGATCCTTGGTTCTTGGGACCTACTTTTTTCATTAGCCTTCGAGGTTCGCCGCTTCGAGGGTTTTTGATTTTTCGGTGACAAAATCCTCGGGCCAGACTTTTAGCCTGTAGCCCATCGCCCTTGGCGGGGTTTCTTATGGGCAAATGATTGGAACGGTGGGGAAATAAGTCTGGTAGCGGGTTGGGTCTCGCGTCAGCAAGGTTAAGCCTTCCGCCTGAGCGTGCGCGCCGATGAAGAAATCGGCCAGCGGTGCCGTTTTCGCTCCACCGCGTTGCCGATAATCCCGATACGCTTGGGAGGCTAGAAATAGGGCTTCGCGAGGGAGTTCCGCATAACCCAGTCCCAGCACTGCCAGCACTTCATCAACTTCCCGAGCCGACGTTTTTTGGTAACAAAGTTTGGCAAAAATGATCGGGTTGATGAGGGCATCCGGAGAGGCGGCGATGGCGTCGGCGGACCAAGCCGCCCACTGAGGATCATCCTGGATCAGATCAATGATCACGTTGCTATCAACTAAAACTTTGGAACCTTCAATCATCGCCTCTTAATTCCCGCATGATTACGTCGGTTGATTTACCATCATAGCGGTCTTTCCATATCCCCGTCACGGCTTTCAGCCGTTCCCGCATTTACTCCGCTGTGCGGGGCGGTTGGATT
>JBBSCO010000011.1:0-62855 GCA_038250235.1 Methylacidiphilales bacterium | reverse complement strand
GGCAAGGCGGGTGACGTAGACGGTGACGACGACAGTGGCGAGCAGGCCGAGGCCGTAGAACACCCATTCGCTGGTGGAGCGCGTGCGTTCGCCGGTGGCGGCTTGTGCAAGCGAACCGAGATACACACCCATAACGGTTCCCGGCATCATGCCGATCCACGAAGCCAGTATGTAATCGCGCAGTTTTACTTGAGTGAGGCCGAACGCGTAGTTTATCAGCGAGAAGGGAAGCACCGGTGAGAGCCGGGTCAGCCCGACGATTTTCCAGCCCTCCTTGGCGACGGCTTTGTCGATTGCGGCAAAACGTTTGTCGCCTTCGATCTTCCGCGCAATGGAGTTGCGGAGGAGATAGCGGCCAATGAGAAACGCGCAGGTCGCCGCCAACGTTGAGCCGATGGAGACATAGACCGATCCCCACACTACGCCAAACACCGCGCCCCCGCTGAGGGTCAACACCGAGCCGGGGATGAAAAGCACGGCCGCCAGGATGTAGATCGCGATGAAGATGATCGGACCCCACGGCCCGCGTTGCCCGACCCAAGCGATCGCCTGCTTGAGCGGCTCCTGACCATCGAAATATTTAAAGAAGAAAATGGCGGCGGCAATGAGCGCGACGGCCACGCCGAAGTAGAGCAGCCACTGCCCCCGCGATTTTTTAGCGGACTTATTCATCGCGCAGCTTTTCTCCCTCTGATTTTTTCACACCAATTCCAGCATCACGATTGAGTCCGGATTTTTCCTGTGTGGCTGGCGACGATCCGGATGGGGCGTGACCAGCCTGCATTTTCAGCTCACGCCATTTAAGCTGGAGGTCGCGCCAGCGATGGCCGGGAGCATTGTAGCCAAAGGCGCGAAACTTCCCCGGAGTTACCTTCCCCTTGGTCTCGACAAATGCCGCGAACGTGTTCGCCCAATCGTCAAATTCCGTATAAACATGAGGTTCACTCGCGATGTCCTCCGCTTGAGCATCACTGTATTTTTTGCCGTCGCCGAATTTTACGTAACGCCACAACGAAGAAGGCACTTCGATTCCTCCGTAGCGACATTGCCACACCAAAGGCGCATACAAGTCGCGATCGTTAGCCGGTTCTTCGTCTGGGTCAAAGTAGTCAGGATGTCGCAGTAGTTTCGGCCGTCCGGTGGCATCCAATTCGTCGCCGCCGCCATCCCCGTAACAGAAAAATCCCGCAGTGCGTCCCTCAAGGTGGTTGAGGCTCAATTCTTCCCATTCCGCCGAATGGTCGAGCATCATGGCTAATTCCGGATTTTTGTGTTCAATCAGTTCCTCCTTTGGATTCCCGCCGTTCATGCAAACCAAGCGGTCGAACATCAATTTCAGATTCGAGGTTGGGGCATACCAGTTAATCGGGCCGATGATGGCCCAGGCGTCGGCGAGATCAAGCCGGCTGTAAAGGTCTAAGTCCCACATGAGATCCGGTTCTTTTGAGTTCTTCGCCTCATAACAATTACAAGGCCAGACACACAGCGCCATGGAGGTTGAGACGCAGGCATTGCAGCTTTGAATGCGCGCCCGGCCAAAGACATTGCCCAAATCCTCATAATCAATCTCCCATTCCTGCGGCAGCTTATCCGCCAGGCGGAGCATTAACGTTCGCGCTTTGGAATCAACGCCAGGGCAGTTGTATTGCCGCCGGTCTGAGCCTGCGATAATCAAAACCCGGAACGGGCGTTTTTCTGGCGGCAGCCTGCCGTTCTCGTCGTTAGGTTTCATCGTTTTCCAATGTTCTTCATGCCGCCAAAAAATGGTTCGGATTGCGAGTTCGTGGGTTGGTTGACAAACTCAGGGATTGGCGGAATGTAGCCCGCCAGTGGTTCTTTCGCCGCGAGAAGGATAGTCTTTCTCCAAGGCGAATTTTACAAACTCGATAACCTCTTTCGGGTCGGGTCGGCCCACGGGCATCGAATTGTAGGCCGCATAATACACTGTCTGATCCGGTTTGATTAGAAACAGAGCAGGTTCCCCGAAGAATTCCGGCTCTTCCTCCTTGATCGCAGCGGACACGTAAAGACCCCAGTCGTTCATTTGATCGGCGGTCATGCCGTAACCCACTCCGAGGTCACCTACACACCATTCAGCCCGACTTTTTAAAGCCCGCTCCTGGGTGTCTCCGGAAATTGTGAAAACAGAAATCCCCAGATTCGAAGCATCATCAAGCAAACTGTTTAACTTTTGAAGGTAGCTTTTACAGATCGGGCAATGGTAGCCACGGTAAAAGACAAGCATCAGGAACTTATCCGGCTTTTGTTCGGTCAGCGACCATTTTCCCCCACCGATCTGTGAAACCACGAGCGCAGGTGTTTTCCGCTTTGGTAACAATTTCATGGTTTCGTAGTGTTTATACCTGTGTCTACGGGGACGGTATTTCCGATAAGATTTTAAAATCGTCCCGCCCTTCGCATTTGGTCTTTCT
Source organism: Methylacidiphilales bacterium (assembly GCA_038250235.1). Taxonomy (GTDB): domain Bacteria; phylum Verrucomicrobiota; class Verrucomicrobiia; order Methylacidiphilales; family JAAUTS01; genus JAAUTS01. The sequence continues at coordinate 60,423 of JBBSCO010000011.1, read as the reverse complement.
CAGCTTTCCAAATTCCTTTTTCCACAAGTCTTTCACTTGTGCTTTTACCTTCGTTGTCTTCATCATCGCCCATTGGCACTTTGGGAGTGTGGCCGAGCGAACCAAGAATGGGATCCCACTGGGGCGAGACCTGTCCGGGTTTTAAAACTATTGCCTCAGAAATAATTTCTGGCTCTGTAGCCAATTCTGCGGCTCTATCCCGCATCATTTTAGGTGTAACAAGAACCTTCTTGACTGATTTTGGCTCCGGGCTTTGTTTGGATTTTTTCGTTTTCATAAGATTAAGATGTCATCGATTTAAAAACTTTCCGGGAGGTATGGATGGCGCCCGCCAAAGTTTGTTGGAAAAACCATCAGTTAGGATCTCCCTCGTTTCGCCAGATTTCAACAGCCTCGCTGACGGTGAGGTTGCGGCGCTCCCCTTGTTTCACCGCGGGCGCAATAAGTTGTCCGCCCCTCAGTTTGACAACTTCATTGCCGGAAGTCTTCCGACAGGGAGGACTTTCCGGTTCAGCAACTTTAGCCGCTGTAACCGGCGACACAGCTTGCAAGATTATAAATCCTTCATTCATGCGTGGGAGCCAGCGAAAGCAGGCACTTCCCCCAGGTTCCTGAGAAGACGAACTGGCTCAGGGGCTTGCGTTGTCGCGGGGTAAGATCCCGTTCCTTCATACCGGGCGGTAATTCATCCTCATTGGCCATATAACCGATGGCCATGCCAGTCCAGGCCTCAGAGTGTTCAGGAATATGGTAAAGATCGCGTGCCACATCAGGAAGGATACCAATCATCTGATGCACCGAAATACCGCGCGCCGTGGCTTCGATAGCCAGAGTGGCAGAGGCAAGGCCCAGGTCATGAACTGCGGCCTTGTTTTCCTTACCATTCTTCGTGAATCTTAAGTTGGCCACCCCGATGACAAGCACGGGCGCTTCCTTGGCCCATGCTCTATTGTCAGGAACCAGGCAAGCCAGCATTCGATCAAACTCAAGGGGATTAACGCGGGTCGCAACGATGTAGCTCCAAGGCTGCTCATTATAGGACGATGCAGACCAACGTGCCGCTTCGAAAAGCGAGCGCAGATCAGGTTCCAAGACCGCCCGATCCGTAAACCCATAGGGACTCCAACGGTCGGCGATAATCGCCTGAATCGGGTGGTCAGTGGATGCTTTCTTTGCGGATGTGAAAGGATTAGCAGTCATGATTTTAGGTAGGGCCAGGTTGGTCTGTGGTCGTTCTTGAAACAAGGATGGAACCATTCAAAGTAAGGCGGCTCTTAACAACCCTTTAAATAAGATCTGAATCTGGTGGGGGAAAACCACAGTCAATCGATGCGGTCTTTGTTCCCAGTCCTGAAAAGACTTCTTTCGGATACAGACGTTCACTTGTGTTGTTGTTATTTCTGAAAACTTCCGGAGAAACCAATGGTTTCTCCGCCTGCTGAAATTGCCTGAAAAGGGCTGCTGTTCCCTGAAGTCTCTCTGGAACTATTCTTGTAGAAAACATGATGCGTTTGTTTTCCATAATTGGTTCGGACCAGATTTTGGGGGGAACAGTTGCGGATGTCCCGGGAGTTCATGGTGGCGATGATGTGATTCATGGGTTTGATTTCCTCTGTTTAAGGTTAATGTGCCTGGGGAAAGGTTTTCGGGATGGGAGTATTCTTCATCTGCCGTATGGAGCGGTCCTCGCGTAAATCATTGGAAGTGCCGTGAACCGTTTTTTTCGTTTTGTGTTTATGGGCAGGCTCAGCCGCGCTCCGACCTTCGCTGAGTTTGCTGTTCGAGTTTTTGGGGGACGTTTGCTTGCTCATAAGTTTAGGGATTTTATTTGGGGGCTTGGGAGTGGGCTTCAACAAACCACAACCACTTGTCTATTCCTCTGGAAATTTCGGTGAATAAATCCGCCGTATCGGCATCATCCAGCTCTTCCGCCTCATTGATTGTTCCCCGGGCTTCCCGTCCAAACGCGGCCAGCGCTGTTGAAACGGCGGAGACATGGGACGTGCCCTCGGCAATCGAGAGGGGATATTCCTCCAGCTGCGACCGTGCTGCCGAAACCCGCACCGTTCCCTCGGCGATACCACCCAGTTGCACAATACGTTCGGCAATCAAGTCTACATAGCCATCCACGGCCCCAGCTACTTTGTCGAAAAGTTCATGCAGACCGATGAAGCTCGGTCCTTTCACATTCCAATGTGCCTGTTTCATCTGCATCTGCAGATCCACAGCGGAGGCCAGGCGCCTGTTCATCAGGGCATTCATTTCGGACCGTCGGTTTTTGGGTATGTTGTTTTCGGTTTTGTACATGGTCGGAATTTGTTCAAGAGTGGAGTTCATGGTTTTCATTTTTTAACTTTTTTTGGATTTTGGGTAATGACTTCAGTAATTATTTGTTATGCTCCAGGACTTTTCCGGCGGCGACACCGGAACCAGCTCCAAACAAAACACCGGCCGCAGCTCCGGCGATTGCTCCGACGGGACCAGCCACCACACCGCCGGCAACACCGCCAGCAGCCGCGCCGAGCGCCGCGCCCACAGTCATCCCGGCCACGTCCAGACGCAGATTTCTCGATCCGTTGGGATTAAACTCAGCACCGAATTGATCAAAAATATCAATGACAGGTGCCGGATCTTCAATTTCATAGACCGCCACCAACACTTTTCCTGCCCGGATCACCTTGTTGTGATATAGAGCCTGCGATTGGGAAAAGCCCCGATGAACCAGTAGGTTGGTGTAGCTGTCCTCCACATCTTCGCCGTTCTTTTTGACGATGATTTGAATATTGGATCTAAGGATTTTTAAATTTTGAAACGCCTTGACCGCCTTGTGTGCATTCTCACAGTCGTTGAATATTCCCCCGATAATCTGGTTCTGACTTTTTTTATTTATGGATTTTGGCATGTGATTGGTAGGTTGGTTTGGTTGTGTTTATTTCTCAGCAAATTGGCGCGGTGCATGGATTTTCTTGAACGCTTCCCTGGTCATATTGATGAATACCGTGGATTCTTCGTAGCTGATCCGGATCACCTTTCCGGGGGGTATATGCACTTCGTTGGACAAAGGCCATAGACCTGATTTTATAACCAATTGAGAAATGGACCAGTTCCTGGGATTCAGCATGAAATCACTGATATGACCAGTGTTTCCATCACTCGCCACCACTTGGTAACCGTTTATGGATTGTACACTACGCAGATGAGAGTCAGCCTTCGGAAGAGTTTCAGAATTCTGCTGTTTGGGTGCGGGTTTTGCCAGCAGCTCCAAAACCGGATAGCCGCCCATACCCCAGAGATCCCCACCCACGAGGTAACTTGGTAGCCCGTAGCTGGCGTAAAACTTTTTCTCAGACTGCCTTGAAACCGGTTTGTGCAGCTCAATCGGAGGGCTGTCCTGGATCTGCTTCATGGCCAGGTTTACTGAAAGAGGCTCCCCCTCATCTTTGAGGGGGCCAAAGACATGGGGGGAAAGCAGAACATTTCGGTCAGGCACCCATGAGCGTGTGTCGGCAATGACATAGCGCACGAACCAGTTCTGATCTTCAAAATAAAAATCTTTAACGCAGCCGATTAAGCCGTCATTGGCTGCGAGCTTGCTTCCAATCAATTCTTTAAGGCTTTTCATCTTATTTACATTCTCAATGCGGTTTTCGGGGAAGAGACAGCGCGTCCTTCAGATTCTTCCAATTAAAAAAAAGATCAGGAAAATGACAAGAATCAGCCCCAACCCGCCGCTCGGATAATATCCCCAACCTCTGCTGTGGGGCCAACTGGGGAGCGAACCGACAAGGATCATGATCAATAAAATGAATAAGAGGATTCCTAACATGATTGCTCCTTGTTAATGAATGCTTCTTTGATTTTTCTCATGGACGAAATTAACCCAAAAAGTTGGCTCATTCTATGGGGTGTTACCCTGCCATGCCCTGCCTCCTTGAGGTCCAACTCACCCCAATGACAAAAAGTAGGATGAAGGAGATGACAGTTCAAAGAAACCCGTCAGGACAAAAAATCCTGGAACCACGCGCTGAAGATTACGGATGGTTGGCAGATCCGCTGATATGGGATGGGCCATCCATTTCATCCAGAACTTGGGAAACAGTGGCCAACAGTGCTGCGACTGAGTAGGGCTTAAGAAGTAGCGCTTTGATAGGAAGACCCGGATGCTTTTTCAACTCTTCGGTTGGGGGCACACCGGTTGCCAGAACAGCAGGCACTATAATGTCCAGGTCGTGAAGTTTTTTGATTAACTCAATACCATTGAGATGGGACATCTGATTGTCAGTAACCAACAGATCGTAATAGTTCTGTTGCATGATTTCCCATGCAGAGATCCCGTCGTCCGCTGAATCCACCTGGTAGCCATGACTACACAAGATTTTTGTATTAAGTCTGCGGATGTCGGGCTCGTCATCGACTACCAGAATACGTTTCGGCCTTTTCTCCTGAAAAGAGGTCTCCGAAACCGCCGTATTGCTTTGCGCAAACATGAACCTATCTCACTTGTGGAAGTTGTATGTCCCCCGTGTTACCGATGATTCCAAAGGCAGAAAGCAGCCACAGAATGACGACAATAACCACGACGATGTTGAGAATCTGCTTAATTTTCCCATCCATCGGGATGTAATTGTTGATCAGCCAAAGCAACAATCCAACAACGATCAGGGTGATAACGATGGTGATCAGAGACATGGCTGATATCTCAAGCTTAAGAATGGATTAGAATACATACCTGATCTTGGGAGCGCTTCCCCTCAGACGCCATGGGGTCTAACCCTACCTTATCTGCTTATTGAGAGTTGCATAGTGGTTGATACAGACACGTTAAAACCTTCCGGCAGGATGACGGAAGGAGCAGTCAAGGTGCCCGCGCTCCTTGAGAAGGGGCGACGGTCAGAGACCGACGCTACAAAGACCTAGGACATTAACTAATGGTCAACTGCGCATTGCTTTCAATAATACCCGCAGAGATGGCATAACGCGTAAGACCGGCCGTATCATGAATGTCCAACTTTTCCATGACGTGTCCACGGTGCTTTTCAACCGTTTTGATGCTGATTCCGAGAAGAGACGCGGTGTTTTTGTTGGCGTTGCCTTCCGCTATCAGTTGCAGCACCTCCATCTCACGGGAAGTCAGCTTGGGCGCCTTCCCCGTAGGCATTTTCTGGTGCACGGTCTGGGCCGATTGCAGACGGCTCATCCGTTTGGAGACATCCGCACTGAAATATTTTTCTCCTTTGACCACCTGCCGGATGGCCTGGCAGACCTCTTTGCAGGATGTTTGTTTGAGCAGAAATCCGACCGCGCCGGATTCGATGGCATTGGAGACATAGGCATCCTCGCTGTGGGCGGAAAGGATGATTATTTTCATCTTGGGATTTGATTTGAGAATCTGACGGGTTGCCTCCAAACCATTCAGTAGGGGCATGGCGAGGTCCATGAGAATGACATCCGGATGGAGTTTGTTTGCCAGTATCACGGCCTGCCGTCCATTCAGCGTATCGCCCACCACTTCAAAGTCCGATTCCAAGGCAAGCATTTTGAGGATGCCTTCACGTACAATCGTATGATCATCTGCCAGTAGCACGGTTATTTTTTTCATAGTTCCTTTTGGTTGGCTGGTTTAGCTGGTCTAACTGGTTTCCCGAAGGGGCCTTTTTAAACAGGGGAATGGAGACCTGGATTTCAGTTCCCCATCGCCGTGCGGATTTGATGGTGAAAGCCCCGCCCACATAGGCGGCACGTTCGAGCATACCTAGAAGCCCAAGCCCTCCGTTGCCCTTCGTTTTTGTAAAAAAATGGTCTGCTTCAAACCCGATTCCATCGTCCTTGATGGTCAGCGCGACGATGCCTTCCTTTTTCGTGAGGCAGATGCTCACCTGTTTGGCGCGTGAATGCTTGCTGATGTTTTTCAGGGCCTCCTGAAGAATGCGGTACAACGCCAACTCGGTCTCTGCGGGCATCCGTGTTTTTAACGTCACACAGGTCAATTGGACGGGCACGCCGTTCTGTTTTTCAAATTCCTGGCTAGACGCGTGGAAAACGGCGACCAGGCCCAGATGTTCCAGCACACCAGGGCGCAGGTTACGCGAGATGCGCTCCACTTCATCCGCCGCATGCCCCAGCATCCGGCCTATGCCCATCGCTTCCTTCCGGGTTCCGGCATTGTGGCCTGAAAACCCATCCGCCAAGGTTTTGCTCCGGATGATGACGGCAATGAGAAGCTGGGTGATATTGTCGTGCAGTTCAAGCGCCACCCGGCCACGTTCCGATTCCTGCATCCTGACCACACGGTGGGTCAAAGCCCGGAGCAGTTCCTCGGTTCTTTTGGACTCGGACATATCTGTCACCACCAGACCGAACGCCGCCTGGTTGCTGCTGTGCTTCTGCAGTGGACAAACCGATATTCGTGCGGGGGTATGTGAACCGTCGTCCGCTTTGAGCCTCACCTCAATTTTTGAACCCGTCTGGCCCGCACGTTTTAAATGCGGTTTGAGGGCAGCCAGATCCCCCGGTGTGAGAAACGTGCGGAATGAATTGCCGATCACCTGTTCCAGAGGGCATTTGATCATACGGGCAAAGCAATGGTTGGCATAAAGGATCGTTTTGTCCGATGTCAGGGTCACAGCACCCTCATTCATGGATTCAATCAACAAGCGGTAAGCCTGCTCGGCACCTTCGAGCGTGAACACTTGCGAGCCTTCCTTGCCCGCGACCATCACCGTATCCACTTCACCGCTGCGGATGGCGCGGAGCGTTTCCTCGGCCACGGCCAGACGGGCGCGGCACTCGGCAAGTTCGCGGCTATTATTTTCTGAGCGTGTGGTTTTCACAATACGACTTTAATCTTGGTGCTGAGGTCCAATTGGACGAAGAGTTCGGTGATGTTCGCGAGGTTGCCGATGAAGCGCCGCAGCGGCGGAGGAAATTCCACGATGAGCGTCGGGGTGGCGACGATCTGGTTCTCACGCGCCAGTTCGGGCTGTTGATAAATGTCGATGACCTGCAAATTGCAGCCGCCGTTCAAATCCGTTGCGCATAATTGCTTGACGCGCAGGATGGCTTGGCGCGAACGATCCGTCGCTCCTGCAACAAAGAGGCGCAGGATGAATTTATCTTTCGATCGGCGGGCGGCGGACTTCACGACAGGCTTGGTTACGCGCCGGATTCGTTTAATTTTCAGTGGCATACAAATGGGTTAAGTGGTGGCGCGCAGATCCAAGCCTGCGAGCACGCGTTCAAAGTCGGAAAGAGTGCCAATGACGGTGCGCACAGGCTTGGGCAATTGACGCACCACGGTGGGAATCGCGAGGATTTGGTCGCCTTTGGCCAATTGCGGTTGTTTAAGCAGATCAATCACCTTGATGCGATAGCAGCCTTTGAGATGCGTTTCACAAAACTGTTTCAGGTTCGCGAACGCCTGTTCGGATTTAAGGGTCGATTCCATTACATAAAGGCGCAGTTGCCAGATTTGTGATTCACGGGCTTTGGCTGACTTCCCTTTCACCTTCTTAATTTTCATGAATTGGCCCTCCCGTTGTGGGTGGCGCGAGCACGTGTGCTGGCCACTACGTTGGTATCCGCCTGGCGCAAGCGGCTCGAGGCAGCCCGCTCAGTCGTCAGCATGAGCGTGCTGGTGCTGACCTGTTCGGCAATGCGCCGCAGTTCCTCGGCTTCAGATTCGTAGTCGGAGCGCAATCCACTGATTTGGCGTTCAATGGCCGTGCGTTTGCGTTCCACCTCGCGCTTGAGACCAGCCGCTTGCTGTTGATTGGTCAGCACGGCGGCTTTTCGAAGATCTTCCTGCGCCACGCGAGCCGAGCCTGTCAACACGCCGCTGGCCCCAATGTAGGCGTCCACAATGTCAATGCCGTGGTTCGAAATCAGGAACTCACGGATCTGGTTCGAGTGCGCCATGCCGCGCGCTTTCAACACGTAGAAGACGCGGTTGCGCTCGCCGTTGCCTTCGAAGTCCTGCAACAACAGCCAGGAATCCATAAGCGAGGACATGGACGCTTCGCTTTGCTGCAGCGCCTGGCCGCCCTGCGTCAAGCTGGTGAAGAGCGTGGTGATTTGGGCGGCTTTCAAAAAGTCAATCAACCGCGTGATCATGGCCTTGCACTCGGAGTTCGTGCCGGCGTCCATCAGGCTGGTAATGGGATCCACGATGACGACCTGCGGTTTGAATGTCGCGATTTCCTTGAACATTGTGGCCAAGTGCATCTCCAGTCCGTAAAGCGAGGGCCGCGCCGAGTGGAACCGCAGCAGGCCGCGTTTGACCAGCGGATCCAGGCGCAACCCGATGGAATGCAAATTGCGGATGATTTGCTGGGGGGATTCCTCGAACGAGAAGAAGAGCACGCGCTCCCCACGCCGGGCGGCGGCGTGGGCGAAGTTGGCCGAGACGATGGTCTTGCCCGTGCCGGGCGTGCCAGTAAGCAGAATACTGCTGCCACGGAAAAATCCTTTTCCACCCAGCATCGCGTCCAGACGAGGAATGCCGGTGGCGATGCGCTCGTTCGATACCTTGTGATTCAGCGATAGCGAGGTGATGGGAAGAACACTGATGCCGTCGTCACCAATGAGAAACGGAAACTCATTTGTGCCGTGCAGTGCGCCGCGATACTTTACCACGCGTAAATGGCGGGTGGCGATCTGGTCGTTGACCCGGTGGTCGAGCAGGATCACACAATCGGAAACATATTCCTCCAGCCCATGACGCGTCAGTTGACCGATCCCGCGCTCGGCGGTGATGACGGCAGTTACACCTTTCTCCTTGAGCCAGCGGAAGAGCCGGCGCAACTCGGCCCGCAGGATGGCTTCGTTGGGCAGGCTGGCGAAGAGTGCTTCGAGTGTGTCCAGCACCACGCGCTTGGCCCCGATGGTATCAATCGCGTGACCGAGCCGGACGAACAACCCTTCCAGGTCATATTCACCGGTTTCCTGAAATTCACTGCGCTCGATACGGACGTGGTCCACGAGGATCTGCTTGCGCCGGACCAGTGCTGCCAATTCAAAGCCGAGCGAGGCGACATTGGCGCGCAACTCCGGTTCCGTTTCCTCAAACGACATGAACACGCCCGGCTCATCGAACTGCGTCGTCCCGCGAACAAGGAATTCCGCCGCGAGCAGAGTCTTGCCACAACCGGCGCCGCCGCAAATCAGGGTGGGCCTTCCTCTGGGCAGTCCTCCGCCGGTGATTTCGTCGAGTCCCTGGATACCGGTGGGACATTTGGGCAACGGAAACATCTTGGGTTTGGCCCGGGAAGGTGGTTTTTTCATACTAATGACTTTTTCTTTACCGGAGTTCCGGGTATTGCGGGGCTTTGAAGGGGATTGTTTCATGGGTGGTTTTAAAGACTCAATATCCGGGCTTTTCTTGAAGGGACGGTTTTTTGGGAAGGGATTTTTGCTGTGATGGTGGTTCCTCTGCCCTTGACAGATTCCACCGTGAAAGTTCCACCAATCATCTCCAGGCGCTCTTTCATACCGAGAAGGCCGAGCCGTTGACGGCCCTTCGCGCGGCGAATTTTATCCACCACGAAGGATTTGCCGTTGTCTTTGATCTGCATCTCGATTTCATCCGGTAGCTTCTGAATGAACACTTGAACCCGTCCAGCTTTGGCATGGCGGGAGACATTGGTGAGAGATTCCTGGGCAATACGGAAGAGCGCCGTGCGCTGCACCGAGTCCAGCTCTTCCACCCCTGAATACGCATTCAGACTGGCCTTGATACCTGTCCGCTTGGTAAAAAACTCAAGAAAGGAATGTTGGGCGGGAATCAACCCAAGGTCGTCCAGGACCGCGGGACGTAATTCGCGCGCAAAATGCTGCACACTGATGATGGATTCTTTCACCAATACCTGGGTCTGGGCGATGTCCTGGCCCAAGTTTTTTTTGCCCAGTTCTGACTCCCTCCCGAGGTTCGAGAGCCGGAAATTAATGCCGACCAAAGTCTGGGCAATCACATCATGCAACTCCCGGCTGATGCGCTTCCTCTCTTCTTCCTGCGCATGCAGAACCCCACGGGAAAGTTGACGCATCTGTTCCTGCATCATCCGGGATTGTTGCAGCAAGTTGGCAAGTTCACGCTCACTCTTCCTCAGGGCCAACTCGGCGGACTTGCGATGGTCGATTTCCAATTCCAACTTCCGGTTGGATGCAGTCAATACATCCATGCGGCGCTGGGCCTCTTCGTCGCGTTTGCGCGGGGTCAAATCGTTGAAAAAACAAACCACGGCATGATCACCGGCCGGCATAATGACCCTTTGCAGCTGCCACTCGTAATATTCTTCCACCCCGGTATCGCAACGACGTTCCAGAAAATCCAATGATTGGTAGGGCTCGCCGGTTTTCAGCGTATGGGTGAAAATTGCCAGAATTTTTTTGGCTGTTTTGGATGGCCACATGATCCCCATGACCTCGGATAATTTCCGGCCCGGGACAGGGTGTACTTTTTGGAAAACTTTGACCGCAGTCGGGTTGGCCTGTTGAAACCTCAGGCTGTCATCAACCACATAAACCCCGACTGGGGCTCGTTCAATCAGTGCTGAAAACAACGCCTCGTTCCGCTGCAACAAGACCTCGGAATTCCTGCGTTCAGTGATGTCACGGATGTTGCACTGGATGACGGAATGACCATTTTCCTGGTAGACATTGGCCACCACCTCGACCTCCTGATGCTTGCCGCTCTTGTTTTCCAACGGGAGGTCTTCGTAGCGGACCTGATGGTCTTTCTTCAAATTGCGGAACATTTTTCGGCTGGCCGCCTCGTCCTTGAGCAACCCAATTTCATAAAGTTGCTTTCCCAGCAACTGCTCGTGGGAGTAACCGAGCAGGTGGGTCATGAACGGATTGGCATCGGTGATTTTACTGGTGGCTGGATCCATCAGCAGAACCCCGTCATGCGCCGCCTCGAAAAGCCGGCGGTAACGGATTTCTGAAATGCGCATTTTGGATTCAGATGTCTTGCGCTCCGTGATATCCACCACCATGATCTGGCACTCCAGTCCATCTTTTGATCTTTGGGCGTCAAGATTGACCGAGCGAACCACGTTCCCCTTACACAAGAGATCAAAGTCCTGCGTGAGGATGTCCCTAACAGAAAATACCTGCTTCAAAAATTTCCGGAACTGGGGACGATGGGCCAGAGCGATGCTTGCATCAAATTTTTGCCCTACGAATCCGGAGCGTTCCTTCCCGACGAGACGGCAAAGAGTGAGATTGACCAGTTGGATTTTGCTGTTGGCAGTCAGGGTTAGGTAGCCAACAGGTGCGTCATCATAAAGTTTGGTGTATTTTTCCAGGAGAGCCTCGGCTTTGCTGCGGGATTCCAGGATCTCCTTATTTTCCCGTTCCAGTTTGATCTGGTGATCCTTCAATTGATGAATCTGCCGCTTCAATTTGGCCTCCGGGAAGGGCCTGTCTGCTTTGGCCGGTTGTTATCCGGACCTTTGTTTAAACGGACTTCGGCACGACGATAAAGCTCCGCCATCATGGGACTATGCTCCTCGGAAAACTTTTCCGGCGAATGAGGCGGGATCGTTGGGGGAGGACGTTTCATGACTGGAAGCCCCTGCTTGCTTTCATGCCGCCAGCAGTCCAAGGCCCGCCAGCTGTGTGGGAGTCAACCGCAGAGGTTCCAAGACCAATGACCGGGAATCCGGCTTTCACCACCATCGAAGGCACGGCTTTTAACAGCGCTATTGTCGCCTTTGACCGATCTTGAAGTTCTGCTGATTTAGTTTTCATACCCGCGAAAGAGCACACTTGGAAGCCGTCTGCCTTTTTCCCGCCCGTTTGGAACACAAGGATTGGCCAGACCATCCATTTCCTTTACCTTGGCTATTGAGCTGATGAGAGAACCGTAGGATAGACTCAACAGATCGTAGCACCTGTTTCTGTATGTTGGCGATTTGATTCTTCATGCCCCGGATTTTGGTTCCTGTTCTTTTTTCAAAGCTGGCAGCCCGCTATTAATTCCCACCAAACTCTGAATTTTTTATTCATATTCTGATGATCCGCAGTCTTCTTATCACCCGATAGAAAAAGAAATCGCCAAGAAAAAGGATGCCTGTCCATGACCGGGGGCGTATGGGGTATAACCCTACCTAGGAAGCTATCGCACCAAACCGCTTAGACTGGGCGCAAAGCTGAAGCCTTCGCAAAACTAGGCCCTGCTAGCGAATAAAAAGAAGTGCTTTTATTTTGTATCAGTAACTTGAACGTTTCTAAACAGACAACGCAGATGCGGCTTTTAAAGCTACCGTAACCGGGCACTCTTCAACGACGGCGTGTTTCTGGCGCATTGAGGCCAAGGTCCGCCCAACGGCCGCCCGAGCCCTTGAAGAAGGAATCCAACGCAACCAGGGCTGCACTTCTTTCCAGCGCAACTCGTTTAGGTTTGTTTCAGGCAGGATACCTTTAACACGGCTGCGATTCATCGCCGCAAGGTAGGCGAGATCAAGCAGTGCCTAGTCGGGCGACGCCACAAAGCCTTCAACCCGTGCGCGATGGGCATAACCTCCAAACAACTCCGGTTGGATCCGGTGCAATTCAATTTTTATTCAGGCCACATGGACTTCACCCGGTCGGCCAAGGGTTACTGCACAATGTTTCCGCGAAATTTGCTGGATCCGACCATGTAAGCGCAAGGCTGACCAACCTGAAAGATAGGCTTGATAGGGGTCAGCGTCCGCCGTAACCAGCGCTCCTGGCTTAGTCGAGGGCTCTCCCAGAAACCAGCTACCTCTCTTGAGCGGGAAAGTCAACCAATCGTTAGCCAGTCGGCGCAACGCCATGGAGGCAGCAGAAATGCTCAGGCCGGTAATTTGGGCGGCGGCGCGTATCGTCATCCGCTTGTGGCCAACCAATTTTTTATAAAAACCGAGCGAACTCATGGAAGTTATGGCTACAAAACCGCCGAAAGATTATTCCGGACCTTTTCCGACATCGCCTTCCATGCGGCTTTCGTGCCGTAGTGTTCAGCCAGGTCTTTGGGTAGAAAGGGGATGACCTGTTCCGTAAGCATATCAAAACTAATTAAGGTAAGCTGCTCCATTGCGCGCGCGACCAATTTCGCAGGGGCTTGCTTTCCCGCTTCGAAAGATCCGGCCCGATGATAAAGGTCGAAAACATCCCGAGCCTGCACTTCAGCACGGGTCGCCAAAGCGTTGATCTTCTGACGATAGGCGGCAGGGGACGTGTGATGATTAAAAACAAATGGCACCACCCGATGCCCGGCCAATAAAGTTGCAGAAGGCGGTTCGACCGTGGATTGTTCAAAATACTCGTTATTACGGCGCGAAAACTCCAAGCGGGCGGGCAACATGTTGTCCTGGTAAATGACCTGAAATTATCAGCGCTGGGCGGTCTGGGTCTGCTTGACCGGCTTGATTTCACTCAGGCTGATGCCGGCCGCGGCCAGTTCGGTCAATAGCGGTTAACCGGCGAGGATCTTGTTGCCCTTTTTTTCAGGATGTCTACTCCGACAATGCGGGCATCAAAATCAATGTCTTCAGAAAGACGGGCGCTTTTCTGATAAAGACGCAAGTTGACCCCGCCCTTCAGGCAGATAGTGCCAGAGTTGTTGACTGAGGCAAAGTGCCGGAGGAATACCAAGTGAAACCATTCTAGCGCTTCACTTTCTTACATTGATCTATATTCACATACCCGTTAAGAATTATCAAAATAGAAATCTCAGCCATACTGCTTCTTGTGGCTGGTGGTAAAATACGCTCAGACCGCATCGGCGAGCTTGGGATGCTTCCTTACGCATCACCGAAAACACCCGGAAAGACTTTTAAACCATGAGGGGCAGGAACGACATGAAGGAATCAGCGGCTTCGCCAATCCGACAGTATCTCTGAAGCGGCGACGCCTGCCCCAGAGGCTGGTGATACGGTTCTGAATGCCGCATTTCCAGCCCCTACTTCCAGCTCAGCCCAAGAGAGCGTAATGCGTGGGCGGGCGGTTGGAAGCAAGAATAAATTCATCCTGCTATCTATTGGAAGGACAAAGGGGATGCCAACCGACCCGCCCCAGCCATCCTCATTATTCCCCTTGGGATCGCTCAGACCTTACCTTGTGGCTAAAACCCCATTCTTGACATTAAAAGCAGGAAACGTAAGTTCTTCTGCTTCAGAGCCCCTTTGCTCCGGCAGCTCAATGGTAGAGCAGCCCCGATTTTATCGGGGGTTGGTCCCCCTTTGGGTTTCGGGAAACACATTTCGCCTCGGTAGCTCAATGGTAGAGCAGTTGACTCTTAATCAATTGGTTCCTGGTTCGAGTCCAGGCCGGGGCACAACTATTAAAGACATTACTCCATCCTCTTTCTGATCAGGTAAGGCAGCCCCGACTTTGTCGGGGTTGGTTCCTGGTTCGAGTCCAGGCTGGGGCACATTTTCCCAACATCTTACAAGCCATACGATTCCACCTGCTCTTCGTCCCAGCCCAGGTAGTGCCCAAGTTCATGCAGGTAGGTGATTCTAACTTCTTCACAGAACAAACTGCGGTCTTCTTCCGCCTCCTCCCATAACGTATCCAGAAAGAGGCTGATTCGGGGAACCTGATCCGGCGATGAAGGAAATCCCTCCATGCGCGAACATCCTTCGAAAAGCCCAAGCAAGCCCCAGACCTCCTCCCCCATTTCCTCCCGCTGCAAAGGCGTCGGCTCCATCAGAAGCCGCACCGGACACTCGCTTGCTGAAACACGGATATCCTCCGGCAGTTCACCCAGCACTTCTTCCAGTTCCTTTTCAGCCCAGGCTGTCAGTAGCTCCGGACTCATTGCTTGTTTTCCAGGGTAATCCAGGTCACCAGATCCGCCAGACGTGGACGTCCGTCATGCCTCCAGCAAAGCCGGGGCTCCTGCAATTCCCCCACCCCGCAAACCCGGCTGAATCCTAAATTACCAATCGCAGACAAAACGCGGCGACCCAGATAGATGTCTGACAGTGAAATAGACGAAAGTTTTCCTTTCCATGGCTTCAAGATACTTTCCCAATCCGATCCCGGAATGACCTGGATAAAGCGGTGACCGGGTCCTGTCTCCAAAAAGCCGTCCTGCCTAAGCGCCACGGTCCATGGTCTGTGTTCCCGCGCGCCCCAAAGCCGGTTCCCCCGTAACAATGCCCGCTGCCGGGCCTCGAAAATCAGGGCCTCCTGTTCAAAGTCCCGGGAGGGCGAAGGTTGTTCCTCCTCCCGTTTTTCCAACGCTGCTGCCAACTGCTCTGCAAAAATTTCCGCTTCATGGAAGTCAGGACAAAGATAGGCCTGCGGGGACAGGCAGCCCAGCTGTTCATAGGCCGCCACCTCCCATGCTGCCTTTTCTGCCAGCTCCGCGCCCGCCGTTCCCGGAAAAACCAGTCCTACGCTGATCTTATTTCCATAGGCCAGAAAACGCCGGTCCGGTCTCGTCTGTAACCGGATCATTTGCACGGTTTCATCCGACCCGAAAACCACTACGGCATCGGCCTCCCGCATCCGCTGCGGATCATGTGAGTGCAGGCATTCAACCGACAGACCAAAGGCTTCCCCGGACTCACGCGCTTTATTCTCAAAGCCCGGCAACCCAGCAGAAGGAAGTTTGAAGACCAGCCGACTGCCCAGAATCATTCCCAACATCAGACTCATCTCCGCCGACACGTCCAGATTCGAGGCGCAGACATGGTAAATTTCCGAAGGTGCCACTGCCTGCATCCACACGTCTTGAGGCCCCTTAACCGGGCGATCCAGAATGTCCACCGAACCCAGTTCGGATTCCAGCAACGAAAGCAGGTCGGACTCGCCACGAAAGCCCAGTCTTTCGTTAGAAAAAAAGGCTGAAGCCAGCCGTATGCGTTCCAAGGTATTCATAAATCAAAGGGCAGGGAGCAACCCCTTACCGGAGCTCCGGTCAGACGTCCGGTCAGGCGGATGGCATCACCTTCCCGGATGCCGGTATCCAAAGTGGCCACTGCCATGACCGAATGGATATTGGCCAAGTCATAAAAATGGAGAAGCCCACGTTGCCCCAGCCCAGCCTCTGTTCCGGTGGCGGGATCCACCACGCGGACTTTCAGCCATGGAGGGAATCGATGCCTGCCCTCCTCCAGTTTTCCATAGCCCTGAGAAGACAGCTCCGTCATACCGTATTCATTCCATACCCATTTTTCGGAAAACCCAAAAGCATCCACCAACAGGCCGATCAACTCCTCCGGGCTGAGTTCGCGGTGTCGCCCCTTGTAACCGCCGGTATCAAAAACCACACTTCCTTCCGGAAGTCGTGATACCAGACCGTTCTCCAGAAAAAATTCGGAAGCCTGAGCCAACGCAAAGGATGTTCCAAACAGCGCTACTTTTTCGCCGCGCTCCACGGCGGTTTCCAACAAACGCCTGCATTTAACCCGATCTAGAACAAAATCCCCGTCCACCACAAACTCCACCGGAAAAAGCCGGGGAATTTCTCCAGCCAAATGCCGGATCATATAAGCAAGGGACGAACGGGGCCTCAGCGCAAAAGAAGGAACCAGTGATATCCAGCGATGCCCGCTCAAATCAGGCATGAACGAACGGAAGCCCGTCGCCAGCGCTTTCTCGTAACATCTTCCATTTTTTAAATAATGCCGTCCGGACGCCTTGCCCGATGTTCCGCTCGTTTCGAAGACAAGCCCCGCCTCATTGTGGTCAAAGCAACAGACCGGGCCTGAGCGGAAAGCCTCCACCGGAAGCGCCGGAAACTCCTTCCAATGCCCAGCCATGGAAGACTCAAAACAAGCTGCACGCAGGAAGTTCCGGTAAACGGGGTTGCTCCCGGCCTGGGCCCGCAGCAGGCCCAACGCCAGGGCATCGAACTCCGCCTCCTCCAGATCAGGACGGAGCGCATCCAGAATCATCTCTTCCATTCTGTGAAATTAGCATTCCAACGGGCGGGAAAACAGTTATGTTTTTGCTGTGCTCGGAAAATTATCAGGAAATCTCTTTTCAACGCCCAAGCTTCCCGGCGAATCACTTCCGCTTCTTCTTTCCGGATCAGCCGTTCTGAAAGGCGATCTTTTTGCCGGTGGCGATGGCGTGATCGATTTACATTTTACCGGCCCCTGCCGTTCTCAATCCCTGATCGGGGTGGGACCGAACGGAACAGTCATCGGCAACATGGAAGGCCGCGATGTCAGCTTGGCGGGACATTACGCCGGAGACGCCAACGCTGGCCAACATCTGGTCATGCGGAAAAACTGCCAGGTCAGGGGGCGCTGCCGCAGCAACAGCCTGGAAATCGAAGAAGGCTCCGACTACGAAGGGCTCCTCATCGTCGGGATCGAGGACAAGGACCTCACCTCCAGCGGCAAACTCAGGGCCTAACCTTTAATCACCATGGGAATCGCCTCACTTTTTTCGCGTCAAGCGCCGCCGAAGGAATGGATAACCTGCCCTGCCTGCGGACATGAACAGAAGGAATACAAGGACGCCAACGCCACCTTCTGCCATGCCTGTGGCCACCGAATTTCCATGCAGGAGGAGATCAAACGCAATCCCCGCCGCGCCCGTAAACGGGTCGACAAACGCGTGGTTCCCTGCATCCATTGCGGCACAGAACTAACCATCCACAACAGTGCCATGTCCTGGCAATGCACGGGTTGCTCCTCGTATCTAGATCTCTGTGATCAAGAAATCAACAAGGAATCCAACGCTGAGATTCTTACCTACGGCACGATCACTGTCGGAAAAAGAGGCTTCCTCAACGGTCCGCGGGCCGAAGCGGAGACCATGTTTATTTCCGGCCGGTCCCAGAGCCAGTTGACCTGCCGCAATTCCCTCATCGTCCGCGACGGGGCCAATATTCTGGGGGAAGCCAAAGGCAAACTCATGCGGGTGGTCAAAGGCGCCAACCTAAAAACAGAAAGAATGATTGAATTCCAGACCTTGGAAGTGGCCGGCCACATGGTGGCACGCCAACTCGTCATCAGCGGCCTGGTGAAGATCGAAGCCGGGGGAAGCCTCCATGCGGACTCCCTGATTTTTGGCAGCATCGAAGTGCAGCCCGGCGGGAAACTTCACGCCCCGGCACGCTCCATCACCTTGAAAGGCTGATACCCCGACCTGTTTCCCTAGCGGCGACCTCCCACCGCCGGGGGCTGGATCGATCCCTTGGAAGCTGATTCAATACTTGTGTTCGGCCGATTTGGATTTGTCCAGGCGTGTGAAGATGTTAGAAAAATCCGTAACGGGCTTCCCGCCAAGGGTGTCGGACTTCCCGACAAAAACAGCTCCCTCGGCCAGGCTGAATTTGGGACAGCGGACATCCCCGAAAAGCTGGGCATTGCTGGCCACTTCCACTTTGTCTTTGGAATCGATATTTCCCTGCACTTTTCCGCGGATCAAAACGGAGGACTCGGCGGTAATATTGGCCTTCACAATGGCCGTGTCCCCGATGACCAAAGGTCCGTCGGCCTGGATATCCCCCTCAAAGCGACCGTTTACTTCCATACGGGAACTGAAGCTCAGGGTTCCTTTGAATTCGACATCTTCGGAAAGGATGGCACCGGATGATTTGGAGGTTTTGACAATGTCCATAGATTTAAGGGGTTGGCTGCTCTGATTGGGAAATGACGCTTGGTTGGCGGGATCCTGGTTCTTTTTGAAAACGTCCGACAACATGACCTGATTGAAAGCCCCTGGGGGGCAAAGTCCAGAAAGAAGTGAGCCGGAACCATAAAAAAACATCACTTGTGCAAACTTGACACCGGACGCCCGCCCGTCTGTTATTAATCCTTTGCAGGTAAATTCCCATGATTCATCACATTAACTTACTTAAACTCAAGTCCTCCGTCACACCCGAAATGGTGGAGAACCTCATGGTGGAGACGCGGATCCGCCTGCTCAAGATCCCCGAAGTAATGAACCTGCGCTGCGGGAAAAAGATCGACGCCAAAAACAACTCCTACGAGCTGTTTTTCTCCATCGACTTCGAAAACCTGAATAAGTTGCACATTGCCCAGGATTCTGCCATCTGGATCAAGTACAAACACCAGATCCTCGACCCCCATGTGGACCTTCTTACCGCCTACCATTACGAGATGGAGCCGTGTAAAGATATTCGTTACTCCTGAGAAGACCTCCGGAGTCGGAGCTTTTCTAGGCCCGCGCTTGCAGTAGATCGCGGACCACACCCAGGGACCAACAGGCTTCCCCCCTCGTCACTGAGAGATTAGGGCTGAGTGAGAGAACATTATTTTCCACCCCGCCCCCCAACAAAACGATGCCACAAGCCAACGCTTCTTCAATAATCCTCCCGGTTCTTGCCGGTAAGGCATGCCCGAACGAATCCCTCAGCTCAATCCCCCAGAGCAATCCCCTCCCCCGGATTTCCTCCACATCCTGGATTCCGGCCATCATCGCGATCTCCTCTTTCCACATGGCTGCCGCTTCTGCCACGTTTTTCAAGGTTTCCGCTTTGATCCACTCCCGCAAAGAGGCCAAAGCCAGGGCGCAGCCTACAGGATGACCCAGAAACGTGCTGGTGTGCAGAGCTTCACCTGTCGATTCAGGCCAGGCATCCATGATCTCTGCTTTTCCCACGCAGGCGGAAATCGGAAAGCTCCCGCTCATCGCCTTACCCAGGCAGATCAGGTCCGGCACCACCGAAACGTGTTCGCAGGCAAACAAAGGACCTGTCCGGTAAAAACCTGTATAGATCTCATCCAGAATCAACAGCAAGCCGCTCTCATTACACAATCTGCGCAACAAAGGAAGAAAACCATCCGGCGGAACCACATCGCCACCGCGTCCCTGAATGGGTTCCACCAAAACCGCTCCCACCCTGCCCGTGCCTGCCAACAGGCGGATGGACTTTTCCAGATCTTCCAAAGAATCCTTTTTTCGGGATGGATAAGGCAAAAAATGGGCGAACTCTTTCAGTTGGGCCTGAAAAGGGGAACGGAATTCACGGCGCCCTGTCACTGTGACCGCACCATACCCCAGGCCATGATATCCGCCTTGGAAGGCAATCACCTCGCTTTTGCCCGTATACAGATACGCCGTCTTTAAGGCCGCCTCCACCGCTTCAAATCCCGCATTTCCCAGGATCACCTTGCCCGTCCCGGACAGCCATCGCTCAAACGTGATTCGGCTTAACAACTCACACAATTCCACCTTGAGCCGTGTCGGGTGAACATCCCCCATTCCGTGATACAAACGGGCCGCTTGTTTCTGATAGGCAGCGATCAGATGCTCTGCACCAAAACCTGCCATCGCCACACCAAATCCGCTGGTCAGATCCAGAAACCGGTTTCCGTCCACATCCCAGACATTGGCACCTTCCGCCCTATCCCAGAAAACGGGAAAGCGCGAGGACACATAGGTGACATTACGTGACTCATGCGCCCTGAGGCGGATGGCCCATTCCTGGGATAGCGGGCCGGGAATCGCTGTAATCAGTTCAGGTAACACACGTCCTTAATAAACTGGAAAATTCAAAGCGGAAACCGGAAACTTCTCCCCATGCCAATTCCGGAACCCGAAATCGAACTCGTCATTGCCCGCCACGAGGAAGACCTGGCCTGGATCCACAACAGCGCGCCGGGAATACGGGTTACTATTTACAACAAAGGAGGCCGGGCCATTCCAGACGCCATCCAGCTCCCGAACGAAGGCCGCGAAGCCCAGACCTACCTGCATCACATTGTCACCCGCTACGGGAATTTGGCTCCGTTCACCGTCTTCTGCCAGGGCCACCCCTTCGACCACTGTTCCAATTTCCACGCCGTGCTCCGCGAACTCAAAACCCTAAACCCACCTCTTCATCATAGCCTTGGCGAAGGCGGGAAACTCGGAACATTCCGCTGGCTGGGTTTTATTATCGACTGGGACGACGCCAAGGGGCAGCGACTCTTCCGGAACTGGAGCAAAAATGAACATCAGGAAAGCCTCGATCTGGAACTTTTTTGCCGGGAAGTTTTTGAACAGGACGGAAGCGAACCCTTCGTTTTCTTTCCGGGAGCCCAGTTCATTGTTTCGCGCGAGCTCATCCTGTCGCGGCCCAAACACTTTTACGAAAAGGCCCTGAAGCATTCGCAAACCTTTCCCCATGCCGCCCATTGTTTTGAAAGAACCTGGGATCGCGTCTTCGGGATAAATGGCATTCCTGAAAAATACTGGAACAAACCGCTCCCGATTTACCTCAAGCCGATCAAACGATTGAGCTGACAAAGTCATTACGGGGTCAGTCGTTAACAATTAACGTTTTCAAAAAAGCAAGGAAACGAACATTTTGTTAATAGTTGACGAATGACCCCGCCTGGTGACCCCACCCGGCCAATTTCAAGAAAATGAATTCCAAACCCTTGTGTTAGTGCCGCTCAGATCAAACCCCTTTCTGCTTCGGATCCCAGATGAATTTGTGCATCTGAAGCTGGAAACGGACATCGAGCTTGTCCTCCAGAATCCAGTCGACGATTTCACGGGGATGGATTTTCCCAAACACGGCGGAAAATAAAACCGCTCTCACCTTGTGGTTAAGATCGTGGGTGAGAACTTTTTCCCTGGCCCATTCGTAATCACGGCGCGAGGCGATCACGCATTTCACCTCATCGTTCCTGTTCAGCAAAGGAATGTTCTCCGCACGGTTCTTTTCGCTCATTCCGCTGTCAGGACATTTCAAATCCATGATCCTCACCACCCTTGGATCCACCGGTCCGATATCCCGATGACCGCCGGTTTCCAACAGCACCTGATATCCGGCGTCGCACAGTGCGTTCATCAGGGCGATTGATCCCGGCTGTAAAAGCGGTTCACCGCCGGTCAACTCCACCAGAGGACAATCCAGCTTCTTTACTTCGCCCAGGATTTCCGAAAGCGTTTTCTTTTCGCCCCCATAAAATGCATATTCCGTATCACACCAACTACAGCGCAGATCACAGAACGTCAGCCGGACAAAAATACACGGCAACCCGGCAAAAGTGCTTTCACCTTGCACACTTTTATAAATTTCATGAACAGTCAGCTTTTGTTCCAAATCCACATTCATAGAATAGACAGATCCCTACTCAACCACAGAGCCCCCAGCTGCACAACTCTCCCCAGTTGTACGACAATCATAGTGACGATCGTCATTTTGATTGTCGCATCAATGTAGGTGCAGGTAATTGGGAATGACATCAAAAATAACCGGCTTTAGGATGGATCATGTCTTCAAATCGGCCTCTTCTCATTTATGACGGCGAATGCCGCTTCTGCTGCAAGTGGGTGGAACGGCTCCGCGCCTTTCTCGGCCAACGGATTGACTACCAGCCCTTTCAGGACTGCGGCTCCCGTTTTCCTCAAATAGCTCCCGAACTTTTCGACCGGTCGGTGCATCTCGTTCAAATGGATGGAAGCTTCTGCTCTGCAGCGGAAGCCGTATTCACCGCCACAGCTCTGCGCCCGGAGGGAAAACCGCTGCTCTGGCTGTATCGCTATCTGCCTTTTTTTGCACCCATATCTGAAGCTGTCTATAAATGGGTGGCCTCACAACGTGTCGGCCTTTCAGCAGTAGACCGCGCCTTGACAGGTCTGACGGGCGTTACACCAAGCTACTCCATTTCTTCATGGCTCTTCCTGCGCGGGGTTGCGCTGGTGCTTTTGATTGCATTCCTCTCACTGGTAGTCCAGGTCAAGGGACTGATCGGGGATCACGGCATCGCCCCCGCCCAAAGCTTCCTCAGTCAGGTGTTCCAGCATCTGGGGCTCGCTTCCTTTCATCAGGTGCCGACTATTTTCTGGCTGGGCGATTCCGATTGGATGCTCCAAGGCGTTTGTCTGCTGGGTGTTGTGGTTTCCTTATGTGCCCTTTTCGGGCGGGGCGGGGCCGTAGCTTTCCTGCTCTGCTGGTTTCTTTATCTGTCCTTGGTCGTTGTTGGCGGGCCTTTTCTCAGCTTTCAATGGGACTCGCTGTTGTTAGAAACCTGTTTTCTTGCTGCGCTTTGGGCACCGTGGGCTTTTGGAAAAATCCGGATCGGAGAGTGGAAACCCTCCTTCCTTGGGAGATTGTTGCTACTCTTCCTGCTTTTCCGTCTGATGGCCGCCTCGGGACTGGTTAAACTTGGAAGTGGCGATCCGACCTGGTTCAACCTGACGGCATTGACCTATCATTTTGAAACCCAGCCTCTTCCGACCCTGTTAAGTTATTACGCCCACCAGTTGCCGGAAGTCACCCTTCGGCTCTCGGTTCTGATCATGTTCGTCATTGAGCTTGTTGTAGTGTTTTTCATTTTCGGTCCCCGCCGACTGCAACTGACAGCTGCGGCCTGTCTTCTTTCGTTTCAGGCCCTGATTGCTCTGACCGGGAATTATTGTTTCTTTAACCTGCTTACCGCACTTCTATGTCTCCTGCTCATTGATGATGAAAGCTGGAAACGGCTATCAAGGGGGAAAATCAAAATCCCCCTTCTTTCAGACAACAGCTTCCGTTTACCTTCGTGGAGTCTGGTTCCCATGGCCGCTCTTGTCTTGCTGGCAGCCCTGATGACCTTCTCCGGCCAGGTGAAGCCGACTCTTTCCTGGCCGGACTGGACACACCAATGCTACCGGATCATCGCCCCATTCCGCAGCATCAACAGCTACGGCCTTTTTGCTATCATGACGACCACCCGTCCGGAAATTGTGATGGAAGGCAGTCGTGACGGCAAAGTCTGGTTGGAATACCGCTTCAAGTGGAAACCCCGTGATGTGAACGAAGCCCCGCGCTTCATTGCCCCGCACCAGCCACGCCTCGATTGGCAGATGTGGTTCGCCGCGCTGGGGAATTACCGCCAGAACCCCTGGCTGCTCAGTTTCGCCGAAAAACTTTTACAGGGTTCCCCGGAGGTATTGGCCCTGCTGGCAGAGAATCCTTTTCCTGATCAACCCCCGCGCTACATTCGCGCCCTTGTTTACGACTATCAATTCACCACCATGGAAGAAAAAAGTAAAAACGGACAATGGTGGAACTCCAATTACCAAGGGATTTATTTGCCACCGATCTCCCTGAGAGATGCTCCTTAAAGAACCTGATCAGAATGAAATCCCTTTTCATTCTTTCCATTTCCTCACAAAATCCGGAAAGTCACAGCCTTCGCACTGGTTGAAATCCTTCAGACAAAAATCCTGATAAATCTGTAACAACCCTTCCTTGACCAGTAGCGAACGCCCGGCAGAACCCAGGTTGCGTCCTCCCAAAAGGCGGACAGCCGCCACGGAAGCCGTGTGCATGATTTCCGAGGTTTTCATTTCTCTCAGATTATCGCGCATCCGCTCATTCCCCCCGGCCATTGCCAAAGGGCCGACTACATTGAACCAGAAACGCAGACAACGGTCGGGCCCTATCAACTGGATAGCCTTCTCCACCGGACTGTTCAGTGTGTAATGCCTGTCCCAAAAGGGATGCTCCAGGGTTTCAAGCAATTCCCACAATTCCGAAAAATCCCCACCTGTCACCACAGCCGAAAAACGTTTCCAAAGAGCCCTGTCCGAAAGCAGGCTCAGGATGGCGAGGCGACGCTCAGGACGGTTCAGAGGTCTCACCCCGCGCAGATTCCAGGCCTGACGCGGCAATCCGTGTTCCTCCCACTCCGCCCGGATCTGCCACCACTCGTCCCAAAGGGAGCGGAACCATTTGTTGCCCTCCGCCGCCTGAGGAAGAGTCTGGCCCGGCAAAAAACCCGCCAGGCCAAAGAGCAGTGATTCCCTCTTCATGGCGTTTTTTTCCTCCTGCAATAAAGACAACGGGAGACGCTGGGCAAGGCTGCCGAAAGCTTCGCGATTTCGGGCATAGCCCAGCGCATCGGCCAGGCCCTGCCACAGGGCCTGATCCCAGCCATGACATTTCACCCGCAACGCCCAGCATTCCGCCCTCCGCTGGAAACGATACCAACCAGCATCCTCCAGAAGAGTGGCCACTTCCTTCACGGAGAGGTCGGCCAACTCTTTCCGACAATGACCCACCCGTGCCCCGACTTGTCGTTCCAGATTCGTGGAATTGAAATGACGCCTCGCCTCCGGCAACGGGACTTTGAGCTGGCTGGAGAGTTCCAGAGTCCGAACGGAACGACGTTTGGAATCCCCGGCAAAAAAAAGACGTGGGCCTGCTTTCCACACTACGTGCAGGATCACGTTGTCGTAATGTGGATCATTTTCATGACCGTGCTGTCTCCAGTCCGGAGCCTCACAATGAATTTCAACGTCACCAACTTCCGTCCTCCCCTCCCGATTGACCAGGGCTCCCCGTGTAAAATCCGGCCCCGCCCCGTGATTCCAGAATCCAGGCTGAAGGATCCGGACGCTTTCGCCAGTCAGGGTTTTCAAATCCTCCCGATAAAGTTGCTCGAACCAAAGCCTTTGCACAAAAGCCTCGTCCACAGACATGGGCTCTTCCTTTATACCGGTGTATTTTCCGTAAAGATTCATAACATGTTTTTCTGAGCAGTATTCATATCGCGTCAAATCCTGTTACCTGTCAATCTTTACAGCCATGGGAGCCACACTGACGCCCTCAACTACGAAAAGACGGATGAAAAGCTCCGCTGGCTCCCTGTCCTGAATGCAACCAGGGCCAGCCTTCATGCTGGCAGTTTTTTATTTCCAACCTATAATTGGATTGATTATGAAATGTGCGTTCTTTTCATTCTTCATTGGCTTCACTCTCTGGCTGCTTTCCCCGTCCATGGCTCTGACGCCGCAGGAAGAACCCATCGTCAAGGTCGTGGCTCTGGCCCGTCCCAGTGTGGTCAACATTTACACGGAGACCTTGGTGGAACAGGCCATCAGCGACCCATTTGACGCTTTTTTTGATCGTTTTTACGGAGGTGGCAGTTATCGCGGAGGACGTATTGTCCAGGTGCCCGTCCGCAGCCTGGGCTCCGGAGCCATTATCCGCCCTGATGGCTACATCGTGACCAACCAACATGTGGTGGCCCGGGCAGCCAATACCAAAATCAAAGTCACGCTTCCGGACGGCAGCACCTTTGAGGCCGTGCCCGTGCAGGAAGACCCGGACTTGGATCTGGCCCTGATCAAAATCAAAAGCGACAAGGCCCTGCCCATCCTCAACATCGATGATCTTTCCCCAAACCTCCTCGGCCAGACCGTCATCGCCATCGGCAATCCCATCGGCTATGAAAGCAGCGTTAGCACGGGCATCCTCAGTGCCACCAACCGCACCTTGACCATCGGCGGAACCTTCTACGATTCTCTCCTGCAAACCGACGCCGCCATCAATCCGGGAAATTCCGGTGGGCCGCTTCTCGACATCAACGGGAAATTTGTCGGCCTCAATACGGCCAAGGCAGCGGCCGGGGCAGAGAACATCGGTTTTGCCATTCCCGGCGAGCGCGTTTCCGTCTTTGCCAAAAACGCCATCGACATTGCGGAAGGGAGGAAAGCCCCCCCTCCGGTTGCCGCCCTCGATAAAGTTATTCTGGAACGTTTCGGGTTGGGAATTCAGGAAATGGACAAGGAGCTGGCGAAATCCTTCGGATATCAGGTGGATAGTGGTTTGGTGGTGACCTCGGTGCAGGAGGGAAGCCCTTCCGATACAGTGGGAATCCGCAAGGGAATGTTGGTTACGGGGCTGGGCCCCTACCGCCTCCGCTCTCTGGAGGATCTGCCCAGGCAGTTGGCCAAGCTGAAGAAGGGGGAAAAAGTGCGCTTCACGCTGGCCTTCAACGAACAACGCAGCAATCTCATCCTGCGCCGCAGTGTGGCAGTGAATCTGACTGCGAGGTAACACCCAGGGAACTCTCCCTTTTTCAGTCATTTTGAAGCCGGTGAAGAACCCACCGGCACCAACTTAACGTAAGGATTTAATCAAACAGGGATCTAAGATCTTCCGACAAGGCCGGTGGAGTACTCGTTGCACCCAGGATGACACCGTGGGCTGGGCCAGCCTTCATTTCCTTTGTTCTGGACGCTGAACAGGATGGGGTGAAGGGGGACTTAACAGCCCAAGGAGCTTACTTGTTGGGCCAGTTGGCCATCCAACGCAGATAGCGCGCCTTGGCCTCTACCGGGGTTGTCAGGGAGACAGCCTCCCTTTCACCTGAAGTACTCCACAGATCGGGAACCACCACGTTGAAAAGGGATTTGGTATTGGGTTCAGCCACCGTCACACCATCGAACTTGTAGTAATAGCCGTAAGGATATCCCCAAGGATCTTTGATAAAACTGTTACTTGTGGGGCTGCCGACTTGGTTTTTTTTAAGTTCGATGTACTGCGTCCTACCAGTTGCAGTCAAGCCACCTTCCAAGCGAGTCTTGCCTGTCAGCTCAGCAAAAAGCAGTTTACTGCCAGATCCTGCAGTTATGGCTCCACTTCCATCCATGGAAACATTTGTTCCCTCATAAGCAGACAAAACTGAAGGGGTTCCGAGATTCCCATTATAAAGGCTACTTGTTATTCCTATATCAGATATCGAGGGATAATCCCCATTATCGATTTTGTAGCGCTCCAAGGCCAATTCAATCGCGGCAATTTCACCCTGGGCTCTGGATTTGGCGGCTTTGTCCTGCACGACCTTGGCTGCTCCCAAGGTTAATGCGGTCAGTATACCGATGATCGTGATGACAACCAACAATTCGACCAAGGTAAAGGCTTCCCTGTTTTTTTTACGCATGACCTTATTTCCAGCTGCGAAGGTAATTCTTTCTGGGATCTGCCGTTCCGTCCCAGGTATCCCCCTGCGGTCCTTTTGACCAGATAGCCAATCCGGCATTAATTTCTTCAGCAGTGTGCAAACCATTGGTATCGCTAGGAACTCTAATGACATTGTCATAATTCGAATCAGCTTTTAATGAATACGGTTGGCTCCACGGATCAACAAAAGCGATTGCGTCGGAAATAGGGTTAGGAGGGCTGGCATTGGTCTTGCTGAGTGTGCCCGACCTGAGAACCTTGGCGTTAAATTCCATAAAGACAATCAGACGCGGATTCTGACTGGCGGCGTCCCGTCCCCTTAATAGATTGTAGAGATTGGGATCACTGGATTTGACCTCTGGCTCAGCAGCAGGAAATGTCGTTGTTGGCCAGTTCCCATACTCCGTTTGGTAGGCCGTCAGCGATACCCGGAGCTGGTTTACCATGGCTGAGGCCTCCGCTTTTTTGGCTGCTCTCAAAGCCCCTGCTATGGCTGGGAAAGCCAAGCCGGCCAGGATACCAATAATGGTGATTACCACCAGAAGCTCAATCAGGGTGAATCCGCGGGAATGTTTACGGAAAGGAGTCATCATCATCTTTACAGCTTACTTTCGAAGAGCCGTTCTGTAAATCGGAAATTGTGAGGTTGTGGAAGGGATTTTGATGCCCGCTAAACACGCGAAACCGCGCGAAATTTGGATACTGCTAAGACACCTGTGCTTTTTTTCGCGAACTTTTGCGTGTTTCGCGGGCACTTTTTTTCTTAGGATCTTCCTTCGATTTCTTTTTCCAGACGCTCGGCCACCCACTGCTTCAACATGCTTTGATAGTTCAGGTAGCGCTGACCGGCCAATCGCTTCAAGCGTGCCAGCATGCGCGGGTCCATGCGCAGGGTGATGGTTGTCGACTCATTGCTGTCCGACTTGACGCAGGCCCCCTGCATGAGGCGGCCTTCCAACTGGTTCGAAAACCAGAAGTCACGCTCCTCGTCGATGGATTTAAAAACAGGGATCTGATCCCAATGGGTGATGATTTGCATGGGCTGGCCTTAAAGGAATTCCCGGACTTTCCGGTTATAAAAAAATTCTTCTTCCTGGGTCATGTGACGGGCTGCGATGACTTTGACCTGTTTCCCGTTGGAGCTGTAAACCGAGAAAACACCGCGATTGCTCAAGGACATACCCAGACAACAAAAGCGATTCATTTCAGAAATAGCCCCTTTGTCCGGCATCAGGCGGATGGAGTACGGATCTTCGAAACTTTCCGCCACTTCTTCAGGGCGGACGTCCTTCGTCGCAAAAAAACTCCAGTCAAAATCCATAAATCAGACCCGGTTGACAGTAAACCGATTCCACCATGGTGAAAAGGAAGAACACTGAAAAAGTGAGAAGATTCCGGCAAAACCGAAGCCGATCGTGAACAAAATAAAGAAAGGAAGAGAAATCCAAAGCTCTTTTTCCCAGGCAAACCAGATAAAATAGCCGTAGTAGGCCGCCATAACCAGTTCCAGCAAAGGCAGAAGGGAACGGGCGGCCTTATATTTTTGGTTCCACCACTTCTGCACACCCGTTCCAATGCCGTATTTAGGAGTGCGGGCAAAGTCTGTCTGATGGTTGAAAACGGCCTCCAGCACCGCTTTGGCATTGTTCAAACAGAGTCCAATTCCGGTGGCAATGAGCATGGGAACATAGACCAGGATCTTGTACCAGGGGTATTTCAACTCCCGCAATACCACACCGTAAAAAACAAAGATGGAAAAGGACGCCATCATGAAAATCGGAACGTCGATAAGAATGATTGAGTCCCAGTGGAGGCCGGCATTTTTGGGATTGGGTTGGATCAAAACCGCCAGAAGTGCCAGCAGCAGATAGGCGAAATTCGAGGTCAGATGAAAGGTCGCCTCCAATTTGATTCGCAGGGGCAACTGGCTTTCCCAGACCCGGGGCAGGATTTTCTTACAGGTCTGGATCGCGCCTTTGGCCCAGCGATGTTGCTGGGCTTTAAAGGCGTTCATTTCTATCGGCAATTCGGCGGGGGTGATGACATGCGGAACAAAAACAAAGCGCCAACCCTTGATCTGGGCACGGTAACTGAGATCCAGGTCCTCCGTCAGCGTATCGTGCTGCCAACCCCCCGCATCTTCAATACAGGTCTTTCTCCAGATACCGGCAGTGCCGTTAAAATTAAAAAAACGGCCACTGCGGTTGCGGGCGGTTTGCTCGATCAAGAGATGCCCGTCCAGGAGCAAGGCCTGAACTTTGGTTAGGAAATTGGATCCGCGGTTGATGTGGCCCCATCGGGTCTGGATCATTCCAACACCGGAATCGGTAAAGTAATCGATTGTCTCGTGGATGATCTCCGGAGCGGGCACAAAATCCGCATCAAAAATCAAAATAAACTCACCCTTGGCCACCTGCAAACCCGCCTGTAGGGCACCCGCTTTGAAGCCGGTTCTGTCCGTCCGGTGCAGGTGCTCAATCTGGTAGCCCTGCACACGAAATTCCTTCACGATCCCGGATGCAAGTTCACGCGTCTCATCGGTGGAATCATCCAGCACCTGGATATCTATCAAATCCTTGGGATAATCCAGCGCGACCACGGAACGGATCAGGCGCTCCACCACATACAACTCATTAAAAATCGGCAGCTGCACCGTGACCCGTGGAAGATTCTCAAAGCGGGCCAGGGGATTGATTCCTTTGTTCTTGAAACGGTAATACGTGTAGACCATCCAAAAACGGTGAAGCCCATAAGCCGAAAGGCCCATGACCACCAAGACATAACTCACGGTCCAAAGTATTCCCAACATAATTCAAAAAATGAAGGCAAGTCCCTGAAAGCCTTAGACTTTCCTATTGCACAACAGCGGATGTTGCTGCTTCAGTGAGTAGGGTCAAGCACAAAGAAACCCTGCATGCTGCAACCCTCTATGAATTCTTCCCTGAAACTGGCCGTTCTGGGCTCCGGGCGCGGCTCCAATTTCACCGCCCTGGCCCAGGCCATCGAAACAGGTCTCCTTCAAGCACGGGTCTGCCTCGTGGCCAGTGACCTGGCCGATGCCGTCATCCTCGAAGAAGCACGCAAACGCTCCCTTCCCACCTACCACTGTCCCCCCAGCCGATTCAAAACCAAACTGGAACCTGAAATCGAAGAGGCTTTGGCCGATCAACTCTGGAAAAGCGGGGCGGACCTCATCGTTCTGGCCGGGTTCATGCGGGTGATCAAGGAACCCCTGCTCAAAGCTTTTGCGGGCCGCATACTCAACATCCACCCCTCCCTGCTCCCGGCATTTAAAGGCCTAGCCGCTTGGAAACAGGCCCTGAAGGCAGGTGTTGCCGAAACCGGATGCACCGTTCATTGGGTCGACGACAGTCTGGATGGCGGCCCTGTGATTCGTCAGAGCCGTGTGCCTGTTCTTCCCGGTGACACCGCCGAAACGCTACACCAGCGGATTCAAATCCAGGAACACCGTCTCTTACCGGAAGTGTTGCAGCATATCGCGACAGGAAAGATCCCCTTGCCGGAATAAATTTATCCGTGAAGAAAACCCCCTTTCTGAACACTTGCCGTTGACCCCTAAAAAACTTCTGATACGTTTTCCAAACACGTCTTACCCGATGGTGTAACGGTAGCACAAAGGTTTTTGGTTCCTTTTGTCATGGTTCGAATCCATGTCGGGTAGCCATGCGTTACCGACCTTCTCCCCACCTTGCAGAGCAACTCATAGGGATCAATCGGGGCGGGTTTCCAGGGGATTCATCCGTATCAAGCAGCCTAAGCTACCCTCCTTTTAAAAGTTGTAGCCGGGGCATACGAGCCTAGGAAAGGAAGTGGGTGGGGAATCGAGGTTGGGAAACCCCGGTTACAGCTACTAAACCAAACGAGTCCCCTGCCCGTCTCCACCAATTTTCAAGCCAGAGCCGCACGGATCGGATGCAGTATTTTTTCTGCCAGTCGTTCGATCGCCGACTCATCCGTATATTCCAGAAGCAACCTGAGCTTGTTCTCAGTCCCTGAATAGCGAAGCAGAATTCGCCCTTTCGTTCCCATCTCCTTTTCGACCTCCAGGATGGCTTTCTGCACCGGCACGATACTTTCCAAAGGTTTTTTCTCGCGCACCTTCAGATTAAAAAGTTTTTGCGGATACTTGCGCATGACCCGCCTCAGTTCTTTCAGGGGCTTTTGCTCCAGAACCATCACATTCAAAATCTGCAACGCACTGAGCAGCCCATCACCCGTTGGCAGGCAATCCAGAAAGAGCATATGGCCCGATTGTTCGCCGCCGATAATATAACCGCCCGCCTGCATCGCTTCCATAACATAGCGGTCACCTACGGCTGTTTTGATCACTTTTCCCCCGGCCTCCACAAAGGCCTCTTCCAGTCCCAGATTGCTCATCACCGTGGCGACAATGGCGTTCCCGGGGAGAGTTCCCTTCCGCAGTGCATGCAACCCGGCTATAGCAAGCAATTCATCACCATCCAACACGTCCCCGTCTTCATCCAAAAACACCAGACGGTCGGCATCACCATCGTGAGACAAACCTATGCCGCCGGGAGTTTTCCACATTGCGGCCTGCAACAATTCGGGATGCAGACTTCCGCAATCTGCATTGATGTTTTTTCCATCCGGTGACGCTGCCAACGTTTCCACGTCTGCCCCGAGTCCCCGCAGGATGGCCGGGGTGCTCTGCCAGGCCGCACCGTTTGCCGCATCCACCCGTATCCGGATTCCTTTCAGGGAAAAGGTCTTGGGAAAACTCTGGACCAGATTTCGGCTATAAATTTCCATGGCCCCGGGATCGGCCTGAAAAGAAATCCCGTCACTCTTCCACGTGCCGTCATAACCGGGCAGAGCCGCTATGCGTTGTTCCATTTCCAGCTCCGTTTCATCCGACAACTTGTAGCCCTGCGGCCCGAAAAACTTGATTCCATTGTCCAGGTATTCGTTGTGGGAGGCGCTGATCATGACACCGGCGGCGGCCCGATGATGGACGGTCAAAAGCGAGATGGCCGCCGTCGGAAGCACTCCGACCCTGATGACCCCGGCGCCTCCATCGGCGAGACCCTGACAAATTGCCGTCTCCAACAAAGGGCCGGATTCCCGTGTGTCACGCCCGACCACAAAGACCGGTGAGGAAACGGTATCCCCGAAATATCCAGCCGCTGCCTGGGCACAGCGGTAAACGAAATCAGCTGTCATGGGTTCCCTGCCAAATACACCCCGGATACCATCCGTTCCAAACCATTTTCTTTTCCGTTCACTCATAAATCCGTTATGCCCTATTCTGAACATTCCATTCTTTGTGCCATGAATAAGGGTCTATGGGCAGAAATAAATGAATCGGCCCGAATTTTCATTCGGTCATCCTGGGCGCAGCGAAGAACGCACATGCACCACTCGGAGATCAAATCATCTTTCTGTAGCTTTGCCCTGTCTGGAAAAATACCTGCGAGCCCTTTGCTTTGATCAGGATAACTAAGGCCTCTCTTGAATCGCCTCCCACATCCGGATCAACTGGGCATGCTCCGCCACGTCATGCACCCGCCAGACCTGTGGACAAGGGCATTGAAGCAGCGAAGCATAGGCCGCCAATCCTCCGGCCAATCGATCTTCCGCCGCTACACCGCACAGTTTCGAAATAAAAGATTTGCGCGACAAGCCCCAAAGAATAGGCCGCTTAAAATCAATAAACGTGTCGCCTCGGCGCAAAAGCTCCAGATTATCTTCCAGTCGCTTGCCAAAACCTATTCCCGGATCAAAAACCAATTGATCTTCGGCAATGCCACGATAAAGCAGCATCTCCCTGCGTTCCCGAAGAAAAGCCTGCACTTCCTTCACCACGTCCGCGTAAACCGGGTTGTTCTGCATGTCCTGTGGACGTCCCTGACTATGCATACAGATATAGCCTGCCCCGGTTTTCTCCACCACTTCCGGCATTTTCTTATCCCAAAGACCTGCCCCCACATCATTGATAATAGCGGCACCGGCCGATACCGCCTTTGCCGCGACTCCAGACTTATAGGTATCAATGGAAAGGGCCAAAGCCGGATAGGCACGACGCAGACTTTCTATCACGGGCAGGATACGGCGTAGTTCTTCTTCTTCCGAAACCGGTTCCGCACCGGGCCTAGTCGATTCACCACCCACATCCAGAATCTCCGCCCCTTCGCGGATCATGATTTCCGCCTGGGCCAGAGCCTGATCCTGAAGAAAAAATCTACCCCCATCAGAAAAAGAATCCGGAGTGACATTCAATATTCCCATCAAGAGGGGACGGCAACCAATCTGAAACTCTCCGTTGAGGTGGCGCCAGATCATGGAATTTTTACCCAATAAACACGCAGCGAAGCGTTAGGGAAAGATAATGAAAAGTTTCTTTTCTTCTTTCCCGGCGATTCGCGTGTTTGGCGGGTTAATCTTTGGAATCAGGCTCCAGCCGGAGAACCTTCCAAACCGGGCAGGAGACCGTCGTCCCCTTTTTTCTTCTCAGGTGTGGGAGCGTTCTCCAGTTTCTCCGTGGGAAGAGGTGTGGCAGGGGGGGAGATATTTTTGGGCGGCGGGTTCGTCATACGCCCGGTGCGGACGATGTCCTGCACCTGTTTGCCGTCCAGTGTCTCAAACTCAATGAGGGCCTGGGCGATGATTTCCACCTTGTCCTTGTTCTCGATGATCAAGATGCGTGCTTTATTGTGAGCCTCGTTGACCAATCCACGAACCTCGGCATCAATCTCCTGGGCTGTCGCTTCGCTGTAGCTACGGGACTTGGAAATGTCCCTTGCCAAAAATACATAGTCATCATTGTCGCCATAATTCACCATACCAAGTTTGTCGCTCATGCCCCATTCACAGACCATCTTCCGGGCAATGGTTGTCGCCTGGCGGATGTCCATGGAGGCGCCGCTGCAGACATCCCCGAGGAAGACTTCCTCCGCCACACGTCCGCCCATGATCATACACATCATATCGAGCATTTTCTTTCTGTAGTAACTGAAGACATCTTTTTCCGGCAACGACATGGTCACACCCAGTGCCGGGCCGCGCGGGATGATGGTGACCTTGTGAAGAGGATCGGTGTTTTCCAGAAGCACGCTGAGAATGGCATGCCCCGCTTCGTGATAAGCCGTGTTCTTCTTCTCTTCCTCGCTCATGGCCATGCTGCGCCGTTCACGGCCCCAGCGGACTTTATCCCGCGCTTCTTCCAGATCCGACATCTGAATGGACTCGGCACCACGCCGGGCTGCCAACAAAGCAGCTTCGTTGATCAGGTTGGCCAGTTCCGCCCCGGAAAAACCGGGCGTCCCCCTTGCAATAACACTCCACTCAACCAACTCCGAACATTTTACTTTCAGCGCATGCACCTTCAGAATTTGTTCGCGGCCCTTCACATCGGGCAGGTTGATCATGACCTCACGGTCAAAACGGCCCGGCCGCAGCAAGGCAGGATCCAGCACGTCTTTCCGGTTGGTCGCCGCGATGATGATGACCCCTTCCTGGGTGTCAATGCCGTCCATCTCCACCAGCATGGCGTTCAGAGTCTGCTCCCTTTCGTCATGTCCACCGCCCACGCCATGGCCACGACTGCGGCCCACGGCGTCGATTTCATCAATGAAGATCAGGCAGGGCGCAGACTTGCGGCCCTGTTCAAACATGTCGCGGACACGGGAAGCACCAACCCCGACAAACATTTCCACAAAGTCCGAACCGCTGATGCCGTAAAACGGCACGTCGGCCTCGCCCGCAATGGCCTTGGCCAGCAGGGTTTTGCCTGTTCCTGGAGCACCAACCATCAGAACCCCCTTGGGAATGCGTCCGCCCAGACGCTGGAATTTTTTCGGATCCCTGAGGAATTCCACGATTTCGCTCACTTCCTCTTTTGCCTCATCCACTCCGGCCACATCTTTGAAGGTGATCTTGTTTTTGTCCTTGTTCATCATCTTGGCCTTGCTCTTGCCAAAGTTGAATGCGGACTTTCCTGCCATTTTGATCTGCTGGCGGAAGAAGAAATACATCAGCAACAAAAAGAGCAAAAAGGGCAGCAACATCCCCAGAATCTGCATGGTCGGGTTGTCGTTGTAGTCCTGGGGAATGCTTGCAAAACCATAGCTTTTAAGAACTTCACTCAGATTGCTCTGATAGGAGAGAACCACAGGAGCCGAGTAGCGCTGGCCCTTGGGTTCCCCCGTTACAACCACCGGAGCGCCGATTTCTTGCACCGCCAAAGGTTTTAAAGTTCCTTCCAAGTGCGCTTTGCCGGAAGACGGATCGGAAAACAGGTTCACCGTTTCCACCTGTTCGGTTTTCAGGTATCCCTCAAACTCTGCAAAGGTCAATTTCTTGACCACACCTTCGTTCTGCGTCCGATAGGCAACAAAGGCCAGCAACAGAATGGTGGATGCAATCAGAAAAAGACTGAGCCCTTTCCAGTTTCCGGCAGGTTGACCGCCGTCACCGCTGTTGCGAATAGGAGCCTTGGGTAATTTGGGAGGCTTGGGAGCTTTGGGGTCTTTAGACATGGAGGATTAACCTATCACAGCTCCACGCCTTTGGCAATAAGCCCCTTCCCCAACGGTTCCAGAAAAGAGACTCCTGCAACACCCCTTTCAAGACGGGCTTGCGCTTCGTTCTACAACGACCTATTCACATGGAATGGAATCGATGGCCGAGATCTTGTCCCTGGCCCGCCAACACGGCTACACCGATCTTTTTTTCCGTCTCGGCCAAGCCCCCCAGGGCCGCCTGCAAGGCAAATTGCAACCCTTGGACTTAGCCCCTTCAGATCCCGCATTTTTCGACTCGCTCCTTTCCCACCTGAACTGCCCCGCCACCGCCACAGATTTCGACACCGGCCTCATCCTCGGAGACGGCAGCAGGGTTCGGGTCAACCTTTTCCAAAGCCTCGGCCTCCCCAGTGCCGTCATCCGCCTCTGCAAAACAGACATCCCTGACTTGGATTCCCTCGGTCTGCCCACTTCTGTCATCGAACGCTGGCTCAACCGACGGGCCGGCCTTCTCTTGGTCAGCGGACCGCCCGGCTCCGGAAAAAGCACCACGGTCGCCTCCATGCTCGAAAGACTCAACCTCCTCAGCCCCGCCCATGTCATCACCGTGGAGGATCCTGTCGAATACGTTTTTAGCAACAAACTCTGCCTGTTTTCCCAACGTGAAGTCGGTCTCGATACCCCGGATTTCACCACCGGCATCAAACAGGCTCTACGGCAAAGTCCTGATGTCATTTTCCTGGGCGAAATCCGCGACGTGAACACCGCCAATACCGCCCTCCAAGCTGCTGAAACCGGCCACCTCGTCCTCTCCACCGTCCATAGCTCCAATAGCGTTGAAGCCGTCGAACGTGTCATCCGCCTCTTCCCCTACGAGCAACGCGATTCGGCCACCGCACTTCTTGCCTCATCCCTTTGCGGCTCCATCAGCCAACGCCTCATCCCTGGCCCCGATGGCCTTTTACATCTCGCCGTCGAACACTTTGAAAACCAGGCCCTCTGCCGCAAACACATCCTTAAAGCCGAATGGAAAGACCTGGCCGATTTCATCGGGCGGGGCGGCGTTCCGGAAAACCGTTCCCTTCTCCAATCCCTCACCGACATGGTCCGTTCCGGCCTTGTCTCGCAGGAGGAAGCTACCCATCATGTTTCCAATCCCCAGGAACTCAACCGCGCCCTCCAGGGAATCAGCGGTGGAATGACACGCAATTAAGCCCAATAACCAATGCTCAGCCTCCTCGAAATCTTCCGTGAAGCCACCCAGCGTGGAGCCTCCGACGTCCATCTCGTCACCGGAGCCCCGCCGAGCCTGCGCGTCGATGGCGTCATTCTTCCCCTCCCCTGTGAGCCCGCCTCCGCCGATGACTGCCGCGACTTGGTTTTCAGTGTTCTGACCGAAAACCAGCGGGCCCGCTTTGAGGAAAACCTGGAACTCGACTTTCTCCTGGAAGTGGAGGAAGTCGGACGCTTCCGCGCCAACGCCCACTATTCCAAAGGCTCCGTGGAAGCCTCCTTCCGACTCGTACCCGGAACCATTCCCGACCTCGCCACACTCGGACATTATCCCGCCGTCGAACAACTCCTCGACCTGAAACAGGGCCTCATCCTCGTTACCGGAGCCACCGGAACGGGGAAAAGCACCACCCTCGCCTCCATGGTGCAAACCCTGGCCGCGCGTGAATCCGGCATCATCGTCACGATCGAAGATCCGATCGAATACCTCTTCCACAACCAACTGGCGCTGATCAAACAACGGGAGGTCGGGCACGACACCAAATCCTTTTCTGCCGCGCTTAAACACGTTCTCCGCCAGGACCCTGACATCATCGTTATCAGCGAAATGCGCGACCGCGAAACCATCCAGGCTGCCATCACCGCTGCGGAGACCGGCCACCTGGTTTTCGGATCCCTCCATACCATCGACGCCCCCAAATCCATCGACCGCATGGTGGACATCTTTCCGTCCGAGCAGCAGAACCAGATCGTCACCCAGCTCTCCAATTCCATCCAGGCCGTGCTCTCCCAGCGGCTCCTACCACGGGCCGACGGCCAGGGCCGTGTGGTCGCCACCGAACTGATGATCCCCAACACCGGCATCAGGGCCTGTATCCGCGAGCGGAAAACCCACCAGATCTACGGCCTGATGGAAATCGGCAAACAGGAGGGCATGCACACCATCGACGACCATCTCATCGCACTTCTGGATCAGGGCCTGATCACAGAAGAAGAAGCCCTGATGAATGCCCGTGATCCGGCACGAATCTGACATGGAACTCCCGTTTATGAACCGTCTCCACCTCAATTTGTTTCTTGCCTCATGGGCCGGCCTTCAAGTTCTGGCTTTTGGAACTTTCTGTCATGCCGCTGAAGAAAATGAGCTGCCCCGCCCGGATCAGGTCACCTTAAAAGCCGGAAGCCCGCTTCCTCCCGGCATTACCACCCGCGAAATCAACGGTGCCATCCTGGAAGAAAGCGATACAGAACTGAGACTGGAAACCTCCAAATTCCGGGGCATCAGCAATCTCCTAACCCTGCCCACTGCCTCCATCGAGTCCGTCAAACGCGGCGATCACGCAGAACGTGATTATGCCCTGCTGAAACCGCTGCTCCAATCTGCCGAAACCTCTGCCACTGCCGATTACTATCAAAAGGAACTCCTTCCCCAACTCGAAAGCTACATCGCCAAACATCCTTCAGGCCCGCGCACCCTTGAGCTTTCCTCCATTCTTGACACAGCCAAAGAAGATCTCCGGCAGGTTCTGCAGGAAGATATCCGTTTTGGTGGCTTCTGGCTTCGCCGCAAGGAACTTTCTCCCGAATACCGGGCCGATCTGCTTCTGTGGCAGCAATTACAAAAAGGTATGACAACGTCATCCGCTGCGGAATTCAATACCCTGACCGATAAAATCCTCCTGGCCAAAAACCGTCCCTACTACCCTTACCTCGTTGAAAAAACCCGCATCATCTCGGGTCTGCGCATCCAATCCATCACAGAAGCGCTGCGGGATCCGGCTCTTGCTTCAGCCAATCAACCCCTTCAGAACGAAATCAAAATCCTAAGCACCCTGCAGGCCGTAGACACCGGCCCCCTGAAAAAAGCGGTTTCCTTGCTGGGACGAATCCAACAAACCGTTGACCAACCCGTCCTTGACCTGCCCGAAGTCAAAGCCCTCCTCGCGGAATGCCGCCTCCTTTGGCCGGAACTCGACGGTACAGATCATGTCCTGCTCCAAGGATTCAGGCATCAACTTCATTTGGCCGAAGCCGGGACCGGACAAAGCAAGCAGAGCCTGAAAAATGCTTCCGATCTGTTGCCCCTTATCCAGAAAGCCCCTCCCACCCTGAAGTCCGAACTGGAAACGGCCAGCAAACAGCAGACCATCCAGCAACTCATGCAGGAGGCCTTGACACTATTGGACAAGGGAGCGGAAGCAGAAGCCATCGCCCGCATCAACCGTATCCGTGGGATGATCCCGGCCGAAAGTACCCAGCAACAGGCCATCCAGGATCTGACCCTGAAAGCCACGGAATTACTGACTAGCAAAGGAATCGAAGACAGCCGGGCCTTCCAATCCGCAGGCGACCGTGAAGCCGCTCTTGATGCCCTGAGAAAAACCGAGATCCGTCTTGTAAGTTATGGGGCTCTTGACACCCAGCGGGCCGATCTTCTGGCCGAAGAGTGTGTGGCTATCGCCTCCCAATCCGCAAAAAAACTGCAGCTCGTCACCTCCATCAAAGCCAGCTACGCCGGATGGTCCATATCACCCACCAATATCAAGGCGCGCATCTCCTGCATCATCGTAGTTGTTTCCATCCTGGCCACCGCCCTGGTCTTTTTCATGGTCCTACTCATGGTCTGGTCCTATGTCAGCAACATCCTGCACAAGGATCGTTTTGATAAACGTCTCCATAGCCTGCGCGAAGATGAAAAATCCCGCCGCATCTCCTCCGCCCGCCGCCGTAAAACCGGCGGCCAGAAATAAAAATACAAGGTTTTGCTGTTTTCCTGCTCACTCGATAAACAAAATCCCGGATCTCCTGCGGCAATACTTTTCCTTGCTCAGGTTCACCTTGGCCGGCTTGTCCCTCAGGAGCAGTCCCCGGACCGCTTCAATGTCTTCAAAGGAAAGATCCTTCACTTTCCGCGACAATAACCAACTCCGGATCGCCCGGCGCTGCAGGGCAACGGAGGCTTTTTTCAATCCGGCACAGGCCAAATTCTCCGGCCAGACCTCCGGCAGAAGCTCCTCCCAATAAACATTCTCGTCACTGAGTATCCGTGCACAACGGGCCAGAACCGGCGAGGGATCACGTCCCGCCATTTTTTGAAGAGCCGGCAGTAGCCGGTGCCGGATCCGGTTTCTCAGATAATCCTCCGATCGGTTGCTGGCATCCTCCCGCCAGGATAGTTTCCAATTCCTGGCCAGGCTTTTTAGCTCCGCCTTGCGGAAAGCCAGCAAAGGTCTCACCCATTCCACCTTCCCCATCTTCCGCCGCTCCGGCATGGAGGCCAGACCCTCCGGCCCTGCCCCGCGCAACAACTGCAATAAAAACGTTTCCACCAGGTCGTCCGCATGATGGGCCAGCCAGATTTCGCCCAACCCATTCCGCTCCGCCACGTGTTCATAAAAAGACCTCCGTGCTTCACGACCGGCCGCTTCCGTCCGCGCAGACCCGGCCCGGAGTTTTTTGCCAAAGAACGGAATCTTCCGCTCGCGGCACCAGGCCTTGACCCAGGCCGCATCCGCCGCACTCTCCATTTCCCTCCAGCCATGATCAACATGCAGGACTACAAAAGCCAGACCCAGACGATGCAGTCCCTCGGCCAGAACCATGGAATCCAACCCCCCGGACAAAGCCAGGCCGATCTTCGACCCCCTGGAATCTTCCATGGTTCTCTGCAGGGCTTTTAGATAAGGATCTTCGCGCATGGATACTTGGCTTCAATTATGCAGGTGCTTGCCCGCGAAACACGCGAAAAAGCGGAAATGGCAGAACGTGGCCTAAAGCGTGGTTTTTTCATGAAAACAAAATTCTTGATTGGCGTATTTTCGCGTTTCTAGCGGGCTACTTCCCTCTTCACTTGCCTATCGGCTGACTTGGTGCCAGCTTTACCCCACATGAAGAAAGTCATTTTCGGCATCCTCGGCCTTTTCGTGATCCTGATCCTGGTCATCAGCCTTTTCCTTAATCTCTATCTGGTCACGGGCTCCATCGGCCATCTGTCCTCCACCAAAGTCTTTGAGGAACTCCAGGTCGAAGGCCGCTCCTACCTCTCCGACCGCGTCGCCGTCATCGATCTCTTCGGCATCATCAGCTACGGAGTGCAGGGAGAAACCTATGAAAGCATGGTGGACGATTTCATCGCCAAGCTGACCCAGGCCCGGGATGACGACAGCGTCAAAGCAATTGTCATCCGCATCGACAGCCCGGGAGGCGAAGTCACCGCCAGTGATGTCATCTACAACCAGATTTCCCAGGCGGACGAAATCAAACCCGTGGTCATTTTCATGGAAAGTGTGGCAGCTTCCGGAGGTTATTACAGCGCCGTGGGCGGACGTTATATCCTGGCCAATGAATTGACCATCACCGGCAGCATCGGCGTTATCCTCCAGACCATCAACGTGGAAGGCCTTGCCACCAAGATCGGGGTTAGCAGCCCCACCTTCAAATCCGGCAAGATGAAGGACGTCCTCAGCCCCACCCGCCCAATTACCGAAGATGAAAAAGTTTACATTCAAAACATGATCGATGAAACCTACAGTAAATTCGTGGGTGTCGTGGCCAAGGAACGGAGCCTGGACGAGGCCGAACTGCGTGGCGGCGTTGCCGATGGCCGGATTCTCAGCGGCAAGGCCGCACTGGATGCCGGACTTATCGATCAGACAGGTTATTATCAGGACGCTTTGGCCAAGGCCCGCGAATTCGGAAAACTCGACAAGGATGCTCCGGTCATACGCCTGGTTTCCCCTCCCAACTTCGCCCGCATGTTCCGGATCTTCGGAAATGCCCAACCTTCCAAACTTGAGGTGAACCTCGGCCCCCAGTCCCTGAACATGGAAGCGGGCAAGTTTTACTTCATGTCCCAGCACCTATTCATCAAGTAATCGGCAGGCAGACCGGCTCTCCCCATGAACTTCGCCGATCTGCTGCTGTCCTGTCTTCTTATCGCAGCCCTTTTCAGCGGGCTGTATCTCCTCCGGATTTTTGTAG
Source organism: Methylacidiphilales bacterium (assembly GCA_038250235.1). Taxonomy (GTDB): domain Bacteria; phylum Verrucomicrobiota; class Verrucomicrobiia; order Methylacidiphilales; family JAAUTS01; genus JAAUTS01. The sequence goes on along the minus strand of JBBSCO010000011.1, from coordinate 18,090 downwards.
TTACCTGGAAGCCCGAACACTATCACCAGAGCCGGATTATCCCGCTGACCCTGCCTTGGACGGACTTCATATTGTTCGGCACCGGTTTCGTGCTTTGTTATTGGCAGGCGCAGTCTTTTGTCATCCTGTATTCCTTGGCCTTTATCATCAGCGTTTTGATCTTGCGCGGCCAAGCCCCCCTTCTTCTCTGGAATCTGCAACCGGGACAGATCCCCTCCTATGCCAAAACAGGACTGAAAACCTATCTGACAATGTTTCTCCCTTTCAGTCTGCTCACCGCCGCCTGCGCCACTGTCTTCTCCCGTCTTGGATTCAAAGACATCAACCAGCCGGCCGTGGAGATGTTCATGCGCAGCGAGGGATTTCAGACCATTGCCGGCTTCCTGTTTTTTGCCTGTGTTATTGCCCCCATCTGGGAGGAGATCACCTTCCGCGGTTTCCTCTACCCCTTTCTCAAAGCCAAAACGGGAAAAACCGCAGCCCTCATCCTGAGCTCGCTCCTTTTTGCGGCCCTGCACCAGCATCTGCCCTCCTTCATCCCCTTGAGCTTCCTGGGAGCTCTGCTGGCCCTGCTCTACGAACGCACCGGCAGTCTGGGATATAGCATTCTGCTACACTCTTTTTTCAACCTTTCCACCTGTCTGGTGCTGCTTCTCTTGAAATTCGGATCCAATCCCGATCTGTGGAAAACCATGTAGGGGAACGTTTCAGCACTCACTTTTCCGGGTCGGGAGCCCCCCCGAAGGGAACCCAGCTGACCTTCGACATCGGTGCTTTGGAATCCTCAGCCGCAGGATTATCCTTCAACTCAGCTCGGCTCACCAACTCCACATGCCCGTCACAAAAAAGAACATGAGCCTTGGCACCGGGATCCGGATCTTTTTTACCGTGCCGGAAGCGCACATCAGCCGCCTGCACCCGGGGGGAAAGCCCCGCCACTTCCGTCAGAAAAACAACCCGCGTCGGGTCATCAATCTCAAAAATCTTGAACGGCGCAACTCCCCGGTGCGGTTGCAGGCGGGCATTCATACCATAGGAAAACCGGACTCCTGCCTTTTCCTTTTTCGACAGGGCGGGATCCATCCAGAGCGAAGGTTCTCCCGGCTGCGGTAAGGAAGGCAACTCGGCCAGGGGCGTCTGCGAAAGATAGGGAGGGAGGCTGTTATACCAGGCCAGCTTGTCCTCGGTCCGGATGTCCGCCCCCCCTGTTTCCGGAAGACGGTTGTCATACTCGGTCAGGAACAGATTCAGCGCGATACCCCACTGTTGCAGGTTCCCGGCACTGGCCTGCCTGGCCGCCGCACGTGACGCGTTCATAAAATACGGAACCGCCACCCCAAACGCCACCACGGCAAGCAGGAGAATGGCTATCCATTCGTTGAGTGTCACTCCCCTTTGGAAATGGACTGCGGCCAAATGGAATCCCCTCCGGTTACTCGAGCTTTTCATAAACCCAGTCTCCGAGTTTGGGATTGGATGAAGGCAGGGGTGCTCCTGCCCTGATGGCCGTTTTTACAAAATCAAATTCGTTGACCGTTCCCACCGCCTTGACCTGATCCTGTCCGATCCCCAGCGATGTCTGGAGGATGCGGGCAAAGTAACGGGAGGTAACCACCACAGGTTTGATCCCGGCCCCGGGCTTGGATAGGATTACATAGCCCTTCATCTGCCTGAACCGGACATATTGCTCCGGAGTCAGCTCCAATAAATCCAGCTCGTTCGTCCAAGGCAGGGCATTGTAAAGTTTACTGGCTGTCAGCTTTCCCGGATCCAACCCTCCACGCACGGAGGCCGCCGAGTAAAACACGACACTCGCTCCCGGCACACGGCTCAACGTGGCCAGCTGAAATCTCAGGAGCGCTTCCTCGTCAACCGCTTCTTCGATCTGACCCAAAACCTGATCCGCCTGCCGGATCTTTTCAGCAAAGGGGGCCAGTGTGCTGATGATCCCCGGATCTGCCGGCGCGATATTGGCGTTGAGGGGGATCAGGCGGGGCTGCCCTTCCTGCCGCCAACCGGTTTTGTCACGGACCATCTCCACCCTGGCCACCGTGAAGCCCCGGTTTTGGCGAAGGATGTTTTCTGAAACCGGAATTCCCCAGGAGCTGAAATCCCGCTGTTGCCAGGTATCCCGCCTGGTGGATGAATAAATGCTGTGGGCCAGGATGAGATCCACCCCGAGTCCTTTCAACTCCTTCAGGTAAGCCTCAGGCACCTGTTCGGATGGCTCGAATTTCATCCAATGAAAAAGCATCAGGGAATCCGGCGACAAATTCCCTAACGTAGCCAGAACCGCCGGATAATCGCGCAAGGGATCAACGTTTCCACCGGCTGTTCCGAACCAGACCGGAAAACGGTGGGGTGCTTCGGATTTTTCCAGGTTTCCGTAAAAGTTAGGCAATAGAACCAGATCGGAACCTTTCCCGGGAATTTTTAACGCAAGCTTGGCTCCGGCCATGGCGGGCTGATTCCCCCCACGCACAAAAGGAATCAAGATCGGAACCTTCAGGGTGGAGACCATGCTCTCGTCAAGATTGGCGTCCAGATTCCCCAGGAAAACAGCATCATACTTCAGTTCGTTGAACAACGTGACGACGTTTTGTGCCTGTGTGGCATAACTTGCAAACGAGCCCAATAGGCTGTCTCCGGAATCGATCAATAACACGCGGGCTCCTTCTACAGCCGCCTCCGCCCGGACCTGCTTCACATAGGAGGCAAGATATGGATAGTGCTGGAGAGGTGCCACACCTTTCAACTCAAGGGGGTAGACATTCCCGGCCATGCGGCCTGTCTGCAGGATAATAACCTTTTCCTGCGGTGCCTTCGCACAGCCTGACAACAGCAGGACTCCCAGCAGCATTCCATGAAATATTTTCCCCATCATGGGCATAACTTGAGGGCTGACTGTGCCGTTTTCATGGCGATTTATCCATAATTAAAGGCAATTTCATTTAATTTTCCTTGAAAACGAGGATCAAGACTCCTATGAACAGCTGAATCATTAACGCAGGAGTTAGCGTATGTCCACCATTCCAGGAGCAGAAAAAAAGATAATTGCAGGTATTTGCGGTATTTTACTAGGTGGTTGGGGTGTGCACAAATTTATTCTCGGCTACACCAAAGAAGGCATCATCACTTTGGTGCTATTCTTCCTGACCTGCGGCTTGACCTGGATTCTTGGTTTGATTGAAGGCATCATTTATCTGACCAAAACCGACCAGGAATTCGTTGACACCTATATTACCAACAAAAAAAATTGGTTCTAATTAACACCCCGACCTAATCAAGAAAAATACTTATGAGCACCCCCTCTGAAAGCGATATCAAATTGTGGAACATGCTGGCGCACCTGTCGGCTTTGGCAGGCTTCGTCGTGCCCTTCGGCAACATCATCGGACCTCTGATTGTCTGGCAGGTCAAAAAGAACGAAATCCCTTCCGTCGATCAACATGGCAAGGATGCGGTCAACTTCCAAATAACCGCCACCATCATCCTGGTGGCTGCCACCATCGTTGCCCTTATTCTAACCTTCGTCGTTATCGGCGCCCTTCTTTTCCCAGTCATCATGCTGGCAGGATTGGCCGCCATCGGACTTTCGGTTTACGCTGGCATCCAGGCCAACAACGGCGTGGCCTTCAAATACCCCTACAGCTTCAACCTGATCAAGTAACCGCTTCTACTCTTCGCGCTTGGCCTGCCTCCAGAGCAGGTCAAGCTGCTGAAGATCCGTCTCTTCCATGCGAAGGCCTTTCTCTCCGGCCTGCTTTTCCACCTTCTCAAAGCGCCTCACAAATTTGCTCGTCGCATCCCGGCAGCACTGTTCCGCATCCAGTTTAAGGTGCCTCGACAGGTTGACTACGCTGAACAAAAGATCTCCCAGTTCTTCCGCCACTGACCCTGTGAGGATGGAAGGATCAGGCTGTTTTTCCAGGGACTTCAGCTCCTGCTCCAATTCATCCATCTCTTCCCTCACTTTTTGCAGCACAGGCTTCAGCTCCTTCCAATCAAAACCGACCTTGGCCGCTTTTTTCTGAACCTCCTGCGCCTGCATCAAAGCCGGCAGGATCGGAGGTATCCCCGCCAAAGCCCCTTTCCTCTCCGGCTTCTCCAGCTTCTTCAATTCATCCCAGCGCTTCAAGACCTGATCCGAAGTCGTCAGCTTGTCCTCTCCGAAAACATGGGGATGCCTCCGCACCAGCTTGTCGCTGATCCCCCGTGCCACCTCTTCCAGATTGAAAACGCCCCGCTCCTCTGCCAACTGCGCATGAAACACGATATGCAACAAGACATCACCCAGTTCCTCCTTGAGTAAAATATCGTTCTTCTCATCAATGGCCTCCAGTGCTTCATAACACTCCTCCAGCAGCTGGGCCCGGATACTTTCGTGCGTCTGCTCCTGATCCCAGGGACAACCTCCCGGACCCCGCAGCCGCGCCACAATTTGTTTCAACTCATTGATCGGTTCCATCCCACTGGGATACGGACACATGCGAACCAAGGCAACACAGGAATCCATTTCAGATCCATTTTCCACCCGGATTAGCTTCCTGCATTGCACTGAAACGGATGCTGGCTAGTTCTTGAAGATGGACGGCATCAGTAGTCATTTCACCTGGATCGATTGGGCCATCATTATCGGTTATCTGGCTCTCACCACCTGGGTCGGCCATTGCCTCAAAGGTAAACAGGCCACCATCAAGGATTTCTTCATGGCCGGCCGCAGTCTCCCCTGGCAGGCCGTCACTGGTTCCATCATCGCCACCGAAATCAGCGCCCTCACGTTTGTCGGCGTCCCCGGAATGATCTATGCCGCCAATGGCGACCTCACCTATCTCCAATGGGCGATCGGTTCCATCGCCGCCCGTTTCATCGTGGGGATCTATTTCGTCAAACGCTTCTATCAGGACGATATTTACAGCCCCTACGATTATATGGCCCAGCGACTGGGTGGCGGCATCAAACTCCTGACAACAGGCATGTTTTTCCTGGGCTCCATCCTCGGCCAAAGTGTCAGGCTCCTCGTCACCGCCATCGTCCTGCGGACCGTCACCGGGATGGATTATCACCTTTGTATTATAGCCATTGGTGTTGTCGCCGTGATCTGGACCTGGATGGGGGGAATGACCACGGTCATCTGGACCGATGTGATGCAGTTCGGCATTTTTATTTTCAGCGGCCTCCTCGCTCTTATTTGGATGCTGTCCGACCTGGACGGCGGTTGGCGTTCCATGTGGGACACCGCTTCCGAGGCGGGCAAACTTCGCATCCTCAATCTCAGCACAGATCCCACAGTCGAATTCACCCTCTGGGTCGGGCTTCTGGCCATGCCCTTCCAGAACCTCGCCGCTTTCGGCACCGACCAACTCAACGCCCAACGCATGTTCTGCTGCCGCAGTGCAGCTGATGCCCGCAAAGCCATCATCTTCAGCAGCTTTTCCCAGGTGGTGACCATTTTAATGCTTTTTGTCGGGCTGTGCCTTTTCGCCTACTACGGGCAACACCCTCCCGATGACGTCACCCGCTCCATCTTTGTCAAAGACCCGGACTTTGTCTTTCCTATCTGGATCACCACCGTCCTGCCCACCGGCCTGTCAGGCTTGGTGCTGGCCGGTGCCTTCGCCGCCGCCATCTCCAGCCTGGACTCCATCCTGGCCGCCCTCTCCCAGACAACCCTCGCCCTTCGCAAAAAATCCTCTCTGCCCGAAGACTCCAAAAAACTCATTTTCGAATCCAAAGCGCTGGTTCTGTTCTGGGCCGTCGCCCTCTGCCTCTCTGCCATGGCCCTTAATCACCTCCGCGGGGACATCAATATGGTAAATCTCGCCTTCGGCATGGTAAGCTATACCTACGGCCCCATGCTGGGCATTTTTCTGCTGGCACTTTCCCCCCTCCGCCCACGGCTGGGGGGAATCATCCTGGGAACGGTTCTGGCGATTCTAACAACTCTGTATGTTCGGCCCGATATCTATACCATCCTGAAAAATATGGAATGGATCACACCAGAAACAGCCACCAACTGGAAACCGCACCTGAGCTACGCCTGGCTTTATCCCATCACCACCATCATCACCTTCGGGTGCGGGCTGTTGACCACGATCCTCTTCCCCGTCCGGCCTCCAGTGCCTGTGCCTGTGGATCTCAAGAAATAAAAAATTTTCCTGTATCCATCCTTCAGTTGAATTGATCAGGGCAGCGCCCAGTGCGCACGCTTGTCTTCATAAACAGCTTTGGGCAACAGAACATAGAGCGGTTTTTGTTTCGGTTCCACCCATGTTATCATTTCACGAAGGTTTTCCTCCGCCATCACCGTGCAGCCGTAACTGCTCCGCGCCCCTCCATCCCGCCAGATGTGGAAAAAAATCGAACTGCCCGCCCCTTTGACAATATCGGATTCCGCATTGTGTTTGATGAACCATTTCAAACGGTGCGCCGGATCATTCAACCGCATCTGTTGCTTTTTCTCCCATTCCGTCTCGGGGCCCCGGCCAGGAAGAACCACGTGCTGGTTGTAAAAATCCGAAGCCTCATCCTCCACCCACAGATCCTTTTCCGTCACTAGATAGACCTTCATCCCCGGACGGGAGTGCACCGCAGCGTCGTAGCTGTAAACATCCCCGAGAGAAAAAACCCCGGCCGGTGCCCGCTTGTCCCCTTCTTTTTTCTGCACACCGGAAAGACCGGCAGGATGCAACCCCCGGCCCCAGGCCAGTCCGGAGGTTCCCAATCGGCCCGGCCATGCTTCTCCAACCTTCTTCCAGACAGAACCGCTCTTTTCCCAGCGCTGCACCTGCACGGTCGAATCATTCCAGTCGTTGCTAAGCCCGACAATCAATTGCCTGGTGTCTTCCGGAATCCTAAAACTCTGTGCCATCGTCTTTTCCTGACAAATAACGAGGAGAAACAGAACAGACAAAACAAAAAAAGCTTTACCCTTTTTCATGGTCATTGATCCCCGTCTTCGCCCCGGAATCGGCGCATGCGTGCTTTGGCTTCGGCCCGCTGTTTTATCCCGCCATACCAATAAGGCCCAAAAAAGAGAAAATAACTGGAAAGCGCAGCCAGGATTTGCAGACGGGAAGCCGCTTGCCCGATAAAGACCAGGAGCGTGATACCTCCCACCACTATCCCGATCCATTTCAACTTGATCGGAATGGGTATGGGGAAAAGAGTGATCTCATATCCCGGATAAAGCGAGGCAAAGGCCAATAGCAGAGCGGTGGCGATATGGGCATTGCTCACGGGCTGTAACCAGGGCCCCATGGCCACCGCAACGAGCACAATCCAGGGAATGAAAAGATACAGATTGAGCGCAAAGGGACCCCACTCCGCCTCCAGGGACTCGCCGATGTTCCAAAGAAACATCAACCAGAATACAAAAAATAAAATTCCCAGAAAACTCGTGGTGAACCCACTGGCAAAGAAAAAGGTCACGAGCCTCCACCACTCGCCTGCCCTGACCGCACCGGCGTCCAAAATCAGGGAAGCAGCAAAACCCGGACTGAACGCATCCAGTACAAAAGAACCCACATTCAAGGCCACCAGGATACGGATGATATGCGGAATTCCCCAGCTTCCGATCCGGCGGTTCAACCATTCAACCCAGATAGGCAGTTCCATCAGCGGCTCCGGGTTGGGCTCAGGCCTTGCTGGTGATCGTGTTCCAGTTCGCACCGATCTTCTCGGCATATATCTGGAAATCTTTTTCGTGCATGATCAGAACCGCACGCACCACGCTGGAATCATCCGTGCGCCCCATTTCTTCCAACACATCCGGAATCAGATCCACCCGCTTGTGGGCATAAAGCAGCGCAAAAATCGATTCAGCAATGGTGACGTAAGGTATTTCCGGTGACTGTCCTTCCGCATAATCCTCCACCACATCAGCCAGAAAGGTCAGTTGGTCGATCAGATGGGGAAACTTGGGGGCCTCAATCTGCGTAAACTCCAGCTTCAGCAGGGGCAACTCGCGCAGGAGACTTTTCAGGGTGAGTTGATTGATGCGTCCGGCACCGTGACGGACAAAATTGGCAATTTCAGACATGGAAACATCTTATTCGTTTTCTCTCAAAAACAAGAGCTTATTCTCAAATCCTGTTTAATTTTTCCAGAGACCTTCAACCCGGTTCTGCCGCCCCTCAAACTCTTCGTCACTTAAAACCGGGGATGACTTTTCTGTAAATGCGTCATCTTCCAAGAAATAGTCAACCCAGGAACGGCAACCCCGCATTCCAGAGGTTTCTGCAACCCTCATGATCTGCTCCCGTTTCCGGATCCTCACCAACGCGGCGTGAATCAAATACCTGCCCTGATACTCAAAGCGTTCCTTCACCACGGACTCGTTCCAGATATGGAAGGGTTGCAAGGCCCGGACTTTTTCCCAATCTGTAAGCACCGCCGTCGCCACCACCTCCGCTTCGTAGCGGATCAACCAGGAGCCGTCGTCCCCGCGAACCTCTTCCTGAAGAGGGGACCAGCGAACCTGTTTTTCCTGTTGATGAAAGAGCGTAGGAAAAAGGCGGAAACGCGGATGGCTGAAGGCAAACCCATCCCCTCCCTCGGCAATCCCGCCCTTGCGCAACAAAACTGTCTGAACCCCGGCACCAAGAGCTTCACAAACCAACGACCATTCTTTGTAACCAACGGTCAAAAGAGCAGTTTCTTATTTTTGATGAAATAGGCCGCACCTGAATAAAGAGTAATGATCAGAGTCACGTAAAACATCGGCTGCAGGAGATACAGCTTGAGTTCATAAGCCTCGTGCGGCAGCCACCCCATCCCCTCCAAAGCCAGGTAAAGCAAGGCCAGCAGTGCCGTCACCATCTGCGAAATCGTTTTGTGTTTACCCATTTTTTCCGCCGCCAGAATCACCCCCTTGGATGCGGCCAGGGTCCGCAAACCGGTGATGAGGAATTCCCGTGCAATGATGAACACCACAATCCAGAAAGGAACAATGTCCTTGGCTGCCATGCCAATGAATGCCGCACTGATGAGAATCTTGTCCGCCAAGGGATCAAGCAGCTTGCCCATGTCCGTGATCTGGTTCCACTTCCGGGCCAGATAACCGTCCAACCAATCAGTCAGACTGGCCAGAACAAAAACCACGAAGGAGGCCATGCCGGACCACGGGGTTTCCAACGCCAGCAGTAACGTGAAAATCGCACAGAGAAAGAGGCGTCCCAGCGTCAGCTTGTTGGGTATGTTCAGGCGGGCCATGACCGTGGAAATGGGGGTTATTGGCTGGGCATGGAAACCCTCTGCGGACCCTGCTTGGGGTAGGGGCCCCAATTGGTGCCATTATAAATCACTTCCACTGCGGATGCCTCGCGGAAAGTAACGATGAAGGAGTCGGCCACCCAGGGCTGATCCACGCCCGGTGACGTCTGGGCCGCCGGCAGGATGTCCTCGAAAAGGACGATTTCTTTTCCACCCCGTATGCCTATTACCTTCACCCATCGGTCCACCTGCGGCACAGAATCACTAGCAATAAGCTGAAGCTTGTTCGTTCCTGTGGCAGGCACCACCACCGCCGCCGCCGGCTCTGTTACGGGAGTGGCGACCGGCACGGCTGACGGCACAGGGGCAATCGGCTTGGCCGGTAAGGGATTTTCCAACGGTTTAGCCATGGGGACGCCGTCAACAGTAGCGGAATCTTCCTTGGATTTGTCAACCGCAGCCACAGCCTTTTCCACCACGTCGGCTTCGCGGGCTATGACTTCTTTTTCTTCCGGGAAAAGATCCGGCCAGACTTCGTAAAGTTTCATTCCCCCGATAATCAGGGCGACCCCGAGAACACCCAACACGATGACGAGACCTACGCCTTGGGAAGTGGCCCGGGGCGGTTGACTGCGCTTGGGAATGGATTCCAGATCGTCCGGGTGCAGTTCCAGCATATCAAGCGACTCATCCGTCACCCCCAGATTCAGTTTCTTGAGGAGGCTCCAGCCGTCCAGGCCCAGTTCACGGGCATAGATCCGTATAAATCCACGGGCATAGGAAAGGCTGGGCAATTTTTCAAAAGCATCCAGCTCAATGAGGGCCAGGGCGTCCCGCTTGAGCTTGGTGCGCCGCGCCACCTCTTCCAACGTCCATCCACGCTCTTCACGGGCTGTGCGCAGCTGCTCACCAATGCTCTTTTCCTGATTAACCGTTTTCATTTGGTATCTAACAATTCTTCAAAATTAAACTGATCCACATTGACCAGAATCTCCCTGTCCTTGGCCCCATCCTTGGGTCCAACTATTCCGCAATCCTCCATAAAATCAATGACCCGCGCTCCGGTCGAATATCCAATGCGCAAACGCCTCTGAAACATGGAGGTGGAGGCTTTTTTCTCCTGCCGGATCACCTCCCAGCACTTGCGGTAAAGCTCCTTCTGATCTTCCGTCAATTCCTCCTCATCCATACCTTCCGCTGAGGCCTTGTTCAATTTGGCATGGATCTCACCCTCATAGGCAGGCTTGCTCTGTCTGCGGATGCTGTCCACCACTCTGGTTACTTCCTCCTCACTGACATAGGCCCCCTGGGCGCGTATCAGCTTCGAAGATCCCGGTGGCAAGTAAAGCAGATCACCCTTGCCAAGCAAGTTTTCCGCACCGTTTTCATCCAAAATAACACGGGAATCCAGCGCACTGGGCACCTGGAAGGCAATGCGGGACGGAACGTTCGTCTTGATCACACCCGTGATAACCTGCGCACGTGGCGTTTGTGTGGCGATGATAAGATGGATGCCCGCCGCACGTGCTTTGGCCGAAAGACGGGCAATCGCCAGTTCCACATCCGCAGGGGATGTCTGCATCAGGTCGGCCAACTCGTCGATAATGAGCACGATGTAAGGCAGCCGGTCCGGCATTTCCAGATCGGCGGCAGGAATTTCAATCCCTGGAAGAGACTCCTCACTTGCAGATCCATTTTCCCCGTCCGCGTCTTCTTTTTCCAGTTCGGCCTCCAAGTCCAGCCGCTCCTTTTCCTTCTGCTTCCGGTCGGCCGCCCGGACATTGTAGGCCGTGATGTTGCGCACACCCTCCGCCGCCATGATCCGGTAACGCTTCTCCATTTCATTGATCACCCAACGCAGCGCCACCAGAACTTTTTTCGGATCCGTCACCACCGGAACCACCAGATGCGGCAGATCATTGTAAACCTGCAGTTCCACCACTTTGGGGTCGACCAGGATAATCCGGAGATCATCCGGACTGTAACGGTAGAGAAGACTCAGCAGCACACAATTGATGCAGACCGATTTTCCAGATCCTGTCGTACCAGCAATCAGCAAATGCGGCATCTCCGCCAGATCCGCCACCAAAACCGCGCCGTAAACATCCTTGCCGATGGCGATGGGAAGACGCGCCTTCGAACTCTTCCACTGCGGCGATTCAAAAAGATCCCGCAGCACAATTTTCATCTTCTTGCTGTTGGGCACTTCGATCCCGACCGTGTCCCGTCCGGGAATGGGCGCCAGAATGTTGACCCGTTCCGCCTTGAGTGCCCTGGCGATGTTTTTTTCCAGTGCTGCAATACGTTCGACTCTGACACCATCCGCCGGATAAACTTCATAACGCGTGATTGTGGCACCCTTGGTGATATCGCCGGGGGTCACTTCAATGCCGAACTGCTTGATCGTGGCCACCAGCAGATCCCGATCCTGCTCCAGCTCTTCTTTGGTCGCCGTCCCCTTCGCATCCGAATCGTTGGCCAATAAAAGACCATTCCCCGGAAGTTTGTAATTTTCGTAGGAGGGAAGATCGGAAGTATCAACGGGCAGAGGCTTGGCTTTAGCCGAAGCCTTGGCGGCCTTGGTTGCCGTAAGTCCTGAACCAGCAGGGGATTTTTCCGGAACGTCCTCCGAAACAACATGTCCGGGTTCCGGATAGGGTGAAACTTCCGCCGTTGTGTCGATCACTCTGGGAGCGGGGCGCTGCGCCTCGGACACAAACTCGCCACCGAAACGGCTCTTCGCAGACGCTTCCTCCATTTCGGGCAGCTTCTCTTTTTTGATTTTCTTCTCCAACTGACGGGCCTGCTTCTCAACCCGCTTGCGCTCAAGCTCAATCCGCTCCATCGGATCGGCCGACTCATACTTTTCCTGCTGCCGCTGCTCATACCACTCCCTCGCCCAGAGAACCACCCTTTGTCCCAGGTCGATCGGACGAACCTCAAAAAACAGGATCATCCCTACCACATATATCACTACCATGATGATGCCACACCCCGCCGGCCCAAGGGCGGACGAAAGCGTGCCATAGAGAAAGTTGCCAACCAACCCTCCCGGATAGGGCGCCTTCTCAAAACCCCCGAATCCCATCTGCTGGATCAGGGCGCAGCCGCTGGTCAGTATGAGAACAAACCACAGGATTTTAAAACGGTAATCCACCCCCCCTTGCGAAAAGATCAGACATATCCCGCTGGCCACCATCATCAGAGGAAGAATAAAGGAGGCTGTCCCGAAGACGATGATCAGACCCCCACCCAGATACGCTCCCACGGGCCCGATCAGGTTGGCTTTGATCTCATTCGGCGGATCGGCAAAAAACTCCACATCGTTCGGATCGAAGGATATCAGGGCCAGCAACAACAACAGCCCCATCCCTGTGATGACGATGGCAACAATTTCCTGGATGATTTTCGATTCTGTCTGTGCTTTGGCCATAACCTGATGAACGCGTCACAATACGCCGCAGCTGTCTCCTTGCCAATACCCGTTTCTCGGGCCGAATCTTGCATAAAATATTCGTTACATTCCGGGGTTCTTCCCTTACACTTCGTTCATGATCATTATCAAAATCATCTTCTGCTTCATCCTCCCTCCCGTCACCGCCTTCCTTCAAGTAGGATTCGGAACCCATTTCTGGATCAATCTCATTCTGACGCTATTGGGCTTCATTCCGGGCATGATCCACGCCCTCTGGCTGACTCTCAGTAACCAGAAAGGATGAAAGTCCCCGGCCCCCGCGCCCTCTTCTACGGGGCGCTGCTCCTCTCCTTGGCCCTCTTTGGCTTGTGGAAACTCACCTCGGACCCCCGATCCGCCTTCCTCAAGGAAGTGGAAACCATGCTCGAACACGCCAATCGGGGCGAACATCCAACCCTCCGCAAAAAGCTGTCGCCTGATGCCGAAAGCTATATAGCAGGCAACTACATGTCCGTTTCACAGGCCCTCCTGATGGCCCGAAAACTGGATACGGATCAGAACATCCATTACCGCTTGGCCCAACTCAGCGTCTTCTATCCCCGCGATTATGCGGAAATCGAAATCGAACGCTCCGGCCATGGAGGAGATTTTGCCAATGCCCGCCGTTTCCCAGTTCCCTTCGTTTTTCTGGATGGACAATGGCTCGTCGCCGGAGGCTTCCGGGGCGAACGCGACTTCAGCAACCCCTTCGACTAAGAACCTTCACTTCTACTGTTTATTTCGGATTTCGACATTCGGATTACGAATTTTTCCCACTGTCCTTCCACAGGCTTGATCTTCTTCCCTAAAGGCGGAACCATAGACGCCATGTCCCCACTCACCCTTCAGCCTATCTACCAGGAACGCATCTGGGGCGGCCAGAACCTCCAAACCCTTTTTCAACGCGACATCCCCTCAGACAAACTCATCGGCGAAGCCTGGGAACTCTGCGACCGGCCAGAAGCCCAGACCATCGTTCTCCCCTCCGGCAAAACCCTGCACGAACTCTGGATCGGCCCCGACCGTGTAAGTCTCTTCGGCCGCTCTGCACCGGACTCCGAGCGTTTCCCCATCCTGATCAAACTTCTCGACGCCCAGGACAAACTCTCCCTTCAAGTCCACCCTCCCGCCGCATTCGCTCCCAAGTTCAATGGCGAACCCAAAACCGAAATGTGGTATTTCCTCGAAACCACAGAAACCTCCGAAATTTTCGTCGGTCTGAAAAAAGGCGTCACCCGGCAAAGCTTCTCCCAAGCCATCGAAAACAAAACCGTGGCCGACTGCTTCCACCGCCTGAAAACCAGCCCGGGCGAAACCATGTTCCTACCTTCCGGCCGCGTCCATGCCATCGGAGCCGGAAATGTGATTTTGGAGATCCAACAGAACTCCGACACCACCTTCCGGGTTTACGACTGGGACCGCATTGATGCCAAAACCGGCAAATCACGCGATCTCCATGTCCAAGAGTCCTTGGAATGCATCAAATTAGACGACATTGAGCCGATCTTTGCCCAGCCCCACGGCGAAACAATCCTTTCCTGCGCCTACTTTCACGTGGCCCGCGCCCCTTTCTATGAAAAGGAAACGCGGGATTTCGAAATCAATCCGGACTCTTTCCAATACCTCTTTGTTTCCCAAGGAACCTTCAAAATCGGGGAAACAGAATATGCGCGGGGAAGCAGCCTCTTTATCCCTGCCAATGCGGGCCGTATTGAAATCCACTCCCTGACCGATTACGGCGAACTCATCACCGTCAGCTGGCCAGAATAAGAAGTTTGGCGTGCAGAGTTTTGCGTTTCAGGTTCCAGCAACTCCAAACCCCAAAACCCAAACCCTAAACTTGAAACCCCAAACTTTTTTCATCCCCGCACCATATCCCGCAGAACCTGCCAGGTGATAAAGAGCGTTCCACGCCAGCTGTAGAAAATTTCCTCGTCGCTTTTTTTGGACGAACGCAATAACCCGATGGTGAGGTTGTAACGCATGGTGTCGCCGAATATGGAGTCGAAGATTTCGTGGGGCTCCGCCTTATCCGGATTCTCTACCACCTCATTCAACGTGAGAAAGGCCTGATGTTGATCCACCAGCTCCTGCACAGAGGCCGCATCCAGGCATCGGAAGACATTCAGATGGGGTGGCATTTTCAATCCATAGGCCATCGGATAATCCCAGGTAACCCATAAACTTCCGTCCTGTGAACGGCTCACCACCAATACATACGACAAGGCCAGCCCGCCCTGCCGGACAAGACCCAACCCGGCCACCTGGTTTTTCTCCGGGCGCTGAAACAAACGGAATCCATAATCAATGGGTGATGGCTTGAGGGCATATTCCCCGTCCAGAAGAAATCCCGCTTCCTTCAAGTCCCGGCTCAGTTCAGCCCAATCTTCAAAATCATCAACCTCCTGCCGCTCCTTGATCAGGCGGCGCGAAAGTGAAAACTTAAGACTGCGGGAAAGATATACCGTCTGGGCCAGTGGAAGGATAAACCAGCCTACCAAGGCCACCACCGCCAATACCCAGCTCTCCGTCAAAAACCACACCCCCAGACCCATCGCCCCAAAAATCAGCCACAGCCCAATGCGCCTCGACCAAAAGAACCTGGAATTCATCAGGGCATAGGCCAATAGCACCAATCCGATGCAGGAAAGCCATTTGTAAACCCAGGGCTCAAACATGATTGCTGATTCTAGCTCCAAAAAGGCCGGGGTAAAGTACAAGCATCATCCGTATTCACGGCCACCGGACTTCCTCCACTCATGAAAGCCCGGCAACCTTCACCCGGCACGACAACATTCGATCCTGATCAAAGGAAAAAAAGCCCTCAAAATAAGTTCCTCCCAACAGATACTTCATCCAATGCACATCGTCCGCCCACATGCGCTCGAAAGGGATGGAGTCCAGCTCCGACCAAAAGGGGATGGCTTCCTCCGTCTCCCTGAACTTTCCCCGGAAGGAATCCGCACGGAAAACCGTGCAGTGCAGAGCATATCCATCCGTGAATTGAAAACTTAACACCCCGGCTTGCCGAACCCCCAGGGGAAGCACTCCGACCTCCTCCTCTGTCTCCCGCAGAGCTGCCTGCAGCGGAGTCTCACCTGCCTCGATCCTGCCTCCCGGACCATTGACTTTCCCCGCTCCCAGTCCCCGTTTTTTTTCAATCAGAAGAATCCGCCCCTCCTCCACAATGAAACACAACACCGCCTTTTCCCCGGGCTGCCAGGCAACCCAGTCCACCCCGGACTCCCCTCTCTGGACAGGAACCTCATCCTCATTCATTGCGGGTCAGACGTTTGCCTGCTTCAACCAGCAATAACCGCTCTTCCGACGTCAAGGAATCCATCCCATGTCTCGAAATTTTCTCCAAAAGGACATCCACTGATTCCTGCACCCCTCCCCTCTCCGCAGGCACAGCGGAAAAAATCCGCCCCCGGACTGTGCCCTCCGCATGCGCCAAAGGTAGCCGCCGGAAGAGATAGAGTATCCCCGCCCGGCTGCCAGCCCCGATGCTCTCCAGATAAAGCAGGGACACCGTCAGGCTCACCGCCATGTAACCCAGGATCTGCCAGTCTTTTTTGGCCACAAAAAAAACGGCGCAAAATCCTATCATCAGCCAGGTCATCAGCCGCAGATGGAACCCGCCCTGCACCGCCGGATGCGGCACAAACAGAAGATAGGAAAGGCAAAGCGAAACCGTCAGATGAAAGGAGGACTCCAAAACAAATCCAATCGGCAGCACCCGGCTCAAAGCCGCCAACAAGAGGGGAGGCAAAACCATCAGAACCCCGTAATAAAAGATCATCGCCTTGCGCCCGATCAGGTTTTCCAGACCGCGCCCACAGAAAAAAAACAGAACCATTTCCACCACAAACAAAAGATGAACGCTCAGGATGTCATGGCGAAAGGGATAAAGAAACAAGCACATGAATTCTTCACCCCGAAAAGAAGCGCTGTCAAACACCATGGCTCCCGCCAGCTTTGATCCGGCCTCCACCCCCGGCCCCCAAGCCGTGAACAAGGCCAAAAACACCATCGTGCAGACATGGGTCAGTAGAATGGCCAACGTCGCATCCACCGGCAGACCGAACAACCGCAGAATCGGCTTCTGCGGTGCCGCAAACGTTTCGGCCAGAGAGAAGCGCATCAGCGTTCCTTCCCCTCACCCGCCCTCAACTGTGTGCCTTTCTGTTCCAGAAAATCACGTTCTTTGGCCGTCAGCGAATGCAGCCCATGCTCATTGATCTTGTCCAAAATGGCATCGACCGAAGCTTCTTCCACCCGCTTGACGGTCTGTATCCGTGACTTGCGTTTCTGGATTTTCTGATCCTGCTGCTTCTCCCGCCAACTCTGCCAAATATCAAGAATGCTCAAATTGCGCCCTGCTCCAACAAACCCCATGTAGAAATACACCGTGGCCAGTGCTGCGAAATACGGAACCAACGTGATGGGAGCCGGGTAGGCTATTATGGCCAGTGTATAAATACCCACGAGTAGAATGGCGAACCAGCGTGCACTGATAATTCCAAAAAACATCACGCTTGGAAAGGCGATGGCAAAACCGACAAAGATGGCAAAATGGGCGGGGATAGAAACGTAGGGAACATTCACCCCCATATTGACCTTGAAAAGTCCAGCGGTCGCCAGGCAGGCCAGGGCCGGGATCACAATCAGCGCGCTATAGAGGATGGCGAAATTAAAACGCCCGATCAAACGCTCCAACTCACGTCCAAACCAGAAGAAAAAGAAAAAGTTTAGTGCCAAAAAAATGGGCTGGCTTGAAATGTCATGAAAGAACGGATCCGTAATGATAGTCCACACCTTGCCCTGCCAAAAAGCGGAAGTGCTGAAGGTGAACAAACCCTCGCTGACGCCACGGAACCCCATGGCGAAGGCGATGGCGAAAAGAACCGTGGTGGTGATATGCGCTGCGGTGATCAGTGTCGTCAAGTCGACCGGAAAACCCCTCACGTAAGTAATGGGTTCATGAGAACCGTATGACGAATGCCAGCGGTTGTAAGCCATGGCACCACCTTAAGGCCTTTGTTCGGACTGGCAAGAAAAGTACTTGCACCTGCGGGACGGGCATATTATTCTCCCACCTCGGTTTAATGCGGGCGTAACTCAGTTGGTAGAGTGCAACCTTGCCAAGGTTGATGTCGAGGGTTCGAATCCCTTCGCCCGCTCCACTCCCCCTTTTCCCAGGGCGAAGGGATTTGAACCCGAGAAGAGGGTTCGTTTGCTCCGTCCGTAAGGACAATCCTTACTAGCCGAAGGCCATCCCGCAACAACTTCTCACAGAGAAGTTAATCCCTTTCTTCATCCCCCAGCCTATTTCGCGAAGCCATAAACAGGCTTCCCCGTGCTTCGCCCGCTCCACTCCCCCTTTTCCCAGGGCGAAGGGATTTGAACCCGAGAAGAGGGTT
>JBBSCO010000010.1:0-64503 GCA_038250235.1 Methylacidiphilales bacterium | reverse complement strand
TTTGGCTACGGGGTAGAACAGGCCTATCAGGTCCTGACAATCGTTGTTTTATCTGCCAGCTTTTCATCGCCCTGATCTATGGCCGCCTGCCAATTTTTCTGGCAGTATCGTTTGTAGCAACCTCTTGTTGGTTCCTTTTGCCTCTCTGTGTGCCTTGGAATTCCGTCCGGATTTAATGTGGGCGACCGTGATCTCCGGATGCAGTGTTTTGTGGCTTTGCTCTGACCGTTCTTTTGATAAGGCAGGCTACAGCTTATGCTTCGGAGCTGCCCTGGGTCTGACTATGCTCATCAAGCCTTCCACTTTTTTGATGACGCTCCTGGTCATGGGAGGCAGCTGGTTTTTGGCCGCTCTGCGGGCCTGTCTGACAGGGAAATGCGGTTGGCCCAGGGTATTTCTCAGCGCGATTTTAATTCTAGGCTCCGCTTTCGCGATAGCCGGCTGGTCTTGAATCTAACACGCCTCCGAAATAATCAATTACTTTTACCAGAACAGTTTTGGCGAACAAAAAGAAATCTGGGTCTTCCGGGGAAGCAATGCGCACAGGTGGTTGTATTATTTCTATGGCCGCGCCTTGCACTCAAATCTAGGCATCGCCCTATTCCCCTTGATGGCAGTTTTTCTGACGGGTTGCCTGGGGGGAATTGCGCTACAAAGCAGATTTATCTGTCCGGCTTCAGGGAGCATCAATGTTATGGATGATTCTCGGATTGGCTCATTTAAACGGCTATTTTCCTGTGAAAAGCCCCTATCTGAGAGGTGCCTTCTACGGTTTTTGATCTATGGATCGTTTTACTGTGGTGCTTCTTTGTTGAAGGGATATGCCCGCTTTTGGAAACTTTCTTTATGGAAACAATGGTGTTCTGGTGCCTCTCTTGTGGGGGCTTTCTGGCTGATGTATTCTTATCCCCCTGTGGGAATTTTGGATCCCAATGCCGCGCGGAACCAAACTTTGGTGAACCGCGGGATGTTGGAAGATCTTTCTGCCTCCAGCCCATGCCGGGAATTTTCCATGCGTTTCACCCAGGGTAATCCGGTCGTTCCGGAGTTTTTGCAGATGGAGCTACTGGCCAAAGGTATTGCCATGAAGAAAATTTCCTCCGGTATGGAAAAGAATCTGGCAGGTGCCATCAAAAAGTTGGATCAGGTGTAGTATGTAGTGGTGCAGGACTAGCATATCATTGGCGCATTTATAGACGCGATACCTGGTGAGATGTGGCAGTCGGAACTCAAGACCTATCTTGACCGCAATAACTCCTGGAATCTGATCAAGGAATACGCCTTTCCCGATGGGAAAAAAGTTTATCTTTACCGCCGATGGCCTTGAAGCCTCCAGCATGCAACCAAAAAAGCAGACCGAAGGAATTGGAACAACAGATCCTAAATTATTGATGGAGTTTCACACATTGGAGACTTTTGCAGATCTCAGCGTCCTTCCTGGTTGAAATTCCTTACTTTAAATACCCCTGCCAGGCTTTCGCCACCTCTTCGTGCGGCAGCCAGATCGCGTCTTTCTTCTTCCCGCTGTAGTTCTCCGCTGAAGCAATTTCATAACTTTCCGGATCACCCAGCCATCCTTCTTTGATGCTGACCTTCTCCAGCTTCACTTTCCCGGAACCAGAAACGGACGCCGAAGACGTTTTCCCATTTTCACTCAAACCGAGACGCAAGCGGATGGCCCATTTCAGAAAGGGCCGGATCAAATTCAAACTGCCTCCCAGCTCATGACCCTCCTTGATATTTAGCGCCAAAACCCAGGGGGCTTTTTCGCTGCGGCCCGCTTCCACAGAGGTGAGCGATGCCTTTACCCACTCGGCTTTGTCGTTTTTCCCGATGGCGAACAACATGGGAATTTCCTCTTTTCCCCGTGGCATGGTTCCTCCGGGTCCGCCGGTGCCTTTGGAGCTTCCAAAGGCCACTACACGATCCGGATCATAATTGCAGAAGTTCGCCGAAACATTGGATCCTGCGGAATGACCCCAGAACGCGAAAGGAACCTTCGCCAATTCTGCCTTGCCACTCAGTTCCGCCAGTTTCTCTGCCGCCTCCTCGATGGATTTGCTGACCGAATTGCCAGGATCATTCTGGTAAGGAAAAGGCTCACCATCCGCGTATTGGCATCCGACTACGGCAAAACGAATCTCCTGACCCAGAGCCTGCCAACTCACATCATTGGCCATCCCTCTTCCATCGCCGTGCCGACCAGGAATCAAAAAAAGGATGCCATTCACCGGCCCTTCCCCCTCTGGAAGCCAGGCCCGGAAATTCACGGTCTTCAATTCCGCTGCCGGAAGCGGCCCCGCTTCCCATTCATAAACTGTTTGGCTTGGTGCCGTCGAAAGCGATAATACTATCAAGATTCCAATAGCGCACATCTTCAATGATCCATTTCGATTCATGCACACACTTTAATCTAACATCTTCCAAAGCCAACTACATTTTTATCCCGCAAGCCTCTAAAGCTCTGCGCCATGTATCGAAGCCTGAAAACAAAGAGCCTCCTTGGCCCAATCAAAAACCTGTTCAGACAGGCTCCCCAGCAAAGACAGTGTCTTTGCCTCTTGGCACCTTTGTCCCATTGCGTTACTGTTCACCATGCGCATTTTGATTGTGGAAGACGACGCCAAGATCGCTTCCTTCCTGTCCAAGGGCTTGAAAGAATCGGGCTTTGTTTCTGACATCGCCACCAACGGCACCGATGGTCTCCACCTCGCTCTAACTGAAACCTACGATGCGGCCGTCCTGGATCTGATGCTCCCCGGTCTCGACGGCCTTTCCCTTCTGGCACGCATGCGCAGCAGCCGGATTAAAACCCCCGTTCTCATCCTCAGTGCCAAACGCAGTGTCGATGACCGGGTCAAGGGTCTCCAGGCCGGCGGCGATGATTACATGGTCAAACCCTTCGCCTTTTCCGAACTTCTTGCCCGTCTGCACTCCCTGATCCGGCGTTCTTCCGGAACTTCCGAGGTCTCCCAACTGAGTTACGCCGACCTGAAAGTCGATTTGCTCAAACGTGAAGTCAGCCGCAACGGAACCAAAGTCTACCTCCAGGCCAAAGAATTTTCCCTTCTGGATTACCTGCTGCGCAATGCGGAGCATATCGTGACCAAAACCACAATCCTGGAACAGGTCTATGATTACAATTTTGATCCGCAGACCAACGTCGTGGATGTCCTGGTCTGCCGCCTGCGCAACAAAATCGACAAGGATTTTTCACCCAAACTGATCCATACCGTGCGCGGCATGGGCTACG
This sequence comes from Methylacidiphilales bacterium, assembly GCA_038250235.1. Lineage (GTDB taxonomy): Bacteria > Verrucomicrobiota > Verrucomicrobiia > Methylacidiphilales > JAAUTS01 > JAAUTS01. The sequence continues at coordinate 61,250 of JBBSCO010000010.1, read as the reverse complement.
TCCTGCGCCGTGAGTAAGCATTCCTTCACTTTCGGGACCCGACTCATCTTCTGGTATGCGGGACTGTTGACCGCTTCGGTTCTCCTCGTTTTCTTCCTGGCCTATCATCTGATTTCCCAATCCCTCTTTGACCGCGACCTGCGCGCCCAACAAGACTTCCTCGCGGAAATCCAGTCCTGGCATCTCCAGGGTGGCATTCGCACCGTGCAAATGCGGCTCCAAAACGATTCGCGGAACAGCCAGGGTCCCTACTTCGTCCGGGTCAGTGACGGCGTCAGACAGAGCCTTTTCATTGTCAGTTCTGAAAGCAATCAGGGCATTGACGCGGCTTCCATTGAAAAACTGCCCCTGGTTCCCGGCGTTATACGCCAGGAATTCAAGTGGGGCGGACAACAGGAACAGTGGATCATCCTCAGCAACCGCAATCCCAGCGGTCTTCTTTTCCAGATCGGCCGCTATCCCGCCCTGACCCATGAGGTTCTGGCACGATTCCGCAGCACGTTTTTGAAGATTCTCCTCCCGGTTCTAGCCCTGGCCACCATTGGAGGGGTGTTTTTCAGCCGACGCACCCTGCAGCCTCTGCACAAACTGGCCGGCACCACACGCCGTCTGATCGAACACGGGGATCTCTCCGCCCGTGTGCCGGCGGAAGCGGGAAGAGGCGAATTTGGAGAACTGGTGCAACAGTTCAACCGGATGCTTGAAACCAATGAAAGACTTATCCGCACCATGCACGATGCGCTCGACAATGTGGCCCACGATCTGCGCACACCCGTGACCAGGCTGCGCAGCTCTGCTGAAACCGCCCTGCACGACCTGCCGGATGCCGGTCAGTCCTCCGCGCGCGAGGCCCTGGCAGACTGCCTCGAGGAAGCTGAAAAAATCCAGACGATTCTGAACACCCTCATGGATGTGGCCGAGGCCCGGACAGGTGTGATGCAGCTGCGGCATGAACGCTTCCCGCTGCTGGAACTGATCCAGGATGTTGCCGAGCTTTATTCCATGGTGGCGGAAGAACAAGAGATGCATTTTCAACTGGAAATTCCGGAGGACCTGCAAATCAAGGGCGATAAAGGCCGTTTGCGCCAGGCATTTGCCAATCTGGCCGACAACGCAATCAAATATGGGAACCCCGGCCAAACCATAACGATCAAAGCCAATAGGGAGGGGGAGAACTGCCTGGTCGAATTCACTGACATGGGACTGGGTATCAGTGAGCAGGATCTTCCACGGATATGGGAACGACTCTATCGCGGGGACAAAAGCCGCAACAAACGCGGACTGGGTTTGGGCCTGAGTCTCGTCCAGGCCATCATCAACGCACACCAGGGAACCATCACGGCCCAAAGCCGCCTGGGCGGGGGCTCGACTTTCCGGATCAGACTTCCCTTTTAAATCGCACCGCAGATTCTCCCGGATCTTCCTGGTTCAGAGACTATCTTTATAAATGAACTAACGGATTTTTTCAGCATCCCTTGTCCGGACCCATCCGCTTTTGCCTTCCTCATTTCTGACATGGATGTATTCGGAATGGCTTTCACCAATCCTGACGATTTCTCCAGGCTTCAGGGAGGTAGACACGGACGCTCCGGCAAAAGGCGAAATCAGCAGGGGCAGATCCGGCGTCAAAACCACGGCCCGATCGCCCCGCCTTTCCGCGATCAAACAGGCGGCGGAGGCAAGGATCAAGACGAGGGAAAAAACGATGGCTGCAAATAGCAGCACCGCTCTGACTGTTTTTCCAGTTTTCTTTTCCAGCAGAACCCGGAGGGAGAAACCCAGCACGGCCAGCCAGACAGACGACAGGAGCAAAGCCGCCCAGATCGTCTGGGGCACCATCAGAAGAGGCTGCTCCCAGAAAGCCGCTGGCTTTTCAAAGAGATTCTTTTTGGCACGGATCTTTTCCAGGTTGGCCTTGATCTCGGCATCCATCGGACTCAAAACCAATCCCCGCTCATACGCCAACACCGCTCTTCCTGTATCCCCGGAACGGGCCAGGGCATTGCCGAGATTATAATACAATTCCGGCGAGGCCCCGTGATTGAGGATCAAGGTATCGTAGATGGCCGCAGCCTCTCCGAACCGGTCTGAGGCAAACATCTGGTTGGCTCTGGTAAGATCCATCCGCACATCGGAGGCCTGAAGCAGGGCGGCGCTTCCCAACAAAAAGAGAACTGTTCTGAAACCATTAAACACGGAAGCCACCTTCCCCACGGCTTAACAGCCAGGACTGAATCCCCCCATGGAGGTCGTTCATTTCTTCGCCACTCAGGGAAGCCCCCGAATAATCCACCGCATCAAGTGCGGCAAAAAGGTTCTCCAGGTCCTGCACTCCGCCAGGCTGGCGCTGGCGCACCTCATGCCTGGTCACGGAATCCGGCGGGCACTGCCACTCCCGGGCCAGGGCCTGCTGCAGGACGCGGCGCGCGCTTTTGACGAAGGTGTCCGAATCGGCCTGCTGCAGGGAGGATTGCATGACCTGGATTTCCCGTGCCAGAAGACGATCCATTTCACGCCCGCCATCCCCCCCCCACCAACGGCGGCGGGCATAAACAAACAATACGCTGGCACCAATCCCAAGAAACAGAAGAACCGGAACAGCCAGCGCCACGTGAAACCAGGATTCCGAAGTCCAGGGCTGCACGGATTGGCCGGTTCTGCCCGGGTTCAACCGGTTCGGGAGAAGGCCAAGCGTGTCCTGACCGGATGTGACATCAGGAACAAGGGAGGGCAGGCCCCCGCCTCCTGGAAACGCCGAATCCGCAGCGGCCCGGATCGCCAGGGCCAAAGGATCCGAGCGCAGGATTTTGTATTGGCCCGTCACCGGATCAAAATACGAAAACTCCTGCATGGGAATCTCCTTGATTTCGGATACCAAAGGAATAAGAGCCTGTTTATATGTTTTCCTGCCCTCGATGCCCGCCTCATCCGTTGCTTTGAAGCTGGAGTTCGGAGGATAGCTGCGCCAGAATCGGTTCTGCTCCATCCCTGGCCAGTCGATGCGGTCGAAATTTCCGCTCCCCTCAATCGCCACGGTCAGCTCCATCGGATCTCCCGCTGTCAATTCAACCGGACTGGCCTGGCCGACAAAGGTGAAGCTTCCAATGGCCCCACTGAAAGACTTCGGTTTGTTCTCCTGCGGCAGAGGCATGACGGAAACCTTCATCGCCTTGCTTTTAAGTTCGACCGGCTTGACCTGCCCCCCCCGGTTCATCAGTTGCTCAAAAAGACTTGAGCCTCCTCCGATTACACGGTCACGATCCGGAACTTCCCCCTTCTGACTGAGTTCCAAGTCATAGTCGCCCGCCTTGACCGCGGTCATAGCCGTGTTCCATATCAGCACGTGATAGGGGGTTCCGTTCAGGGATACCTGATACTGCTGGGGTCTGTTCGAGAGGGTGCCAAGGATAAATGCCTCGCTGTTGAGTTCCGGCAGGGATTTGGGTCCGAACTCATACCCCACACGGATGAAGAGCCGGAAGGTGACCGGCACCATCTGGCCGACATACAGGCGTTCGTCTTTCAAATCCATCTGTAGGAAATAGGTTTGGTTTATTTCCTGGGGTTCCACCTTAATTTTTTCCTCTTTCCCGCTTCCGACCGGCTCCCCTGCCGTATCAGGCCCTGAACTTTTGAGAATCGTTAGGGCCAGCTCCTGTGTCTGCTTGTTCATGCCCTCGGCTTCCACAGAAAATGCCGGAATGGTGTAGTTGCCGGGCTTGAACCCAGTGACCCGGAAGGTGTAGGTCACGGTGTCAGAACGGTTGAAATTGACTATCTGAATCGAGGTGTTTTGACCGGCATAACTAATCTTAAGACCCTCGACTTCCGGAACTTGTAGTTTGGCTTTGCTGGCACCGGCTACAGAAATACGCAAAACCGCTTCCTGACCCTGCGTGATTTCCGCAGGATCAAGCAGAGCCGAGACCTTGAGCTCTGCCGCCATTGCTCCCACCGCCATGCCCGGCAGAAAGATCAGTCCAGCGAGAATCAAGCGGAGATCCCGGCCAATGCCTGATCCTGCTTTTACGCTGTTCCTTTTTATTTTAAGAAAATCTTTCACCAGTTTTTTTGATTAGGGTTGTTCTTGTTCGAATCCTTGCCCCGTGTGATCGGAAACAACAATTGTTTCTGTCCACTTTTTGCCGCATTTAAAAGCGCCTTGGCTTCTTCCCTCGTCATCTGCCCGGGCTGAACCTGCTCGGCCTTCCCTTCGGAACCCTGCTCTTTGCCTGGTTCCCCCTGCTTGCCCTCACCTGTATCCGGTTTGGGCTCCTGTTCCCCCTGCTTGCCGGAATCGTCTTTTCCCGGAGCTTTGGTCGGTTCCTTCTTCTCCGGGGGGGAATCAGCAGCCTTAGAGGGTTCGCCGCCCTCACCCTCTTTTTTCTCCTTCTCTTCCGGTTTTCCACCGGAAGAGTCTTTGGGATCCTTCTGGTCTTGGTTTCCCTGATTCTGCGGATCCTGCTTATCGTCCTGCTTATCGTCCTGCTTCCGGTCTTTGTCCTGGTCTTTGTCCTTCTCTTTCTTCTGCTGTTCTTTGTTTTGATCCTGCTTCGGGGGCGGGTTCTGCTTCAATGCTTCGAGACGATTCTTCACCAGATCATGATTGAAACGGGCATCTTTGTCATCCTTATCCAGGGCCAAAGCGCCCTGGTAGGAAACCAGAGCCTCCTCCCATTCGCGAATGGCCCCATCACGGTCTTTCTGCAGCATTTGTTCACCTGCACGGTAGCGGACATTTCCCAGATTGTAGTAGGCTTTTTGCTGGAGCTTCAAATCCCGCGACTTCCGGACCTCCCCGAACGCACGGGCCGCCTCCACGTAATCCTGCCCCCGATAAGCTGCCACTCCTTTGTTATACAACAAAGCCGCTTCATCCGGTTCTTCCCTCAGGGCTTCACCATATTGGTTCATTGCCTCGGAATATCGCCCGTTCTTCATGTTTGTTTCGGCATCCCGGACCGTGGAAGCACGGGCCTTTCCGGCAAGGCAGAACAGACCAAAAACCAGCAACACCACGGCGCCGGAGTGCGGACGCGTTTTGGTCCGGGTCACCTGTTTCCTGTTTCGGTTCTCGCGGATCAAGGTTTCCGCCAGCAACAGAATCAACCCGGCCAACAAAGGCCATTGAAACTGTTCCAGAGGGATTTTTCTCATGCTTTCTTTGATCTCAAGTTCTTTCATCAGGTGGCGGTTGTCCCGCATGATGGCTTCCAGACCCTCGCCCTTGGGGCCCAACGGATAATACTTTCCGCCGGTGACGCTGGCGATTTCGCGGAGCACCTTTTCATTAAGACGGGATTTGAGCAGATTGCCGGATTCATCCCTGATAAAGGACACCCCGTTCTTCTGGAAATCCGGAACCAGTTCCCCGGCAGCCGTCCCCACTCCCACCGCAAAAATTTTCACCCCCTGCTGCGCCACCTCCGTGGCAGCTTCGATGGCATCTCCTTCCAGATCCTCCCCATCTGTGATCAGGATCAGAACTTTTTCATCGCCGGACCCCTTGGAAAAAGCCTGGCTGGCTTCGCGGATGGCGGACCCGATATCTGTTCCCGGACTTTCGATGACGCTGGTGTCCAGCGATTCCAGTGACTCATAGAAAGCACCGGTATCCAGTGTCAGGGGACACATCAAAAAGGCCGAGCCGGCAAAGGGCACCAAACCCAGTCGGCCTCCGTCAAAATTCCGGCTGAAATCGATCACGGCCAGCTTGGACCGTTCCAGACGGCTGGGCCGGACATCCTGGGCCAACATGCTGCGCGAAGTGTCAATGGCAAAAAGAATATCAATCCCCTTGCGCCTGATCTCCTCCCAGCGGTAACCCATCTGCGGCCTGGCCAGCGCCACCCCGAAACAAAAAACTGCCGCCAGGAACAGGCCCTGTTTCAGATGACGCCTGAACATGGAGATGTTGGAGGTCAGCTCGGCCACCAGGTTGGGATTGGCCAGCAGGGCCAGGGTTCTGCGCCGCTTGATCTCCCCATAAACCAGAACCGCCGCCAGGCCGGCCACCAGGAGAGGAGTCAGCATCAACCAGAACGGTGCGGCAAACTCGATCATGGCACCCTCCGGAGGAGCGTGTTCGCCAGCAGGACTTCCATCGCCAATAAAAAAAGCGCCGTCCCCAGGGCATAGGCCATGAGTTCTTTGTAGTCCTCCTGCTTGCGCATCGTGCGCTTGGTTGTCTCCATCTTGTTGATCTCCGAGTAAATTTGTTCCAGTGTTTCGGTATTGGTCGCGCGGAAATATTGGGCTCCTGTTTTTTCCGCAATCTGCTTGAGCATGATTTCGTCGATTTCAACCTTTATCATGCGCGTCTGCAGCCTACCGAAGGCATCCTGCACTGGCATGGGTGCTTCCCCCTGAATTCCTGCCCCGATAGTGTAGACTTTGATTCCGACACTGCGCGCGGCTTCCGCCGCCATCTGCGGGGTGATGGAACCGGCATTGTTGACCCCGTCGGTCAACAGAATGAGGATGCGGGACTTGGATTTCTTTTCCTCCAGCCGGTTCAACCCGGCCGCCAAAGCGGAACCAATGGCCGTTGCCGGACCGAGATCTCCGGGCTGGATCTTCTCCAATCTTTTCTGCAGCCAATCATGATCCAATGTAAGGGGACTGACCAGATAAGGATCACTGGCAAAGGCCACCATCCCAATGCGGTCATTGGGACGCTGGGCCATGAATTTGAGGATGACTTTCTTCACCACGGTCAGGCGATCCACCCGTTGCCCCTGCAGTTCGAAATCCAGGGAACGCATGGAGGTGGAAGCATCGATCACCAGCATGATATCGATCCCGCTGGCCTCCACTTCCGCCGTGCTTTTTCCTATCTGGGGGCGGGCCAGCGCGATGATCAAAAAGGCTATGGCCATCAGACGAAGCAGAAGTCTCAGAAAACCGACCCTGCCTCTGGTTTTTCTTCCAACCAGTTCGCCGACCGCCACGGTCGGAAACCTGAGGGCAGGTGCCTTGCCCCGGCCTCCCCACCACAGGGCCAGGATCGGAAGGGCCAGAAAGAACCAGAGCACTTCCGGATCATGAAAACGCATCATACGGATTGGGGCTCAACCGGAGCCTTGCTGGTTTCCTTCGCCACATCCCGTCCCAGAGCCAAAGCCAGGCCGCTCTGCTCCACAAAAGCCCGGGCACTGGTCCACATGGTTTCCATTTCGGAAAGGGTCAGGGCTTCCCCTCCAAATTTGGCCTGATCACAAAGGCGAAGGAAAATGTCCAGTTCGTCCAGATGCGAAAGCACCCCGGGCAGGCGGGAACGGCGCATATCCTGCAGAAATTCTTCCGTGGTCCTCTGGACAACAGGGACATGGAAACGCTCCTCGATGTAGCGGCGAAGAACCTCGGAAACATCCAGCGAAAATTCACGGGCCATGCCCTCGTGCAACAACTCCCGTGCCCCATCCAGCTCACGGAAGGCGATGGTTTCCGGGGACTCCGGCTCAACCGCCGCAGGTCTCCTGCGTTTCAGCAACCAGATCTGAAAAGCCAATCCGGCCAGGGCCACAAGAGCGCCGACGTAGATCCACCATTCCAGCCCGGCCAGGGATATGATCCCCTGGATATCCCGTATGTCCTCCCCGCCCCCCTGTCCCTGGACATTCTGGGCATGGGCGGGCTGAACCAACATCGCCAGTAAAAGTGTCGCCACAAGGAGTGCCATCAGCATCCCACCGGCATGCCTTGAAAAATCGGCCAGTGTCTTGAGACTGCGATTCCGTGTCGAAGAGGCGGAAACATATCCTGGCGTTCCCCGCGGACCCAGTTTCCGATAAAGGTTCATCATTTCATGTACACGTTCATCCCAAAAAGATCCTTTCATGAGCGGCGCCTTTCCCGGTTTTTGAAGAAGGACAACAAGGTGGGCAGATAGGGCCGGTCCGGCGCCAGTTCCAGATAATCCACCCCGCAGGACTGGATGGTCCGCCGCATGTCCTGACGCCTGGTTTGCGCCAGTCTTTTGTAATCTTCCCGCACGGCGGCGCTTCCCGTATCAATCTCCACCTGCTCACCCGTCTCGGCGTCCTCCAGTGTCAAAAGTCCCACTGCCGGAAGCTCCCGCTCCCTCGGGTCATTGATGGCCATGGCCACAAAATCATGCCTGCGGTTGGCCACCTGTAATTGGGATTTGAATGGCGGCAACACCTGGTTAAGAGCTCCGGTCAGACAGTAGTCCGAAATCATGAAAACCACGGCCTTCCTGCGCTGGACACGCCCGACAAACTCAATGGCCGCAGGCAGATCCGTCCCCATGCCGCGCGGTTCAAAAAAAAGAATTTCCCGGATCACCCGCAGGATATGGCTGCGGCCCTTGGCCGGGGGGATGTAAAGTTCCACCCCGTCGGTGAACAGGATCAGGCCGACTTTGTCGTTGTTGCGCACGGCCGAAAACGCCAATACGCTGGCCAGTTCCGCTGCCAGTTCCCGTTTGCTTTGCGCCACGGAGCCGTAATGGCCGGAAGCACTGAGATCAATCATGAGGATCAGGGTCAATTCACGCTCTTCCGTAAATTTTTTGACAAAGGCTTTTCCTGTCCGGGCCGTGACGTTCCAGTCAATCGTGCGCACCTCGTCCCCCGGCACATATTCGCGCACCTCTTCGAAATTCATGCCACGCCCCTTGAACACGGAATGGTAATGGCCGGCCAGCGTGTCATCCGCCAGACGGTTGGTGCGGATTTCCACCTGCCGCACTTTCCGTAAAATTTCCCGTGTCCGTTCCTTATCCATGGGTCAGTCGCTTCGTTTCCCCAACTTGAAACATAAAAATTAAAACCTTAAACGTTCTCAAGGCACCGGTATTGTGTCCAAAACTTTCTGGACGATACTTTCGTTTTTCAGCCCTTCCGCCTCCGCTTCGTAAGTCACGCTCACACGGTGCCGCAACACATCCATCGCCATGGATTTGACGTCCTGCGGTGTGACATAACCCCGGCCTTCCAAAAAGGCGTAGGCCCTTGAGGCCAGTGTCAGGCTGATGGTGGCGCGCGGGGAGGCCCCGTTCAGAATATAGTCTTTGAGATCCAGTCCATAACGCTTCGGATCACGGGTGGCATAAACCAGGTCGCAGATGTATTCCTTCACCTTGTCATCCATGTAAATGCTGTTCACCACATGCCTGGCCTGACGCACATGCTCCGCCGTCATTACCGCCGTCACCGGCGGCCGCGCCTCCGTCGATCCCATAAGATCCAGGATCACACGCTCCTCCTCCCGGCTCGGATGGGTGATCACGACCTTCAACATGAAGCGGTCAACCTGCGCTTCAGGCAGGGGATAGGTGCCCTCCTGTTCGATCGGGTTCTGGGTGGCCATGACCAGGAAAGGATCCGGCAGAATGTAGGTTTTCTCCCCGATGGTGACCTGCTTCTCCTGCATCGCCTCAAGCAAAGCACTCTGCACCTTGGCCGGCGCACGGTTGATTTCATCGGCCAGCACGAAGTTGGCAAAAATCGGCCCGTGTTTGATAATGAAGTTCCCCTCCCTCTGGTTGTAGATTTCCGTTCCGACAATGTCGGCCGGGAGCATGTCGGGAGTGAATTGGATGCGGCGAAAGTCGAGCTCGATCGCGTTGGCCAGGGTTTTCAATGCCAAGGTTTTCGCCAGGCCCGGAACGCCTTCCAGTAAAACATGTCCGTTCGTCAACAAACCAACCAGCAGGCGGTCCACCAGATCGTGTTGCCCTACGACAAAGCGGCCCATCTCCTGCCGCAAAGGTTGAACCCAGCCGGAGACTTCACGCACAGCCTCAGTGATGGTCTGGATGGTGGCGTTGGCCGGACGGCTGGAGCCGGGCATGGGAGGAGGGGTCGGAGCAGTGGTTTCATAACTCATAATGGATTTCCTTCGTGAAGATTTATCCAACCTTAAACCAAGGCACTGACAACAACCTTTCCATGGGATTACAATCGGGTAATGTTGTAACGGTTTCATCAGGCCATGAGCGCAGACTATCTTATCATCGGGGCAGGAATCACAGGCTCCCTCCTCTCCCGCGCCTTGGCCCGGCGGGGGAAAACCGTGCTCCTTCTCCGTTCACCGGAGCAGCCCGGCTCCTCCGATGTCGCCGCCTGGATGCTCAGCCCGATCACCGGCCTGCGCTTCTCCGCCAGTTGGCGGATCGAAACGCTTCTTCCCTTTGCCCACAATCTCTATCGCGAGTTGGAAGAAGAGTCCGGGCTGAAACTTTTTCACGAACAACGTATTCTACACTTTCTGAAATCGGCGGAGGAACGTCAACGCTGGGATAAACGAGCCTCCGATCCCGCCATACGCACCTACGCCTCCCTACTTCCCCCGGCGGAAACGGGTTCAGACCCCGATTCCATCTGGAATACTTTCGGCTGCGTGGAAATCCGGGGGGGAGGATGGGTCGACCTAAAACCCTGGTTGACCTTTCATGAAAAAAATCCGGGGCCGTGTATCCGCTGCCTTACGGAACATCTCCGGGCAGAGGATCTACTGGTCAGCCCCAACAAGGTCGAATGGAAAGGGAAGAGTTTCTCAAAGGCCCTCTTTTGCACCGGCTACAGCCACTGGCCCTGGTTTGACTGGCTTCCCTGGAAAGCCTCCAAGGGAGAAACCCTCTGTGTCCGCATCCCGGATCTTAACCTGGATGACATCGTCAAAAAAGGGGTTTTCCTCATTCCTTTGGGGGATGATCTTTATCGGGTGGGCGCAACCTACAGTTGGAATCCTCTGGACCATCATCCCACGCCTGCGGGGCGAGACCACCTTTTACAGGCCTTGCAGAAGCTGACATCCCTTCCGATCGAAATCCTCTCGCACAGGGCCGGTGTCAGGCCCAGCTTTCAGGGAACCATTCCCGCCATCGGGCTGCATCCGCGCCATCCTTCTCTGGGGATTGTAAACGGCCTGGGCTCCAAAGGCGGCCTGAGTGCTCCTTGGCTTTCGGATCACTTTGCCTGCCATCTGGAAAGCGGAACCCCGATCGATGCCGAAGTGGATATCGCACGAAACACATGATTCATGTCCGACCGAGTCCGCCGCGAAGCAACGCGCCCAAAACAGCAGGAATCTCAAGCTAACGTCCTGACAGATTCTAAAACCGGCTCTGCGGCAATTCCCTCACGCTCGACTCCACCGTGAAGAAATCTTCCGCCGGAAAACTGAAAGCATCGGCCACCAGATTCCCCGGAAAGGTCTCACTCTTGTTCTTGTAATCCCTGACATTCCCGTTGTAAAAGCGCCGCGAGGCCTGGATACGGTCTTCCGTCCTTACCAGCTCTTCCTGCAACTGAAGAAAGTTTTTGTCGGCTTTCAACTCCGGATAATTTTCCACTACGACCATCAGTCGCCGGAGATTTTCCACCAACTGCTGTTCATCACCCGATTGGGATGCCACCGGGCCATGGTTGGAAAGGCATCGATTGCGCAGTTCTGTCACTTTTTCCAGCACCCCCTGCTCGTGTGCGGCATACCCTTTGACCGTGGCCACGAGGTTGGGAATCAGTTCGTAACGCCGTTTTAATTCAGTATCCACATCACTCCAGGATTCCCGGATGTGGTTGCGCAGGGAAACCAGAACGTTGTAGTGGACGATGACATAGACCACAGGAACAATAACAAGGATCAGTAGAAAAAGAAGAATGATGATCATGGATTTTCTCTCACTAGCAGATACTCAGGAACTAACTGCCTGAACTCCAGCAGGCGCGACAGGTTTCTTTCGATGTCTTCAGGTTTGAGTCTTCCCGAAAAAATGAATCCCAGCTTGTCACCCTCTATCTCGATGTTCAGGTCCTGGTTGGCCAAAAGAAATTCCATGGCCAGTGGATGGCAGATGGCATAGGCAAACTTCTTGTCCTTGGAACGCACGCAGAAAATCCGGGAAAACTCGTGGGATTCGAAATCAATGTCATCATAACCGAAAGCCTGCGCGACTTTCGAAAAAAAACCTTCACGAGCAATGGTCATTTCAGGAAAGGCCTTGGGAAAAGCCAACGTAAATACGTTGAGATAATGGCTGGTTGTCGTCCTGTTGCCTTTGGAGTCGGTCGACTGAGTTTCATAGTGATAGCCGAAGACAAGGGCCTCCTGCCCCTGATGGCTTCCCCGCATGATATCGAAAGCATAACGGTCGTCGCCCTGTCTCAAGGCGTTGAGGAAATTATATTCCTGCCCGAGTGCCCGGTTCTTTTCCGGATCGTAGCTGAATCCAAGACGACCTGCAGCCGCGGCCAGGGCCGCGCGCCGTTTCTTTGCCATCTTGCTTCCCACCACGATGAGAACGACAACGAGCCCCACCAATCCGAGAGCGATTAAAAAAAAGTCCATTTCCACCAGCATGGGAGGATAGTGGTAAAGGCCAATTCCAAAATAAACCCGTTTCCACAAAAAAAGGGGGGAGTCCTCCTTGTCTTTTTAAGGAGTTTCGGGCCTGTCCGCCATAGCCTTGTCGGGGGTGGATGAACCGCCGGGGATGGCCTTACAAAAAATCTTCGATCCGCACACGGGGATTATCCCCGACCAGAACATAGGCGTTGGCCTGGTCAAACCAGGACACCACCGACAAACCTTCCATGGTGGTGATTTCCTTGGACTGCCGCTCCGGTGCCTTGGCCAGGAGATCACGCCTGAGGATAAAAAGATGCGCCACCTGATTGTCAGGCCCTTTGAAACAAACCATGGCCACGCGGTGCCCCCTCCACTCGATCGCCTTGCAACCGAAGGGCCTGGACTGATCCATGCCAGGGGTGAATCCGACGCGGCTGGCCAGTTGGCGTGCCTCAACCCATTCCATCACCTTGTAGTTTTCAGCAGATTGATAGTCCAGCTTGAACCCACGATCAATCATAACCACGGCCGCAAGGGCCACTTCATCCCGGTAATCCGCCAGGGTCGGCTTGCCTGCTATATCCGCCCACCAAAGACCCAGACCCAACAGAAAAAACAACGTGGCAGCCAGTGCCCATACCTTCGGATGCCTCCACCAGCAGGCACCTTCCAAGGTTTCACAGCCGGCCAGAATGGTCGCCTTGAGGTCCGCAGGTACACAGCAGCACTTCAATTTGTCGCAGACCACCCGGTCGAACATTTGCTGTTCTTCCAGCCAATTGCCCAGCTCCGGATCACGTTTGGCTTGTTCCAGGGCTTCCTTCATCCGAGGATCCAGGGCCTCCTGGCCGTCCGGACGGTAGGCACTTAATATCAATTTGGCTTCGGAGTTATTCACGTGAACCTCCCCGGATCTGACGGGCCTGCTCCAACGCCAAAGGCACAATCTTTCCCGGCCTTTGCTGTGTTCCTTCCAGAAGTTTTTTCTTCAATTCCTGTTTCCCACGGGACAGGCGCGACATGACCGTGCCAATGGGAATATCCAGAATGCCGGCGATTTCCTGATACGAATGTTGTTCCAGATAAAAAAGGGTCAGAGGAGCCCGGTAAAGATCGTCCACGCGCTGCAGCGCCTGCATCACCAGCGCCCCGTCCATTTTTTCGGCAATGTCGGAACTGATCACCGGCAGTTCATGCTCCACTTCACCCACTTCCACCTGCGGAAACTTTACAATCCGCCGACGCGAACCCAGAAATTCCCGGTGCAGCGTGGTAAAAAGCCATGTTTTGACTTTGCTCCTGTCGAGAAGTTGATGCCCTTTGGTCGCCCATCGGTAAAAAGTCTGTTGCGTCAGATCCGCCGCCTCAGCCTCCCGTTGGCTCAGGCTATAGCCAAAACGATACAGCGGCTGGTAGTAGTGCTCTACAATTTGTTCAAAAGACAAATCCATTATCCTTAAGACTACTGAACCCGTGTTTTTATTCCATCGTTTTTGATGTTGCCTTGCCATGTTGGCAATCGGGCATACATTATGCTTCTAACTTTGAGGTTTATGAATCAGGAACCGGTGATCCAGGCCATCCGCGAAATTCTGGAGGCTATCCAAGCCAAACAGCCGTTGGAAGAGGTCATGCAACTCATTCTCCGCTGGGCCTGCACCATTACTGACTCGGTCCACGGCTCCTTCATCACCATTGACCACGCCGACAAATCCCTCCGCATCACGTCCGTTTACGGTCCGGACTGGACCGACGACATCCGCAACCGCCGCCTCAGGCTCGGCCAGGGCATCACGGGCCGCGTCGCCGCCACCGGCAAACCCTACCTTTGCCACGACACCGCCCAGGATCCTAATTACATCACCTGGTTCAGCTATGTCCGCAGCGAAATGACCGTCCCAGTCTATCTACAGAAAGAAATCTGGGGCATCATCAACCTCGACGGACTCAAACCCAACGAATACAACGAAACCAGCCTGAACCAGATCAACCTCTTCGCCCAGCTCGCCGCCTCCGCCATCGATCTGCGTTTGAAATGGGACCTCGAGCAACGCATGCAGGCAGAACTCCTGCAGGCGGAAAAACTCGCCACCCTCGGCAAACTCATCGCCGGCATTGCCCACGAAATCAACAACCCCCTTACCGCCATCCTCGGCGGGGCTTCCGTTCTGGCCTACGACATCGAAAACCCCGAACACAAAGAAACCCTCGAGGCCATTGCCCACGAAGCCCAACGCGCAGCGGATCTGGTCAAAAATCTTCTCGCCTTCTCCCGCCGCCAGAGTGGCAACATGCAGGTTTGCGCCATCAACGACATTATTCGCGACACCTGCGGGCTCATCCGCCACCAGCTCAAACTCAAAAACATCCGCCTAACCGTCGGCACCCCCGACCTGTCCCCGCTGGTCAAGGTCAACTCCCTCCAGATTGAACAGGTCATCCTTAACCTCATCAACAACGCCGAACACGCCATCGAAATGGAAGGCCGTTCCGACGGCAACATCACCGTGGAAGTCGAAGAAGATCAGGACAGCGTCACCATCCACATCATCGACAACGGCATCGGCATGCCGATCGAGGTGCGCGAATCCATTTACGACCCGTTTTTCACCACCAAAGAAGTCGGGAAAGGCACCGGCCTGGGCCTGTCCATCGCCCAAGGCATCATCCAGGCCCATGGAGGCAAAATTATCTGTAGCAGCGGCCTCCATGCCGGAGCCTCCTTCACCGTCACCCTCCCCCGGGCCAACGAAGAAATCGCAGAGACCAAACCTTTACCCGCCAAAAACAGCGTCGGCAGTACATCCCCGCCCGAAATCGCACCCACCAACCGCCTCCGCATCCTGCTCGTCGATGATGAGGAATTGATCCGCAGCGCCCTCAGCCGCTTTTTGAAAACCTACCATTACGACGTGGTCACCGCCCAGGACGGACAGGAAGGCCTCGCCATCGCCCACAAGGAATCCTTCGATTTTATCATTTCCGACATCCGGATGCCCCGCATGAACGGCCTGGAATTCTACCGCGGCATGCTCGAAGTGGATCGTATCTACCGCCAACGCTTTATCTTCATGACCGGGGACCTCATTTCCAACGACCTCATTACCAAAGTCCGCGAAACCCCCTGCCCATGCCTGGAAAAACCCTTCAGCTTCGAGCGTCTCCTTGAACTCCTTCCCAAGGAAAAAAGCTCTGTAGAATCACTGGCCTGAAACGCCGGAATTTCCCCTGAAAAAGCGATCTTGCATCGCGATAGCCTTCGTCTTCCACTTAAAGCCACCCTTCGCCTGGCCTGCAAGCTGCTACAAAAAAATCAGGTAAAGCCCAAACCAAAACGCCTGCGCTCTTTACGCCAATCAAAAACCATGCTTAGTTGATCCCATGCACATGGTTTCCACCGAAAACACTCAGGATCTTATCTTCCAAAAAACCCGGGAACTCTGCGAGGCCCTGCTCCAGGACGAACGCTTCCGCGACAGCCGCCGCCAGATCGAAGGGTTCCTCGCTGATGAAGCCTCCCAGGGACAATACCGCGACGTCAGCGACCGTGGTCGCGAACTGCGCGACAAACAAACCCAGAATCTTCAGTTGACCGATACCGAGATCGACGAGTTTGAGAAAATGCGTTTCGCTCTGCTGAACAATCCCGTTGCCCAGAACTTTATTGAACTCCAGGGCCAGATGAATGAAGTCCAGGACAGCATCAACAAGATGATCAGCAAAGCCTTTGAGCTGGGCCGCGTGCCCGATCAGGACGATCTCGCCTGCAAAGATCAATCCTGTGGTTCCGGCTGCGGTTGTCGCTAGTGTCCTGACAGTGAAGTTCCTTCATTAAATTTGCACAGAAAAAGGCGTGGAATGCGGCGCCGTGCGGGGGAGCGTGTCTGAAGGACACCCGACCTGAAACGCAACAAAGTTCCGGGCCTTTTTCTGTGCAATCCCATGGGGCCGTGGTTCTTTTAATCTCCGGGCTTCGTTACTCGTCTACCTTCTATCGTTCAGATAGAAGGTTGCTCTCCTGCCTCGCCGGAGAACAAAATTCCCCACGGATTTAATAAAAGAATTTCGCTGTCAGGACACAAGTAGTTCAAGGGCCAAGATAAGAAGGGTTGGTTGCGTGCAAAACAGCCCGCCGCCGCAGCGCGGAGATGGAGTTGATATCAACTATTCCAGGGGCCGACGGGTCGCGCCAAAGGCAGCTCCGTCCTTTGGCGGGCAACAAAGGTGCCGGGCTGTTTTCCACGCAACCCTCCGCCCGAACTCCTGTCGACCAACCCATTATACCTTGGCGCCCGAACCACCGGTGGGCCTTGGCACCCTGGGCACATCCGGAAGCCCCCCTTTTGTAACAATTCTGTGACTCGGGCCGTTTTGACAGGCATGGCATTGCCTTCCCCCCTTCAAACGGACTAAACTACCGATATGAAACATGCCGAGCTCAAACGTTCTGTCGTCCAGAAAGAAAAACGCAAGCTTCTCAAGGTCATGATCCTTCTGGCCAAGGTTTACAAGAAGGGCGCCAAATCCAAAGAGGAACGCGTTGCCTATGACGAACTGATGGCAGAGCTCAAAAATTCCCGAAAAAAACTGTAAGCGTTCCACCAACTG
Organism: Methylacidiphilales bacterium; assembly: GCA_038250235.1. Taxonomy (GTDB): domain Bacteria; phylum Verrucomicrobiota; class Verrucomicrobiia; order Methylacidiphilales; family JAAUTS01; genus JAAUTS01. Next base: position 44,327 of record JBBSCO010000010.1, on the reverse strand, counting down.
AATGGAAATTGCTGGTGACGCCCGCTTTGGAAAGGCGTAAACGCAAAGTTACAAGAATAACTTGGCCGCACACTCAGTTGAGATCAAAGAGCAGCACCTGCGATTTTTCGTCGGCACGCAATTCCAGATCCGTTTCTTCCGATACCGCCGCAGCATCGCCGGCGGAAAATTTCGTTCCGTTCAGGGTGATTTCACCTTCCGCCACCTGCACCCAGGCGTGGCGTCCGGCTTTCAGCGTATGGTCGTCCCTGGCACCACTTTCCAGTTTGGCCAGCCAGAGATCCGCATCCTGATTGATGGCGATTGACCCCTCCCGGCCCGTTTTGCTGGTCACCAGATGAAGCTTTCCACTGTCCGCATTCTTGAAGGATTGCCCGGCATAACGGGGGGTGGCTCCCAGCTGATCCGGCTTGATCCAGGTCTGGAGAAAATGAGCCTTCTTCTCCCTGGAAGGATTGAATTCGCTATGGCGGACCCCAGTGCCGGCGGCCATGTATTGCACATCACCGGTCTGGATGATACGGCCATTTCCTATCGAGTCCTTGTGTTTCAACTGCCCGCTCAGAACATATTAATAGATCCGTGGGATAGACTACAGTCGCGGCGGGAGATTTTGTTTCTGGCCAAGGCGCGGGGAGCGGGCATCCCCGCAGAGGGCTGTGAGCGGGGAGCAACACCGGCCAGGGGCAAAAGCTCCCCCGCCCTGCGGGTTGAGCCTGTAGTCTATCCCACGGATCTATTAGTAAGTGATAATTTCCATGTCCTTGTGCCCATGCGTTCCAAAGCCTTGACTCGGAGAAACCCTGTCTTCATTGATCACGCGGAGGCTGCGGAAGCCCATTCAATCTTGATCATGATATTCCCCGAGGCTGAAAGTATGGTAGGAGTCAAGCCAGCCATGGTCGGCGCGGCCCCGTTCGTCTGATTTGCGTTTAGTCATCTTGATTGCTTTTTTTGGCAGATAGGCCAAACCACTCTCCATGAGCATTCTCTCTACACCCCAGGCCGCCAAGGGCAACATTCTTCTCACCCTGGCCGCCGCCTGAGCAACTCTTCTGTCTCGTCACCATGACAAAAGGTATCCTTTCGCATAAACCCGAAACCCGTCAAAAGGTCTCGCATTTGCTTGCGGATTTTTTTCTTCTGCACCTGGAAGCAGAAGCGAAAAAGCCGGACGAAGTCCTGCACGAGGTTTTCAAGGACCTGCCCGTCCGCCAGATCCTGGTCGATATGGCCCTCGCCCTACGGCAGGAATTCAAGCTGGGCAAGAACAGCCCCCAGGTTCCCTACAATCTCTTCTTCCGCTGGTGCGAGAGTCGCCACGACTTCTCCTACGAAGACGCCGCCTTTCTGACCTACGACCGGGTGTTCTTTTACCGTCTTCTTGATCTGCGCGATGGAACCAACGAAAGTTCAGAGCGGTTTTTAAACAAAATGCGTGAAGCCTTCGGCAGCTTCGACTACGAGAGCCTGGGTTTTACGGCCTCCTTTTTTCTCGATTCCGAAAGCATCATGCGCGAAGTGATGCGCAAATCCGTTCAGGAATTGCTTCCCGAAATCGCATCCGAGGCCGACACACTGCTCCTGGAGCAAAGCCGGACCTACCAGAACGGAATGTTCAACTATTTTGAAGGCGTGCTCAAAAAGACCCTGGCCGAGAATGTCCGTCTCCTCCACGGTATTCTACCCCACCAGGTTGCCAGCGAACTCAAATTGAACGGCTATGTGGAACCCGTCCATTTTCAGGATACCGCAGTTCTTTTCACCGACTTTGTCCGCTTCAGCCAGTCCTCCGCGATGCTTCCCCCCGCAGAAGTCATCCGCAGGCTGGATCTTTATTTCACAGAGTTCGACCGGATCATTTCCCTGCACGGCCTGGAAAAAATCAAAACCATCGGTGATTCCTACATGGCCGTGGCTGGTGTTCCGGAACCCCACAGCAATCCCGTTGCCGCCGCCTGCAACGCAGCCCTCGAAATCGCAGATTCCGCCCGCAGAATCTCCGAATCCTTCGGGCCGGAAGGCTGGCAGATGCGCACCGGCATCCATGTAGGCCCCCTGATGGCGGGCGTCATCGGAAAACAGAAGTTCAGCTACGATGTCTGGGGCGCCACGGTCAATTTCGCCAGCCGCATGGAATCCAGCAGCGAACCCGGACGCATCAATGTTTCCGCCGACGTGCAGAGCCGGGTCAGCGACCATTATCTCTGGGAGGCCCGTGGCTCCATTCCGGTCAAACGTCTCGGCCCGGCAGAAATGTTTTTTCTGAACGGCAGAAAAACCTAGGCGAGCCTCTGCCAATCAAACCTTGCTGCCAATCGACATTGTGAAAAAGAACTATCACGGTGTTTTTAATGCCAGGTTGCTAACGAACGCAAGGTTGTTCATCCAGACGAAAACATAAGTTTATCCTCTTGTATCTCTGGCGCCTTGGCGGCTTTAACCCTTTGCGATAAAATTTTCCTGTCTCTACTCCCACCCTTTCAGTCTTGCCCGATACCCTCCCAACTGGGATTCTCTTCAGCTAACCGCATGGCCATGACTCTCGAAAAAATGGGATGGAACACGGCTTTTGCCGGGGCCTTCAAACCCTATGCCTCACAGGGCTGGCAGCCTGCCCGCCTGATCCGCGACAACAAGATCACCTACGGAGCCCTGGTGGCGGATGGCGAACAATACGAAGCCGTCATGAGCGGCAAACTTTATCACGATGCCGCGACCGATGCTGATCTCCCGGCAGTCGGTGATTGGGTCGCCCTGGACGTCAGCAAAGCCGATCACAATCCCATCCATGTCATCAAAGCGCGCCTTCCCCGCCAGAACAGTCTTTCGCGCAAGACCCCCGGACGCGGCACGGAAGAACAGGTCATTGCCGCCAATATCGACGTGGTGGTGGTGGTCACCGAATCAGGCCCCGACTTCAATCTCCGCCGCATGGAACGTTATTTCGCCATCATTGGCCGCAGCGGGGCCAAAGCCGTGGTTCTGGTCAACAAGTCGGATCTTTTTCCCGGGGAGCAGAACGAGCAGGCCGCCCGCGAAATCCAGGCCCTCAATCCTACCGCTGAAGTCCACATCACCAGCGCGACGAAACGGGGTGGATTGAAGGCTCTCAAGGATCATCTGAAAGAAGGCATCACCGTTTCCCTGATCGGCTCATCCGGGGTCGGCAAGTCCTCCGTCATCAACAAACTGTTTGGCGACGACTATCAATGGACGGAAGAAGTCAACGAACTGACAGGCAAGGGCCGCCACACCACCACGGCCCGTGAACTGATGATTCTTCCCAAGGGAGGTATCATTATCGACAATCCCGGAATCCGGGAAGTTCATCTCTGGACGGATGAACATTCCCTGCGCGAGAGATTTCCGGATCTGGAAGAACTTTCATTACGTTGCAAATTCGGCAACTGCAAACACGGCAGCAACGCCGGTTGCGCCATCCAGGCAGCGGTCGATGCAGGCCTCTTGGACAAAGCCCGGTTCGATGCCTATTTGTCTTTGGGAAAAGAAGTGGCCGAACTCAAACAAAGCCGGAAGAAAAGGCAGATGACCATCGACCGTCGCGAGCGCCGCGAACAGAACAGTGCCGCCAAATACTACGCCGACCGCCAAAATCCCGATCCCGACCGCATCCACGAACCCAGGAAGAAACGGTAAACAAGACAGATCACGTCCCGCCGATTAAATAAAGGGCCCGGCTTCGTCCGGGCCGTTTCTTTGGCTTCTCCCAATGACCAACCCGGAAGTCATTTAGAATAAAGAATCCATCCCAAGAAGTGTGTGTTTTTCACCTCTCCTTGTCGCCGAGACCTCCGAGCCTCGGTTCCCAATGGCGCGTTCATAATCGGCGGTTCCGGCTCCAACCGGGCCGTTTCGTTTCCGCATTACCCATTCAAAATTCAACATTCAACCTCCCTGCCCCCTCCTCCTATATCCCAATGGCGAAACCCCCAGCACCGCTTTAAATTGTCGGCTGAAGAGAAACACATCCTGATAGCCAAACTCTTCCGCCACCTGGGAGACATTCAGCGTGGATTCGAGAAGACGCAGCGCGGCCTGCCTTATCCGTTGTTCCATCAGCCATCGACGGGGTGGCATCTGAAAACTGCGCCGGAACAACCGAGTAAAATAATCGTGGGACAAACCCAGATGCGACGCCAACTGCGCGGGCTCCAGTCGGGTTTTCACATGCTGTGTCGAGAACTGAAGAATCTGCTGTCTTTGCTGCCGGGTAAATCCGGACCCCTCTCTGGGCGGCCCCCCGGAGAGACGCGCCAACTCAATGATCAGACAAATCAGCAATGACTTTAAACGTTCCCGCTGATACGGATCTTTCTCCCCAAGCTCCTGGATGATCTGCTCCATCCAGACCTGGGCGCTCCAAGCTCCGGGATAAAGAAAATGACTGGAACCCTTCGGATGTTCCAATCCGGACGCCATCAGCCGGAAGCGGTTGATAACAAGACCCTGTCCAGGTGGAAGGCGGAAATAAAAAGGAGTTCCCGGCGCCATCCAAAGAAGATCCCCGCTCCGGATCGTCAGAAACCTGTCGCCAATCTCCGCTTCAAATCCCCCTTCCACCACGTAATAAAGCAGGTGTTCGCGCTGAGGCCCCAACCGAACCTGCCACTGCCTGGGTATCCGCATCTTGCCAGGCACACCCCGTAGATCAAATTTCAACGAAGGCGCTTGCTGATACAGAACAAGCAGCCAACTCTGAAGGCAGGGTAAAGGCAATTGGATCTTCATATCACCGGTTCAATGCAAACAATACGCTTTTCGAGCCATGTTACCATTAGATTTTATCACTAGGATGAATAAAGAACTTAAGAGTTCCCGAAAACAAATCACCCGTTCAACCCAAAACTTGAAACTAAAAACCTGAAAACAATCCCATGATGACCCAAACCGCCATCGCAACTCTAACCAAATCCGCCCTCAGCCCTGCCGAAGTCCTTTTCTTCCACGAGGAAGGCTATCTCGGACCTTTCGCCGCCGTCAGCCAGGAAGAGATGGCCGACATCCGCCAGCACATCGACACCCAGGTCATCAACAGTCCCGGCCCCAATCCCAATACAACGCTCCAATCCCGACACATGGATTCACGCGTGGTTTTCGACCTGGCCAACAGCCAGGCCATCATCGACCGCATGGAATGTCTCTATGGATCGGATCTGATTCTCTGGGCCACCAACTTTTTCAACAAAGAACCGGGCGGCAAAGAAATCCCCTGGCACCAGGATCAGAACTACTGGCCTCTGGAACCCATCATCAACATCTCGGCCTGGATCGCGATTCATGATGTCAAAATCGACAACTCCTGCGTCCAGATCCTGCCCAAATCACACAAACACGTCGTTCCCCACATCCCGGCCAAGGACGGTATGGCCTTTGGCGAAGAAGCCGACGAAAAATACTTCAAAAAAGACAACCTCATCAACATGGAGTTGAAACCCGGCCAGTTCTTTCTCTTTAACGAGAAACTGTTGCACCACTCCGAGCCGAACCGCTCCAACCGTCGCCGCATGGGCATGTCCATGCGCGTCACCCTGCCCATCGTCCGCATCAAACAGGACGGCCCGCCCCTGCACCCAGGCCACGCGGGCATCCTCCTGCGGGGCGGGGATTTTATGGGATTCAATCGGCTGCAGGAGCCGCCCGTCACAGGGTGACGTATTTTAAGTCTGCAAGTTGTAGCCGCGATCTCCGGATCGCGGTTCCCAATGTCAGACTAATAATCGGAGGGCCTGGCTCTGTCCGGGCCGCTTCTTTTTCCTTCGAACAACTCACGGAAAACTTTCGTTACAAAAAAGCACAAAACTGCCTATTTATAACAAGTAATTACATCTCTATCCCTTTTACGCCTTTTCGCGGCTAACCCAGTTTCGTTGTAAATTTCTTCTTCCAAAAAAGCCCTGCGCGACCTTCAGGACACTAGACGGGGCAAGCCGTTCCGATTTGGAGGGCCCGGCTCTGTCCGGGCCGCTTCCCCCCTCGCCCCGGACGACACGGAGGTCGTCCCTCCGAGAAGAGGCGAAGAGACGACACATGTGTCGTCCGCCTCTGACATTAAATCTCTTTTTCTGGGGCTTACTGATGGGCTTCGTTAAAGATTTCCCCTTCCAAATCCCCAAGGAGCGCGGGCATCTTGCCCGCTGCCAGAGGCATCCTGCCTCTGGTCCTTCCTTTCGTCCGGGCGGTCGTCAACCCGCCTCTTTGATCAGTTCGTCTATCCCGGCAAGGTCGTAGCCCGCGCACAACGTTTTCAACGCCTCCAGATCCAGTTCCGGGTTGCGCAGTATCAGTTCGATAATATCGGCTTTGGACTCATGTCCTCCCGCATACAATTTGAGCGCGATGAGATAGGGAATCGGCACCAGCCGCAAAATTTAAGATCTTTCCAGCGTTGATCACCACAAACTGATCCGTAATATGGCTGTGTTGCCTTCCGAACAAATGACAAAAGCCCTGCGCGACCTTCAGGACACTAGACGGGGCAAGCCGTTCCGATTTGGAGGGCCCGGCTCCGTCCGGGCCGCTTCCCCCCTCCCCCCGGACGACACAGAGGTCGTCCCTCCGAAAAGAGGCCGAGGGACGACCCATGTGTCGTCCGCCTCTGACATTAAATCCCCTTTCCTGGGGCTTATTGATGGGCTTCTTTTTCCTGGCCTACTTCTGATATTCATACAATCAGAAAGACCCGCGAACTCTTAAAATCCACGTTTTCAGGAACACTGCCGCATGAGTGGGCTGAACACCAAGCAACTGAAAAAGCCTTGAGAATTGAGAATTAACCCCGTCAAATTGCACTAACGCAGAGGCTTGATTTTTAAATCTTACGGTTCCACTATCATACATGCCCGTTGGTCACTTGGAAGAACTCTTGATCTTGGCCAAGACTTATCCCAATCCCAGCGCAAGCCACAGGGAAATCACCTGTGTCGCGGCCATCAATAAAAACCGGGAATTCAGACGGCTTTTTCCTTTGCCTTATCGTTACCTGCAGGGCGACCAGAAGTTTTCCAAATGGCAGTGGATCACTGCCCGTATCCACAAGGCATCTAAAGATCACAGACCTGAAAGCCATACCATTGACCGTGACTCCATTGTGCCGGACGCCATCATCCCCACCAGTAACGGCTGGAATCGAAGACTGGAGTGGATTAATGGCCATATTTACTCCTCTCCAGATATTCTCGAAAAACACCGTCAGGAAAAGGGGGCCAGCTTCGGTTTCATCCAACCGACCCGGTTGCTGGAATTGGAAATTTCTGATTCGGATCAACCCGACTGGACCGAAGAAGAAAAACAGAAATTGGTGCATCAGGATGGACTCTTCGACTCCAAGGAAGCACGAGATAAAGTCATGCTGCGCAAACTTCCCCACGACTTCTACTATCGATATGAGTGCAAGGATGAAAAAGGTATCATCACGACTTGGAAGCATAAAATTACCGACTGGGAAGCTGGTGCTCTTTACTGGAATTGCCAGCGCAGCCACGGTAAAAACTGGGAGAAACCCTTCCGCGAAAAACTTGAGATCGAGTTCAAAAACAAAAATATTCTGTTTTTACTCGGAACCATGCATCGATTCCCGGATCAATGGCTGATCGTCGCGTTCTACTACCCACCCAAGCCGGATATCAGCCAGGCACGGCAGTTAGACCTGTTGATGTGAGGTGGACCAACTCAACTGTCCCCGGCAACAATTCCTGCACGGCTTCCGCAATGTAGCTGCGATGGCAAAACCGGGGATCGGCCTCAAAACAAACCAGGCAGATACGCTTTTTTAACGTTCTGCTCGAAAGATCTTCCAAAGTATTCTCAATGGTCAGGAGGTGTTTTTTGTAACGGCGGGTATATTTGGCCCAATCTCCATCCTGACGATATTCTTCCCGGATCGGTTTGGGGCAACCAAGCAATGGCCAGTGTTCGTAGTTAATACCCGCAGCTTCACAGGCCGCGTCTAATGAATTTTTAGAAAATCCGGGCTTCCGGCTGACAGGCACGTCACGGACATCCACCAAAGTATCCATTTTACGAGCGTTAAGCACTTTGATGAATTTCTGAACATCTGTGCCCTCGTAACCCAAAGTAAAAAGATCGGCCATGGCTCAATTTATTCTCCTCAGTACCTGACGTCAACCCTCCAAAAACAGCGCGGACCCCTTTTAACACAGTCGACGAACAATTTTTTTTCGTAAAGGCAGCGCTGTTTCACTTCAGATGCTTTTGACCCGGCTCCCTTCAGCGTAACTCGGCCTTCTCCCGCCACATTAAAATGCAAACGTGCCATTCCATATTCGAAGCTGATCAACCAGATGATACGTATAGTCCGTGGACGCATAGGCGTCACGAAGTCCAGTTTGGACGATGCCCAAACGCGAGCCCGCATTATCGAAACTCGGCCAAAATATACGCAGCCGACGTGAATCCTTAAAACTTTCCCAAGAAGATCTTACCGACAAGGCAGACCTCTACTTACGTTAGCTCCTTCTCACCCTCTGGATGGGATTTATGAAATCTATGCGCAAATTTGCGGAAGTCCTTCAAACAACCCGAAAGACCCGCGAACTCTTGAAAATCCACGACTTCAAGAACATTCAAGCGCGATTGGACTGATCCCAAAGCAACTGAAACGCGTTGGGAATTTTCCTCTGAAATAATAATGCAATTTGACGCCTCCTCAGGACAGAAAAAAGCCTTAAAAATTGAGAGTCGAACCCGTCAAATTATCCTCTTTCTCAATCAAGCTCCTTAGCACCACACTTTCGTAGGAAATCCCAAATTCCGTCATAAAACGATTGAACACGTGTGTTATCCTCTCCACTCAAGTCTCCTTCAGGCACAAATATGATCATGCCCTTCCTCGCACGAGTAAGCAGAACCCGATAACTATTCTTCGCTATTTCGAGAAGCGCATCTTTTTGCCACTTCGAGCCACTGAGTTTAAATGAGGTCCACTTTTCACCTTCTCGCCGCAGATCCGCGTCCCAACATACGACACAGAAATCGAGTTCGAGTCCCTGAACTTGAAACTGATTCTGCACAACCTCCAAGGCATTCGAGGATCTGATATCGGTGGAAGGAGCTAACATCCAATCAGCGATACTCGGCTTCAATTCGACGAAAAGTCCTTCCGCCGCGAGCCGCCTTGCTTGGCTCGACGCAATCAGTCCACAGTGCTGCGTTCCTACCGTTTGTTTTTTCGCCCACTTGCGAGCGTCGGCCAAGCTTCGTGTGATCCGGATGCAATCGGAGCCTTCTTCCAACTTCCCAGCAGCAACGCCTGCTCCAAAAACATCCCCATTCAAAACGCATCCGGCCCATTTCTCTACTTCGGAGTTGCGATAATACCGCATTGACTGGCTCAAATGACCATTCTGAAGCGGGCGGCGGCGTTCATTACTTTTCCACCGTGACGCGTCTTTGAATTCTGCAAGATTTAGTGTTTCATCCGATATCGAAAAACTCCAACCCTTTCGCTCTATGGCCTCGAGCCATGCCAGAATGCCCATCTCCCCGCTGTTGATCGCTTGATTGTGGCCAATCAATGCAACAACAACCGCACCTCCAGTGGGATAAGCTGTTTTTTGAGTCTCCAGAATCAAATCTGCCTCATGATCCGGTAGTTTTTCCCGAAGCACCATCTTACCCTTTTCGTAGGTGCGCTGAGCCTCATCAAAAACCAACACCCTACCATCTTCCTGACGATGGTTTTCAGTCCTCTTTCCAAGGAAATTGTGGGCTTTAACAATTTTGTAATTTGCGATTGAAGTCACAAATCTCGCATCCTCCCTCCTGTAACCGGTGTGAGCCCATGAAACGGAGGATTTGCTCTGGTGACGAAACGATTGGGCGAGAGCCTTGTTCAGGACTTCAACGAGAGGTGCGTTACCGGTCACAAAAACAAATTCTCCGGCGTGTATGCCTCGTAATACTAATTCCAGGCCAACGAGTGTCTTTCCAGCCCCGGGTGCGCCAGATAGAAATATAACATGATATTCTCCCTCAGACAGGGCAGTCTCGATCACTTCACGAATTTCGGTAACGCTAGATTTTATCTCCTCAGTTGGCGCCGCATGTTCGGAGATCGCCGAGACATCATGATTTCCATACAATGAAAGAGTGGCGTCCAAAATAGATGATGATGGTCGAAAGGGAGAGCGAAGCCACTCAGTCAAATCGATTCGGCGATCGGAGCGCCGATTTTCAAATGCGAGTTGGAAAACTTCGGTGAGTGAATGCGCGTCACTTTCGAGTGGGCGGTTTGCAGCAGCATTCCAGCTGTGGCCACCAAGTCCCGGCCAGCGCGGTTTTCTATTTACGAGGCCTTCCGTGATAGTAAGCACCGGAACGACGATTATTCCTTCCACCCCCTTAGAAAGCGATTGTGTCTCGGCATGAAATTCAAGCAGGTTGATCGCGTAAGTCATGACCTGATCTCTATCAGATGCTTGAAGTTTTTTCCGCTTAAATTCGACCACAAAAAGCACCCCATCAGCGAGCAAGAGACAATCCATTCGCAAACCCCTACGGCGAAAATCAAATTCAAGGATTACTTGCCGGATCAGTTTGCCTTGTGGGCTTAATAAGGCTTCACGCAAAATAGGCACCCGCTCATCCAGCGCTTTTTGGAGAAGATCTATGCTGCTACGCCATTCTTGATTTTGATAGGATTCAATTTCAAGATTCTCAGATGCAGCACGCCCGGCAAGTTGATCCGCAATGGAATCTTTCGATCTTGCAAGGAAGTCTTCCCGAGTTCCGAAGTACCACGCTGGGGCTGTCATGGCATATTACTATGGTTTAGGGATGGGGGTATGCAATCAACCTCTCGCATACTCAGCTAAGCCCCTCCGCATCCGGGTGGAAAGCTTCATCTTTGGGAAGTAGTAGGGTTTTTCCTGGTCGGCAATGTAGTGCGGCCATTGTTTTGACAATATCCTGTGCACCAATTTCTTCTTCGGGGAAGTTTTCTCAAGCAAATTCTGTTTCAATTCCCTTGATGCCTCGGAGGATGCCATGGAACTCGGAGGGTAGAGTCTCGGTAAGCTGAGTTTTCCAATCAGCGTCGGCGATGGACTCCGGAAAGGAGGTTTGCAGTAAAGATTCATGGCAATGAGAAGCTCTTCCCGGATCCATCGTTTCCCACTTGCCATACGGGAAAATATTCCGCTTTCCGCTTCTTATGACAAGTCTGAACTAACCGTTTGACGAAATCTAAAAACTTGCCAGGCCAGGACTTGTGGGGGAATACATCACATTAAGTCTGAAACGGTCGGATGTCGGGCAAATGCTGGATGGCTTGGAGGTGCGGCAAACCCAGTGGCGGGATACGGCGCTCTACCTGCGGGACGGTATTTTCCCTACCCCTGACTTTGTTCCGGAAGAAGCCCGTGACGAGGAAGAAGCTCAGAACTTGGCGGATTGGTATGGGCGGATTCTTTCAGCCATTCGGAAGCAGCGGGATGCTCAGAAACCGAAGTTAGAGGATTCTTTAACAAAGAGATCGCGGAGGGAACGAAGTTGACATAAAAGAAGGCATGTCACGCAAGGCCGGATCTTCTACCCGTGAGCGACAGAAAGCCCGGCGTTTTGATCGTAAGGCACTATGTCTCTTTGGTATTGCAGTTGTCGTCTGTTTAATGATTTTAATGCTCGCCGGCTTGAGAATCGGAGGGTTGGTCAGTCTTGCCATCACTACCGCATGTCTGGTCTTCTTGAAATATATCAATACGGATTTTAATGCGGCCATCGACCATGTCCTTGAACGCGAGAAACATTCGACTCGTGGTGCTGAGGCCGAAGAAAAAGTCGGGGGACTTCTAGAAACTTTGGATAAGAAACGTTTCCAGATCTTCCATGATGTCGTCCTGAGCTATGGCAATATCGATCATATTCTCCTGAGACGTGATGGAACCATTTTTATCATCGAGACCAAGTCCCATTTTGGAAAAATCAGTCAAGATGGCTTTCAACTGTTGCGGGATGGATATCCTCTGGAGAAAGACTTCATCAAACAGACCTTGGGTCAGGTCATGAGGCTAAGAGAACAATTGATGGGTTACGCCGGGCGGGATCTATGGGTAAACGGTATTCTTTGTTTTACGAAAGGCTTTATTCAAGTTCGTGGCCCGATAAAAGGAATCCGGGTAATCCCATCCAAATGGCTTCTGGAAAAACTGGATGAAGGAAAAGTAAATGAGGATCTTGCTGATTGGCTCTGGGATTATTTTGCGACGCTTCTGACATTGCCTCCAAAAGCTGTTGAACCGCCTTCTTTACCAGTGGAATAAATGATTCAGATACAACCAAGAAAACATACACCCGATGAAAACTGTTCAGACCTATTCGTCCTTTGATCAGGCTATGAGCGCCCAGGCCTGGCTTGGGGCCAATGGATTGGATTCGACCATTCCCGACAGCAACACCGCCGGGGTAATGCCCTATGTGGCAACCTATTCAGGGATCCGTCTGCAGGTTGAAGACGCCGAATACGAGAAGGCCCTGGAGCTCCTCAAGGCAAACAAGGATGTTCCCGCCTATACGTCTTCTGAAAAGCCGAAATTCCAAGTTATGTTTTCGAGGTCCCTGTTCCAAAAGCTGATTGGATTTCAGATTCTTACTCAAATCCTGATCTGGGTTGCTGATTCGTATTTTCGAACACCCATCCCAGCGGAGATCGAATCCTTTCTCGCCACCCAGTATCTCTCCTATAAAGGTGCGCTTCTTTGCCATAACCTTTACTATCCCCTAGTGATTCTCAGCCTTCTGTCTTTGGCCGGGCTGTTTTTTCTGCAGAGATGGGCCCGCAGTCTCTATGCCTTCCTCTGGATGACCGGCATCCTTATTTCTCCTTTCTACAGTGCCAGCATCACCTTTGGCGTGATCAATCTGTTCCTGATCCTCAACTGTTTTCTGGGTGGATTTATACTCTGCCTGGCATTCTTTAGTCCTTTGTTTACTTCCCAAAAACAGAATGCTTGAATACCGGTTTTTCTGCGTCCTCTGCTTTGCCTCCGCCCTTCGCCCTTCCCTCCGGGCAGGCTCCCTAAATAAACACACCCCGCACGCCGCGCTCGAGCCACTCTTGTTACCCTTGCTCCATGTTCCTTTCCTCCTTCCCCGCGATTGTTTGCCAATACCCTGATCATTCCGTAGTTTGTTCCCATGACCGAGATCATCTTTGATGTGCAGGAAGACGAAGCAGACGGCGGTTTTGTTGCCACTGCTCTGGGTCACGGCATTGTCACCCAGGGAGACTCGCTGGAAGAGTTGCGTGAGATGGTCAAAGAAGCGGTATGCTGTCACTTTGGAGACGGTGTTCCCGGTGCCATTCCGAAGGTGATCCGGTTGCACTTCGTGCGTGACGAAGTGTTGGCTGCGTGAAGAAAGCATTGTACGAGGTGATAGGATGGCTGCCTCATTTTGTTCTCCGCCATTCGGAAGCCGGAGAACGCGGAAACAAGTGCGGGTATGCCGGAGGCCCGTCTCCACTCAATCACCTAATCACTCAATCACCCAATCACTCAATCACCCAATCACTTCAGGCCCACAAGCAGGCCCACGGGGTCGACTCCGGACACTTGACAGATCGGGTTTCAATCTGTGCGTGATTGGGTTTGGAGCCCGTGACCGACTTTAAACCCGCCTCCAACGCCGTCCACGTTTTCGAAGCAAGATCACCGGCCCCGTGAAGCCATAACCCTGGCGAAGGCTCAAGTTGGAGCTGGATTAAACTTAGGCTACACGGAGTTATATCATGTCCGCCTTGGCACGGCTGCGGCGCGATTGTGGGTAAGGAAAATTGTTAACGAATAAAAAAAAATCCCGCAGAGGATTTTTCCCCACGCGGGGGAGGCCGTCTTTTTTTCACCAAGAGATTCCTAGGAAGCGACTACCTCCTGACTCCTGCCTCCCTACTCCTTTTCCCCACCCCCTCTGGTTGCGTCTTGCCACACTCCTCTTCTTCGCTGAAAGTTCTTCCATGAGACTGCTCATTGTTCACCACGAACATACGGATCTTTCCAATCCGGACCGTTACCTGTCCTACAAGCTGACACCGTTGTGGCAGGAACTGGGCATCGATGTCCTTCACGTGGCCGGCGTCAAAAGGCTTCCGCCCGCTGACGCTGTTCTTTTGCATATCGATCTGAGCGTGATCCCCGAACGCTTTTTCCTTGCTTTGGAGGCCTACCCTGTGGTGCCGAACAGACAGGTCACGGACATCCGAAAACGTTCCCTCCCCATGAGAAGCCACCTGCTTGGCCCGGATGCGTTTTATGACGGGCCGGTAGTGGTCAAAACAAATCTCAACAATGCCGGAGTACCGGAACGGGAACTTTACCGCAGGGGCGGATTCCGGCTGCCCTTGAAAGAGCTTTGGTCTTTTTACCGGGCCACGCATCTGCCCGGGGTGATGGACTATCAGATCTATGCTTCGACAGAACAGGTGCCTGCCCCCTTACGGAAAAATACTGACTATGTGGTGGAAAAATTCCTGCCTGAAAGGGAAAACCAGCAGTATGTGCTGCGCCTTGCCTATTTCCTGGGCAGCCGCTGCCACGGCGTAAAACTCGTCAGTAACGATCAAATCGTCCGGGGACAAAATCTTTGCGCCCCGCCTGTCCCGATGGAGAAAATCCATCCCGAAGTGCTCGCATTTCGGGAACACATCAGCCTCGATTACGGGAAAGTGGATTACGTGCTGCATGACGGAAAAGTGGTCATCCTGGATGTCAATAAGACCCTCGGTTCCCCGGCCTTTGCAATCATGGGTAAAGAGGCCGCTCTGAACCTGGTCAATGGGCTGCCGCTTCCAAAGTAGAGTCAAGTATGCCAAATCACATTGACTGGGCGGAAAAGCTGAAGCCACCGCGATGCTGGGGTCGCTCCTACTGCGAAGGAAGGTAGTATCATCAAGAAACTGCACTAACGAAGTCCGGTTCGCCGATGTGGCGGTGCACTTCCCATTCCGGAAACAGCCCCCAGGCCAGGCTGCGTGCAACATTCAGGGCCGACGGGGAGCCGGGCGAACTGATGCCGACCGTTTTGTTGACATCAAAAACAAAGGGCATGCCCCCGCGTATGACAAAATCGATCTTTCCATAATCCAGACCCAGACGCCGGCGCAGGGCCAGCAACTCTTCCGGCACCGGGCCCATGCTCTCCCGAACCATACGGCCCGAGGTAAAGCAGGGCCCGGATCCCACTTCGGTCCGCACATAGTTGGCCTGCCCCAGGAAATAATATTCGCGAAGGGCAAAACCTCCGTCCAAAGGTTCAGAGCAGAATTGTTGGAGCACCCACTCCTTGTTTTCGCGCAGAGCCGGAGGCACCTCTTCCACGCTTCCGTAAATCCGGTAGTTGTCTTTGCCGATCAAGGAGGGTTCCTCTTCCAGGCGCTTCCCTAACCAGCCAGGCCAGAATCTTCCGCGCCAACTGTTACGCAGCCGGTTGTTCCTGCGGATGATCCGGTTCCGTTCTGGAACGCCGGCATGGTTGAGATTGGTTTTGACCATCACCGGGCCGTGAAAGCCATCGCCCGGACGAACCAGTCCTTCACAGGTGGCCGCCTTGCTGATGTCGTGCACACCGGCATTCCACTGGAACGCATAACGCCCGGCCTGCTCCGTGTAGGAGGCCGGCACGAGAGACAAATCCACATGCATGAAGGCCCCGTCCGCCTCCGGCCACTCCGTCTGCGCCCCGGTCTCCTGCACCCGGCATCCCCAGGATTCCCAGATCGGGCGCAAAAGGTTGACCAGGTATCCCCCTTCTCCGGCACTACCGTATCCTTCATGCACCAGGGCGATGCTTCTTTGTCCGTTTTTTTTCATGGATGGGGCGATTTGGATGGGGAAATCACACTCCATATCCACTCCGCCTGATGTCGGAGAAAGCCGCGTACGCTGACCAGTTGGCTGACCTTGGCTTCCAGTTTTTTGATCAGCTCGTGGGAATCCACGGGGCTGCTCTGGGAGAAGCGAAGCCCGATCGCGGCGGGGTTCATATCCACGCTGAATTCCAATTCCATCTCTTTGTAGCGGCCCTGTGCACCCGCGTCTCCGGGAACCAGAACCAACAGGGAGGGAACCAAATTCTTGATGAAGGAAAAATACTGGTCATGCGGCACGCTGTAGAGTTTGTCAGTCTGACTGATCAGCTCATTCAGATCCCTGCCCTGCAACTCCTGTAGCGAACCGTCCATCCGGCGAAGGGAGATCTTCTGAACCTCCACCAGGCTGCATGGACCGGACAATTCCAGCTTCAGCGCCGTGCGTCCGTCCCAGTTGCCCAGATCAAAGCAAGCCTGCGATGGCTTGAGGGGACCGGATTGACAGCAAATGTTGGCGGTCTGCGCTTCTTGGTCTTCCCCGACATGAAGCGTCCAGTGACCTTCTTCCGGCAAGATATCCGACGAGGCCCCGATTCCAGCACCGAGGGTCAGAGCCAGAGTATTAACATAGTTGATAAGATTGGCAGCAAAAAGAGCGGCGGCGGATCGGGTTGTCGTATGCTTGAGGGCGCCTCCCTTGTATTCCAAAGCATCCGGCACTTTTTCTCCGGAACCATGGCGTGTTTCGATGTAGGCGGGAAGCAGGGTGTGGAAGTCCGTTGCGAAGGCCTCGTAATCCTGCCGGATCAGGTCGAGATGTTTGATGTAGTAGGATTCGACAGAAGAATTGATATCGCCTCTGGCCCGGTGTTGCATCACCCCGATGGCGATCTTGGAGGCATACTGTCCCGGTGAGCGAAGGGAATAGTGGGCAAGGAGACATCTATCCCAGAAAGCCGATTCCAACTCACGGCCCCGAATGGTGATGTGATGGTTTCCCTGGTGCACCCGGCTGTCAGGATCTCCGGCTACGTCCCGGCGGACCAGACACTTGGTCAGCAGTTGTCTGTTAGCCAATGGTTTTTTTTCATAAGGCTCTTCTGCCAATCGGTGTCGGATGCGAAGCACGGGGTTTAACTCTGTGGGATCGTCCTGCGCCGTGACGCAGTAGGTCTGGCAGCCAAGCTTCCAGACACCGCTGCCGGAATGATCGGGAACCTGGAGGGGGAAGGACGGTGCTTTGATCAACTCATCGGCATCGAGAAGGAATACCCAGTCGGCGCCCGCCGCCGCAGCGCGATGCATGAGCAGGGTCATCTTGTCCCCCTGGAATTTGCCCAGGCTGTCATCTTTCAGAATCTCCAGCGGCAATCCTTCCCTCTGCAACGATTGCAGGATCTCCGCTGTTTCATCGGTGCTGCCGTGATCCATCAGGATCAGTGAGTCGAGATAGTGGAGATTATGCCGGACGAAGGCCTCAATGATATCCGCTTCGTTTTTGACACAGGCCACGCCGATGAGTTTCATGATTTTTTAAAAACAAGGCTACAGATCCAATCAATCTGGTGCCGGAGAAAACCGCCGAGAGTCACCAGTTCGGAGACCTTTTTCTCAAGATGAACAATCAGCCGGCGTTGTTCAACATCCGAAGCCAGTGGCATGGCCTGAATGAAACGTATTCCGATGGTTGCGGGGTTGGTGTCGTAAACAAAACGGACTTCCAGCGATTCCCAGGGTCCGCGGAGCCCGTTCTTTCCGGGTTCCAAACGCAGGGTGGCAGGTCCGATTTCCTTGATAAACGTGAAATACTGGGCATGGGGAACGAAGCGGGCATCCCCGCCGATTTCCAGAACTTCCTGTAGGGAATTCCCTGACATTTTCACTACGCCACCATTCCTGCGGAGTAAAGTCAGTTCCTGGATTTCGACCAGACCAATGGCCCCACGCCATTCCACGGAGATCGGCGACTCCACATCCATTTCCAAAAGGGAAAATGACACGGTTTGGGGGACAAGCAGGGAGATGACGCGATCCACGCGGTTTTGTGCGGAGGGCGCCGCGTCGTCCCAGCCCAGGAGCAAACTCAGACATGTTGTTGCTTCCAGCACAGCCGGGGAAGACTCTCCCTGCCTGCGCGCCAAGGTTTCGGAATAGGTCACTAGGTTGCCCATCAGGCGGGAAAACTCCTCCCGCACCGGGGTATGGCGCAATGACCCCCCCCGATAAGGAAGGGGATCGCAGACTTTGTCCATGGGATGTCCGGTTTTTTCAATGTAGGCCGGAAGCAGAGTGGGAAAATCCTTAACGAATGTCTGATAATCGGAGCGGATGGATTCAAGGTGTCGGAAATAGAAGGAACTGTGATCGGCCATCATGGAGCCCCTGCACAAATTTTGCAGGGCATTGATGACCACCTTGGAGGCGTATTGTGTAGGGGAACGAAGGGAGAAATGGGCCAGAGTCCAATCCCTGCAGAGCGCACTTTCGAGTTCCCGCCCACCAAGCAACACGACGTGATTCCCTTGGAGAACTGTTGTTTCCGGATTCAGGGCGATATCCCGGCGAACCAGGGCTTTGAGATGGCCCTGCCGTTGTTTTAGGCTCAGTTCCTGGCAAGGTTCGGACTTGAGACGGTGCCGCAGGCGAAGGGCAGGGTTTCGTTCAGAGGTATCGTCGCTGGAATGAGCACCGTAGGTGATATGGGCCACTTTAAGAACCGCCGGGCTGTCTGGCGGGGGAAGGGGCAGTGGGAGAGAGGGGTCTGCGGTCCGGATGAATTCGTCACCGTCAAGCAACACCACCCAACGGGCCCCCTGTTCCGCAGCCTGATGCATCAGGGCGGTCATTTTTTCACCCTGGAATTTTCCGAGACTGTCATCGTGAAGAATCTGGAGATCCAGACCTTCTTCCTGCAAGGCCTTCAGAATGGACGGGGTATCATCCGTGCTGCCGTGATCCAGAACAAGGAGACGATCCAAATAGACAAGGTTGTGACGAACAAAGGCCTCGATGATGTCTTCCTCGTTTTTCACGCAGGCCACCCCGATAAAATTCATATCCCGGACTATCACAGTCGATTTATCCTACAAAGGGCCTGTTCTTTGTCAGCCTATAAAGATTCCCTGACAGGTTTCGTCTGGATTATCTGCACCCCTTTTTTTCTACCCTCCGGCTACCGCCTTGAGGACAACTGCTTTGGCAGATTCCGAATAAACCAGCTTCAGGGCCTGTTCCCTCCCCATTGGCGACATCTTGGCCCAGGTCTTTTTCAGGATGCCTTGCAGTTTCTCCGCTTCGGTCTTGGCAATGAGATCTTCCAGTTGAAACTCCAAAGTGACCAGGCACAGGGCATCCTCCAATACCTGGCATTCAGGATCCGTTTCGCGGTTCTTCTTCAGGTTCAAATCCCCGACCCGTTCCACCACGGTTTCGGAATACCCCAGGGAGCGGAGGATTTCACCCGAACGTTGGGCATGGAATTGTTTCAGATCCTGACGCCATTTCAGATAGCCGGGCCGGCTCATCTCATAGGAACTGCGGGGAATTTTCCAACGGCAGAGGTGCTGGCAGCGGGCCGCCAGCAGCAGGTTCTCCGAAGCCTGCGGCGACAAACGCCGAACCCATCCGCTCAGCTTCTGTGCGTAAAAAAGTTCATAAGGAACCGCCTGCCCCTCCACCATCAAAGTGCGGGGGTCTGCGGCGTTCTCGCGGTCAAAACGTTCCAGGGCCTCCGCCAATCGGGAATCCATCGCTGAAGAATAACAGCCGCATCCGGGCGCGGCAAGGATCTCATATTCACAGATAGGAAACGGAAGAAGTATTGGCTCCTCCAACCATATCCGCCATACTGACCTCTTCATGCAATACTGGCCCCCAACTTACCACTGCGATGAAACACTTCCTTTCTCTCCTTCCCTGTTTTAGTTTTCTTACCATGTCCACGCTTTCCAGCCAGGAAAACGCAATCATCGAGCCCGGTGCCACGCTACAAAAGCTGGCCGATGGCTTCAGCTTCACCGAAGGCGCAACCTGTGATGCGGAGGGTAATGTTTTTTTTACCGATCAACCCAATAACCGCATCCACAAGTGGAGCACGGAGGGCAGGCTTTCGACCTTCATGGAGCCCGCCGGCCGATCCAACGGTATGTCTTTTGACCTGGAAGGTTTTCTCTGGGCCTGCGCGGATGAAAGGAACGAACTCTGGCGTATAGCACCCGACGGAAAGGTCGAGGTGGTCTTGAAAGGATACGTGGGTAAGCCTTTCGAAGGGCCGAACGATGTCTGGATCCGACCTGGAGGCGGTTTGTATTTCAGCGATCCCTACTACCAACGTTCCTGGTGGTCGCGGAAGCAGGGAGAGCAGGACAGGCAGGCCGTTTATTTCCTATCACAAGACCGCCAACGCCTGATCCGCGTGGCCCATGACCTCGTCAAACCGAACGGTCTTATTGGCACCCCCGACGGTAAACATCTTTATCTCACAGACATCGGTGCTGGGAAAACCTACCGCTACGACATCCAGCCTGACGGAACTCTGACCAACAAAACTCTGTTCTGCGAGATGGGGTCGGACGGCATGACGATTGATGAAAAAGGAAACGTTTATCTTACCAACAAAGGCGTCACGGTTTTCGATCCTACCGGCCAACAGATCGCGCATATTCAGGTTCCGGAAGCCTGGACCGGGAACCTTTGCTTCGGGGGCAAGGACCGCAAGACGCTCTTCATCACCGCAAGCAAGGGCCTCTATTCCATCCGCCTGACCGTGGCAGGTGCCGGGCCGCTGGGGAAATAGACGGCAAAAAAACTGAGATTCGGTAATTCTGGAATTCCGCTGACAGGTTTTCCCTTTTATTTTAGTGTCCCGAAAGCTTTTTGACCTACCCTTCCTGCCCGAACCACCTGATCCCCTGGTTCCATGGCATAGCCGGTGCGGCATCCGTCCTTCTCGAAAGAAAAAAATTCAAGGTTGCGTATAACAATCCGGAGCTCTTAAGCGGCTGCCCCATTGGCAATAAATCCCGTCAAAGCAACGAACAAAGGAAAAGGTAACGCATGGGAAGCGCTGCTTTTGCCAGGGCGGGCCAGGGAGTCAGGGGACCTTTATCAGACTGCCTTTTACTCCCAGCCCCTTCCTGTAGTTTGAAATTCCTCTTGCACAACTGTGGGAAGCGTCTTGTCTATCTGCATGGGAACATCCAATTCAACCAAAGCTCGCACCAACGCCAAGAAACGTGATCGCCGCCGCATCAAGAACGATCGTATTATTGCGGCTTCAGCTGCAAAAAAAGCCAAGAAAGCCTGATCTGGAATTCCTACATCGGTGCCTCTCTCTGGACAGTTTCTTCAGCCAAGCCGCATCGTTTACTCGTCACTGCGGCACACGCTTGTCTTAATAGATTAAGTAGGTCGCGAAAACCCCTCCGCCCGGCCTGTGGCAGTCTGAGCCCGGATTAAATCCTACGGCTTCCGGATAATCTTCATTGAACCCTATTTTCAAGGGCTGCCACCCAGGAGGATAACAGCGGCAGGATTGATCCTTTCACTTTATGAAAGGCTCTGCCAGTTGACTTCGTCTGTTGGAGAATCGCTATCGCGATACGCAGTGAACCACGGTTCAAATAATGAAAGACTCCCGTTTTCACGGGGTGCTACCCAGGAGGGTAACAGCGGCAGGATTGATCCTTTCACTTTATGAAAGGCTCTGCCAGTTGACTTCGTCTGTTGGAGAATCGCTGTCGCGATACGCAGTGAACCACGGTTCAAATAATGAAAGACTCCCGTTTTCACGGGGTGCTACCCAGGAGGGTAGCAGCGGCAGGATTTGAACCTGCGACCAAGGGCTTATGAGTCCCCTGCTCTACCACTGAGCTACGCTGCCATAAAATCTTTTCTCCTGTGCTCACCCCCGAATACTTTTGGGTCTGTTCTCCTTTGAACTCCGTGGACAGGGGAAGTGTGAATATGCCGCATGCTTCGGGCCATTTCAATCCGAAATTGGCCCGAATCGTTGCCCCGTATTTTATAACAGAGACCTTCAGGTTCCGGTTTTTTTATTCTTTTATGGGGTTCCGCGATTCGGCCTATCCTGCCGAAGTCCTGACGTAAGAGCAGGATGGCGGCTACAATCAAGAACATGGCTCAAACTCAGGCAGCACCTTAAACCCAGAGCCACTTCTTCACGGGGATTTTGCAACGTTCTGCGAGGCCTTTTCCAAGGCCTTCAGTCTCTCGTAAATTTCTGGGAGACGCTGTGTCAGAGCCTCAATCTCCAGGGATTCCTTCATCGGTTTGGCCGGACCACCCCGATAGACTCCCGGTTGAGTGATATCCTTGGTCACAGCGGACCATCCTGTGATGGAAACTTTATCGGTGATTTTAACATGTCCGACGATGGCCGCCTGCCCTCCGACGGTGTTATAGCTGCCCAGAGTGGCACTGCCCGCGATTCCCGCCTGGGCCACCAGGATGGAATGCTCGCCAACCACCACATTGTGGGCCACGATAACGAGGTTATCGATTTTGGTTCCCTGCTTGATCCAGGTTTTGTCAAAACGTCCCCGGTCGATGGTTGAATTGGCCCCTACCTCGACATCGTCCTCCAATTGGACATAACCGGTCTGGGGAACCTTCACATAACGGTCCTGAAGAAATTCATAGCCGAAGCCGTCCGACCCGATAACCACCCCCGCATGCAGTATCACGCGCTTGCCAAGCAAACATCGTTCACGGACAGTTACATTCGGATAGATAAAACTGTTTTCGCCGATCACAACTTCATGACCGATGTAGGAACCGGCGCCGACATGAACCCCGTCCGCCAGGCGGGCCCCATCCTCCACTGTCACGTGAGCTCCGATATGCACCCCCTGGCCAATGGCGGCACTAGGGGCAATCACAGCCGAAGGATGGATACCAGTAGCCCATTGAATGGGTGGTGGTGTGAAGAGGGCGGCAACTTTGGCAAACGCGGTGGACGGATTATCAACGCGGATCAGGGCAGTGGGGAAATTCCCCGGTGCCTGAGTGGGAACCAGAATAGCCCCCGCTTTGCTTTGGAGAGCCTGCTTGATGTAGCGCGGATTTCCCAGGAAGGAGATCTGATCCGAACCCGCCCGGCTCAGATCATTCACCCCTTTGATTTCAAGGGAAGCGTCACCACTGAGCTGTCCTTGAACCAAGGCCGCAATGTCCCCCAGGCTTCGTGCCATGACGTGTGGGATTTCGGAAGCTTACTTCTTAACTTCGCCTGCAGGTTTACTGGCGTTAAGAGTTTTGATGATTTCAGCGGTCACGTCCGCCACCCCCTCAGAATAAACCAAAGCCGCCGTTCCGTTGAGAGTCATGCCGGACTTGTCCAGAATCAGGTTGTATTTGCCCTTGGCGAAGATATTAACTTTTTCGTTGATCTCGTCCACGATGGTTTTACGCATCCGTTGCTGGCTGTCCTGAAACACTTTGGAAGTCGTCTGCGCGAATTGATTCATTTCGTTTTCGCGGGTCTGGGCTTCCTGGATCTTCTCCTTGAGCTTCTGCTCCTTTTCTTTTTTGGATGCATCGCTGGCGGAGGGATCCTTGGCACCATCCTGCAGGGCTTTGATCTGATCGATGATCTTGCGGTAATCCTCCCTTTTATCTTCCATCTGCCGTTGGTAACCGGCCATATCCTGCTTCAGCCGCTCCTGGGCCTCGTCGGTTTTATAGTATTGCTTGAAAGATTCCTGCATATCGATCAGGGCAATTTTAAGTCCCGTGGACTGCGCTTGCAGAGGGGAAATCAGAGCACAAAGTGTGAGGACTGCGGATAGGATAATAGATCTCATAGGATTGGAATTTAACTAGAATTGGTAGCCCACGTCAAAGTGGAACTTGATGGACCCGGTAGGATCAAAAACGCTTTGCTCCATGATCGGGGTGCCCAGATCAAGACGGAGAGGGCCGATCGGAAGGTTCAACCTGAGGCCAACGCCGGTGCCGATGGCGACATCATTCAGCGAATAATCGAAGACCTTGGCATTGTTGAAGCCGCCGTCGATGAAGACAGCACCACGAACCCGGTTAATGATGGGGAAAGTAATCTCGGCATTGGCATAGGCCATGGTCTGTCCTCCAAAAGGCTCACCTTCGGAATCGCGGGGGCCGACATCGCGGAAGTTGAAGCCGCGGATGGAGCGGGATCCCCCGACGAAAAGACGGTCAAACAAGGGGGGGATGGTGGTGTCATCATACCCGTCCACCACGGAAGTTGCACCCCCCAGGGAAAGAATAAGGTCATAGGGCAATTGGAAATACTTGGCACCCTCCAGTTCCAGCTTCCAGATATTCGTGTCACCCATCAAAGGGCCGCCAGCACCTTCGACCGAAAATTCCACTTTTTCACCGCTGCGGGTCAGGAAGAGGTCATCACGTGAGTCGTAAGTAATGGTGGCCCTGACTGAACTCTTGGTGCGGTAGCCCTCCTCGGCTCTCAAAGCAGCAGAAGCACCGGTGTCCACATCGACAATTCCGATATTTTCCGCCTGGTAACGGATACCCAGCCGCCAGAACTGGTTCAGGGCCTTGCCGACACGGACGGCAGCACCGTAGCGCTCTATGTCATAGAGACTGCTGTTGAAGCTGGACTGGTTGTAGAAGAGGTCAAAGCCGAAAGAGAGTTGGCGATCCAAGAACCAAGGTTCGGTCCAACTGACGGTGAAGTCACGACGGGTGAGACCATACTGGAGTCTGGTCCGGAACTTCTGGCCAGCCCCGGTAAATGTCGGGAAGTTGGCGAAATCAAAATTGCCCTGGCTCAATTCAACAAAGCCAAGAAGGCTGTCCACCGTGCTGAAACCGACACCGAAGGTCACGGAACCGGTGCGCTGTTCTTCCACTGTAACAATCATGTCCTTGCGGTTGGGAACCGGTGTATCCTGCGCGCTGATGTCCACTTTGGAAAAGTAGCCGAGGTTTTCCAGACGCTTTTTGCTGGCTTCCACCTTGACGGAATCGTACACCTCGCCGGGGGCCACGGCCAATTCACGCCGCAGAACCTTGTCTTTGGTCCGGTTGTTCCCCTGAATCACAATACGCTCTACATAGGATTGGTCGTTCTCGGACAACGAATAAAGAATATCCATCTTACCGCTCTCGATGTTGGGCTGGCGGATGGGTGTAACGTTGGCGTCTATATAACCACGTTCACCATAGAGGTCCCGGATCGTCTTGACGTCCTGCTCCAGACCTTGGGGGGAGAAAACCCCGCCTTCCGCCATGCCAGCGGAGAACTTCAGGCGGCTCATTATCTGATCCGCGGTGAAGAGCTGGTTTTTCTCGAAGTTGATCCGTCCCACCCGGTATTGGATCCCTTCAAAAACCGTGACCTTGATATCGATGATATCCTTTTCAGGATAGCTGTAGGCCACATCTTTGACCTGCATGTCGATGTAGCCGTTCTTTTGGTAAAATTCTTTAAGGGCTTTCAGGTCGTCCTTGATCTGCTCCTCTTTCAGTAGACCGGATTTATTGAAGAAGGAGAGCCAGTTTTTCTTTTTCGTTTTAAATGTCTTGCGCAGTTCTTGTTCCTTGAAGGACGAGTTTCCCTCAAAGGTGACAAAACGCACATAAGCTTTTCCTTCTTCTGCAATCGTGAAGGTCACCACCGCACGGCCTGCCTGTTCATTGATGTCAATTTTGTACTCAACCGTGGCCTTGGGGAACCCTTTGACCCGGTAATATTCGAGAACTTTGCGGGAATCCTCGGCAATTTTTTGTTCGCTGAGCGGATCGCCCGCCTTGCTGTTCATCTCTTTGCGGATGCGCTTTTCTTTGATTTTTTCCGCACCGATAATGACGATATCCTTGACCGTTGGTTTGGGCTGGATAATGACAACGACTTTGACACCGTCCGCCACCGGCTCATCATAAATGCGCAGATTGACAAAAAGCCCGGTTGCATAGAGGTTGCGGACATCTTCTTCCACTGCGGTCAGCGAGTAGGGCTGTCCGACCGATGTCCGCATATTGGAAAGAATAACACTCCTATCGACAGAGCGGGGTCCGGCATATTCAATTTCTATCTCTTTGACGATCGGGCCACGGGCAATGGGAGAGTCCGCAGGAGCGGGGGGCTTGACCAACGTTTTGCCCTCAGATGTGGTGGGGGCATTTTCCTGGGCCATCAAACTCGATGACGCCACTGCTAGCAGAATCCCTAAAAAGATCCTGTTCAAACATTGCGTCATATTCCTTATACGCCTTCTGGCAGCCGATTTGATCATCCGGTGGTTCTTAGTGAGCTTTTTTCAATGACTTACGTATTTACTAAAACTACGTTAAAAGTCCAATTACCAGCGCAAAATGAAGAATTACGGGCGTGTCGTCAAGTGAATTGTCCCGATCTTTTTTTATGGAAAAGACCGGGTAGCATTCATTCTTTGGCTTTTTTGGCCGGACGCGTTTTTTTGCCTTTGGCTGAGGCCTCTTCTTCCACCGCAACGACCTGGGGGGCTTCGAGGACAATCTTGACCTTGGCCTGGATACTCATGGGCAGTGAGATTTGGACTTCATGCTCGCCGAGAGCCTTGAGAGGACGTGGCAGATCAATCTTTTTACGATCCACTTTGTGGCCAAGAACTTCCAGACGTGAAGCGATATCCTGGGACGTGACGGAACCGAAAACCTTGTCGGAATTGCCATGTTCCATCTGGAACGTGATGGTGAGTTTCTTAAGGGCGGTGGCCAATTCTTCCGCCGCGTTGAGTTCAGCGGCCTCGCGGGCGGCACGGCTCTTTTTTAGATCTTCCACCATTTTCTTGGAAGCAGTTGTCGCCACGGCGGCGAGATCGCGGGGCAACAAATAGTTGCGCGCATAACCGGGCTTGACCCGGACAACATCCGCTTCCTGTCCCAGATTAGGAACGGGTTTCTTCAGAATTACTTCAACTGCCATACGTTTTGTCTCCTTTAATATCTCTGTTTAAAATCAAAAACCGGCTCACCCGGCATCAGCTTAGAACGGAATTTCGTCATCCGAGGCGTCCGGTCCATGACTGTAATCGGGATCCGGTCCCTGTTCGCGCTCGCGTTCGCGCGGAGCATTGCGGGAACTGCCGGATTCCCCGCCACCGGAGGAACGGCTGCTCCCGCCCGACCCGCCGCCGCTCCCGCCACTTCCACCTCTACCCAAAAACTGCACCCGATCCGCACGCACACGCAGGCGGCTGCGTTTTTCCCCCTGCTGACTTTCCCACTGGTCAAGCTGAAGGCGGCCTTCCACAAAAATGGGGGAACCCTTGGTCAGATAGTCTTTACAGGTTTCAGCCTGGCGTCCCCATACCACCACATCGACATAACAGACTTCTTCTTTTTCACCGCCCTCAGGGGTGCGATAAACCATGTTGATGGCCAGGGCAAGATCTCCCACGGCAGTTCCTTTCGGCGTGTGCCTGATTTCAGGATCACGCGTCAGGTTTCCGATAAGAAAAACTTTGTTGAGGGAGGCCATGGCGTTTCAGGAAAGCTACTGCCGGGAATGAACAATCAGGCCGCCGCTTTTTCTTTGACGACCTTGGCGAGGAAATCCACCTGGCGGAAGACTTTTTTATCCAGGGCAAATTTTTGTTTCAGCTCATTGACCCTGCTGCTGTCCAGATCATAGCGGACGCCGAGGTAATAGCCGGAATCGACCTTGTTGGCGACCTGCTCAAACTTGCGGCGCTCCATGCGCTGGGCGGCATAAAATTCGCCTCCCAAAGCCTCAATGGCCTTCTTGATTTCTGTTACCACTTCCTCCACCCCTTCTTCCTTGCCTTGCAAGTCCAGGATGAACATCGATTCGTAATGTTTTTTCATACTTCTCTATTTACTTCATTCATGGCGGCTGTGACCCCCTGATGCTCACACATCTTCAGGCCCTTCACCGCCCGCTCTATCATTTCCTTCAAAATTATTTTCTCTTCCGCCACAAAGCGTCCGAGAACATGGTCTGCCAGATCCATCCGTTCCGGCGCCGACCCCACCCCACATTTCAACCGCGCATACTCCCGGGTTCCGAGATGCTGCTCGATCGAACGGAGGCCGTTATGTCCCCCCGCCGATCCCCCGCTCCTGAGCCGGAGTCGGCCCAGTTTCAGACTCACATCATCCATCACCACCAAAAGCTGCTCGGGCACCAACTTAAACCAGTTCAACCCCGCCCTGACCGGGTCCCCTGAAACATTCATGTAGCTCAAGGGCTTCAACAACCAGACACCCTCGGGCGTCTGAGCAGCTTCCGCCTCGGTAAAGCGCACTTTTTTCCACTGCGCCCCGCTTTCCGCCGCCCATGCATCCAAAACCATGAAGCCGACGTTGTGCCGGGTTCCGAGATAACGGGAGCCCGGGTTGCCCAGTCCCACAACAAGCGGGAGCAGAGTAGCCAAGGTTTACGCCTTTTTGGCCGGAGCCGCCTTGCCTGCTGCCGCAGGTGCTGCTGCCGCGTCTGTCTTCTTGGCCGTAATCACTTCGGGGGTCGCTGCGGCTGCAGCCACCGGAGCCACCACTTCCTCGGTCTTCGGTGCATGCACCATGAACACGGGCAGGTCGGCCGCTGTCACAAAAATTACTCCGGACGGAGCCTGAATTTCTTTCACATGGATCGCATCGCCGATGTTCATGTTAGAGACATCGACCGTGATTTCGGAAGGTAGATCGTATGGCAGACATTCCACGCGGAGATGGCGCATCAAGTGGTCGAGAATACCACCACCAGTGCGGACACCGGCCGGTTCGCCGATTTCATGCACGGAAACTTCGGCCTGAACCTTTTTGTCCGGGTCTATTTCGTGGAGATCCACATGCAAAACTTTGTCTTTCAAGGGATGAACCTGAACTTCACTCAACAGGGCCAGATGCTTCTTGGCACCCTTTTCCCCTACGATTTCAAGATCCACCAGAACACTCTCCGCCTTGGTGGCATTGAGGGCTCCAACCAGTTCCTTGGAGGAAAGCTGGAGAGCCTGGGGTGCGCCGACGCCGTAGAGCACAGCCGGGGTTTTACCCGTGCCACGGATCTGACGCGATTTAAGTCTGCCAATGCCCAAGCGGGGTTCTGCTTTTAAACTGATACGATTTGCCATAACTCTGTCCTATTTTGAAAAAGTGAACTTGTGAGAAAACAGGAAAAGTCAGGCCCGGTCAACCCTTTTCACTGCAAAAGCCGTACAAAACCAAAGACATTCGTAAGAGAGCCCCTTCGTTTTCAGCCTTTTCACCAAAAGTCAGGCTCCATTCTGTCCTCTATCAAAATGTGTGGTAGCCTTTTTCGATGTCTGAGCCTTGGAAGATTCAATATTCTGAAAAAGGTATCTACCTCCCTTCCATAGACTTATGGATGGATCCGCACCGGTCTGTCGACTTTGCCTACGTTTCCCACGCTCATTTTGATCATATGGCGGCCCACCGACAGGTTCTGACCTCGGAAGCCACCGCGCAGCTAATGAATAAACGGATGCCCGGCGAAAGAAAGATCACCGCGCTTCCTTTTGGAAAGACCTATCAGCTCAGACCCGACACCCGGATCCGCCTTCATCCGGCGGGTCATATTTTGGGCTCAGCCCAACTCTGGATAGAGCGCGAGGGCAGTTCCCTGTTGTATTCAGGCGACTTCAAGCTACGTCCGGGCCGTTCCGCCGAAGTATGCGAACCAGTCCACGCCGATGTTTTGATCATGGAAACCACCTACGGCCTGCCGCAGTATATTTTTCCGCCGACGGATGAAGTCCTAGCCGACATCCTGCGCTTCTGCCAGGGCACTCTTGATGATGGGGAGATTCCGGTGCTGCTTGGTTACTCCCTGGGGAAAAGTCAGGAATTGTTGGCAGCCCTTTTTGCCGCAGGCATTCCAGTCATGCTGCATAACTCGGTTTATGAAATGACCCGTATCTATGAATCGCTGGGATTTCAATTCCCTCCCTACAGCAAATTCAAATCCGAGGAGGCCAGGGGCCATGTCGTTATTTTTCCGCCGAACGCTTCAGGAAGTTTGTCCCTGAAAAAAGCCGGGCCCCTGCGCTCAGCCGCCATCACCGGCTGGGCTCTGGCTTCCGGCGCTATCTTTCGTTACCAGTGCGATGCCGTTTTTCCCCTCTCCGACCACGCCGGTTACGACGACCTTCTTGAATATGTCCGTTTGGTAAACCCCCGCACCGTCTACACCCTGCACGGCTTCGCCCGCGAATTTGCCGCCACTCTCCGCGAACGCGGCGTGGAAGCCTGGTCTCTGACTTCGGATGATCAACTCGAACTCATTCTTCCAAAATCAACACTCCCTACTTCCCCTCTGGGAACCCAAAACAGTGAATCCCAAACCCAAAACGTTCCCCTTCCCAGGCCACCTCCCCATCGAAGTCTTCCCGGAACTCAAAACCCAAAACTCGAAACTCAAAACCCTGTTTTGCCGCACTCTTTTAAAGAGCTCTGTTTGGTTCTCGACGCCTGCGTGCGTATCAGTTCCAAGAACGAAAAAGTCCGGCTACTGTCCACTTATTTTCTGAAACTGGAACGGGCCAATCTCGCTCTTGCCGTGACCTTTGCCTCAGGACGCGCGTTCTCATCCCGCGAGGAAAAAAAGCTCGGGGTTGGCTCCATGATTCTGCGCCGGGCCGTGCTGCAACTGACGGGATTGAACCGGGGCGATTACCGCACGGTCTATCTGCGCTATCAAGATGCAGGGATGACCCTGCAGGATCTGATGCAGGGCCATGGCAGCAGCGCAGGCCTGACCCTGCAACAACTTCAGGCAACTTTCGATTCCCTGTCCCAAATCACCATGCCGGAGAAAAAAATCGGGCTGCTGAAAGACCTCTTCCTCCAACTTTCCCCCCAGGAAGTAAAGTGGGCCGCCAAACTGATCACGGGCGACCTGCGTGCCGGCTTGAAAGAAGGTCTGGTCGAGGCCGCATTGGCCCAGGCTTTTGCCGAGCCTCTCGACGAAATCATCCTGGCCCACATGATCACCGGCGATCTGGCCGAAACATCGACTCTGGCTATATCCCACCGACTTGACAGTGCAAATCTACAACTGTTCCGTCCCATCAAACCCATGCTGGCCAGCCCGGAACCAAGCGCGGAATCCATTATGGAACGAAGCGGGGGGAAGTGGTGGGTTGAGGACAAATTCGACGGGATCCGCTGTCAATTGCACAAGAAAGACGATCGGGTGGAATTGTACACGCGCGATCTGAAGCGGGTGAGTGACACCTTTCCTGAAATTATCAATGCGGCCAAAACCCTTCCTTTCAGCTGCGTGCTGGACGGCGAACTCCTCGCTTTTTCCGGCGGTAAAGCCCTGCCCTTTTCCTCGTTGCAGAAGCGCTTGGGACGGAAGGAGGCCGACCTTTTCCTGCAGGAACAGATCCCTCTCGCCTATATGTCCTTTGATTGCATGTCCCTTGACGGCGAAACGCTTCTTCATCTTCCCTGGCGCGAACGCCGCCATGCCCTCGGCCGCTGTCTTGGAGGGACGGACTCCGTCTCGTCCGTTCTTCAAATCGGGCCAGCCAGTCCGGCGTCCGATGTCGTGACAATCGACGCTTTATTCCTGCGCGCCCGCGCTGCTGGGAACGAAGGATTGATCATCAAGGATCCGGACAGTCGTTACACCCCGGGCCGTCGTGGATTGTCATGGCTCAAGTTAAAAAAAGCCTACGCCACTCTCGATGTCGTTGTCACTGCGGTGGAGGTCGGCCACGGTAAACGGAAAGAATTTCTTTCCGACTACACCTTCGCCTTAAGAGGGGACAACGGAGAGCTTCTCACCATTGGCAAAGCCTACTCGGGGCTGACCGACGCAGAGCTCGGGGAAATGACCGAAAAATTCAAAAGTATCACCACCGAAATCGTCCGGGGTCGTCTTTATAAAGTGCAGCCCGAGGTTATCATCGAAGTCGCCTTCGACAGCATCCAGCCCAGCGGGCGTCATGCCTCGGGATTGGCCCTGCGTTTTCCCCGCATCCTCCGTATCCGCGACGACAAAACTGCCACAGAGATAGACACCCTGGCCCATGCCCGCCGTCTGGCGGGAGTGGTTTGAAACCGCGAAAAAAGCTGAGGGAATAAGATTGTCCCAGCACAGGATTGCCATAATCATAGAGCTCCTTACATGAAATTCGGCAACCACCTTCAGATTTTCACCGGCTCCGCCAACATCCCCCTCGCAGAACAGATCGCCAAATCACTCGAAATGTCCGTGGGTAAGGCCACCGTCACCTCTTTCCCCGACGGCGAAAGCTTTGTCAAATACGAGGAAAATATCCGCGGCAACGATATCTTCATCATCCAGCCGACCTGCCCTCCGACTAACCATCACCTGATGGAGCTGTTCATCATGCTGGATGCCGCCCGCCGCGCCAGTGCCGCCCGTATCACGGCTGTCATGCCCTTCTACGGCTACGCCCGCCAGGACCGCAAGGATCAGCCCCGCGTCCCCATCACGGCCAAGTTGGTCGCCAACCTCGTCGTCGCCGCCGGTGCCAACCGGGTTCTGACCATGGATCTCCACGCTCAGCAGATCCAGGGCTTCTTCGATATCCCGGTCGACCATCTCTACGCCGCCCCCGTCATTTACAAGTATCTGGCCAATCGCGACCTCAAAAATATGGTGGTGGTTTCTCCCGATGTCGGAGGTATGAAAATGGCATCCGCCTACTCCCAGCACCTCGGCACCGGTCTCGCCATCGTCGCCAAACGACGTGTCTCCGCCACGGAAACCCAGGCCCTTTACGTCGTAGGTGAAGTCGAAGGTAAAGACGTGCTTATCGTCGATGACATGACGGAGACCGCCGGCACCCTGACATCCGCCGCCAAGACCCTTAAGGCTCACGGGGCCAAAAATATCTCCGCCATTGTCTCGCATGCCATCCTCAATGAAAAAGGTCTGGAACGCCTGCGGGACTCGGAAATCAAGGAACTGATCACCACCAACAGCACCCCGGCTGCCCAGGGCCCGGATCTGCCGATCACGGTTCTCTGTATTGCCAATCTTCTGGGTGAAGCCATCAAGCGCATCCACCTGGGCGAATCCGTTTCCTCCCTCTTCGAAGTCCAGCCCGGCAAGAAAATGGGCTATTGAGGCCACGATGTCTTTGTGGAATTTTTGGTTGTAGCCCGGGCCGTTGACCCGGATTGTTTTGTCAGGCTCTCTTGTGAGCCGTTTCGGTAAAACGGTATTTACAAGCCCGGCGTTTAATCGTAACGCCCTACATTCACCAACCCAAGACGTAGGCAAAAATCAACGGCGCCACGATGGTCGCATCCGACTCAACAACAAACTTCGGCGTATCGATATTCAACTTACCCCAGGTGATTTTTTCATTGGGAACAGCACCGGAATAGGATCCGTAGCTGGTCGTGGAATCACTGATTTGACAGAAATAGCTCCAGAAAGGCACATCATGCCACTCCAGATCCTGATACATCATGGGAACCACACAAATGGGGAAATCCCCGGCAATCCCGCCGCCGATCTGGAAGAAGCCCACGCCTTTACCGGATGAATTTTTCCGATACCAGTCGGACAACTCCACCATGTATTCAATCCCGCTCTTCATGGTGGAAGCTTTCAGTTCCTTCTTGATGATGTAGGAAGCAAAGATGTTTCCCATGGTGGAATCTTCCCAACCGGGAACAACGATGGGGATGTTCTTCTCGGCAGCCGCGACCATCCAGGAATTTTTTGGATCAATCTCGTAATACTGCTCGAGCACACCGCTCTTGATCATCTGGAACATGTATTCATGGGGGAAATAGCGCTCGCCCTTTTCCTCCGCCGCTTTCCACAGGGCGTGGATATGTTTCTGCAGGCGGCGGAATGCTTCCTCCTCGGGAATACAGGTATCGGTGACACGGTTAAGACCTTTTTCCAGAAGTTCCCATTCATCCTTGGGGGTCAGGTCACGGTAACTGGGGATTCGTTTGTAGTGGCTGTGGGCCACCAGGTTCATGAGGTCTTCTTCCAGATTGGCCCCGGTGCAGCTGATGATGTCCACTTTCCCCTGACGGATCATTTCGGAAAAAGAAACACCCAGTTCTGCCGTGCTCATGGCTCCAGCCAGGCTTACCAGCATTTTTCCGCCTTCGGTCAGGTGGGTTTCATAACCCTTGGCTGCATCCACCAGGGAAGCTGCGTTGAAGTGACGGTAGTGGTGCAGGATAAATTGGGAAACGGGACCTTTGCTCATGGGCAATGATTAATACCCGCCGCGTTGACAAGAGCAAGAATTCTCCTGTGAAATTATGGCGACTTCTTACGGGACCTGGTGTTCTGGCCGCAGCTTTGGGCTCCCCAACGCGGACTTGCGCCTTTGTGTAAAAATCTTAAACCCTAACCGGAGTCGAATGGGTGAGAGAGCTTAATACCTCTGTCATACTAACCCTGCTTGGCTCCAGGCCGGCCTTTTCAATTGCACTGATAACCCTTTGTTCGCTCATTATAAGGCGGTCTTTCTTATAAAGTTGATAGTTTTCACGCCAACCTTCGGGCGTCAGATTAATCGTGGTCAAATTGGCTCCGGCCTTCAAGGCCCGCACATAGCCGTCCGGATGCAGGATGTTCATGGCACTGACCGCCGGGATGATCCGGTTCGGATTCAACAGACGCATGGCCGTCACCGCGTTCAGTGCTGTCTCCAGACACCCGCCCGGGGACTCCGCCCACACCGTGTCCTGACCGGGAATAAAAGGACTCACGCTGTTGCCGCTGAGGGGAAGTTCCGCCAGCAGGCGGATAGTTTCCACTACATGCTCTTCCGTCTGTCCCGGCAGGCCATGGATGTAACCGGACGAAACCATCCAACCCTGGTCCACCAGGGCACGAATGGCCTCCAGCCGCTTCGACAGGGTGCCGGGCGAAAGCATATCGAGGTAATGCCGGGCGTTTCCCGTTTCCAGTTTGATGATATAAAGGTCGGCCCCCGCTTCGCGCAGTTCCCGATACTGCTTGGTGTCCAGCGTTCCCAGGCAGACACTGATGCCCAGGGATGTTTTTTCACGGATCTCACGCACAAGCGGGATCACCAGCTCACGCACCACCACGGGATCTTCCCCGGCCTGGATGTTGATGTCGGTCACGGACGGCGGCAGCTGCTCAAAAAGTATCTCCCGGATGATCTCCGCTTCCATCCGGTAGCGACCGAGTTCTTTGTTGTCGCGGCGCATGCCGCAGTAGCTGCAGTTCTGGCGGCAGTAACTGGAGACTTCCACGACCGCGCGGACAAAAGCCTTGTCGCCCCAGACTTCCGCACGGCAGGCCCCGCCGCGGGCATGCCACCCCGCCTGGCCGGTTCCCCGCGACCGCAGAAGTCCTGTTAGTTCCGTGTTCTTCATAGATTCACATGGCGGGAGGCCAAAAGACAAAGACCCGCCACGATCAGACAGACACCCCCCACCTCACGCATCGAAGCAGGCTGGGGGAACAAAAACCAGCACGCAGTTTGTAAAACCGCAAAGCCTCCGCCTATGGCCAGGGCGTAAACCAGCGCAGCAGGCCCTTTTTTCAGGGCGAACGGAAGCATGACCATGCCCAAAAATCCGATACCGTTGGCCAGGGCGAAGACCATCAATCCTTTCCCGGTGGTTGATTGGCCCGCCACTTTCAGCAGGAGATGGGAACCGGCCATGCAGACAGCATAGCCCAAAGCCAGGGGCATCCAGAAAAACAGATCCTTCATTCCACCACCTCCAGCCGCGCCGTCTGCGGCTCATATACATGTTTGTGATACCAGGGAGGAAACCTCCAGGTGAAAAAAGCGGCCACACCAGTGGCAAGAAACCCACCGCCAGTCACGATCCAAAAAAAATCCGGATGGCCCAGGGCCCAGAACTGGCCCAGTGCCGCCACCAGGAAAGCCAGGCCCCAGAGAACGGAGAGGATGTTGTTCACACGATAAAAATGAAAACTCGCCAGAATGGCTGGATCCTTCACCGACTCCCGGGCATACGGCAGGGTAAAGGGAGAGCCCAGCAACACAGTCACGAAGGCCATTGCGGCCAGCATGGCTGGTGCCAGCACCGGCTGAAAGGACTCCAGCCACTTCCAGTGAAGCACCTGGATCCCTGCGATCAACAGGGCAAAATAAAGGGCCAGGACTAGATCAACCGGCTTGAATCCACCCCCAAGCAGGACACAGCCCAGAATCAATACCGCCAGGGCCGCAGCTGCGGCACTTTGCCCAAAACCGCCCAGGCCCAGACCAGCATAACAAAGCCAGGGTAACAACGTTTTGATCAGGGTTGCTTTCATAATGTCGGGATCTTCATGAATTTACAGAGGCTGCTTTTGATTTCCACCACTTAATACCGGACCAATGGACGGCCAGCGGAAACCAACAGAGCAGCCATGTCGCAGAACGCACAACACTCCAGATCGGCGTGACCCAAAATACGGCGGACGCTCCGCGGATTCCCAGACGTCTGAAAATCAGGGAAACCCAGGCCGCCTCCAACAAGAGAAGCAGCACCCACACTATTGCCGCTGCAGAAATGGAAAGGCTGATACAACAGGCCCCCAACGCCAGCCAACTTGGCTGAAGAAAAAACAGCCCGGCAAAACCGGCCGGTTCGCACCAGCGCACCGTCTTCTGCCAGCGAAAATAATGCAGCCAGCTTTCAACCAACCCCTCTTCCCCCGACCGTGTCTGCATCAGACTGCGGCCCAGCCGGACGGGACGCAGCTTCCGGCCCAGATAGTTATCATCGGCCAGTTGGGATCCCAGTTCCTCCCACTCCACCCTCTCTTCGAAGGTTCTTCGGTGAAAAAGCAGGCTTCCACCACAGGCAAAGTTAACCTTCTTTTTCCGCGATAAAAAGGTCAGGCCCGGAAGCAATTCAATATGCACAAACATCGCATCCAACCAGTCTTCCGGGCGGCCGATAACCGGAATAACATAGGCCTGGGTCTGGAGTGCCGGGGCAGAAGAGGTAAACTCCGCCCGTATCCGTTCCACTTCCCCCTGAGGCACCGTAATATCGGCGTCGCTCCACCACCAAAGATCCCTCGTGGCCTGTTGTGCCAACACCGCCATCCCTTTGATTTTGGGATTCGTATGCTGAGGAGCCTTTTCAGCGCAGGGCACCAGCACCTTTACTTCCAGACCCGGAACATCCCCCCGCCAGCCCTCTGCCTGTTCTTTCCAGAATTCCTCATCTTGCTTCTCACCAAGAATCAGAACCTCATCACGGCCTCTCAACTGGGAGGCAAAGCTCGCGATACTCTCCGCATAACGTTGCCGTTCTTCCGGATTTCTCAGGGGTGGCAGGGGCTTGAACAGACTGAGGGATTCAGGCGGAACATGGGTCGGACTTTCCGGCACCGAATTTAGAAAAAGCCGGACAGAACACCAAGAAATAATCCACCAGAAAAGTGGAATCACAACAACACTGGCAGAAAGGATCAGGTCGGCCCTGGACATCCACACACCCTGTTAGGCCGCTTCTCTCACCGGCACCGCCGCAACCGCCCGTCCCGCTCCGTAAAAGGCCAGGGTTCGGTTCAGGGTCTCGATCAGGGGACTTCTCGGCTGCCAACCGAGTTCCAGCCGTGCTTTCTTGCTGTCGAAAAACTGAATATAACGCGACTGCTTCGCCGTCTCCCAACACAATCGGGGGGACTCCCCCATCAGGCCGAACGTTTGCAAGGCCTCCGTTCCAGCCGCCGCCGCCGCGATCAGGGGCCAAGGCACCTCACCCCGGGGACCTGGCAGACCCGTCTCTCCGGACAGCAAGTGCAAAAAATCCGTCAGCATCAGATTGTGATGACCCAGGACATAACGTTCCCCGGGACGTCCCTGCTCCGCGCACGCGATCAACCCCTCTGCCAGATCCCGGCAGTCGGAGAAGTTCAGCCCGGTGCGGCTCGACAAAAAGAAACGCCCTTCCAGAAAATCACGTATAATCTGGCCGGTGGGCGTGTTGTCTTCCGGCCCCAGAGGACAGGTTGGACTGGCGATCGTCACAGGCAAACCCCGTTCCGCCCAGGCCATTGCCACCCGCTCCGCCTGCCATTTCGAAGCCTTATAGGGACGTCCCTCCGGACAGGATTCAGGAAACGTGGTTTCATCCGAAATTCTTTCCATGCTGGCCAGCACTCCGGCTGAACTCACATGAACCACTTTGGAAACCCCGGCCTGGTGCGCCGCTTCCAACACGGCCTCTGTCCCCCGCACGTTCACTTCCAACAACGTTTTCTCATGGCTTTTGCCGAAAAGATACAGGCCCGCCACATGATAGACCGTCGATACCCCTTTCATCGCCTTTCTCAGCGTGCCCTTGTCACACAAATCCCCTTGGAAACAAACAACCCGATCGCCAAAAAGCGCACGTGCCTTGTCTTCACTTCTGACCAAAACACGCGGCCTCTCCCCTTTGTCCAGAAGCGCACGCACAAGGTAACGTCCAACAAAACCGGTTGCCCCGGTTATCAAAATTTGCGACGTTGCTTCCATCGGTTATACTATGACCGGCCTGACACCCGATGAAAGATTTATTCTCCCTCACCCTCCCCTCAGACCACCCGGCTGCCCCGGATGATCTTCGTCGAACAGCAGGACTATGGCAACTTTCTCTGGCTTTTCTTGTCTTGATTGGATTGACAGGCTGCGCCCATCAACTCCCCGCCCCCAGCAACTCCCGTCCTTACGACTGGAACAAGGACCGCTTTTCCTTCGCCAATGAAACGGTCTGGACCTATGATCAGACCCTCTCTGCACCGGAAAAAAGCGGAGCACAGGAAAAACAGTCCGAAGCCTACACACGCCGCTGTTTTGTCATGGCACGTGCAGCACTGCAATTCCGAAAATTTGCGCGCTTCGATCCCGCCGCCCCCCACGTTTCCGATGCCGAGCTGGCACGCCGGGTCAGTCAGGTCGCGTCAAAACCCGTCTGGGAGCCCGAGTTGGCAAAAGAAAAGAAGATCGTTTTCCCAGGCAGCCAGGATCTTTACACCTTCAGCCGCCGGCACAGTGCCCTCCTGCAACAGGAGCTGGGAGCGGGCTGGCCCACCTACTTCCGCGCGGGGAACATGGCCTTGCCCTTTCCCATCAGCCGGGATCACCAACAGCGGACGGCGGATGAAATGCGGGAGATGATCCGGAACAAGCAACCCGTGGTCTTGTGGCTGACACGTTTCCCTTCCCTGGCCATCAATCACAGCGTCCTTGCTTACGCAGTGCGTTCCAAAGGCGCCCTTTTGCAGTTCGACGTCTATGACCCCAACTACACCGACTCGCCCAAACAACTTATCTACAATCCCGCAGACAAAACCTTCTCCTTCGAAAAAACCTTCTACTTCAAAGGAGGCCCGGTCACCGTCCGCACAGTTTATTGGAGCCATCTGCAATGACCTCCCCCTCGGTGGTGGTGACAGGCATGGGCGCTGTCAGTCCCCTGGGAGCCAACCTCCCCGATAGCTGGCACGCCCTGGCCGCCGGACAATCGAAAAGACAGCCCATCGATCTTTTCGAAACCGAAGGCTGCCGTTGCCGGGAAGGCGCCCAGGCCGTGATGCCTTCAGCCCAAAAAAACAATCGCAGACTTAGCCGCGCCAGCCGCATGGCTCTGGGGGCCGCACACGAAGCCCTGCAACAATCCGGGTTGTTGGGCACGGAAAAAGCACGGCTCGGCCCCCTTTCCATCAGCACCACCGGAGGCGCCATGGAATGGGGGGAAACCTTCGTGCGTGGAACCCTCGCCGGGAAACGCAGCGGGCTCCTGGCGGCAGCGGCCCGCTATCAACCGCAGCAACAGGTCCAGGATCTCTGCGAAGCCCTCGATCTCCAGGGACCCCGGACCCTGATCGGAAACGCCTGTGCCAGCGGTGCCAATGCCATCGGACACGGCTACGACCTGATCCGCTCTGGTGCTGCAGAATGTGTCATCGCCGGAGGCTACGAAGCGCTGACAGAACTGATCTACGTGGGGTTTGATTGTCTGCAGGCGCTCAGCACGGACGCTTGCCGCCCCTTTGACAAAAATCGGGACGGCCTCATGCTGGGCGAAGGCGCCGCCTTCCTCATCCTGGAATCAGAAAAAGCCGCTCATGCCCGTGGTGCCAATATCCTGGGCAGCATCCTTGGCTATGGCCACAGCACGGACCTCCACCACCTGACCCAGCCCGAACCCTCCGGACAGGCCCTCGTCCGGGCCATGCGGGAAGCCTTGCAGAACAGCGGCCTGGCCCCGGATCAGATCTGCTATGTCAATGCCCACGGCACCGGCACCCCCATGAATGACGGTGCCGAAGTTCTTGCCTATCAAAGCGTCTTCGCAACGCATTTGAACTCCACGGCCATCAGTTCCACCAAAGCCGCCTTCGGACATACCCTCGGTGCCGCCGGGTGCCTGGAGGCCGTTTTTTCCCTGATGGCAGCCCGGGAAAAACTCGCTCCGCCGCAATTGAACAATCGGATCCCCATCCCTGACATCTCCCCGTGTCTTCCCGGAATGGGACACATCCTGCCACCGGGCTCCCCTGTCATGAGCGTCAATCTGGGCTTCGGCGGTTCGAATGCCGCCCTGGTTCTGAAGGCCTCCTCATCATCATCATGAGTGTCCTGCCCGATCTGCAGGTTCTTGGCACAGGCGCCATTAGCCCGTCAGGATATGGTGCAGCATCGCTGCTCGCCTTTCCCGGCCCGGAGCTTCTGCACGAAACCCTGCTCCGAAATCCTGAAACATCGGCCGCCCTGCGCAGGGTCAATTCCCAAAGCGACTCCCTTCGACGCTGGCAACAGGAGCCCCGC
Organism: Methylacidiphilales bacterium; assembly: GCA_038250235.1. Classification (GTDB taxonomy): domain Bacteria; phylum Verrucomicrobiota; class Verrucomicrobiia; order Methylacidiphilales; family JAAUTS01; genus JAAUTS01. Next base: position 3,731 of record JBBSCO010000010.1, on the reverse strand, counting down.
CTGCGCCGGGCCAGTCCCCTGGCTCTTTTTCTCATGGAAGCCGCTTTCCAGGCGCTGGAAAATCATCCAGGCCTGAACCGGCAACGGCTCGGGTTGGTCTGTGCCCTCGGCACCGGCAGCATCTGTTACAGCCGCCGCTTTTTTGTCGACACCCTTAATCGTGGACGACGTTTTGCCAGCCCCGCTCTTTTTCCAGAAACCGTTTACAACTCTCCTGTCAGCCATGTTGCCACCATTCTCGGGATCCGGGAGGCCTGCTACTCCCTGATAGGGGACGAAACTGCCTGGGTCGAAGCCCTGCGCGTCGCCCAGCTCTGGTTGGCTCTTAAAAAAGTTGATCATGTTCTGGTTCTGGGCGGAGAAGAACTGGACGCCATCACGGTCGAGGCTTTTTCCCGTGCCGGTTGGCTTGAACAGGGTGTTGTTCCGAGCGAAGGTGCCGGTGCGGTTCTCGTTGCGGCCTCCTCCGGGAGTTCAGACCCCTACATCCGGCCCCACCCGCAAACCGCCACCTACCGCAGCAAAACCTCACAACATAACGCCTGGCAGACCATGCTGGACGCCGGAATCGATGCCAATAGCATGGTGCTACCCGGCAACATTGTTCCCGAATCCCTGACCAAAGCCCTGGGAAAGTCTCTGGACCGTTCCGGCCCCGACTGGGGGGCCGCCTTCACCGCCTCCGCCGCCTGGGCGACACTCCAGATGCTGGCCACCGGCCGATCTGGAACACTCTTGGTGCCGGGATGCAATTGCGGTGTAACACGCCTCTGTTTGGGCCCCTGAACGCGTAACCCTGCCAGTAGCGCCGTTTGACGTTGCTATACGGAGTGCACGGTTAGTTTTATTCCTTTGATGTAGGTGAGCAAAAAAACGGTGTATAGCCTTCAGGATCAATGATTGTAAAATTCCTAACGCCATATTCCTGACTCACAGATCCAGGCTCCTCTAAAATCTGGACGCCTGCCTCCGTGATTTCTCTCCAAAGAGCATCAACTGCCCCGAAGACGCCGTGTATCTGCATATTGAAAAACCAGATTTGTTATATTTCAAAATAGGTCGGAGTGTGTGCCAGTTCCTTCCGGGCGTGGTTCATCTTCCGACTCTTTGTAAATCAGTATCCAGTCTGGCTCTATATGACAATTACGATGCCCGCTCAAATTGGCCCCGAGTTGGTGATCGCGATTCTTTGGAGGCATGGGTAAATCGCCAAGAAGAAGATCTATTACAGCCTTCATTTTATAGAGGTCTTTGCCGCGCTTCTGTATCCGCTCGATATCCTTCTTGAATTCTTGTCTGGGTGAGCCTCATTTGTCCCAAGAGGCCTAAAGCTCAGATGGCGAATCGAGCATCTCAATAGGTTGATTCTTGTCGCTCTTGGCGAGCACCGTAGCGGTCAGCCTGTTCGGAATGGACAACTCCAGCGGAAAGGACTTCAGCATGGCGATCTGGCGATAAAAGAGCCTGATGGCCTCGGTCGTATATCCTATAGAGGGTCAGTCCCTATAGAGGGTCTACAGAGGGTCAGTCCCGCGTATTGACACTTTTACAGAGGGTCAGTCCCGCGTATTGACGCTTTTTTTGATTTCCCTGTTTTTATTCACAGGATTTCAAGCACTTCTTATTTCAATTAAGAACCAGTCTTGCCATTTATCATCAATCTCTCGGAAAAGCTAAAATACATCAATACGCGGGACTGACCCTCTTTAGACCCTCTTCACGAATACTCCGACAAAGTCAGCGCAAATTAATACTGAATCTGGCCGACTACGCGAAAGCATGTAACAGTTTTTTCCCGCATCTAATCGCGCTAAGAGACGGTATAATGAATGGGTCATTTTTTCCAAGTCAATGCGAGCCGACGCTGTTCCTTGGCGCAGTCGAGCAAATACATATTAATAAGGTTTTGATATGGAATACCGGTATCCGAAGAAAGCGATTTGAAGTAAGTGATAACATCGGGCTCCAGGCGAATCGTGATGGCCTTCTTCAAGCGTTTTACATAAGGGTTCCGCTTCGCTTCAGAAAAATTATATTCTTTTTTCATTTTATATTCTCCAAGTATGGCTTTTGTTCATTTATTCCAGCTTTTCGTGCCGAGATGATTCTGATTGAAGTGCCCCCTTCCGGAAACAATGGACAACGACAGGCATTCGAGGCGTCGCACTTTGATCCATAATGATAAAGCGATCCTCGGAGATTGAATGATCGGGGTCAAGCAACACAAGAGCTCTTTCATCGTAAAATACTGTTTTAGCCTCCTCAAAAGTGACCCCGTGCTTCTTGGCCTTTAGCGCCGCCTTGCTGAAATCCCATTCAAACGACAGGTCATTCATTCATACATACAATAGCAATACACCATATTGCGACCATGCCATGGTATATTTCTGCTAAGGTCCGTGGTCAACCAGTCCGCGTAGCGGGCTCCGGTGAACCACATAATTAGTCTTTCTTGTTTCCATTTTCCCATATTTCACTATGGGTTGTGTTGCCATCTAGATCCCAGAATGTAAACTCTCCCCGCTTCACTCCGAAATGGAATCCACCTGTCCACGCCTTTTTTTCTGTCCCTTGATGATAAGCTGTCCATCCGCCTGTGTATAGAACCGGAAGTGCGGAAGACGGTGGTCGGTGTATCCAACTAGGACGTGATCCAAGACAGACAGAAATAGTCAGGCTTCCTTTGGTGCCGTCAGGCGGTAAATATTTAATTACCGCAGAAGATGCCCATGCTTCATCTGCATAAGTGATGAAGTCGAAGTCTCCCTTGGGAAGTGCAATCGGCCCTAGCGGGGTATCTAAACGTGAAGACTCGGTAAGACTGCCGACGATGCGAACTGCGAGCAGGCCGGACGAAAATGAATGAAACCAATCTGAAAATTTCCTTTCCTGCTTTGTCGATACATCAGATACGCTCCAGACATGCATTGCTGGAGGAAAGGCAAACCAAGCAGCACTTGCCGCTATTGCGAAGGCGAGGATCAGGACGATGCGCTTCATGTTTTTTGGCTAACGTCCGTGGTCAACCAGTCCGCGTAACGGGCTTGGGTGAACCACTCGGTTCGGAAATCTTTCTATCAGGTTATCCTGCATCTGGCATGTAAAAAGAACGGCCCTCGCGCAGGTTGGTAGGGATGACTTTGGTCTGAGTCTGGGACATAGCAGCATCAAAGATCTGTGGTCTCGTGAGTTTTTTTCCTTTGTTTGTGAAGATTGTTTCCCGCGCAAAGTCGCCAAGCTCGCAACACACTCTGGAATCAAAAGTCTTCTTGTTTTCTTTTATCTTCCGAACGCTCAAAGTGAGCCGCAAAAGTGGCCGGCGCGGGGCCTGCTAATCGGAGAACGAGCCGTGACAGCCTTGAATGGAGGCTCGATTGTTTAGTTAGGTAGTTTTTCATTTCATGTAAATCACCGCGATGATCGCGTTGACAGGAGTGACAGCTTTTTTGTGATGCCTGATTATGTCAGATTTGCTTCTTGCTATCTTATCGAACTCCATTGTGCCCATATATTCCCAGGCCTTGCTCCCTCTTTTAATAAAAATGGGTAGCGGACCGCTTGATTTACTGATCAAATCTACCATCTTCTCACGAAGTGGTCCGCCTTTCGGTAAAATAATATTAGGTGCGCCTGGATTCTTTTCCAAGTCGAGGCAAATACAAGTGATATGCTTGTTAGCAAACGGCGCAAAAACACGTGTCGAACCACCAAGCGTTGCTGCGATCTGTGCT
>JBBSCO010000009.1:0-68800 GCA_038250235.1 Methylacidiphilales bacterium | reverse complement strand
CTTTAGAGCATAGAGCAACTCTCAGCAGGCTATTACACGCCGATTCAATTAGTCTACTGAGGTGATAGCAGGAAGCCAAGGGCCAGGGCGCAAGTTTCGTGTTTTAGATCTTTTTGAATCCGGAAAAGTCTTTCTGGCGTCTTAAAATCTTTGCGTCTTTGCGTTAAAAACGCCCTTTTCCGCAATTTCCAAAACTGCTTACTCAACTCTGGGAAAGAGGCTTCTGGATCTTCTTGGTGATTTTTTTTCGGGCCCATTCGCCCAGCACATCCAGCAGCGTCACCACGGCCAGCAGGAAAAGCAACACCGTGCAGAAGCGGTTCCATTGGGAATATTCCTGATAACTGTGCAGCAGCGTTCCCAGTCCGCCCGCCCCGACATATCCGATGATCGAGGCGGAACGGATATTGTACTCCACCATCCAGAGCGAACTGCTCCAGACCAGGGGTTTGGCGTGGGGCCACAGTCCGTATTGGAAGGACTGCAGGGCACCGGCTCCCATCGCCCTTAATCCCTGCGCCACGTCCAGGTCCACCGACTCGAAGGCATCACTGAAAAATTTTCCCAGATAGCCGATGCTGTAGAAAGTAAGGGCAATAACGCCTGCCAAAGGATTAGCGCCCACGATGGCCACCGCGATCAGGGCCCAGATCAGGCTGGGGATGGTGCGGATCAGGTTCATGATCATGCGGGACGGAGCCACCAGCCAGAGGGGTGAGAGGGTGCGCGACCCGGACACGGCCAGGGGCAGCGACAGGATCATGCCGAAAAGGGTCGAGATGACCGCGATCTGGGCTGTTTCGATCAGGGCGGACAGGATGCGGCCCGTGACGGAAAAATCCGGGGGAAAAAATTGTATGGCAAAGCGGCTGAAGTTTCCCAGATAGTCCAGATCACGGCCGGAACCGCGCAATGCGGGCAGGGACACGACCACCGCCAACAGAACAACGGCGAAAATCATCTGCGGCGTGTGCAGGCGCTCATACCAGCGAAGGGAGCTGGAGTCGGGGCTCTTCATGTCAGAGCAGGGGGCAGCGGACAGCTGGGAGGCCGGACCTTCCAGGCTTCGGGTGTGTTGGGATCCAGGGAAAGCACCTGGTCGGCATATTTCTGCACCAGGGCGGGCTCGTGCAGCACACAAAGTACGGTCGCGTTCTTTTCCTTTACGTAGTTCTTCAGGCGTGTCAGAACCTGGTGCGTCAGCTTCCGGTCGAGTTGCGAGACCGGTTCGTCGGCAAGGAGGATCTCCGGCTCCTGGAAAAGGGTCCTGGCCAGGGCGGCGCGTTGCTGTTCGCCCCCGGAAACCTCGGCTACCCAGCGCTTGCCCAGATGTCCGATTCCGAATTCTTTCAGCAGCTCGAATGCCTGGGCCTGCTCGTGGGAGGGAAAACCCGTGGCTGTTTGCCACCAGGCATAGCGGGAAAGGCGGCCGCAAAGGACGTTATGCAGAAGCGACGCGTTGGGGGTCAGGCGCAGGTTTTGGAACACGACCCCGATCTTATTCTGGAACTGTCCCGGGTTGTGGGTGCAGCCCTCGTTGCAGCAGTAGCTGACCGCACCCTCGCTGGATTTTTCCAGGCCGCACAGCACCCGCAGCAGGCTGCTTTTCCCCACGCCGGAAGGCCCGGTCAGGGCGATGAACTGATGGCGGGGGATTTCCCAGTTCATGTGCCGGAACAACCAGCGCCTTCCCTCACGCTGCAATCCCAGGTTTTCAACCCGGAGATGTGGCTCGCAGGGAGCTTCCGGGGGCGTGGAACCCGCGCTGGTAACGGTGCTGTTCATGGATCTGTAAATTAAAAGAAACGAAGCGAAAGCAGGTAAAGAAGCAAGGTAATCAACTGCCGGATCCCGTCAGTTCCAGGGCTTCGCGGATCGGTGCGACGTGGGCTTCCCCGTCCACTATCACCAGCTTGGAGGTGAAGACCTTGTCGCGCAGGGCTTCGTTCTCGGGAAGATTCAATTTTTCAATGGCGGCAAGCAGCAGAGCCCGGTCCTCGGCAGTGAGGGCGCTGCGGAGGGCCAAGCCATGGGTTGGCACTGGTCCTTGCGAGGCCAGAACTTTCAGACGTCCACGCTGTTCAGGTGTAAGGTGTTTGTCCTTGTCGAAAACATAATAACTGACCGCAGCGGCTTCGGCCGAACCGTTCAGCACCTGTTCCACGGCGGAGGCATAACCGGTGCCATAGAAGACATTGCCCTTGCCGAAAAATACCTCCGGATTTTCCTTGGCTTGGAGCAGACCTTTTTTGATAAGATCCAGATGGGGGATCAGATAGCCGGAGGTGCTGGTCTTGCTGGCGAAGGCAATGGGCTTGCCTTTGAGTTCGGATATCGAGGTGTAAGGCTTTTCCTTCAGGGTCAACCAGTAGCTGGCGTAAGTGGTTTTTCCATCGATTTCTCCTGCCACGAGCAAGGTAGCCACTTTTCGGTCCATGGCCTTGAGCAGGCCGGTGGCGCTGAGATAGGCCAGATCGATGCTGCCGTTGGCCAGGCCTTCCTCAATCACGGCTCCGGAGAGGGGGATGATGACTTCGACCGGGGTTTTCAATTCGCCGGAGAGAAAAGCTTCCAACTTGGCTTTTTCTTCGAGCATGGCTTCCGGGTTCTTGTCGGGCTTGAGAGCCACCACCAGTTTGGGAACCGAGAGGGCTGCCGGGGGCTTGGAGGGGCTGCAACTGCTGAAAAGCAATCCGGATAACAGAAGGCAGAGGACAGAGAAGGAGGTTTTCATAAGCAATAGCCTATTGAGACGAATTCTCATGTCAACCTTCTTTCAGAATAGAAAAGGCGGCGATAGCGGGCGCTTTCGGGCTTGTTGTTGTTGACCTCCTTCGCACTAAAAAAGCCGGAGAGCCCTTTCAGGCACCCCGGCTCATTCAGCCGTAAACGATAAACTTCAAATGGTTAACCTACCCCTCAATACCGCACTTCAAAGCCCCCGTAAAAACTCCGGCCCGCCACCGGATACCCCACGGAACTCTGATACCTCAGGTCTGTCAGGTTTTCGCAACGGATGAACACCGAACTGTATGGCGTGAAAGCGTAGCTGCTGTAGAGCCGTGTCGTCACAAAATCCTCCGACTCGCCCTGGCTGAAGTTGGGGTAGAGTTCTTCCCGGTCGGCCTGCAGGCTGAGACCGGCCCCGATAATCAGTCCGGACAAAACCTCCACGTTAGTATCAAACTCGGCCGTATGTCGCGGGACAAAACGCCGCCGGGTGGTCAGGCCTCCCCGCTCTACATAGGCATCGGTGTAGGTGTAACTGGCCGATACCTGCCACTGTTTGGTCAATTGACCCCGGGCCGACAGTTCCACTCCTTTGCTCACCCCTTGGTCAGCATTCACCGGTGAGGAAAGGAAGGTGACCGGATCAAAGACGAAGTTGAAGGTGCGCCGGGATTCGATCTGGAAATAGGTCGCACTGAGGACGACTTTGTCATCCATCAGGAATTGATCGATGCCCGCGTCCCAGCCTTTGGATTCCTCGGGCTTCAGGTCGGGATTGCCGACCAGGAAGTTGGCCGGGTCGTTGCTGTAGAGACGGAAGAAGTCCGGGGCTTTGAATCCCGTGCCGTAAGAAGAACGCAGTTTCGTGTTTGTCGCCCCGATCAGATACGCGCCGGAAAAACGGTAGGTCAGGGCTTCGCCCGCGTCCTCGTGTTTTTCATAACGCAGTCCGCCGGTCAGATGCAGATTGTCGATGGGTTCCCATTGATCCTGGAGGTAAACCGCATTCTGGTAGGCCTGCTGCCAGGCAAAGGTGCTGTCATGCCCGGTCAGTTGCTCAAGCACCCAGCCAGCTGTTAGTGTATTACGTTCGTGCAAATGGAAGTCGTTCTGCCAATCGATGCTGTAGGTGCCGGTCTCCCCCACGTTCTGGGGTCCTACCCTGCCACCGAAAAGTTGGGTGATCGCATCGGTCGGGTTGGGCAGGGGCTGACGCGAATCATAACGGATCTGGTTGGTGCCCAGGGTCAGCCTGCTCCGCCACAAGTCGTTTGGCTTGTATTCCGCAAACACCGTGCCGGTCAGGTTCTGTGACCGCACCTCGTCGTTCGGATCATTCTGCACAAACGCATCCCCTCGCTCGCTGCCGGGTTCCTGGTATGCCGCGATGACACCGCGCGTCGTCACGCCGACGGACAGTTCTTCGTTGACCTTGTAGTCCAGACGCAGGGAATAACTGTCCGTGCCCAGGTCGTTGTTGGACCGCCGGTTCTGCGTGTCCTCCCGCGCATAGTGCATCGAGTAGGCAAAATTCCCCACCGCGCCGCTGCTTTTCAGCACTTCGCGAAAGCTGTCCCAGCTGCCGAATTCCTGTAGGTAGCTGAAGGTCGGGTCACCCGTTCCCTTTTTTGTCGTGCCCGAGATCACGCCGCCCACCGACGCCGAGCCATACAAGGTGCTCTGCGGGCCGTAGAGGACCTCGACGCTCTCCGTGTTATAGACATCGGCGAAAGAGAAAAAGGTCGTGTCCGTGGAGTTGAAGAGGGGGTTGTTGATCCTGACACCATCCAACCTCACGTTCACATCAGAATCCTGTGTCCCACGAAGGCGCAGTTGGGTCAATCCACCCCGCGCGCCCGTGTTGAGAAGGCTCACGCTGGGGGCCATCCTCAGGGATTGGGCCAGATTTCCGCTCCGCTGGCTGCGACCATAATCGTTCTCCGTCAACTTGAACAGGGGGCTTCCGGTGTTTTTGAAGGCCTGCCCGGTCCGGGTGGCGGTGACGACAATGTCCGGCAAAGCCGTTGGGTCCTGAGTTTCGGGTTGCGCACCCTGGGTTTCCACCGAAGCAGGGCTAATGTCGGGGGCTGTGTTTGAAGCTGGAGCTTCACTTGTGGATTTTGGAATTTGAGTTGGGGACTTCCCGCCCGGGTTATCCGTTCTGGTTTCTTGTGCCGAATTCCGGGATTCAGATTTCGTATTTTGACTCCCGGAAGCTGTGGCTTCCCCCGTTCCGATGAGGATCAATAGACTGAGGACCAGGCACAAAGGCCTGGGCAATTTTGTTAACATGTTCGACTCCTGTTACTGTGTAAGTGCAAGAGTGAAAATGAGGGGAGAGCGGCATGAGTCGCCGCATCCGGGCAGGGTTCCACTCTCACGCTCCATTTTTGCGATGAAGGTTTATCGTCTCGGTGGGGGAGGGTTTGGATCTTTCGTTTTCCCTTTTCTGTAGCGGCGATCTCTGACCACCGACGCAGTAAGGACTGAAACGGCAGTCGGAGACTGCCTCCACAAAAAACAAAACCAAACACACCGGGGCGCGGTGAGGAACTGTGGGCAGATGTTCGGACTCCGGGTTTCTTGATCGTTTCAAAATTCGAGCCTCGTGTTTCGAATTTGAAAAAAGCATCCTCGCTCCTGGCCTTCACCCCCGCTTGCGCGAAGATTGGCGTTGTTCGTCCTTCCGGGTTTTTAGCCCGACAGAATCGATAAGAGTTTGTGACCCGATACCGCAGCGCAACTGTGGCCGGTTTTAACGGCCTTCCCTGTTTCCGCAGTTCGACTGAATTGATAAAGAACTAAACAAACTTTAGAAGCCCGGCTTTTTGAAAGCGAGGATTTTTTTGGACACGAAGAGCGCCAAGGCCCGCTGAAATTTTTTAATTTCCGGGATCAAGAAAAATCGATTCCTATAATGAATTACCTTATCCCGGGTCTTCGCGTTTCCTGGCGATCTTCCTGATGAAAGGTTTTCCCTAAACTATTTATTAATTGCTAGTCTAATTACATTGAAAACATCCTCACCAAAAAAATCCCGTGGGCACCCCCTGATCTCCCCGGCAGGTGGGCCCGGGTTCACTTTGCGGCCCCAAATCTTGGCCTCCCGACGTTAAATGGCCTGTTTGTTCACAAACTCCGCCCCACTAGGGCTTGTGGTGCGGGAAGGCCACCCTTCTTCTGTATTCTACCTTAATTTGTGTACTTAAGTGTTTCAGAACAAGATTCTTACAAAATATGGCGAAACCATGCCCATTATCAAGATATAGGGGTGTTCTGGTGGCAAATACGCTACAGGATGTATAAAATCTTCCTTTTTGAGCAAAAATAGTTTTGACGAGCGTACAACTACCCACTATCTGTTGTGGAGTTCTTTATGAGGAGCCACCTTGAATGGTAGGGCTCGGGTCGTCGAAAAAGCTTTCCCCAACGTCAAAGGTAAGGCTACTAGAGGGCCAAAAATCTTTTTAAGGGAAAACACGTAAAAGCCGACAGAGATGTCGCAGAGAGAAGGAGATAAATATGATCGCAGAAGTAGCACCGGATATCGCTTTGGACCAGATCGATGAACGCGAGGAGGGAAATTTCCTTTACGTTTCTTTTCGCAATAAATCCTTCAAACTCGACCGTAACAAGGCCCGCGCCCGCAAGGACGCCAAACGCGTCATTAATGGGCTTCGCACCGCCGAGTTGAACATCATGCCGCTTAAGTATCATGAGGCCTACCGCATCTACAAACAGATGAAGGCCAACCACTGGGAACCCGACGTCATTGATATGACCAAGGATTGCACCATGTGGAATTCCAACGCCCTGACCCCTAAGGAACGCTGGATCATCGAAATGGGTGTCGGTTATTTCTCCGCCGCCGAAGGCATCGTGGGCGACTCCGTCCTCCACGCCATCGAGAACAACCTCACCGCCGCCGAACTCAAGCACGCCACCTTGCGCTGGATTGCGGAAGAATCCATCCACATGGATTCCCTCCTGCACATCATCGGCTCGCTCAACATCGACCAGGACGAAGTCACCGCCAAGTTCAGTGACATCCCCTCGATCGCGGCCAAGAACGCTTTCATCACCCGGCACATGCCCGAACTCAAGATGGGCCTCGACCTGACCCAGACCGAAAACAAGAAGAAGTTCGCCAAAGCACTCTTCGGCATTACCCAGGTTCTGGAAGGCACTCAGTTCTACGCCCTCTTCGCCATGATCCTCTCCCTGCACCGCCAGAACAAGATGACCGGCGTCGGCCAGATGTTCCAGTACACGCTCCGGGACGAATCCAACCACATTGCCCTGGGCCGTTACATCTTCGAGCAACTGGTGAAGGAAAACCAGGACATCTGGACCCCCGAGTTCAGGCAGGAACTCCGCGACTTCATGAAGGAAGGCGTGGCTCTGGAAAAAGACTTCGTCTCCGACTGCCTGCCTGAAGACGCCGTTGGCATGACCCAGAAGGAATTCATGGACTACGTGGATTACAACGCCGACCGCCGCCTCATCAGCGTGGGACTTGAACCCCTCTCTAATATCAAATCCAACCCATTCCTCTGGCTGGACGAAGTTATCTTCCTGAAAAAGGAAAAGAACTTCTTCGAAACACGCGTCACCGAATACCAGACCGGCGGCAGCATGAAAAACAGCAGCGAGGACGATTTGATCTGAACGGAGCCCGGATCAAAAAAGCCAGAATCCAGAAGTTAGAACTTGGAATAAAACGAACGCAATCATAACGATTTCACATAATCCACGCCACCCCTTCCCTACCAGCCACGTGCAACAAACAACAAGCAACCAGCAACTGAAATTTTAAGGATTAAAATTTATGACTACAGCCCTTTCCGCCAAAGAAGTCGTCAACCTCGATGAGGTTGTCTCCGGATTTCCCCAGGTCATCCGCCGCGACGTAAACACCGAATCCGGCAAGCCGCGTGTCGTACCTTGGATGGGTTACAAGATCGAACGCGCCGTCCAGGCCGCCTGCGAAGCCGTCAAAGTCGATGTCGCCATCGGACACCATGTCCGCGCCGAAATCGAATTCCGCATGAAGAAGGAACGCCCTCTCTTCATCCACATCGAGCAGCTTCAGGATCTCGTGGAAGAGACCCTCATGGACATCAACCAGCCACGGGTCGCCCTGGCCTATGGCAAGTTCCGCGCCCGCCGCGCCGCTCTCCGTGAACTGGAAATCTCCCAGGCCATCAATGACCAGCCTGACCAGCTCGAACTCGCCTCCCGCGAACAACTCGCCGACATCCGCGCCCGCATTTCCTTCGCCAAGATCGGCCTGCACCTCACCCTGAGCGAACACGATCTCATCGCCCGCCTCCTCCGTTCCGCCTCCATGTCCCTGTCCCCTGAGGAACAGAAGGACGCCATCATCCTCAACGCCAAGAACCTCCTCGATGTCGATGCCGACTCCCGGTTCCTGGCCGGACGCCTCCTCCTGACTTATATCTATGAGGAAACCCTCAATTGGAAGATCAGTGACGGGATCGACGCCCTTAAGGACGCGCACATCGAAGCCTTCATCAACTATATCCCCAAAGGTATCGAGCTGAACCGCCTCGACCCGCGCCTGGCCGATTTTGATCTGAAAGAACTAGCCGACGCCATCGATCCTTTCGCGGATCTGCAGTTTGACTTCCTCGGCGTCCAGACCCTGTACGACCGCTATTTGATCCATCACCAGTTCGACACCGTGAACAAGGGCGGCAAGAAACGTCTCGAAGCTCCCCAGGTCTTCTGGATGCGTGTCGCCATGGGCCTTTCCATTCTCGAGCCCGAGAAGAACAAGTGCGCCGTGCAATTCTACAACGTTTACAAGACGAAACGCGCCTGCTCCTCCACACCCACCCTCTTCAACGCTGGCACCATCCACTCCCAGCTTTCCAGTTGCTACCTCCTCTATTGCGGAGACAGCATCGAAGAAATCACGGAAACATGGCGCCGTTTCTCCCTCCTGTCCAAATGGGCGGGCGGTCTGGGCTGTTCCTGGTCAGCCGTTCGCGGCACCGGTGCCCACATCCACGGCACCAACGGTGAATCCTCCGGCGTCATTCCCTTTCTCAAGGTCTCCAATGACATCGCCATCGCGGTCAACCAGGGCGGTAAACGTCCCGGCGCCCTCTGCTCCTACCTGGAACTCTGGCACATGGACATCGAGGACTTCCTCGACCTGCGCAAAGAAACCGGTGACGACCGCCGCCGCACCCATAACATGAACACGGCCCAGTGGATCCCCGACCTGTTCATGAAACGGCTCAATGACATCTCCGAAGGCAAACTGCCCAAGGATGCCACCTGGACCCTCTTCCGCACCAACGACTGCAAAGACCTCCCCGAGCTTTATGGCAAGAAGTTCGAAGACCGCTATCACCATTACGAAAAACTGATGGACGAAGGCAAGATCTACGGCCGCAAGGTTCGTGTGCTCGCCCTCTGGAAGAAGATGATCGAAATGATCTTTGAGACCGGCCATCCCTGGATGACCTGGAAAGATCCCGCCAACGTCCGCTCCCCTCAGGACCATGCCGGTGTCATCCATAACTCGAACCTCTGCACCGAGATCGAGCTCAATACCAGCAGCGACGAAGTTGCCGTCTGTAACCTGGCCTCTATCAACCTGATCGAACACCTCAGGGACGACGGCAGCGTTGACCACGAGAAGATCAAGGAAACTGTCACGGTGGTTATGCGCATGCTCGATAACGTCATCGACATCAACTACTATCCCGTCGAGGCCGCCGCCAACTCCAACTACCGCCACCGCCCCGTCGGTCTCGGAGTCATGGGATTGCAGGACGTGCTCTACAAAAAACGCATTCCCTTTGATTCCCTCGAAGCCGTTGACCTCAACGACGAGATCATGGAAGCCATCGCCTACCACGCCTACTCCGCCTCCAGCGACCTGGCAGTCGAGCGCGGTGCCTACTCCAGCTTCAAGGGTTCCAAGTGGGACCGCGGCCTGATGCCTCTCGATACGCTCGAGCTCCTTGAGCGCGAACGCGGCACCCAGATTCTCGTTGATCGCAAGAGCCGCCTCGATTGGGACGGCCTGCGCCAGAAAATCCAGCGCCAGGGCATGCGGAACTCCAACAGCCTCGCCATCGCCCCCACCGCCACCATCTCCAACATCATGGGCTCGACCCCCTGCATCGAACCCACCTACAAACACATCCATACGAAATCGAACCTCTCAGGCGACTTTGTCCGCACCAACGATTTCCTCATCAAGGAACTCATGGCCTTGGAACTATGGGATGAAGAAATGCTGGCCGACATGAAGTATTTCGATGGCAGCATCCAGCCCATTGAACGGATCCCTGACGACATCAAGCGCGTCTTCAAGACCGCCTTTGAAATCGAACCCACCTGGATTTTGCAGTGTGCGGCTGTCAGGCAGAAGTGGATCGACCAATCCCAGAGCACCAACCTCTTCCTGGCCGAGAACGATGCCCGCGCCGCCAGCTTCATGTATCGTGAGGCCTGGGAACGCGGACTCAAGACGACCTATTATTTGCGCACCTTCAACAAGAGCGGCATCGACAGCGCCAACCGCGAACGCAAGAAAGCGGTGGAAAAAGTTGAACTCTCCGCTGAAGAAAAAGCGGCATGCTCCATCGAAGCCATGCGGAATGGTGGCACTTGTGAATCTTGCCAGTAAGATTTTAACGCAAAGAGTTTAAGTCGCAAAGGGCGCCTCTATTCGAGGCGCCTTTTTTGTGTCTCGTCGTAGGTCGGGGCGTTGACCCGATTCCCAACATCCCAAACCAACCCGGTTTACCTTTATCCATGCGGCAGCTTGAAATAGGGCTTCGGGTGGGATATCCCACGACCTTACCTATGATAACACCAAGCGCCACCATGTTGAAGGAAGAGTATGTTGCCCATGTTGATTCCAAGAAACGGGTGGTTATCCGTTCGGCTTCACATAAAGTATATCGGGTTCGAACCTACCCGGATGGCCATATTGTTTTTATTCCCTGCGAAATAAAGCCTTCGCCGAAGCTTAAAAAAGAGACATTGGCCCCAATCGAACGATCCATCGCCAAAAGGAAGAATTGGAAGCTACATAAAGCGGTTGATATCAAAGCCGCCGTTAAACGTTATAGCAAACGACTTTTACCATATGGATGGGTGTTTCTGAAATTCAGGAACTATAGGATAATTTCTTTGAAAGGAAAAAAGTTGGCGAACTCAATGCCGAACAAGAAGAGTTTTTCGGGAAATGGGTGAAACTTGTCCATTTTCTTTCGTCAAATCCAAGACATCCAGGACTGAATACCCACGAAATTGATAAGCTCAGTGTCCTCTTTGGAATCAAGATCTTCGAAGCCTACCTTGAAAACGATACGCCGGGCGCAAAGCGCATGTTTTAAGCCTATGGGCCGGATAAAAAGGAAATCACCCTATTGGCGGTGGAGTATCATCCCAACCCCAAACAAATCCGACTTTCCTCCCTCCCCAGAAAAGCGGAACTACCTCCAGCTAAAAAGACCCAAAAAAAGCGCCGCTGAAAGACAAATTTTGTCCACGATCTCCCTGCTAAACATGCCCCCTTTGCCTGCCGAACTCCCAACCGTAAACCCAAAACCCAAAACCTCTTTATCGATCCAAGCTTGCGATTTCCTTGTGTCCCAACAGTGCTTGGCAACGTGCGAACCTTTTGCTATTTTTAAACCCATGGAAGTGGAGATTCCTGATCCGGCGTTGGCTGGGCTGACGGTAACGACCGACGAGGCCCGTTTATCCCTTGGCTTGGGCCTGTATCAAGATGGCGAAGCCACTCTGGGTCAAACTGCACGGGTGGCGGGCATCGGCGTGACGAATTTCATGAAAGAACTGGGTCGCCGACACATCCCTATGAACTATAGAACGGATGCCTTTCTACAGGATCTCAAAACTCTGGAACAATTTCCCACGTGATGGTCGTCAGCGACACCTCCGTCATCACTGCACTTCTGCAAATCGGCCAGATTGAGTTGCTACCCAGACTCTAGAAAAAGATGGTGCTTCCAGAAGCAGTCCATGAGGAATTGGGACGTGCCCACTCCGATCTACCCTCTCCGCCGCGGTGGATCTTCGACTTTAACCGCTCCTTCCGGGCCGCGTCGTGCATCATTGTACTCCGAAAGTCGTCGCATGATCAGTGGTCAGGGGGGTCATTCCTGAATGGCACTAAGATAAGGCGGGTATGGGATGCCTTTTCTTGTCTAAGTCATTCAAAATCAAGGAGACCATAGGCTAATCTTAGTGCCATTCGGGTCAGTCCTTGGAAATTAGTCTATCTTTTCTGGCGCTGGAGAGCAGGCTGCGCCCGCTCCATTGTCCCAGAGTGACTCGTCCGAAAGGAAATCGCATAGCCCTCATTTTAATAACCTCATGCTGTTGGGGTGCCTCCCACCCGACACTGCTAGCTATGAACTGACCACGCCAGACTTCCACGACTCAACCCGTCTTCCGCTTCTATGCGAGGGTGATGACGAGGTTCCCCCGCTTGCGCCGTTGTTGGACTCTGCGATGCGCTTCGGCGATTTGTTCGAACGCATAAGTATGTTCGATGACTGGGCGGAAAATCCCTTTGGCAGCCAGCGCAACTAGCTCTTGCAGGTCTTCTTGCTTTTCCGCCGCCGGACCGACAACGGCCTTGAATCCACGCGATTTTGACTTCCACGAACCGGTAAGCATGTCGCTGAGGCCCCCAGCGATCATGGCCGCGCGCCCGCCACTGCGGAGCAATCGTAACGCCTGGGTAAGGTTTAAGGCACCAACTGTTTCCATGACGACATCGAAATTTGGATCCAGTGAGGTGACATCCTCTTTGCCATAGTCGATGACCCTTTCCGCTCCGAGCGAGCTGACCATTTCGACGTTTGCTGCGCTACAAACGCCCGTCACCTGAGCACCTTGATGCCGCGCGAGTTGCACAGCGGCACTGCCGACACTGCCGGACGCCCCGATGACCAAGATCTTCTCGCCAGCAGTGAGGCCAACTCTTCGTAAAAAATCCATCGCCGTCGTTCCGCCAAATGGCAACGCAGCAGCCGTAGTGAAGCACATTTGATCGGGAATGCGGACGACGTTTCCGCTTTCGCGAATGCACTTGAACTCCGCATGACATCGCAATCCCAAACCGTCGAACGCCACCACGCGATCCCCGACCCGGAACTTCGAGACATCCTTGCCCACCGCCTCCACCTCTCCTGCGACTTCCGAACCCAGAATCGGCTGTCTCGGTTTGGTGATTCCAAAAATCAACCGGGCTATCAGCCCAAAACCCGGCGGCATTTCAAGGCTTCGGATTCGCCAATCTCCAGAAGTCACTGTCGTCGCGCGAACGCGAATTAGAATGTCATAGTCCCCTGCGACCGGCTTGGGGACATCGACAATTCGGATGACGTCCGCAGAACCGTAACCTGTGCAAATCGCAGCTTTCATCATTTTGGGCGGCGAGCCTTATTGCAGCTGCGGGAAGATTTGTCAAAACAATGCAGTCACCTGGGGTCAGCAACCCCGACGAAAGGTCGGGGCGGGCGTGTCTTAAGTTACAAGAGAAAACTCAGGTTTTTTAATAGTTTATTGATCAGGATGATGAGTTTACGCCCTCCTGAGGCGGGCAGGCATGAGTGCGGTGAGAGCGACTTTTTGAGCTTACCTTCGGCCAGGACACGTTGATTAAGAGGCTTAAGGATGGGGTTGAAGCGAGAGGCAACCAGAACGGCCATCTATGCCGAGGTCAAGATCCGGCAATTCCAAAAAGTCCATGTCCCATGTCCTCCCAGCGGCAAGCTTGCCTGCGCTCCGGTAGTCCCGTAGCTTATTCCCATGAGCGAGATCATCTTTGAAGTGCGGGAAGACGAAGTGGATGGCGGCTACAACGCGATGGCTTTGGGTTATGGTATCCACACCCAAGGTGATAGTATTGAAGAACTACGCACGATGGTCAAAGAGGCCGTCGATTGCTACTTTGATGAAACGATGGAAGCTCCCCACATCATCCGTCTTCATTTTGTGCGGGATGAAGTATTTGTACGATGAAAATACCCCGTGATGTCAACGGGCCACAACTGGTCAAGGCCCTGCGGGTACTCGCTTACGAGGTGAACAGACAAAAAGGTTCCCATATCCGCGTGACAACACGGCTCGACGGTGAAAATCATGAAGTCGTTCCCAATCATCATCCGATCAAGACGGGAACGCTCTCAGGCATCCTCAAACACATTGCAGCCCACCACCACTTGACCCTGCAAAAGCTGTTGGAAAAGCTCGACCTGTAACCGACAGCCAATAGGGTATAAACTGGGGACATAGGCAACAGATTGTCCAGGGAGATAGGTAACACAATATTGGGACACGGACTCGTCCGGATACCGGCAGGCTGCAATACGTGTTGACACTAGTAAGTTGATACAGATCTCTTTGTATGTTGCACATGGTGTATGGACTGTCATACCGACTCGATCCCGCAGGCCTGTAGGGCCATTCCGGACTAACCCCGTTTCCTTGCACCGACAGGGCTTGTCGGGACTGACCCCAAAAAACTCAGGACTGACCCCACTGATTCCGTTGCAACCTAAGACACGCCCGCCCCTAGCTTTTGTCGGGGTTGCTGAACCCATGGATTCCCAAACGGGGGCTGAGGTATCGTGCCAGGCTTTCAGTCTGCCGCCACCAAATCCTTTTCGTATCGGTTGAGGCTGGTCATAATTGCGGAGGTGACTTTGCCTCAGCTTTTGGCACGGTGAAGCGGAGACTTGGACTGATTTCGGCGATGGTTTTGGCTCGCATTCCTTTGAGCCTACTGAGATCCTGCGGCGATGTATAGGGTCCCTTGGCACGGCCTTCGATGATGCGGATGGCGAGGGTCTCACCGATGCCGGGCAGTGCCATTAACTCATCGCGCGACGCGGTATTGAGATCAATGCCGTCGGCGGGCACGCGGGGAGACAGCGTTGATGCTATCTCCTGCTCCTCGGCGCGTTCGACCTGGCGATCATCTGCGACGCGGTTCCAGTCGGTCGAGGCCCAGATGCCCGCCCGGCGCGAGGCGGCCGTGAGCTCAAGGTCACTAAGACGTTCCTCATACTCAGCCCCGGAAATGCCTGCCTGGCCGCGATAAACGCCAAACGCACGTGCGAGTCCGGCGGCGACGAGTTCAGACGCGAGATCTTTCCCATCACTCGTCCTTACGAAGGCATAGATGCGGCTGAAACGGGCGTCGCCGCGTGCATCCGCAAAGGAGGTGACCACCGTGAAGGGTTTTGCAAGGAGTTCGCGGGTTCGCAGACCAGCGGCTTCACCAAAGCCCCTAGCTGTCTTGATTGAGACTTCGGGCGTTCCGCCCGCAATGCCGAAATAGCGACGCTGTGCCCGAAGCCGCTGGGCATCGTTCGCATCGGTGACATGCCACTCGATGCAGTCCGCTCCATACAAGCGCACGGTCTTCTCGGTTCCGTCGGGAAATCTCACGCGAAAGCTATCGCCATCTGCCCATTCGGTGGGGATCAGCGTGCAGCCGGGGAACGATTTCAACTCCTCCGCCGCTCTTACCGTCTGCGCAAGCAGCATTGCCAATAAAAACACAAAGAGCCGCAAAAACGCCATGTGCGAGACTATCACACGGAACGTTGCGGAAGCACGAGAAAACGCACTCTGCAAATTCGTCTTTAGGGAAATCGTCAAGACTCCTCTAGTCTTTGCATCAGGCTCCTCATCGCCAGCGGGATCGTGGGCTGGGTCACCAGCTCCGCCTTCAATGCCATTTACGGTCAGTTGCCCAAATTCTGCTTTTAGTGGGGAGAGGGGTCAGCCATCTAAAATTGACATAACGAAATAGGCCCATGATAGTCGGCCTCATGCCGAGGCAGGTTTGAATTGAATATGAAGGAGCGTTACAACGGGGTCAGTCGTTAACAAATAACACTTCACCCATACAACGGGGTCAGTCGTTAACAAATAACACTTCACCCATTTACCAAAAGACCCTGAATCTCGGAATGGATCATTTCAAGAACCTTTTCGGCTGGGTTGTTGCCGCCTTTGTCGCCGGGTCTTTCGTTATGCATGGGTTGGTAGAGGATGATGAGCAGGCGCTCCAGCTTGGTGGTCTGGCTTTTAAATTTGGGGATAAGAATACGTAGGTGGGTTCCATACTTAATCCACGAAATCCTTCCAACACCCTTCACACCCTCGAAAAAGCCACTCATGCTCTTGGGAAACGCTGGAAATTTGAATTGATGGAGGCGTGAAAGAGCTTGGTTAGATCATTACCCATTCACCCCACTCTTCTCCCGGCACCCCCACAGTCAAGTCACTTTTCACGGACTGACCCCGTTTCCTTGCACCGGAAGGGCTTGTCGGGACTGACCCCAGAAACAAACTCAAAACCGTAAACCTTAAGCCTCAGCCCCCTAAATGCCCCAACCGTAAACAACAAACCGTAAACCCAGCCCCCCCAACCCAAAACAAAAATCTTGCGGCTCAATCCCCTAAGTTTATCCTGAAAACATCCCGGACAAGGGAGTAGTGAGTTGGGGTCCACGGAGTGAGTGTAAACCATTCCTTTGGAATCGACAAAATGCGTAACGTAGTAGATCGGTGATCCCGGCAGGATTAGTCGGGACTGACCCCAGAAAACACTGACCCCAGAAAACATCGATAAGGGATCCACTTTATGAACCGCAAATCAAAAAATACTGATGTCTCCCCCATCCAAGTCCGCCAGGCCCGTGTGGAAGACATTCCCGCATTGGTCGCCCTGAACCATGCCGCCTACCCTCAAATGGCCCAGGACAATGTAGTCTGGGCAGAAGGCCATCTCCGCAGCCACTTACGTATTTTCCCGGAGGGCCAACTCGTGGCTGTTGAAAATGATCAAATCCTGGGAGCCTGCGCCTCCTTGATTGTAAATATGGGCACCGACCCCCTGCGCTCTCATACGTGGGCTGGTGTCACCGATTCCGGCTACTTCACCAACCACGACCCTTCCGGGGACTCCCTCTACGGCGCTGATGTCTATGTCCACCCCGAAGCCCGTGGTAAAGGGGTCGGTGCCGCCCTCTACGATGCACGTCGCCAACTGTGCCGTGACTATAATCTGCGTCGTATTATCGCCGGGGGGCGGCTCTGGAACTACTGCGACCACATGGAAAAGATGTCTCCCTATGAATATGTCGAACGGGTGCAAAATGGAGAAATCCGTGATTTGGTCCTCAGCTTCCAACTCCGCGAAGGCTTCCAAGTACGTGGCGTCATGCGACACTACCTTCGGGATCCGCGTAGCCGTAACAACGCCAGCCTGATCGAATGGCTGAATCCCAGCTATAAGAAACCAACCGGTGGAGCGCGCAAAGTCCGCGTGGCCTGCATCCAATACCAGATGCGCAAGGTCAAATCTTTCCAGGAGTTTGCCAACCAAGTGAGTTACTTCGTTGATATTGCCGCCGATTACCGCTCCGACTTCGTCCTCTTGCCCGAACTCTTCACCATGCAACTCCTTTCCCAAACCACCACCCTCACCCCGCAGGATGGCATGAGCAAACTGGCGGAATACACCCCTAAACTGGTTAAGCTTCTCTCCGGCTTGGCCAAGCGTTACGGCATCACCCTGATCGGCGGGAGCCATCCCGTCCGGCGTGGCGATAAATTGCTCAACATCTGCTTCATCTGTCTGCCGGATGGCCGTGTTATGGAACAACCCAAAATCCATATCACACCCAACGAACGTAAATGGTGGGGGATCAGTGGCGGTGACCATCTCGGCGTCATCGAAACGCCCAAGGCCAAAATCGGTGTCGTCATCTGCTACGATTCTGAATTCCCGGAAGTGGTCCGCTACCTCGCTGATCAAGGCATGGAGATGCTCTTCGTGCCCTTCTGCACGGATAATCGTCAGGGATATCTCCGCGTCCGTTATTGTTGTCAGGCTCGCGCCATAGAGAATCAAATCTATGTCGCCCTGACAGGCAACGTCGGCAACCTGCCCGACGTGCCCAATATGGATATCCAATACGGCCAGGCCGCCGTGCTCACCCCATCAGACTTTGAATTCGCCCGCGACGGCATCGCTGCCGAAGCCGACTCTAGCGAGGAAACCGTGCTGATCTGCGATTTGGATTTGGATGATCTCCACGCCGCCCGCCAGCAAGGCACCGTCACCCCCCATCTGGACCGGCGCCTGGATCTTTTCGGTTACGCTTTCAAGGGCGTCATGACCCCCCCGGCCATGTCCCCTCCCGCCGAGTTTCCCTTGGGCGACCAGCCCGACGGCACAGAAGGCTAAGCGAAACAGGAATCCTTACCGCAGAGGACACTGGGCACACGGAGGATTGGAAAAGGTAAAATACACTGTTCCTATCTCTGCTCTCTCTGTTCTCTGTGGTTAACCCCTCCTCACAACTCTGCGGGGTCAACTCCGAATGGCACTAAGATAAGCCTATTGTCTTCTTGATTTTAAATGACTTAGGAAAGGAAAGGCATCCCCAAACAGCCTTATCTTAGTGCCATTCGGGTCAGTCCTTGGAAATTAGTCTATCTTTTCGCGTTAGAGGGCAGGCTGAGAGGATGGCTCGGCAGCCGCGGATGGAGTATGAGGGAGCGTTCTACCATGTCATCGCGCGGGGAGCGGCGGCAGGCGATCTATGGGGACGACGAAGACCGGCGGATGTTTGTGGAGTTGATGGGCCAGGGCTTTCCCCACCACGTCCTCCGTTGTCAGTTGATCGAGCAAATCCAGCCTGAGCTTCATACTGCATAGGTCAGTCTATCCCACCCGCCGGCACCAGTCAGTTTCTAAGATTGAGGTAAAGAAGGGAAGAGATGAGACCTGAGACCTAAAATTAGAAACCTGTTACTTGGTAGGATAAGACCCCATGGTAATTCCTGAACTTTGCGGTGATTGTAGCGTATGACGAATTCGCTTCTTGCCACAGGTGATATTGCCCTCTGGCTGTTGGTTGTCGGTCTCTTTTTTCCTCGCCTGGCTCTATTTATTGCGTGGCTGGGAACGGGAACCTATCCGTCCAATCCGCTTCCTTGGCTGCTTAATTTTGCATCATGGTTGTTCTTTCCCCGCTTTCTGATGGCGTATTACATCTACCTCGACATGGGTTCAAACAATCTCTGGTTCTGGGCATATCTGGTGCTGGGTATTGTCGGATTCTTTGGTGAGTCGGGGTTTGTTCGTGGCAGGGTCAGCCGGAGGCGTGGGTGATGAAGTGAGTGAATGATGGCCCGAAACTCTCTTAGTTGTGGTTTTTTGCAGGATCCGGTTAAGACGGAATGCGTTCCAGCTTGATCACACGCCCCCCGGAGATCCACTCCACCACGTAGATGTTTCCTTGGGAGTCTACTGCGGCAGAGTGGGGGCTATTGAACAGACCTTCGCTAACCCAGCGGCGATCGTTGGGCCATCCCTCCTTGGCGTTCACTCCAGTATTAAATCCAAGAGAAGCCATAGGACGGTCATCGGCATCGAGAACCGTGAGGCCCGCGATAAGCTCCGGGACAAGCAGGTTCGGGCCCATTTGGACGCTGATGTCGGGGGTGTTTAAAAAGCCGCCCCCGAAGCTCCGGCGGTAGGAGCCGTCCATCGCATAGACTTGAAAGCGGCCGTTACCTCGATCGGCCACGTAGAATTCCGGAACTCCGCGCCTGGTGTCAATGGCCAGGCCGTGCGGACAGTTAAATCTTCCCGCTCCCTCCGTTCCATCGAGCGAGCCAAGATAGTTCCCGGTGCGGTCATAACGATGCACGAGGTAAGAACCGTAGCCGTCGGCCAGCCAGAGGTCGCCGTTGCCCCCGAATCTTTCTTCGGCCACGGCCAGCCAGGTCGGAATATACTTGCCTTCCACGTAGCTGGGATGTGGAGGTATTTGTAGTTTCATCCGTACGGATCCGGACAGCGTGGTTTTCACCGCTTCTTTGGTGGTTAGATCGACCAGCCAAAGCAGTTCTTCGTTGTTTTCCTGCACCAAGGTAAGTCCATGGGCCCCGGTATAATTTCCCCATGAATCCAGCAGTTTTCCTTCCGCCGAATAAATGAGCAGGGCCGGATCGGCCTGATGGAAGATGACGACACTTCCATCCCGCAGCACTACGATCCCATGCGTACGGCCGCTGATTTTACCGGAAGGCGTGTCAGGAATGGAAATCCAATTGTCTATCCAGCGAAATTTTCCAAGAGGGGTATCGAGAATCACGGGGGCATTTTAAGGACTTGGTTGCCAAGGGTAAAGCTGGAATTTACCGTGTGCCAGAGTGCCAAGGGAATCGGAGCCAGGTCGGTTTGCACATTGGTAGCGGGGTCGAAGGTGAGAACCGCGTTGTAGCAGACGTCGTGGGGTGTCTCAAAATTACAGAGAAATTCTGTTGATCCGTTAATGGCGGGAACGTCCCCGCTCTAACCTCCGAAAGTGTGGATGCTGCCATCAAGGACAAGGCAGGCTGTGTGGGTGCGGCTCTCCGACAAATAACCATCAAAACGCCATCCGGCAGGGTCGGATTGGCCGTCACGGACCCCGAGGCTCCAGCATTCGAAGGCTGGGGTGTTACGGTCGGGTTTGCCACCTTGTCTTTGAAGGCGGCGTCGTATAGGGGAGCATGTCTGAAGGACACCCGACCCGAAACGCAACAAAGTGCCGGGCCTTTTACTGTGCAACCCCTTGGGTCCGTGATTCATTTATTTTCCGGACTTCGTTACTCGTTTACCTGCTATCGTTCAGATTGAAGGCTGTTCTCCTGCCCTGCCGGAGAACAAAATCCTTCACGGATTTGATAAGGTATTTTTGATATCAGGACTGTAGAGAGAATACAGGATTTAAGCCGACTTCGGATCCTGAATCCGGTTCCGCCTTGACTGGGGCTTTTCTGGGGCAAACAGCAACCCCAATTATTTGCCCCAGGATACTATTGCATCAGAGAGAGGGCACTTAAGGCATCTTCTCCGCCTGCCTCCAACCTCATGGTGCCTTTCTGACCTGCATCAGATCCCATGATCATGATGCCCACAACCAGCCCCTTGACATCCAGGATGGGGGCTCCGTTGAAGTCCGTCAGGTCTGCGGCAGGCTGGATGTTGAAGCGGAAACGATCACGACTGCGGGAGGTAACCCTGCCAGTATGGATATTCTGGATGGTGTTGGAGCCACCGTGGGAGGTTCCCACCAGATGGACTTTTTCATCAATGGCCACAGGCACGGAGCGCAGGCGCAAGGCTGTAGACTGGGAGAGATTGGCATCCTGTGTCAGTTTTAGGATGAGCCAGTTGTTGTTCGTGTCGGTGTTGATGGGTTGGCCAAGTCCTTCCACCTGGATTTTCTTTTCTCCGGGGGCACCGGGAGAGAGGAACCAGAAAACAAGTTCCGAGTTGAAATTTTCCAGGGAAATTCCCTGGGCGGCGCCCAACAGTTGTTTGGCTGTCGCTGCATAGACCTTCCCGTCGGTATGCCGGAAAAGAAAGGCACAGGCACCGGCCAATTCCGGACGACCCTTAAACCAGGCCTTATTGCTCAGTACCATCCGGGGCCAGCTGTGTTTGGAATGGGAGGACCAGGGTTCGGCCGGCCCTGTTTCTCCCAGATAGCGATTAGGATCCTCTGCGAGAAAAAGGAAATACACAGCGTTGAAGAAGACGAAGGCGCAGAGGGCGGTGAAGGTCAGGTAGAGAGTTTTTTTGTATCGCAAAAGGAAGTGGGGACTGCTGTCGGATTTCTTGGCGGACTTAGTGGAGTTGGCGGGGGCGTTGGGGTTGTCGGACCATTCGGGAAACCGGAACTGGGAGAGAGGGATCCAGTCATCAAGAGCTTCATCAAAAATGAGGGTATCGTGGGTGATCTGCTGATTTTTAAGCAGATCCATGATTTCCTGGGCACTGTAAGGCCCCACAGAATCCGCTCCGTTGTGGTAATAATACTCGTTCATAAATCAAATGATCCTTGTATCATCGTTCTCACGAGCGGCCCCTCCCCTCCCATGTCTCTGCATTGATAGTTGGAAACGGTTCGCAGGGCAAGACCCAAGTGTTATTTTTAGAAAAAAAGGAATGATAGACTAACGAGGGCGGTTAAAGCAGGCTGAGATTTTGAGAGGCTTCGTTTCAGGACGGGTGGGGCGGGTCTGGGGAAAGTCCGCCCTTTTTTTGAGGGTAGGCGTTTAATGGCTGGTTCAGGAGTCGGGCCCGGATTCGGAGGTTGTGCCGGCTACTACCGGACCGGCTTCCCAGCCGTCGTAGGATTCGATCTTAAAGGATAGAGCAACCTGGTTGAACTCCAAATTCTGGGCGTGAAGGCTTACCGGGGTGTGGATGCGGGCTAGGGCCATTTGCAGGAAATGGCTGCTCTCGTCTTCGTTGGGATAGACATTGACCACATGATAGCCGGACATTTCCAGGAAGTGGGCGACCTCTTCCAGCTTTGCCAGGTCGGGGTCGGTGAAAAAATGTTCATAGAGAAGGCCGGAGCGGGTATCCCACAGCATCTCGGTCTGCATCTGTTCAAAGGCTTCCTGTATTATCTGTAAATCGCAGTCCATTAACCCCTCCTGACATTCAACTTATTTATAAGTCTTGCGTGCGGGCGTGGTATGACAAGACGGATCTTTCGGGTCGAGGGAACTTGATTTGGTATTATACGGTAAGGGGCCACCATTTCGGGACCAGCCAGAGAGTGATGGCCAGCATGAGAAGGGTCAGCGGAAACCCGACGATGAAGAAGTCCTTGAAGCGATAACCGCCGGGTCCGTAAACCAGCAGACAGGCCGGTTCCAGAGGAGTGAGGAAAGAGCAACTGGCGGCCAGAGCAACGGTGATGGCGAAGGGGCGCGGATCCAGTCCCAGTTGGACGGCGATCTGTACGGCGACAGGAAGGATCAGAGCCGCTGCCGCCTGGTTGGACATGGGTTGTGAGAGGGCGACAGTCAGGACAAAAACGCCTCCCATCAGAACGATAGCGGGAAGTGATCCTCCCCAGGTGACGATGGCGCTTCCGATGGCCTGATCGGCCCGGGAAGTAGTGAGGGCAGTGCCCACACTGAGCATGCAGGCGATGAGGATAACGGCTTTCCATTCCATTTCCCGGAAGGTTTCGCGGGGGCTGGCGCATTTGGTGGCGAGCATGAGGAAGGCTCCGAGAAGTGCGGCCATGGGAAGGGTGATGATTTTGGCGATGCCGAGTGACAGGGAAATGACAAAAATGGCGCCAGCCACCAACCCCCGCCGGAGGGAGTTTTTAGGCCGATCGGCCTCGTAAAGAAGTTTCAGGAAACCCTCGTCCTCCAGACTTCTGAGATCCTGGGTGGCGCCGCGCAGGAGGAGCAGGTCGCCGGTGGCCAGGGAAACCTGGCTCATTTTGCGAAAGAAGATATTCCCGTGACGCCGCAGGCCCAGGACAATGACGCCGTATTTTTCGTGAAAACGGGTTTGTTTCAACGTGCGTCCCTGGAGGCCGGGCCGGGGAAGGACAAGGGCTTCCACAACGCGTTCCGAATCCGGGTCGGCACCATCAACAATTCCGAGTTTATCCTGAGCGAGGATTTCGATACCGGCTTTCTGCTGGATGTCGAGGATGGCCTCCCTGGCTCCTTCCACCAGGAGGATATCCCCCGCAGCCAAGGCGAGGTCCGCATTGACATGGATGCGGCGGTTCCCCTCTCTGACAAGCCGGATGACCTGGAGATCATTGGCTTCGCCAAACTTGAGATCGCGGAGGGTTTTTCCAGCCATAGGGGAGGATTCGAGCAGGATCATTTCCGTCAGGTAGTTGGAGGAACGGATGACCTCTGCCATGTCGGTATTCTCTTTGGGAGTTGAGATCATATGGCGTCCGATGAGTACAAGATAAAGAAAGCCTGATCCCAGGATGACCAAACCGACCGGGGACAGTTCGAACATATCGAGGGCTTCCATACCCAGCGTGGTCATGAGGCCGGACACGACCAGGTTGGTGGAAGTGCCGATGAGCGTGACGGTGCCGGCGAGGATGGAGACAAAGGCCATGGGGAGCAGGATTTTTGAAACGGGAAAATTCATTTTGCGGCAGACGACCACGGCCATGGGAGTCAGGAGGGCGATGGTGGCTGTGTTACTGATAAAACTGCTGAGAAATCCGGTGACCGTGAGAAGTAATAGCAAGAAGATGAAGGGGCGTCCGCTGGAGAAGGCCCGGACCCAGCGGGAGATGCCTTCCATGGCACCGGTTTGAGTCAGGGCTGTGGTCATGATGAGGAGGCCCATGATCATCATGACTGTATCACTGGCGAAACCGGAGAAAGCCTGACCGGGAGTCAAAATGCCGCAAAGAACAAAGGACAGCATGAGGCCCAAGGCAATAATTTCCGCTTCTAATACGTTAAAACTGAAAAACAGCACGGCAATTCCCAGCAGGAGACAGACAAGGGTGATATCGGAGAACATAAAAGGTCAGTTTCTAGGAATTAGACAGAAGGCCGGGTTTAACCGTTTTTTCCACGCAGGATTCATACCGGATAGACGTGGTATTGGAATTGGTACGGAGTCCCCGTTTTCTGTGGTAATCGACTTACTGATTTATGCACGGTGGACATTGCAAAGTACGGTTGTTACCGGGCAGAACGGGGATTGGAAGAGAATTCGGAAGCAGGCACCTTTTCACCCTCGGACTGGACGCCCCTTTATCCCGCGCTATACCGAATCCATGATTTCCAAGTATTGCCGTCAATGGGTTGATGAGCCCGTTTTTAAAAACTTTATCCTCGGAGTGATCGTCCTGGCCGGAATTCTGGTCGGACTGGAAACGGATCGGGGCCTGGTGGCCCGTTATGGCACGTGGCTGCATGTCTTGGACAAGGTGGTTCTGGCGATTTTTGTCGTGGAGATTCTGATTAAGTTGATCGCAGAAGGTGCCACGCCCTGGAAATTTTTCCGTGATCCATGGAACACATTTGATTTTGTCATTGTGGCGGTGTGCCTTTTGCCTTTCGATTCGGAATTTGCCGCAGTGCTGCGACTGGCCCGGGTCTTGCGGGTGCTTCGGCTGGTGACGGCCCTGCCCAAGCTGCAGGTGTTGGTGGAGGCTCTTCTGAAGTCGATTCCTTCCATGGGATATGTGGGCCTGCTTTTGTCCATCCTTTTTTACATCTACGCGGTGACCGGCGTTTTTTTCTTCGGGAAAGCTGATCCTGTACATTTCGGGACTCTGGGGGATGCGGTGCTGACCTTGTTCGGGGTCATCACTCTGGAGGGTTGGACGGCTCTGATGTATGACTTGTTGCGGGGCGATTCAGGCGTGGCGCCGTTCAAAGTGGTGGTTTACTTTGTTTCCTTTGTCATGTTCGGCACGATGATCATGCTGAATCTTTTCATCGGGGTCATCATGAACAGCATGAATGAGGTGCAGGAGGAAAAGGCGATGGCGAGGTTGCAGGCCGAATCCACCGATGCGGAATTGGAATTGATGGAAAGGGAGCTGGAGCTTCTCAAGACAAGAGTCCGTTCCGCGAGACAGAAATTGTAGGAGAGGGGCATCACCGGAGAACCGCCGGCCTTATTCGCCAAGATAGGCGCGGCGGACTTCGTCACTGGCGAGGAGTTCGGTGCCGCTGCCGCTGAGTTGGATCTGACCGGTGACCAGAACATAGCCGCGGTGGGCGATGCGGAGGGCCTGGCGGGCATTTTGTTCTACCAACAGGATAGGAGTACCCTGGCGGTTGATGTCGGCGATGATGGAGAAAATCTTTTCGACAATGAGCGGGGCAAGCCCCAGGGAAGGTTCGTCCAGCATCAGCAGTCTGGGTTCGCTCATCAGGGCCCGGCCAATGGCCAGCATCTGTTGTTCGCCACCACTCAGGGTTCCGCCCAACTGTGATTTCCTCTCTGCCAGAACGGGGAAGTAGTTGTAGACACGCTCCAGTTTTTCGGGGTCGCGCGATTTCGGCTGCGTGTAGCTGCCGATCAGCAGGTTTTCCAGGACGGTAAGGCGCGGGAAGATGCGACGGCCCTCGGGGCAGAGGCAAATGCCCTGGCGCAGGATGGCGTCGGGTGAGTCGGCGGGGAGTTTTTCCCCTTTCCAGAGTATATCGCCCTGTCTGGTGGGCACCACGCCGGCGATGGTCAGAAGTGTGGTGCTTTTGCCTGCACCATTGGCACCGAGCAGGGCAACGATTTCTCCGGACTGAACCTGGATGTTGAGGCCTTTCAGCACGTCGTTGGGTCCGTAACCGGAATGGATGTTGGAAAGCTGGAGCATGGTAAAGAATTTCAAACCACTATTAGTCACTAAAATACACTGATAAGGGAACGATCGGGAAGAGTGGACAATCTTTTCTATTAGTGGTCATTAGTGGCTATGAGTGGTTAACTCGGCGCTTCCTGGCCGAGGTAGGCGCTGATGACCTTGGGATTGCTCCGCACTTCGGAGGGTGTTCCTTCGGCAATGGATTCGCCGTGATCCAGCACGTGGATGCTGTCGGAAATTTCCATGACGAGCTTCATATGGTGTTCGATCAGGATGACACCCAGTCCCCTATCGCGGATGCGGTGGATGAGGGCCATCATTTCCCCGACCTCGTTGGGATTCATGCCGGCGGCGGGTTCATCGAGCAAAAGGACTTTGGGCCGTGAGGCAAGGGCGCGTGCGATTTCAAGACGGCGTTGGGATCCGTAGGGAAGATTACGGGCCCAGACGTTGGCCACATCCGGCAGCCCGACAAATTCCAGCAGTCCGAGGGCTTCGTCAAGAAATGCTTCCTCCCTGCGGTGATGCGCCGGGTTGTGGAAGAGAATGGCCAAGGGGTTCTTTTTTTGATGGGAAAACTGGGCGACCTGGACATTTTCCAAGGCGGACATTTCTCCAAAGAGCCGGATGTTCTGGAAAGTGCGGGCCAGGCCACGACGGCAGATGATGTGAGGAGCCAGGCCGTTGATACATATTCCGTCCAAAAGAATTTCGCCCTGTTCCGGCTTATAAATACCACTCAGACAGTTGAAGAACGTGGTCTTACCGGCGCCGTTGGGACCGATGATGCTGACGACCTGACCGGGCTTTACACTAACGCTGACGGATTGCAGGGCTTTGAGACCTCCGAAGGTTTTGGAAATGGAACGGCACTGGAGGGAGGAGCTCATGATCCTGCCTTTAGCTCCAGTTGATGCCGTTTACTGCCCCAAAGGCCCTGGGGACGATACAACATCATTACGACCATGATGATTCCGAAGATGAGAAGGCGATAGTCACTGATGGACGGGAACTGATCCCGCAACAGGGTGGGGATGAGATACAGGAGGGTGCTGCCGAGGAGGACGCCGGGGATGCTGCCCATGCCACCGAGAATGACCATGGCCAGAACAATGACGGACTGTTCAAAAGCAGAGGAGGCGGGATCAATAAAACCCACATGGCAGGCAGTGAACTGGCCGGCCAGGGCGGCGAAAGCCGCGCTGAGGGCAAAGGCGAGAAGCTTCATTCTAACGACCGGAACACCCATGGAGGATGCGGCGATTTCATCCTCGCGGATGGCAATCCAGGCCCGGCCGATGGCGGAGTGGTAGATGCGGTAGATAAAAAAGACGGAAAGAATCACGGCCAGGAGAGTGAAGACGTAGGAGGATTGGAGTCCGTTCAGGCCCAATATGCCCTGGAATTTGGAGCTGGCGGCAAGGCTGATGCCTTTATCCCCGCCGGTGATTTCCAGGTTGCGCATGAGTTCGCGGAAACTTTCGGCAAAGCCGAGGGTGACGATGGCGAGGTAATCGCCGCGCAGGCGGAGGCAGGGCAGACCGACGAGCCAGCCGAGGATACCTCCAGCGAGAAAGACAAAGGGGAGGGCGGCCCACCAGGGGAGGCCGGGAATGAGGATCTGGGCGATGGCAAAAGCGTAACCGCCGAAAGCGTAGAACCCGGCATAGCCGAGAACGAGGAGGCCTGTCATGCCGGTGGTGATATTCAGGCCCAGGGCCTGCAGCATGAAGATGCCGACAGTGACGGCGTAGTTGAGATTTTTGGCATCGAGCCAGAAGGTGGCGGAGAAGAGGAGCAGTCCGGCGGCTGGGAGCAGGAGGGGGTTTTGCTGTTGTCTAGCCAGCCATTGGCCGGAACGTTGAGCGGCGGCGGGGATGGATATTTTTTTCTGGAGGCGCTGCCAGGCAAAACAGGCGGCCAGGGCGATGAAGACAGGCAGCAGTCCCTGGAAAAATTTGACTCCTTTGGAGAGGGCGGGAATGAGTTCAACGGTCTGGGCCGTTGTGTTGTAATCGAGGCGGAACCAGATGAAGGGGGCCGTGATGGCAAAGAGCCCGAGGCAGCCCAGAAGTGTGTTGCGCAAACCCCGGTTCATGCGGTTCAGACCTTGTCAGCGACGCGTTCGCCCAGCAGTCCGCGGGGGCGGAGGATCAGAACCAACATGAGGATGATGAAGGTGGTGCAGTCTTTCCAGTCGCTGCCAATGGTGTGGCTGGTGGCGTCCTCCGTCAGTCCGATGATGAGGCCGCCGAGGACGGCGCCGGGGATATTGCCGATGCCGCCAAGGATGGCGGCGGTGAACGCTTTCAGCCCCATGCTGTAACCGGAGTCAAAGCGGAGTACGCCCTGATACATGGCGATCATGACGCCGGCCAGTCCGGCCAGGGCGGAGCCGATGACGAAGGTGGTGGCGATGGTGCGGTTGACCGGGATGCCAACGAGAGAGGCCATTCGCTGGTCCTGAGAGGTGGCCCGCATGGCGATGCCCATACGGGTGCGGTAGATGAGATAAAAAAGCCCGCCCATAACCAGAAGTGTGACGACGAGAATGGCGATCTGAAGTCCTGTGATGGTGGTGGAGCCAATTTGAAAGGTGGTTTCAATCAGGGGTCCGCTGTAATGGCGGGGAAAATCGATTTTTCCTTTGCTGACACTGAGCATGATGAAATTCTGTAGGACAATGGAAAGCCCGATGGCACTGGTGAGGGGGGCGAGGAGATGGGCTTTACGGAGATGGCGGTAGGCAATGCGCTCGTTGCTGTAGCCGTAGGCAGCGGCGAGTCCCACGGCCAGCAGAACTGCCACGAGCAGGGCGGCAGTTCCGGGTCCGAGCAAGGTGCTGAGAAAGCCGATGGCGAAAACACAGGCAAACATGCCGATCATGTAGATTTCGCCATGGGCGAAATTGATCATGCCGAGAATCCCGTAAACCATCGTGTAGCCGAGAGCGACGAGGGCGTAGGTGGCCCCGCGCGTCAGACCGATGACAAGGAATTCTATCACAACGGAATCAAGGCAGGATGGTGAAGGCGCCGTTTTCGACCGTCCAGATCACGTAGTTGGTTTGCTTCAGGTCGCCCTTATCGTTGAATTCGACCGGCCCGAGGCAGGTTTCGAAGCGGGTGGCGCGGAGGACTTCAGCGACTTTAACTGCATCGGTGGTTCCTGCCTTCTCAATGGCGCTGAAAAGGATGTTGGCGGCGTCATAGCCGTAAATCGAGTAGGGGCCTTCTTCGCCATGGGCGGCCCTGTATTTTTCCAGGAAAGGCTGGGCGGCAGGCAGTTTTTTAAAGTCGGGGCCGAAGGTCAGGAAAACGTTGCCGGCTTTGGGGCCGGCGGTGTCGAGGAATTCTTTGACAATGGTGCCGTCTCCGCTGATGAAGGGGATATTTTTGCCGCTGTCGCGCAACTGGGTGAGCAGGGGGGCCGCCTGGCCATACATGCCACCCCAGAAAACGGCTTCGGCCCCGGTTTTTTCGATGGCGGAAAGGTTGGCACGAAAATCCATTTCCTCACTGCTGATGCCGCTGAAGAGGACGACCTCGCCTCCGTTCGCTTTAAAGGTTTTTCTGACTTCTTCGGCCAGGCCCTGCCCGTAGGCGGTTTTGTTATGGAGGATGGCGATTTTGGAAACTTTAAGTCTTTCGCGGGCGAAGCCTGCGGCGACGGTGCCCTGTTGGTCGTCGCGTCCGACGACGCGGAAAAGGTTGGTGAATCCGCGTTCGGTGACTTGGGGGTTAGTGGATCCCGGGGTGATCTGGATCAGGCCGTTCTGGCGGTAGATTTCGGAGGAAGGGATGGTGCAGCCGCTGTTGAAATGCCCGATGACGGCGACAGCGCCCTTGGCGACGATTTCCTGGGCGACGGCCACGGCCTGGTTGGGTTTGCCTTCGTCATCACGAACGACGGGCTCGATTTTTTTGCCGAGGAGGCCCCCTTTGGCGTTCCATTCGTCGATAGCGATCTGGCTGCCGAAAATCATGGTGCTGCCGATCTGGCCATCAGATCCGGTCTGCACGCCTGCGATCCCGATTTTGATGGTGGTGGATTCGGATTTTTGACAGCTGGTTGTAAGACTGGCGGCCACCAGAAGTGTCAGCAGGGATAAGCGGCGTTTCACAACCACAGGTTTTAAAGCTCTGTCCGTCAAGGGTCAACCTGTTTATGGAAGGGGAAAACGCCGGGCCATGGCTGATCACTGCCCGGTGTCCGGCCTGTGGTTTCAGGGGCTTCAGGAGCTTTCTGGAAGAACTCGAACAAGGTTGCATCTCGTTTGGAATCGGGGATATTGGCTGCCGCATGCAATTGATAAGGAAATTTTTGGAAGCGGCGATGGTGGCTCTGGGCCGCCTGGTTTTTCGCCGGCCCTGGCAGGTGCTGATTGTCGCCCTGTTAGTAACGGTGTTGGGGGCCTACATTGCGGCAACCCGTTTCAAAGTCCTGAACAACGTGAACCAGTTGATGGACGATGATTCCGAAGTTTTGCGGAATTACAAACTTTTGGAAAAGGAGTTCGGAACGGATGAAGTCTATCTCATCCTGATCCAGTCGCCGGATCCGGTGCGTAACCGTGAGGTGGCGGTCAAGGTAGGGCAGCACCTGGAAACGCTCAAACCCTACATCTCACGCAGTCTCTACCGGATGGACTACAGCCGACTGCGTGAGAGGCTTCTGTTTTTGTTGCCGAAAGAGCAACTTGAATCGATTGAGAAAGAGATCGGGGAAAATGCGGAAGCCCTGCGGAAAAGCAAAACGACCTTCAATCTGAACTCCGTGCTGGACGAAGCCAATGCGGGCTTTGACGAGAAATACCTGCGCAAAGCGGAGAACTGGAAAGAGTTTGCCCCGTTTATCGAACGGTTCAAAAAGATTCTCAATGAGTTGGCCGACCGGCTTGAGGGGGAGGTCGGGGAGTCACCCAGTGTCAAATCGACGGGATTTCAAGCGGCGGCGGAGGGCGGCAACCAGTTTCAGGATGCGGATGCGGCCCTGACGGAAAACGAATTCATTTCATTTGAACAGGGCAAGTCGCTTTTGGTCATGGGGGTGAGGGGAGAGTTGGAGGTGCATTCCATTTCACCGTTCAGCAGCACCGTGAAATCTTTGCGGGAATATCTGGCGGGCCTTGGTCAGGAATACCCGGATGTGAAGCTGGGCCTGACGGGGCAACCGGTGCTGAACGATGATGAGTTGACGGTTTCGACCCAAGATACGGAACTGGCCGCCATCATCACGTTTGCCCTGATTGCGGGACTTTTCTTCTTTAGTTACCGGAATCTGGAAAGGCCTGTCATGGCATTGATTGTCCTGGGTATGGGGATGGCCTGGACGCTGGGCTTTACCATGCTGGGGGTGGGCCATTTTAATGTCATTTCCTTTGCCGTGATTCCGATGGTGATGGGTCTGGGTATTGATTTCGGCATCCAACTATTAAGCCGGTATGAAGAGGAGCTACATGCCGGGAAAAGTCCCGAGATTGCAATCGGGAACACCATGCGAAACACCGGGGTGGCCATCATCACCGGAGCGACCACCACGTCTGCGGCCTTTTTTACGCTTTGCTTCAATCAGTTTCTAGGATTGCGGGAACTGGGTTTGATTGCCGGGGCCAGTGTGTTGCTTTGTCTGGTGGCGAACCTTTTTGTTTTGCCGGCGCTTTTTTGCATCCGTGACCGCAAGAAAAGCGCTGAAAAGCTGGTCCAGAGTGGCAATAACTCCAACTGGTCGGGCCTGGCCTTTCTAGATGACTGGCTGGTCAGGGCACCGCGCAGCGTGCTGGTTGCTTCCGTCGTGATCACGCTTCTCTCGTTTTGGGGGATCGGGAAGGTTCAATTCGACTACAACCTGTTGAATCTGCAAAACAAAGAGATGGAATCGGTGAAGGTCTTGAAGGAAATTTTTCGTGCTTCCGGTAATTCGACCCTCTTTGCCTCTGTCATGGTGGACAGTGTGGATGAGGCGCGTGAGATGCAGAAAAAGCTTGAGGCGCTTCCCACCGTTTCCCGGGTGGATTCGGTGACCAGTTTGTTGCCAGACCAGCAGGAGGCCAAACTTCCGGTCGTGCGCCGGATTGTCGATCTGATGAAAACGGTCCGGGTCGATACGGATGTTTCCAATGAAATCAATGTGCAGAAGGCCCGAAAAGACATCGAGGCGCTGCTCGAGAGTTCGCGTGAGGGTCAGGCCCAGGCAAGCAAATATAAAATGTTCGCCCAGGCCCGCCAGGCTGAGCAGGTTCTGGGAGGCCTGATTCCCCCTCTGGAACGTGCCCAGAAAGCCATGGCCGGATTGAGTCAGGAGGAACTGGGTCGGCGCATGAACAAGGCCCAGGTGGAGGTTTTCGGGGCGATGCAAAAAAACCTTCTCTGGATGAAAACCCAAAAAGCGGATCGCGTGGTGCAACTGGAAGATCTGCCGGAGGGATTTCTCCAACAATTCGTTGCCCCCTCCGGCAGGATTGTTCTCCAGGTCTATTCCAAGGAAGATGTCTGGGAGCGGGAGGCCAATGTGGCTTTTGTGGATGAACTGCGTTCCGTGGCGCCGCAAGTGACCGGAACACCTGTTTCCAACTATGAATACATTGAGCTGATGCGGACCAGTTTTCTGGCTGCGGCAGTCTGGGCCTTTGTGGCGATTGTTGTTATCACTTCCTTCCATTTCATGAGCTGGAAAACCATAGTTCTGGCGATTTCCCCTTTGGTTCTGGCCGTCATCTGGCGGACGGGTTTGATGGGTTGGTGGCCGATTGCTTTCAACCCGGCCAACATCGTGACGCTTCCGCTTATCATTGGAATTGATGTGGCTTACGGGGTGTATCTGGTGGATCGTTTCCGGGAGGATGGAAGGCTGCGGCTCTTTTCCACCAGCACGGGCAAGGCGATCATCATGACGGGGTTGACGACGATGTTCGGTTTTGTCTCCCTACTGATCAGCCGTTATGAGGGTATGTATTCCATCGGATTGCTGATGACGATAGGGATCGCGATCGGCATGGTGACCACCCTGGTTGTATTGCCCCAGATCCTGATTTTTCTGGAAAAGAAAAAGTAAGGTCAGGAATGAAAAAATATCTGCTGGTAGACGGGCACAGCGTGATTTTCCAATGGCCTGAACTCAGGGCCCTTCATGAGCAGAACCGCAACCAGGCGCGGGCGGTGTTATCGCGGCAATTGGCAGAACTTCATGAGACATCGGACTGGCTGGTCACACTGGTTTTTGACGGAAAACAAGGGGCCACACCTTCGAGGGACTTTAAAGGAATGGTGACTCTTTACAGCCAGGAAGGCCAGACGGCGGACAGTATTATTGAGCGTTTGGTGGCCCAGGTTGAGGACAAAAAGCGCGTGGTGGTGGTGACGGCGGATCAGGCGGAAAGAAATATGGTGGAGTCCCTCGGATCCTTTACCCATTCGCCCGACTGGCTTTTGCAGGAATTAAATTTGAATGGAAAGGGCTGGTCGGGAACGTTATCAGAGGTGCACAAGCGTGCTAAATGGTGAAAGACAGTAAAGGAATCTTCTTGTTGACAGTCTATAGCCCGATATGTTGTATTGTCCGTAAGTCTCTAGTACTAGAGCATCTATAGGAGTTACTAATGTCAAAGTTAGGAAAAGTTTTTTGTATAATAGCCATGGTGCTGTCCGTTGCCTCGGCAGGTATCGGATTTGTCGTTGCTTCTAAAAAGAGCGGCTACATGAAACAGCTGGCCAATACGGAGGAGGTTCTTAAAGCCTCGCCCATGGCAGTGCCGTATAACTCGGATTATAAGATTTCGCCCGAGCAGCCTTCCGAGTATATCAGCACTTTGAACAAGGCCTTCGGCACGACCAAGGATGAGTTGAAGGCGACTCAGGAAAAACTGACCGGCACGGAAACCAAATTGGCGGATAGCGAAGCCAAGGTGCAGGATTTGACGACCAAAGAAGCGACGCTGAAGCGTGATCTGGACGCAAAAAGCAAGGATTTGACCGAAGCCCAGAGTAAATTGGGCGAATCCGAAACAAAGCTGAAAGCTGTTCTCGACGATCTGGGCGGCCGCGAAGCCAAACAAATTGTGGCAGATTTAAAAACCAGCACGGAAAAAGCTGACGCTCTGTCACGTGAGAAAAAGATCATTGAAGACGAGTTGGCCAAAAAATCGGCTTTGGTGGTGAAGTATGAGGAATTGGAAAAGTTACGCGAGAAAGGTTATGCACCGGATGATCTGAGCGGCAAGGTCATGGCGATCAACAAGGCCTGGAATTTTGTGGTGCTGGATATCGGCAAGGACAACAAGCTTGTCGAAGGGGTGGAACTTGTTGTCTATCGCGGGGATACCATGATCGGCAAGATCCGCACTGTTTCGGTGGATGCCACCAGCGCGGTGGCGGATATTCTTCCGGACTGGACAAAGACGGAAATTCAAGTAGGTGATAAGGTGTTGTTCGGATACAAATAAGTCCGAACCCTGAGGATACCTGAATTTATGAAATCGTTATTTTTAACCCTTCTACTCTCGCTGAGTGCTTTTTCCCTTATGTCCTGTGCGACCAAAGAGAAGGATGTGACCAAGGCGGATCGTGAGAAAGTTTCCACTGTTCCTTGGAACAAGCCCCAGTCTTGGGAGGGCAAAGGTGCCCTGGGCGGCATGGTTCAATAAAAAGCGGGCTCTTGTCCTTTTGGCTCGACCCATTCCTCCTCCCTCCTCATGGTCTGCTGTAGGCATTCATGAGCACCCCGACGTCCTCCGCATCACCGGTAACACTGGCCCGTAACATGGGTTTGTTTTCCCTCGTCGTCTACGGCGTGGGGGACATGGTGGGGGCGGGAATTTACGGCACCATCGGGGTGGCGGCTGGTATTCTGGGCAATGCCGTCTGGATATCTTTTGTCATTTCAATGTTTGCGGCCCTGCTTACGGGCTTGTCGTACGCTTCTCTGGGATCCCGTTACCCCAGGGCGGGGGGGGCTTCCTACATCACCCAGCGCGCCTACGGGAAACCCTTTCTCTCCTATGTTGTGGGTCTGGCGGTGGCTTTTTCCGGGCTGACATCCATGGCGGTAGGGGCGAATGTTTTTTCCCAGACCCTGGGGGCCAGCTTCCCGGAGCTTCCGGTCAGCGCCATTTTAGTAGGCTTTCTTTGTGTTTTGGCGATCGTCAACTTTGCCGGTATCCGTGAGTCCATGATGATGAATCTGGTTTTCACTTTTGTTGAAGTGGCAGGTCTGGTTTTTATCATTTTCATCGGGGCAAGTTATTGGGGCACCGTGGATTATCTTCAGGTGCCACCCGGTCAGGCGATCAGTGCCTCGCTTCTCATGTCCGGAGCGGTCCTGACTTTTTATGCTTTCATCGGATTTGAAGACATGCTCAATGTGTCGGAGGAAGTCAAGGAGCCGGAAAAAAATCTGCCCAAGGGCATCATTCTGGCGGTGGGCATCGCCACGGTTCTTTACATATTGGTCAGCATCACGGCAGTTTCGGTGGTGGACAGCCAGAGGCTGGCGGATCCCAAAAACGGTGTGCCACTGGCCCAGATCACGGCCGAGGCTGCGCCCTGGGTGCCAGGCTGGGTTTACTGGGCCATCACATTGTTCGCCGTGGGGAACACAGCTTTGTTGAATTATGTGATGGGTTCACGTCTGCTCTATGGCATGGCCCGACAGGGTTTGCTGCCTTCAGTTTTGGGGAAAGTACATGCACGGACACGGACCCCTCATATCTCGATCCTGGTTTTGGGAGCCCTCGTTCTGGTGCTGGCTTTTTCCGGAAACATCGCACAGCTGGCCTCGGCCACCAGTCTTTTGCTCCTGGGCTGCTTCTGCCTGGTCAACAGTGCTTTGGTAGTCCTGAAAAGGCGGAAGGGCGAGGCTCCGGGGCGCTTTGAGGTTCCGTTGTTTGTTCCGGTGTTGGGGGTTCTGGTTTGCGGGGGCCTGATTGTGGCGCGATTGACGGCTGCCGGGGCGGATCAACGTGCTCCTCTCATTGCCGCCGTGCTGGTGGTGGTGATTTCCGTTTTTTACTTCATCCTGAAACCGAAAAATCCGGTCGGAGTGGATTGAGTTCCAGCTCCCGGTATGCGCCGGGTGCGTGAGGATTTTTCCAGGCCTGGAAGCCCCGTGATCAGCGGATCAACTCTTCTGCGATCTGCACTGCATTCCAGGCGGCACCTTTGAGCAATTGGTCGCCACTGATGAAGAGGGCCAGGCTGTTCGGAGCGGAATCGTCTTTACGGATACGTCCGACATGCACGTCCAGATCGCCAGTGGCTTCCAGGGGCATGGGAAAATGATTCGTGGCGGCATCGTCCACGATTTTGACCCCGGGGGCTCTGGCCAGGATTTCGCGGGCCTGGTCGGCGGAGAGGGGTTTCTCCGTTTCGATCACGACAGATTCGGAATGGGCCCGCAGCACGGGGACACGGATACAGGTGGCGTTCATGGCCAGATCCGGCAGGTGGAACATCTTGCGGATTTCGGCCATCAGTTTGTTTTCCTCCTCGTTGTAGCCGTTGTCGGCGATCTTGGTGTTATGGGAGAAGAGGTTGAAGGCCAGTTGATGGGGCAGGACCCTGGCCACGGGTTTTTCCCCGGCCACGTGGGCCTTCACCTGGTCGAGAAGCTCCTCCATGGCCTGGGCACCGGCGCCGCTGGCGGACTGGTAGGTGGAAACCACGATACGTTTGATCGTGGCCGCCTGGTGCAGGGGCCAGAGCGGGACAGCCAGGATGGCGGCGCAGCAATTGGGGTTGGCGATGAGTCCTTTATGGTTTTTGAGATCGCCGGGGTTTACTTCAGGCACGACCAGGGGGATGCCTTCCTCCATGCGGAAGGCGGAAGAGTTGTCCACGACAACCGCACCGGCCCTGATCGCGGCGGGGATGAATTCGCGGGAGCGGGTGGCGCCGGCGCTGAAGAAGGCGATGTCGATGCCGTCGAAGGCTTCGGCGGAAAGGGCCTCAACCGGATGGGGCTTGCCCTGGAATTCGAGTGTTTTTCCGGCGGAACGGGCGGAGGCGAGAAGCTTCAGTTGACCGACAGGGAATCGGCGGCGTTCCAGGACGCGGAGAATTTCCACACCGACGGCTCCGGTGGCTCCGACGACAGCGATATTGACGCTCTTGGGATTCATGTTGTTCAAAAGATTAACCTGACAATGTAGGTAAAGTGGCAAGGAGAGGCAAGCCTGTCCTTAGGACAAGCCCGCAAGAGGGAAAGGCAGGGTTTTGGATAGCCCTGGAACCGAAAGCAGGTAGCTGTTCCTTTCCCTCTTCGTGATGAAAAGACGCTTAAAAGCTGCGGGGCGGTGGCGGGGTGCCGGATGGAGCTGGAGTTTTTTTGGTTTGCGGGAAGGTGGTGGCAGCATTGTCGATGGCCCGATCAATGATCCCGTCCCCAGTGGGTGCAACAATGGCTTTTTCGACCAATTGGCTGAAGGGTTCTTTTTCCGGCTCGGGCAGGGTGGAGCAGGCCTGGATGAAGAAATAAGCTGCGGCGAAAAACAGCCATGAGAGGTGTTTCATTTACCGGAATTTTTGCCCAGTCGCCAGATTCCGGCAAGAAAACTTCCAATCACAGAATGGCAGACGCTGGAAATGGCGCAGGGCACGGCCGTGAGGGGATCGGCAAAATGTTTCCGGGCCAGCACCACGCCCAGACCGGAGTTCTGCATGCCGACTTCGATGGAAACCGTGCGGCAAATCGCTTTGTCGTAACCGAAGAGTCTGGCAAAAAGATAACCCAGCCCGAAGCCGCAACTGTGGAGCAGTAAGACGGCAAGGATCAGACGGAAGCCGGATGCCTTGATGGCCTCCGCGCTTTGGCCGATGATGCTGGCGCAAATCATTGTGATAGTGAGAACGGCGATCAGGGGTGACACGGGGATGATGCACCGCACCAGTTTCGGTGCTGAATGATGCAGAACCAATCCGATCAGGACGGGGGCCAGCACCACCTGGAGGGTGGATAGAAATAGTCCCCAGCCATCGACCGGGACATAGGCTCCGGCAAGCCACTGGGTCAGGAGCGGAGTCAGCAGCACGGCGGCGAGGGTGGAGCACAATGTCATAAGGACGGAAAGGGCCACATGGGCCCGGGCGATGTAGGTCACGACGTTGGAGGCTGTGCCTCCGGGGCAGCAGGCGACAAGGATGAGGCCGGCGGCGAAAGCGGGGGGCAGGTGCATCCCTTTGGCGATGGCCCAGCCAAGAAAAGGCATGATGCCGTATTGGGCGAGGAATCCGATGAGAATAATACGGGGCATGGTCAGGACTTTTTTGAAGTCATCCAGATCCAGGGTAAGTCCCATGCCAAGCATGATGGCGGCGAGGCCCCAGACGATCCAGGAACCGGAGAACCAGGTGAACAGGTCCGGGTAAAACAGGGCACTGATACCGCCCAGGCTAACCCAGAAGGGAAAGGCGTTGGCGGCATAAGCAAATAGGCGGTTCATGTTTTCGGGGTGATACCGGTTCCGTAGGTATTGCAGCGGTTGATCCAGCCTTTAAGCCAGCGGATCTCGTTGCGGGCCGGAGGAGAAAGTTCAACCCGCCGGGTCAGGACACGGGCGGAGGATGTGGCGAACTCGTCCAGGGCGGCCTGACCTTTCTCAACGCCTTTCATGTCCAGCAGAACTTGGAGCAGGCCCCAGCCTTCGCCCTGATAGCGTTCGGTCTCCTTGATGCCTTCCCCCTTGAAGTTGACGTAGTCCATCAGGGGATAATAGCCTCCGGGGCTTTGGGCCAGGCGCTGGAATTGTTCCTCGACATGGAGCCGTTGCGTCCCGGTCAATTTTTCCGTCATTTTGGGGAGAGCTTCTGACAGTCTTTTGGCGGCAAACTCCGTTTGCTTGTCGATGGTGTCTTTCAGGAAAATCCTCAGGGAAGTCATGCGTTCACCATGGCGTTCTTTCTCGAATTCTTCCTTGGTGGTCCAGGGGCAATCTTTGGTTTCCAGGAGCCAGGCCGGAACTTTGGCTCCGCGTTGCCGGATGTAGGCCAGGGCTTTGGGAAAACTCTCGTCAAAGGGGCCTTCCATGCCTGCCGGATACCAGATGAAATGGCAGATGCCGAGCGAGGCGAAATTTTCGCCATTGTTCCAGGAAGTGAGGCCGTCCACGGTGCCTCCACATTCGTTGAGCCAGATTTTGTGTCCGATGGCCAAGGCCTCTTGCCGGGGAAGTTCGATGGCCTGGAGGCAGCCGCTCCAACAAAGTCCCGGGAGAAGTGCCAGATACTTAAGTACTTTGAATGCGTTCATATTCTTCGTGGGTTCCGATGTCTGACCAAGTGCCTTCGTCCAGAATGATTCCTCCCGGGGGGATGCCTGCAAGGATCATGCGCAAAAAAGTTTCGATGACCGACTCTTTATTTCTGGAGTCCAGACGTTGGAAGAAACGGGGCTCGAGCAGATAGATTCCGGTGAAGAGGCAGGGGAGGCCTTCTGTCAGGCCGAGGGTATGGCGCAGATCGAGAACCAGTCCATTACCTCCCAATTGCACATTGCGCGGTTCTCCATGGCTGCGCAGCGCCAGGGTGACTTCGTTGGAGGAGTGGAAGTGGTGGGCGACCAGACGCTCCAAGGGCAATGTGCTGAAAATGTCCCCGTTATAAACAAGCAGGGGGGAGGAGGTGTCCGCGAGATCTTCGATATTTTTGATCCCGCCGCCAGTTTCAAGTAGTTCCGGTTCATGACGGAACAACAAAGGGAGGCCTTTGTAACGCGAGTCCGGGAAGATTTCAGCATAGCGGTCGGGGCAATGATGGGTGTTGATCAGGATGCGCTCTATGCCTAGTTGGATCAACTGGTCGAAAATGAAGGTGATCATCGGACGGCCTTGTACAGGAAGGAGGGGCTTGGGCCAGGTTCCGGTAAGAGGACGCAGGCGGGTGCCCAGACCGGCCCCGAGGATAAAGGCTGTGGTGACTTTTTTCAGAAAAGAAATAATCCACGAAGTTTAATTTGATTGCACGCTGCTTTTGGTCGTGCCTTCTTTTGATTTTCGGCCATTTTTGGGCTGGAACCCGGCCCCTATGATGAACCAAGAGCAGGATATTCGAAGCGTAACCGCGGCGCGGATGCAGGTGAAAGACCCGGCGGCTCTCCGGTTGGAGGCGATTTTGAAAGGCGGGTCGGATCGCCGATTCTTCCGTGCCACCTGGGAAAAAGCATCCTGCATCGTTATGGCCTATGGGACCGAGCGTGAAGAAAACGCGCTTTTTACAGCCATAGGCTTTTTTCTGGAGAAGCTGGGGATCGAGGTTCCCCGAATCCTCGCCGAGGACAACGGTCGGAGGATGGTGTGGGTTGAGGATCTCGGAGCGGCTGATTTATGGAGTTTCCGTGAAGCTTCCTGGATGCTGCGGGCACCGCATTACCGTTCGGTTCTGGAACAGGCCAATCTTTTACACCGGGAAGGGTTTCAGCGGGCGCAGAAGGAAAACGTCAAGTTGATGCCCGGCTTTGATCATGCGTTGTATGGCTGGGAGAGGGATTATTTTTATGACAAATTTGCCGGACTGGCCTGTGGATTGCCGCTGAAGGAGGAAACACGGAGTTCGTTGGAAGAACTTTTTTTACCGATGACTAGAACCTTGGTGAAGGAAAAGCCCACGCTGATTCACCGCGATTTTCAGTCCCAGAATATCATGGTGAAGAACGGCTGGACTTACCTGATAGATTTCCAGGGGATGCGCCAAGGGACACTTTATTATGATCTGGCCTCGTTGCTTTATGATCCTTACGTGACGTTTACTCCGGAAGAGAGACTGGAAATGTTGAATTTTTATTTTGTCCTGCCAGGCAGCCGCCCGAAACGTTCCGCCTTTGACACACTCTTCCGTTATGCTGCGATCCAACGCCTGATGCAGGCTTTGGGAGCTTATGGGTTTCTGGGGATCGAAAAAGGGAAGCCGGATTTTTTAAAACATGTCGAACCGGCCTTGAATAACCTGGAGCTGGTGGTATCGGAACTGCCGGAACTGAAGCAGTTCAACGATCTGATCAGGGAATGCCGCAGTTGTTTTCAGGCCAGAGTCCTGAAAACAAATTTGGTTAAGCAAGTTCATTATCAGGACACTGGGGACAATGTTAACGGAAAGTCGCCAAGGGACTAAGTCGCAACGTTGAATCTTTTTCAGAAGATTGCACCAGGCAACTCTTCTCCCATTCCGCATCCGGCGTCCT
This sequence comes from Methylacidiphilales bacterium, assembly GCA_038250235.1. Lineage (GTDB taxonomy): Bacteria > Verrucomicrobiota > Verrucomicrobiia > Methylacidiphilales > JAAUTS01 > JAAUTS01. Next base: position 27,695 of record JBBSCO010000009.1, on the reverse strand, counting down.
CTTCCGGCAGGCTCAGGCCAGGATGAATTCAAAATCCTCGGCGGCGAATTCTTCGCCTTCGATCAGAATTTTATCGGAGGAGGCATCGAAGGTTCCGAATTCGCCGATGGACCAGTTGGGCCCGTCCACGATTTTGACCATGTAACAGCCATTGGTGTAATGGGGGCGGAAGCTGGCGCGGAGCGCGCGGGCTTTGCGCAGGTCATAGCGGCGTTTGGCACCGAAGGCACAGACACCAGCCACAACCCCGAGGGCGGCCAAAAGGATAAGCGTTTTACGATCCATAAGGAGAGATTCCAGTATTTACGCAAGAAGGGGCCTCTGGCAAGTGTGCAAATTAAATTATTCGCAATGGAGCCTGAAAAGACGGTGGCATGGTCTAAAGTCCTTTGGGCCTTCAAATTTGGACGATCCGATCTGGATCAATCAAAAAACCTTCTGGATTAAACAGCACACCCTCCTGTTCAAGCAGTCTGGTTTTTTCCCGGATGGAGGCTCCTGCCCGTTTTCCTTGGAAACCTCCCAGATGGTGGTCGCTGCGGATGACACGATGGCAGGGGACTTCGGGTGCGAAGGGATTTCGTTTGAGGGCTTGACCGATGGCTTGAGCCGAGCGGCAACGAAGGGTTTGGGCGAGGAGTTTGTAAGTGGTCACCCTGCCTTTGGGAATATGGAGGAGTGCGTCGTAGATTTTTTGCTCGAAGAGGGTTGGGGTGCGTTGGTTTTTCATGAAGAGTTTCTTTACCTGCAGATTTCATGGATTTGCACGGATAAGAAAAGCAAAAAGACGTTCTCCCAAAAGGGCAAGGATTATCACGAACCAGTGTGATCCGTGGCTTAAAATGGTTTGAGGATCGGAAACAAAAGATACATCAGCCAAAGGGAACGGAAAGACCAGAGGATGGTTCGGATCCAGTTGCCCTTGATCAGTTTTTCGATGACGCATGCATCCCGTTGTTTTTCAAGTTTGGCGTGCAGGGGAATCTGCAGGAACAGGGTGGAAAGCCAGATGAGCAGGAGCGGGAGGAAAGCGATCAGGAAAGGGCTGATCCCGGAGGCAGAGCGGGTGGAGTAAATGAGAAGCAGGGCGGATCCGGAGACCAGTTCTACCAGCATGGGAGGTCCGACTATAAAGCCTGTGCGGAGGGTGTGGGTGGAATAATAGCCGGGGAAAAAATCTTCCGGCACGTTCCGCAATTGCGGGTAAACCACGATCTGCACATACCAGATCACGCCTGTCATGAAGAGGCAGGAGGCCAGATGTATCAACAGCAGGGCATTAGTCCAGGTATCAGAAAAAATCATCAGCCGACTTTCTCATTGCGGAAGATTTCACTTATAGAGGGCACTGATTTCCGCATTGGCCTTGCGAAGGCGTTGGGCCAGGAGTTCGGCCAGGTTGCGCATGATGTGGATCATGAGTTGGGGATTCTTTTCGGCAAAGGCATCAAGGTCCGACAGGCTGAGGCTGTAGCATTCCAAATCGGTATCTGCCGTGACGCGGGCGGAGCGGGGGGCGCGGTCCAGCAAGGCCATTTCCCCGAAAACCATTCCGGAGGTGAAAGTGGCGACGCGTTTTCCGTCGGTGCCCGAAATGTCGATCCAGGCGCTGACTTTTCCTTTCATGAGAAAATAGAGTTCGGTGGCGGGATCTTTCACGTTAATGATGTTGTCCCCTTTTTTGTAGTTACATTTTTTGACCAGAGACTCAATCAACTGGATTTCACCCGAGCGGAAACCCTTGAGCAGCAGGGATTCTCCAAGATTCGCCAGATGGCCGGAGTGGTGCAGGGTGGTATGGGACTGGATGAGAAGATTTTCACATTGTTCCAGGGCAATGTCTGTGTCCTGTATCCATTGGAGCTGGTTAAAGCTTTCGGAAGTCAGCTCCTTTTTTAATACTTTTTCCAAGACGGGCAGGTGACGTGTGCCGCTAAGGACAAGAGTTTTGCCCGCGTTGACCATTTCCAAAGCGAGATCTTTGATCAGTCCGGCGGCAACAAGGTCCACGACCTGCACGTGGCGGAAGCTCAGGATGAAATAGTCGGCTTTATCCGCTTTTTTGATGGATTCACGGATAACAATTTCGGCAGTGGAGAAAACAAGCTCCCCTTGAAGTTCCAAGGTTTCTATCTGGTTGCCGTGCTTTCTCAGCAGGTCGGTTTCGCTCTCAAGACGCATGCGGTTGGAGAAGGTCAGGCCGCCGTGGCCGCTGTGACGGATGACGGTGCGGCCGGAGCGGGAGACATGGAACATGTGGAGGTCGAAGCGTTGGGACAGTTCGCGGCAGATTCCAATACCCCGCACGCTGTTGCCATGTTTGTCGAGCCGTGGGGAGAAGACGCCGATGCCGAGTTGGCCGGGCAGGACGGCCAGGATACCGCCAGCCACCCCGCTCTTGGCGGGCATTCCTACGTTGTAAATCCATTCTCCGGCGGCGTCATACATGCCGCAACTGCCCATGACGCTGAGCATGCTTTCCACGTAGTCGCCAATAACGGCGCGGGTTCCGCTGAGCGGATTGAGTCCGCCGTTGGCCAGGGTGGCGGCCATCATGCCGAGGTCGCGACAATTGACCAGGATGGAGCATTGCATGAAGTAGGCTTCCAGGCTGGGGAGGGGATCATCGGTGATGATGTCAAAATTGCGGAGCATGTAGGCGATGGCGCGGTTGCGGTGACCGGTTTCGCTTTCGGAGAGATAAACGTTGTTGTCCACGTCCATTTTCCGTCCGGTGTAGCGGGCGAAAGCGTCGAGGATGCGGTGCATTTTCTGTTTGGTTGTTTTGCCTTCGACCAGGCTGGTGGTGGCGATGGCCCCGGCATTGATCATGGGGTTGAGGGGGCGTCCTGTAGCCGGATCCAGGCTGATCGAGTTGAAGGCTTCACCGGTGGGTTCCACCCCGATTTTATCGATGACCGCGCTGCGTCCGTTGTCTTCCAGGGCAATGCCGTAGGTGAAGGGCTTGGAAATGGACTGGATGGTGAAGGTCTGTTGCGTGTCACCGGCCTCATAGACCTGGCCGTCGGCCGTGACGACCGAGATGGCAAATTTGTCCGGGTTGGCTTTGCCCAGTTCCGGAATGTAAGTGGCGACTTCGCCCGTATGGACCTCGCGATAACGGTTGTAGAGGTCGTTGATGATTTCCTGGATGGGAGACTTCAATGGAGGGGAGGGAGTTCGCTGGGACATATATAAGCAGGAGAAAATTAAGCAACTACCATGCCCGGTTTAATGCGTAATGCAACAGGACGGTGGATTCTTGATAAAGTGTGTTTCAGGGTTATTCTGAGCCCATGATTTCAGGAATTAAGGCTGCGTTGGTGTTGGCCGGGCACGGATCGACCCAAAATGCGGACTCGAGTTTTCCGACCAGGAATCATGCTCTGGAGATTGCCCGGAGAGGCCTGTTTTCCGAAGTGAAGGCCTGTTTCTGGTTGGAGGAACCGCATTTCAAGGATGTGTTGGGCGGGGTGGAGGCGAAAGACATTTATCTGGTGCCCAACTTTATTTGCGAAGGTTTTTACACACGCGAGATCCTGCCCCGTGAATTCAAGTTGGAGGGGCCGATCAGCAGGCAGGGGGAGAAGACAATTTATTATTGTGATCCAGTCGGGTTGCATCCGGTCATGACGGATTTGCTGGTTGGAAAGGCAATCGGGATCACAGAAGCGGAGAATTTGAAAAGCCAGGATACCTGCCTCTATATTGCAGGGCACGGGACGCCCAAGAACAGGAATTCGACCCGGGAGGTTTACCGGCAGGTGGAGTTGATCCGGGCGCGTGGCCTTTTCGGGCAGGTGGAGGCCCTGTTTATGGAAGAGGCCCCGTTGATCAAAGACTGGCCTACGATCACAGCGCTGCCCAACGTCATTACCGTGCCCTTTTTTATCGCGGATGGCCTACACCCGGCCGAAGATATTCCGGTGATGTTGGGAATCATGGGGAACGCCGGGCCGGGGAGTTATCAAAGTCCCATGGAAATCCATGGCAGAAGGCTTTGGTACACGTCTTCCATTGGAACGGATCCCGGCATGGTGGAGGTGATTCTGGCCCAGGTGGAGAAGTTCCGCCTGGACCATGGAATTTAGTTTTATCATCTTCGTTATCTTCTGTACTGTCAGAGCATGATTCTGCCTATAGGCCAAATGGAGGGGGGACTCGAAGCAAGGGTTCGGGAGATGTTTGGCCCCCAGGGAATCTTGTCCAAAGCGAAAAATTTTGAATACCGTCCCCAGCAGCAGGAGATGGCGGCGGGAGTGGCCCGGGCTTTGGAAAACAAGCAGCATCTGGTTGTGGAAGCGGGAACAGGCGTGGGAAAAAGCCTGGCCTATCTTCTGCCCTCCGTTCTCTATGCCCATGAGCAGGGCAAGAAGGCGCTTGTTTCAACGCACACCATCAATCTGCAGGAGCAACTTTTTTATAAGGATATTCCTTTGGTGGAGAAGCTGCTGCCCTTCGAATTCAAGACAACACTCCTGAAGGGGCGGCAGAACTATATCTGTCCGCATCGTCTGGCCAAGGCATTGGCCAATGCCGGGGAACTTTTTGTCAGCAGCGAGCAGGCGGAGTTGCAGAGGATCTGGAACTGGATGCAGAAAACCACGGATGGGACACTCAGTGATTTCGACACGGAACCGGACTTCAAGGTCTGGAGCCAGGTCTGCAGTGAGCCGCATGTCTGCACTTCCAAGACCTGTGGTGGCAACGCGAAGTGTTTTTATCAGCAGGCCCGCAAACGCCTGATCGAGGCGGATGTGGTGATCCTCAATCACACCCTGTTTTTTACCTGTCTGGGGGGTGTGGATGAAGAAACCACGGCAGAGGACGGGTATCTTTTCCCCAACGACTTTGTGATTTTTGACGAGGCCCATAACCTGGAATTGACCGCTGCCAGGCATGTCGGGCTTTCTTTTTCATCGGGCTCTCTTCGTTACCAACTCCAGAAGCTATTCCATCCATCCACCCACAAAGGGCTGCTTTCCGTCATCCGTAATGCTGCGGCCCAACTCAAGGTTCTGGATGTGTATGAGGCCTCGGATGATTTTTTCGGGAAAATCGAGGCGGCTTGCCAGTTCAAAAACGGGGGGGAATACCGGGTGCGGAAACCGGAGCTGGCCCCGGACACCCTGACTTTGCCGCTGATGAATCTCCGCCAGGCGCTGTTGGAGGCTCTGGATGGGATCGAGGACGAGTCCCAGCAATTGGAATTGCGGGACACGTGCCGTCGTCTGGTGGCGATGCGAGATGATCTGAAGACCTTTCTGGCCCAGGAGCGGGAGGATTATGTGTATTGGGTTGAGAGGACGGGGCGGGATCGTGGGAGTATCACGCTACAGGCGGCACCTGTGGATCTGGCGGATGTGCTCAGACAATATCTGTTCCGTCCCAATCACTCGGCCACCCTGACCAGTGCCACATTGTCTGTGAATCAGGGTCTGGGATACTTTCAGAAGAGGATTGGAGCGGAGGAGGCAGAGAGTTTGCAATTGGATTCCCCTTTTGATTATCCGAACCAGATGAAGGTCTTTATTCCCAAGCGCATGCCGGATCCGAAGGCCCCCGACTACGAAAAAAGTCTGGAAAAATGGGTGGAATATTTTACGGAGCAGACACAAGGCAGGGCTTTGGTTTTATTTACAAGCTACGGATTGATGCACCGGCTGGCTTCGCAGATGCGGGGCTGGTTTGAGGAGAGGGGGATGACTCTCTTGGTTCAGGGAACAGGGATGTCCCGGCGCTTGCTGTTGGATTCCTTCAAATCAGGAAAAAAGTGTGTGCTCTTCGGCACTGACAGTTTCTGGCAGGGGGTGGACATCCCCGGCGATGCCCTAACTAATGTGATTCTGACGCGTTTGCCTTTTGCCGTTCCGGATCATCCTTTGGTAGAGGCCAAGTTGGAGTGGATCGAGGAGAGGGGCGGGGATCCCTTTGCCGAGTATTCGCTTCCGGAGGCTGTGTTGAAATTCAGGCAGGGGGTGGGGCGGTTGATCCGCACGGCATCGGACAGGGGACAGATCGCCATCTTAGACAACCGGATATTGTCCAAGGGATATGGAAAGACCTTTATGGCAAAACTTCCATCCTGTCCGGTGACATTGCTGGAAGATGACGTTTTGGAGGGAACCCGTTGAGCGGCGGAAAGGTTTCTGGTCGGTTCTCTAGCGGGAAGTTAGCGGATGGTAATTGGCAGGAAGAGGCGGGATGACGATGAATTTGAGTCCGGATACTGAATCCTGTGCCGGGGCTTTTTGAACGGTGGGAAGTTTGGCGGTTCCCTGATAGGCGGGGTTTTTCAGGATATCGGAGGGTTTGGCTCTGACCACTTTTCCCTTCGTTGTGGTTGGGGTGGTGAGTGGCCGGACAGCGGCCGCCGGGGAAATAACAGCGGCATTGATGTCGGTGTTGGCGATGTAGATCTTCATGCTGAGTTCAGCTGCTTTTAGGCGGACTCTCTGGAGCCAGGAGTCCATCGTGACAAAACTTTCAACCGGCCTTTCACTGTAAATGATTGTATAATCTCCAATGTGGAGGATGTCGCCTTCGCCAATTTCTCCGGCTTGGATCCTGCTGCCATTACGATAGGTTCCGTTGCGGGAATGCAGATCCTCTATATACCAAATCCCGTCCCGCTGATGGATTTTGGCGTGTTGACGGCTGACGGAAACATGATCAAGGCGCATGGAACAATCGGCGTGGCGTCCAACGAGAAAAGCTTGATCGGAGAGCACGTAGGGCATGGCCTTTGTGTTGGGATCGTTGGTGGCTAGTGAGACCAGCATCGGCATAACTGTAGATAATATGGATTACTATTTCCAATAGCAAGACTAAACCGCGTGGTTAAGGATGTTAAGTATTTGTAAACTAAGGATTTAGGACTTGGAGTCTTGTCCTGGGAAGAAAACGGTTTTTTTCCCACCTTAAAACTCCTGAAAAGACCTCAAGCATTTGTTTAATTTTCTAAGAAGGGCTCGAAAATAGGAAAGACCAATAACTTTATCGAAATAGCTTAGAAAGAAATCATCGGCAAATAACCAAGCTTTTCGTCCCCTGAATTTTTCTATAAGAAAAGTTTTACTCCTTTTCAAAGGCCCCTATGCTGTTATTTTCGCCTGAACGACATTGCTTAGTCCCTACCGCCTTGGGGTGGAAGCAGATACAACGATGATCCAAAAGGCGAAAAGACGGTTTTCAGGATTTCGGTTCTGACTAATTTTGGAGTTACCTATGCCAACAACACTTGATGTGAAAATGAAGGAAAAAAAAACGAGCCAGGAAGGGTTTGCTGCCGCAGCGGTCAACCAAAGCCTGAAGCCCGCCGATAAAATCCGCTTGTTGCGCGATATGATCCGCGTCCGCCGTTTTGAAGAACGGTCGCTCAAGGCCTACACCGACGGCAACATCGCGGGCTTCCTTCATCTTTATATCGGCCAGGAAGCGGTGGCCATCGGAACCATCTCTGTCTGCGGGAAAAATGACCATGTCATCACCGCCTATCGTGACCACGCCCATGCGCTCGGCGTGGGCATGGGCATGGGCGAATGCATGGCGGAAATGTATGGCAAGGCCACCGGCTGCTCTAAAGGCAAGGGTGGTTCGATGCATTTCTTCGCGCCTGAAAAAAATTATTGGGGCGGCCACGGTATTGTCGGTGGTCAGACGCCTCTTGGTCTTGGTATTGCCTACTATCTCAAATACAAGGGTCTCAAGGGTGCCTGCCTCTGCTACCTGGGTGACGGGGCTGTCAACCAGGGAGCTTTCCATGAATCCCTGAACCTGGCATCCCTCTGGAACATCCCTGTTGTTTATATCATCGAAAACAACGGCTACTCCATGGGCACAAGTGAGGCACGTTCCTCCGCCTTCCGTGACTGCCTGGCCAAGCGTGCCGAGGGTTACAACATGGACTGGGATGTCTGTCTCGGCCATGACATCTATGAAGTCCGGGCCAAAACCCAGGAGGCTTTGATCAGAGCCCACGAAAAATCCCGGCCCACCCTTTTGGAAATCGACACCTATCGCTACGAAGGCCACTCGGTTGCTGATGCCAACAAGAAAAAATACCGAAGCCCGGAAGAGATCGAAGAGTACAAGAAAACCAAGGACCCGATCTTTTTGTTCAAGAGCAAACTTATCGCAGAAGGCGTCATGACGGAAGAAGCCTACGAGGCCATCGACCAGGAAGCGAAAGCCGAGGCAGCAGCCGCCGAGAAATTCGCAGAGGAAAGCCCATACCCAACGCCCGAATCCATGCAGGAAGACATCTATTGGGAAGTGGATCATGGACGCACTTCCCAGGGCCGTATTTTTTTCAACGACGACGAGCTTTGAACCGGAAACGATTTTATGCGCAAACTGACTTACCGTGAGGCCCTGCGTGAGGGCATGAGTGAAGAGATCGAACGCGATGAAAATGTCGTGATCATGGGCGAAGAAGTCGCCCAATACAACGGTGCCTACAAGGTGACAGAAGGCATGTGGGCCAAGTATGGTGACAAGCGAATTGTGGACACCCCGATCAGCGAAGCGGGTTTCATCGGCATGGGTATCGGAGCCTCCATGTTGGGACTGCGCCCGGTCATGGAATTGATGTTCTACAGTTTTGCCTACGTGGCCTGGGATCAGATGATCAACAATGCTTCAGCCGTGCGCTACATGTCCGGGGGCAAGATCAACTGCCCCATCGTCATCCGCGGCCCGGCCAATGGAGGAACAGGTGTCGGAGCCACCCACTCCCATACCCCGGAAAACGCGATCGCCAACGTTCCAGGCCTCAAGGTGGTTTGTCCTGCCACGGCCTATGACGCCAAGGGCTTGATCAAGTCGGCCATCCGTGACAACGACCCGGTTTATTTCATGGAAAACACCATGCTTTACGGTGAGACCTGGGATGTGCCTGAGGAAGAATATCTGGTGCCGATTGGCAAGGCCGATGTCAAACGTGAGGGAAAAGACCTGAGCATCATCGCCCACGGGCGTTGCGTCATCCTGGCCTTGAAGGCCGCAGAAATTCTCGCTGCCGAGCATGACCTGGATGTCGAAGTGGTCGATCTGCGTTCCATCCGTCCCTTGGATGAGGAAACGATTCTGGAATCCGTCCGTAAAACCCACCGTGCTTTGGTGGTGGATGAAAACAAACCCTTCTGCGGTGTGGGGGCCCAGATTTCCCACCTGATTCAGTCGAAGGCCTTTGATGAATTGGATGCGCCGGTGAAACGGCTTTCTTCCATCGATTGTCCCGCCATCTATTCCGCTCCGCTGGAAAAACTCCAGATCCCCAATGTGGATCGCATCATCAAAGCTGCTTTGAGCGTTGGTTAAGCGGTTTGCCTAACATTCCAACTTCTGAACCCTGAATTTTAAATACAATGGCTGAAATTATCACAATGCCCAAGTTGAGCGATACCATGACCGAGGGCACGGTTTTGAAGTGGTTGAAAAAAGAGGGCGATCAAATTTCTGCGGGCGATGTCCTGGCAGAAATCGAAACCGACAAGGCGACAATGGATCTGGAGTCGTTCGAAGACGGTTTCCTCTTGAAAATCATCGTCCAGGCGGGAACAGCCACGGCCTGCAAAAGTCCTATCGCTGTCATGGGGAAAAAAGATGAAAAGATTGATGAAGCCCTGCTCAAAGTCAGCGGCACTCCTGCCGCCAAACCAGCGCCGGCCAAGGAAGAGACATCACAGGCTCCTGTTCCCACGATAGTTTCCGAAATCGAAAATTCTAAATCCGGGGAACCTGAAAACCGGAGCAAAGCTTCCCCTCTGGCCAAGAAAGTGGCGAAAGAGCTGGGAGTCTCCCTCGCTGGTTTGACCGGCACAGGGCCTGGTGGCCGCATTGTAAAAAAAGATGTTCTCGCAGGCGGATCCGGTGGAGGTGCTTCCGGAGGCTGGTTCCACGCCGCAGGTCCCATTGGCAAAGATGAACGTGTTGCCCTGACCGGCATGCGTAAGACCATTGCCAAACGCCTTCAACAGAGTAAACAGACCGTGCCCCATTTTTACGTCGAGATGGAAGTGGCCATGGAAGCCTGTATGGCCCTGCGCAGCACGCTTAATGCGCGACTGGAAAAAGCCAATCCTCCGGCCAAATTCAGTTTCAACGATTTCGTTCTTAAAGCCTGTGCCGAGGCCATGCGCAAGACGCCCGCAGTCAACGCTGCCTGGGACGAAGACGCCATCAAGATGAATGGCTCTGTTCAACTGGCCTTCGGTGTGGCCATTCCCGGTGGATTGATCACGCCTGTCATCAAGGACGCGCAGAACAAGAGCCTCAAAGCCATCAGCCAGGAAGCCAAGGAATTGGCCGCCCGCGCCAAGGAAGGCAAGCTCAAGCCGGAAGAATACACCACGGGCACCTTCACCGTTTCCAATCTCGGGATGTTCGGCGTGGACCGTTTTTCCGCCATCGTCAATCCTCCCCAGGCCGCGATCCTGGCCGTGGGCAACATCGTGAGCAAAGCTGTTGTCTCGGAAGATGGGCGGATCATTCCCGGCCAACGCATGAGCCTGACCCTTTCCGCAGATCATCGCGTGGTCGATGGAGCGGACGGTGCGATCTTTCTCAAGGAAATAAAAGATCTCCTGGAAAATCCGGCCCTACTTTTAGTTTAAAAGTAGTAGACCGGGGCGTTGACCCGGTGCTTCTATGTTATCGATTTTCAGACGATTCTGCCTCGACCAAGCGCCGGGTCAGCGCCCCGGCCTGTATTTTTTGGGATCATATGTCGCTGCGATCCGTTCCGCCCATCGGGTCAACGCCCACACCGTTTATCAAAGAAAATTTTGTCCGACTCAAAATTCAGTCCGGGGAAGTGCAGGCAGCTGAAGGTTTCACCCCCGTCGTAGGTGATGGTCGGTTTGTTCGGATTGGCGCTGAGATCATAGACATGAATGCGGCACAGTTCCGGGTCGATCAGCCAGAGTTCTTTGACGCCGAACTTGGCATAACGAAGCCGCTTGTCTCTTTTATCCAAAGATGTGGTGGATGGAGACAGGATTTCAGCGGCCCAGTCTGGTGAGCCCAACATTCCTTTTTTAACCAGAATGTCGGCCCTGGCTTCAGAGATAAAACAAAGATCGGGTTGAAAGACATCGTGCTCGGACAGATGGACATCAAAAGGTGCATTATAAAGTTCTCCGAAGGGATGATCCTCCAGATAGCGCATGATGATGTATTGCAGGTTCCGGGAAATGACCTGATGATAACGGTCTGGGGCTGGCGACAGATGGAGTTCTCCGTCAATAAGCTGATAACGGGGACCTGTTTCAGGCAGTTTCTCGTATTCGCGAAAGGTCAAATTTTCAATTTCAACCTGAGCCATGCTGCAAACTCAGACCAAAGGAGGGCTTCAGGAAAGCCATTTCCTCTCTTGCCCTTGGGCTGGTGCTGGAATACCTTGTTCTCTCTTTATGATTTACGATCTGATTGTGATTGGTGGCGGTCCTGCAGGGTATGTCGGTGCGATCCGCGCCGCCCAGCTTGGCAAAAAAGTCGTCTGCATCGAAAAAGAGCGGGCTGGGGGCACCTGTTTGAACTGGGGGTGTATTCCCACCAAAGCACTGTTGAAGAGTGCCGAGACCTACAGGCTCCTCCACCATGTCGAAGACTATGGACTCAGCGTCAAAGGGGTCGGCTTTGATTTTGCCAAGGTTGTCCAGCGCAGCCGGACCGTTGCGGATAAAATGGGCAAAGGGATTGAGTTTCTCTTGAAATCCAAGAAAGTGGATTATCTGGTCGGCACAGGCAAAGTCCGCAAGGACAAGAAAGTTGTGGTCAAAGGTGCGGACGGCAAAGAGCAGGTTTTGGAGGGTAAGAATATCCTCGTTGCTACAGGCACAACTCCCCGCCAGATACCGGGCCTGAAACCGGATGGTAAAAAAGTGCTTTCCAGTCGTGAGGCTTTGGCCATGGAAACACTGCCCAAATCAATCGTCATCATTGGTGCCGGTGCTATTGGAATCGAGTTCGCCTACTTTTATGGGGCATTTGGCAGCAAGGTGACCGTCGTGGAAATGCTTCCGCAAATCCTGCCGCAGGAAGATCATGAAACCGCCGATGTAGTGGCCAAGAGTTTTGTTAAGAGCGGCATTGAAATCATGACCGAAACCAAAGTTGAGAAAACCGAGGTCACCGACAAAGGCGTTAAGATAACCGTGTCCGGAAAAGAAGCCAAAGTATTGGAAGCAGAAGCGGTATTGGTCGCCATCGGAGTGCAGGCCAATCTGGAGGGCACTTTCGAAGAAGGTCTCACGCTGGATCTGGAAAAGGGCTACATCAAGACCAGCGAAAAATACCAGACCAGCGTTCCAGGGATTTATGCGGCTGGCGATATCATCGGACCTCCCTGGCTGGCACACGTGGCTTCCCATGAGGCGATCGAAGCGGTGGAGGGACTTTTCAAGCCCGGCAAGAAACCCCACAAAATAACGGTTTTTCCCGGTTGCACCTATTGCCAGCCGCAGGTGGCCAGTGTCGGTTTAACCGAGAAAAAGGCCCAGGAACAGGGGTTGAAATTCAAGGTTTCAAAGTTTCCCTATCGTGCCAGCGGACGTGCGGTGGCTTCAGGCGATGTCGAAGGGTTTGTCAAACTGATCACCGGCGAAAAGCACGGGGAAATCCTCGGCGCCCATATCGTCGGTGCGGAAGCCACGGAGTTGATTGCCGAGTTGGGACTGGCCATTACCCTGGAAGCCACTGTGGATGAAATCCAAGCCACCATCCATTCCCATCCGACCCTGGCTGAGATGATCATGGAAGCCGCCACGGCGGCCTCCAACGGTCAGGCGATTCATATCTGAGTTTTTAGCCAGACCTGCTTCAACAGCTTGCAGATAAGCCAGTTTCATCTTCTTTGGTGTGAAGCTTGATTTTGTTATTCCCGTTTGGATTTGAACTAAAACTTGAGGATCAAACGTGGCATGAACCTTCGCCTGCCCGGCCCCCACGGCCTGATATAAAAGTCTGGGATCCACACGCCTGGCATCTGCGTAAAGCACCACGGATGGTTTTTGAATAAAAGGATGATCTCCTTTATTTAAAAGTGTGGTGGTATCCGAGTGAGGGCACTGGGTGGTAATGTTTACCCTAATGGCCTGAGAGGTAGTCGGCTCAGGGTGGGTAACAAGAACCCAAAGATGTTCTGTTTCCTGCCCTGGTTTGGGCAATATGAAACTGTCTCCCAACCCAGCCATACTAACATTTAGTTGGAAGCCAGCAAAAGATCGGCCCCGGCCAATTCAGCCAGATCGCTTTCAACCGCGGCTATTTCCAGATCACTTTTACCACCGGCTTTCAGAATGTCCCGGTAGTTGATTGCGATGGCACTTCCCTGAGGGTTGATCCATTCGGGTAATTGGTGGGTGAATTCCACCAGTTCCCAGCGGCTTTTTTTGCCATGTTCACTAAAAATTTCATTCAGCAGTGCCCGTTCAGCTTCGGAAAGTTCATCGTCATCCGCTTCGGATTTGAGGGTAACTTCGTAGTGGGAGGGTTCGCTGATGTTCTCGGCCCGGATGCTGGGAGATCCGGGGCTACTCTCATCAGTTGTCAGATTGAGAACCTTGCTCAGAACAGGGCCTTTGTCCATGGAGACGTAGCGACCTGTGGAGATGGGGCGACCCCAGCGCAGGAGGGCTTCACGATCAGCCAGGTAAAGAAGCTTGATGAGTTTCATGTAACTCATGGTTCCTCCGCGCAGCTTGAGCAGGTGACCTGCGGCCTGGGTGGCCTTACGTTCATTGAATTTCAGAGTTCCGCTTACAGGTTCAAGTTGCCAGAAAACGGGGGTTGATGCTAGTTAACAACATATTGCCAAACGGCTCCAAAATCGACAAGTTCCATACTGTGAGCGACATAGGGAGAGAATTCTTTGGCCGGACGACACACGAACTGCTTGCTGTAAAACCGCAGAAGCTCTGATTAAAGCAATTGATGATGGTTCCGCTCAGCGCAATTTGCGTCGGGACATTCCTGATCTCGAATTTTGGGTTGGCAAGACGATTGGTTACGGAAAGCTCCGTTAAAAACGTCATTTAAGTGAAACAAGCGATTGTTTTTTAGATTCATTTTATTCGAAATTATTTGTTGTCTCAGGTCTGTAATGGTGGGCAAACCATGTGGAGTAAAAAACAACTTTTGACTTATTCGGCTTTGCTACGTAAGGAGATGGGATTGAGCCGTGCTGCAAGCCTGGTCATGGCTTAGTGCCTGGGGCAAGTCCGAGTCAGCGGATGACCCGGAATGAGCGGTTAACCCGTAAACACAGGCTCAGAAGCAGGAAACACATTGAATTCAACCAACTTCAATCGATAGGCCTGGATTCTTCAGACATTTTGCAACTCTACACTAAAACCCACAAAAAAATCTGATCGGATGAGAAGTCGCCCCCGGTTGAATCTTCAAACTGTAAAGCATGCTCAATTGGGGTTGAATCTGGAACTTTCGTTGCTATTCTCATATCCGATGCCTGTTGATCCTAAAGAGCGCAAGCCTTCCTGGTTGAAAGCGAAAATTCCCGGAGGGAAGGAGTATGCCAAGGTCAAGGCTTTGGTCGACAAAAACGCGCTTCATACGGTTTGCCAGAGTGCCCATTGTCCGAATCTGGGTGAATGCTGGAGCCGGGGGACAGCGACAATCATGATTTTGGGTAACACTTGTACCCGCTCCTGCGGATTCTGTGCGGTGGATACTGGAAAACCTCCCACGACGGATTGGGCGGAACCGGCCCGTGTGGCGGAGGCGGTCAAGATTATGGGCCTGAAACATGCGGTGATCACTTCGGTGGCCCGTGATGACCTGAAGGATGGTGGCTCGGAAATATGGGCGAGAACCATCCGGGCGGTGCGGAACGAAAACCCGGAATGCAGCATCGAGGTTTTGATTCCCGACTTCAAAGCACACTGGGAAGATCTCTACCGGGTGTTGGATGCCAAGCCGGATATTCTTAATCACAATGTGGAGACTGTTCCGCGCCTGCACAAAATGGTGCGCCCCCAGGCCAGGTATGAACGCAGCGTGGAAATGCTGCGCCGTTCCAAGGAACGGGGATTCATCACCAAGACCAGCATCATGTTGGGCATCGGAGAGATGGAAGATGAATTGGATGTGGTTCTGCGCGATTTGGTGGCCATCGGAACGGATATTCTGACCTTGGGGCAATATCTCCAGCCCAGTCCCCAACATCTTCCCGTGGATCGATGGGTGACGCCGGAAGAATTTGTGCGGTGGAAAGAACGCGCCTTAAGTCTTGGTTTTGGCATTGTGGAAAGTGCTCCGTTGGTCCGCAGTTCCTACCATGCGGATGAGCAATCGGCCCATTACATTCTCGACAAACGAAAAAAAGAGAAGCTGCAAGTGCTTGATAACGTGGTCGTTTGACTTGCCTAAAAGAATAGTGGAATAAAACGCCTGCTCCTGCCGTCCAAGTAGAGTATGAAAAAACTACTCGCGCTGCTCTGTATGACACTCCTGACCGCTTTTGTGGTCCAGGCCAAAGACAATAAAATTGCCGATATCAAACATGACGATCTGAAAAAGGCCATGGCAGAAGGCAAAGTAACCCTGATCGATGTAAATGGATCATCCTCCTACAAAGAAGGACACATTCCCGGCTCCATCGATTTCCAATCGCAGAAAGCTGACCTGGCCAAGCTTCTGCCCAAAGAAAAAGATGCCCTGATTGTGGCGTATTGCAGCAATGAAAACTGCGGTGCCTATGCCAAGGGAGCGCAGGCTGCCATGGACTTGGGTTACACCAACGTGAAGCATTACTCCGGTGGACTGGCTGGCTGGAAAGACAAAAAAGAATCCCTGGAAATGGCCAAGTAAACAATTGCCTTCTTAAAACAAATAAGCCGGACTTTTAAAGGTCCGGCTTTTTTGTTGTTTCGTCAACCTGAGTGCAATGAAGAATCCACAGGAAAAAACTTCATCTAGCAGAGAGACTGTCTTCTAGACATGGCCTGTGGTTCCACTGTTATACCCAGGATGGCTTGGAGAGAGTGGTCAGGAAACCAGGTTTTCCTGGATATACCGGAAACTTGCTTCGAGCGAATCAACAGGATCACCAGGGGTGCTGTCCTGCTCCACGATGAACCATTGACAGCCCGAAGCCTCAGCGGCAGCGATGATGGCTTTAAAGTTGAGAGTGCCGTTGCCGATCTCGCAGAACTCCGGTTTATTCTCCATGGTGAAGCGGTAATCCTTCAAATGGATCATAGGCAGGCGGTTTTTAAGTTTTTGGCACCACTCGACGTTGTCGCCCCCGCCGTAATGGATCCAGTAGGTGTCAGGTTCGCCTTGGACGAATTTCGGGTTGGTGTGGTTGTAGATGTAATCGAGGGCGGGCACGTTGTTGGTTTTGACGAATTCAATACCGTGGTTGTGGTAGGCCAGCGTTTGTCCGGCAGCGGCCATCAATTCTCCCGCCTTATCCAGATCCTGACAGAGCGACTTGAGACTATTTAAATCATTCATTTCCACTCCGGCGGGCCAGGGATAGGCCGTCAGTTTGCAGTTCAGTTTGGAGAGACGATCAATCACCCATTGGGTCTCGTTACGGATTTTATCTCCGTTTTCATGGGTGGCGCAGCAGACGAGGCCTTCACCATCGAGGATTTTGATCAGTTCTTCCTCAGCGATGGGACCCATACCGCTGACCTGAACGGCGGTGTAACCCACTTGGCGGACGCGTTTGAGGGTTTTGGCGATATCGGACGGGGTCTTGGTGAGATCACGGCAGGTGTAAAGTTGGGCGGCGATTTGGCTGATTTTCATGGATGTGGTATTTAGGGGTTGATTTAATGTTAGCAATTGGCGAGATAGTTTCCGGACCGGCCTTTGTAGTGCCGGACTTTTGTTTTGTTTTTGGATTTGGAAATAAGTTTTTTCAGGAACGTGGCATAACGTATGGAGGAGAGAGGCAGGGAGATGGTTTTGTCCTCGAAAGACGACAAGAGCATGGCATTGATGAGTTCCACGGAGTGGATGCCCTCACGCGCGGGGGAGAGAAGGTTCTCTCGTTTCAGAATGGCCTTGGTGAAATTTTTCAGAATGCCAGCGTGTTGTTCCCCTTTGTTTTTGAAGGAATACGTTTTCTTTTCTACAGACGGTGTTTCATAGCCTTCTTTCGTCGTGCGGAGGTGAAGGGATGTGGGGACTTTGTTTTTCAGGAAGGTGAGAGTTCCGTCTTCCAGAGTGAGACGACCCAGATCACCGGCAATTTCCAGGCGGTTTACCCCGGGGGCCTCGCCGGTGGAGGTGGTTAGAACCGCGCTGCAACCGTTTTTGTATTCCAGGAAGGCGGTGACTTCGTCTTCGACTTCGATCTTGTGGTAGTGGCCGATTTTGCAGAGGGCGCGGACTTTGGACGGCATCCCAAAGATCCATTGAAAGAGGTCGATGTTGTGGACGCATTGGTTGAGCAGAACGCCGCCTCCCTCACCCGCCCAGGTGGCACGCCAACCACCGGAATCGTAGTAGGCCTGGGAGCGGAACCAGTCGGTGACCGTCCATTGCACACGTTGTATGTGTCCGAGTTCACCTCCTTGCACCATGCTGCGTATCTTTTGATAGCGGGGGTCTGTCCGCTGGTTGAACATGGCCGCAAAAATTTGCTTCTTGTTATTGTGGGCCGCGATGAGGCGTTCGCAGTCGGCTTTATGGACCGAGATGGGTTTTTCCACCAGGACATGCAGGCCTGCCTTTAGGGCAACAATGCCGATGCTGGTGTGCGAATAATGGGGGGTGCAGATAAGTAGTGCGTCCAGGGTGCCGGAACGGATCATCCGGTTAGAGTCGGAGAAATGGGGGATATCCGGAAAGGGACTGAGGCGGGAGGCGTCGGTGTCACAAATGCCTGCCAAATGGCAGCCTGGAATCTTGTTTTGGGCAACGACACGCGCATGGTGGCTTCCCATGCTGCCGATGCCTACGATGCCAAGACGGACTTTCTGCTTTGTTCTCACGGATAGAAAAAAATTAACCACTTACTCCGATAAATAGCGGAACTTCGTTCGCTAGGAATATACACACATTTTAAGGATTATTTTCCGAAGGAGCTGGTGAAATCCTTTGCCACCGCTTTTTTGACCACTTTCTTTTTGAAGCGGGATTTGGCAATGAGCGTTTTTAGGAGTTTCTCGTATCTGGCTCCAGATAGGGGCATCTCAACGGTTTCTCCGCTGAAGGAGGACATCAGGATGGCATTGCCCAGTTCGACCGAGCGGATGCCTTCGGGGGCTGGGGAAAGGAGCTTCTCACCTTTGAGAATGGCATTGGTGAAGTTTTTCATGATGCCTGTATGTTGTTCTCCGTGATTGGCCGGGGATGGGATCTCGACGTTCCAGACCTCGGGACGGCTGAAGGATTCACGGGTGCTGCTGCTGAACTCGGACATCGGGGTTACATTCCGACTGTAGCTTAGCAGATTGTTTTCCAGCACGAGCTTTCCGCGCTCGCCGGTAATTTCCAGTCGGTTGGTGCCGGGGGCTTCGCCGGTGGAGGTGATGAAGACGCCGGTGGTGCCGTTTTTGTATTCAAAGTAGGCGGTCACGTCGTCTTCCACTTCGATGTTGTGGTAACGTCCGATCTTACAAAAGCCCCGCACTTTGTCAGGAAGACCGAAGATCCATTGATACAGGTCGAGGTTGTGAGGGCACTGGTTCAGAAGAACGCCGCCGCCTTCACCTCCCCAAGTGGCACGCCATCCGCCGGATGCGTAATAGGCTTCGGTGCGGAACCAGTCGGTGATGATCCAGTTGATGCGGCGGATCTGACCGAGTTCGCCCCCATGAACCAACTCGCGCACTTTTTGATAGTAGGCGTCGGTGCGCTGATTGAACATCGCGGCGAAGATCTGCTTTTTGTTTTTGTGGGCAGCGATGAGGCGTTCGCAGTCGGCTTTGTGGACGGAGAGGGGTTTTTCCACCAGAACATGCAGGCCTTGTTTGAGGGCATCGATCCCGATCGTGGTGTGGTCGTAGTGGGGGGTGGCGATCAGGATGGCATCTATTTCGCCGGAGCGGATCATTTTTGCGGAATCGGAAAAGGTTTTAAGTTGGGGATAATTGGTGAGTTTGGAAGCGTTGATATCGCAGACAGCAGACAAAATCGCGCCGGGAATTTTGTTGGCGAGGAGGACGGAGGCGTGGTTGCTGCCCATGTTGCCGAGACCGACGATGCCAAAGCGGACAATCTTGGATTTGGGTGGGGAGGATTTCTTTTTGGAGGACATAGAGGAGGTGGTTGGATGATTAGTGGGAAAGACTTCTGGTTTCGTCTGCTTTTTTCTGGGCCAGCATGGCCAGTTCGCTGGCTTTGAAGGCGTGTTCCTGGGTCATGGCCTTTTCAGTGCGGTTGAGGCAGTCGAGAATGAGTTGGCCGAAGTAGGGAAAGCCGACTTTGCCTTTGCAATCAATGAGTTGCTCTTTTTCTTGATCGGCTATGAGGACAAGGTCACCGCCGGTTTGACGGGTGAAATCCATGTATTTGCGGACTTCGATGTAGCCCTGTGTGCCAAGGATGAAGAGGCGTCCGTCGCCCCAGCTTTGCAGGCCGTTGGGGGTGAACCAGTCGAGTCGGCAATAATAGGAGGCGTTATTGTCCGCTTTCAGGCTGGCTTCACCAAAATCCTCAAAACCGGGCTTGTCTGTATTGGCAAAGTTGTCGACGCGGGCAAAGTTGATGGAGGCATCCTTGGCTCCGGTGTAGGAGAGGAATTGTTCAAATTGGTGGGAACCGATGTCAGTCAGGATGCCGCCGTATTGTGCTTTGTCGAAAAACCAGTCGGGACGGCTTGGTTTGCTGAGTTTGTGCGGGGCCAGATTGAGGACCTGAATGACCTGCCCGACCGCGCCTTGCTGGATCAGTTCGCCAACATACCAGGCAGATTCGACATGGAGCCTTTCGCTGTAATACACCATGTATTTTTTACCGGTGGCGGCGACCACTTTTTTTGTTTCGGCCAGTTGTTCCAGAGTGGTGAAGGGGCTCTTGTCGGTGAAGTAATCTTTGCCGGATTGGAGGACTGCGTTTCCAATGCGGCTGCGTTCGGAAGGGACTGCTGCTGCGGCAACGAGTTGGATTTCCTTGTCTTCGAGAATTTTCTCGAAGCTGTTTACTATCTTTACCTGGGGGTATTTGGCTTGAAAGCCTTCTGCCCGTTTGGGATCGGTATCGTAAACAACCTTGAGAGTGCCGCCGGCTTCGATCAATCCATTGCACTGACCGTAGATATGGCCGTGGTCGAGGTAGGCGGCGGCGAAGACGAATTCGCCAGGTTTGACGACAGGGTTGGGTTTTCCGGAGGGAGCGTAGTCGTGGCCTTCTTTGGATGACATAGGAACGCCAGAATAATAAAAGTTGTGTTCTTGACAAGAAGAATCCAACACGTGTAGGAATATTCTTCTTGAAGGCTTTTTCACCAATGGCATCCGTTCAGTCCACCAAACAATTGGCGGAGTATCTGGGTTTGTCGCGCTGGACGGTTTCGCGGGTTTTGAACGGTCATGCCGAGGTGAATGGTGCCACGGCTGGGCGGGTGCGGGCTGCAGCGCTGGAGCTCGGATTTTCCCCCAATCTGCTGGCCCAGGGACTCAGGCGGGGACGAACCCGGATGGTTGGGGTTATTCTCCCGGATCTGGTGACTTTCAATCTGACCGGGAAAATCGAGCATGTGCAGCAACGATTGGCCGGGATGGGTTATCAAACCCTGTTTTCATTGGTGGAAAAAAAGGTGGAGAGCAATCATCAGGCCCTTCAGCACTTCATGAGTCTGCGGGTGGCCGGTTTGATTACCTTTGCGGCGGACTGGAAAGCAGGGGATCCCTGGGTTCAAGGGCTTCAGCGCGAGTCTATTCCCGTGGTTCATGTGGATCCGGTTTGTGTTGACTATGGAATGGTAGTTAGGACAGATCGTGAACACGCCATGGAGCAGGTCCTTGATCATTTGTGTGGGCTCGGGCACAGGAACATCGTGGTGGCCGGGGTGGATCCGGATGGATCGTATGGAAGACAGAGATTGAAAGGGTTGAAGGCTGCTGCCATAAAAAAGGGGCTCGTCTGGGATCGTGGGATACGCCTCATGCCGGTGGGCAGGCGCAAGAGCTCCGACTTTGAGTTCGGGGCCGATTTGGCGGAGGAAATTATGGCTCTGAGGCCCGCACCCACAGCCGTGATCGCATTGAACGACCAGATTGCCCTGGGGATGCTGTCCGTGTTGCGCACGAAAAAAATCAAAGTTCCCGGAAAGATTTCCCTGGTTGGGTATGACAATGAAGAATTCTCGGCCTACTCTGAGCCTTCCCTGACCACGGTGGATCCGCGTGTGGACGACCTGATGGACAAGGCGGTGGATTACCTTTTTGAAAAGAATGCTGCGAATAATAAACGAGAGACGCGTCTCAAGCCGAAGCTGATTTTTCGGAAATCGACGGCCCGGCCCTCAAGTAAATGAAAGAAACGATATGAGTCATCTGTTTGATCTGAGTGATGAGGTGGCTGTGGTGATAGGAGCGACCGGTGTTCTGGGCGGTGCCATGGCGGAAGCCCTTGGCGCGGCGGGTGCGACGGTGGCCGTGGTGGGACGCAACTGCGATCGGGCCCAGGCCTGTGTGGATCGGATCAAGGCGGCAGGAGGGAAGGCGACACTCTTCCTCGCGGACGCTTCCAGCCTGGAGAGCCTGAAGGGATTGGAGCAGTCGATCACGAAACAGATCGGTGTGCCGACGGTTCTGGTCAACGCCGCTGGCGGGAATGATCCCAAGGTGACTGTGACACCGGAACATCCTTTCGAATCCATAACGGCGGAAGACTGGCGGGCTAATTTTGACCTGAACCTGATCGGTGGAGCCCTTTTGCCTTGTCAGGTATTTGGTGCGGCCATGGTCAAGAACAAGAAGGGAAGCATCATCAATATTGCCAGTGTTTCCGCCCATCTTCCTTTGTCGCGTGTGGTTTCCTATTCGGCCGCCAAGGCTGCGGTCAAGAACCTGACCCAGTTCCTGGCCCGCGAATGGGCGCCCAATGGCGTGAGGGTCAATTCCATTACGCCCGGCTTCTTTCCGGCGGAGCAGAATAAGAAGTTGCTTTTCAATGAAGATGGCAGCCCGACGCCACGCGCCGCCAGTATCCTGGGACACACGCCGATGAAACGTTTTGGAAAAGCTGAGGAACTGGGCGGAGCTGTGGTTTTCCTGGCTAGTTCGAAAGCCAGCAGTTTTGTAACAGGAGCCGATCTTCAGGTGGACGGAGGCTTTCTCAGCCAGACGATTTAAGAGCTAAGATTTTTTAATGCCAGGCCGCCAAGACGCCAAGAACGCAAAGAAGATGGATAAAACAGTCGTGCAACAAGTGGTAGGGGCGGGTGGCGACGTGACACCGGATCAGGTGGAGTCGTTGGTGCAGAGCTATGTGGCGGAGGCGGGGCTGTCGGGAAAACGTGTTCTGGTGATAGTTCCTGATAACACGAGAACAGCGCCTGTTGGTCAACTATTCAAAGCCTTTCATGCGGCGGTCAAGGGGAAGGGGACGGCTTCGAAGGTGGATATCATGATCGCCCTGGGAACGCATCCCGCCATGGGTGAGGAGGCGATTCTTCAGCGCATGGAGTGGACGATGGACGATCGTGCCGGAAGGTATTCCAGGGTGGAGGTTTTCAATCATACCTGGGATCAGGCTCCGAGCTTACATCGGCTGGGGGTTATTCCCAAGGAAGAGATCAGCGAACTTTCGGGGGGGCTGTTTTCGATGGATGTTCCGGTGGACATTAACCGGAAAGTTTTTGACTACGATGTGCTGGTGGTGATGGGGCCGGTGTTTCCCCATGAAGTCGTTGGTTTTTCCGGGGGAAACAAGTATTTCTTCCCGGGAATCGGAGGCCCGGAAATCCTGAATTTTTTCCATTGGCTGGGAGCGGTCGTCACCAATCCCATGATCATCGGTAACAAATGGACGCCGGTCCGAAAAGTGGTGGACCGGGCCGCGGCCTTGATTCCTTTGGAGAAGCATTGCTTTTGTTTTGTGGTGGATGACAAACATTATCACGGCCTTTTTGCCGGAAGCCCTGAAGCCGCCTGGGATGCCGCCAGTGAGTTGTCGAAAACAATCCACATCGAATACAAAGATAAGCCCTTTCACACTGTCTTATCGCGCGCGCCGCTGATGTATGATGAGCTCTGGGTGGCGGGGAAATGTATGTACAAGCTCGAACCGGTGTTGGCGGATGGCGGGGAGTTGATCATTTATGCCCCGCATCTCAAAGAGGTTTCCAAGGTTCATGGGGAGCTTATCCGCGAGATTGGCTATCACTGCCGGGATTATTTCTTAAAACAGTGGGACAAGTTCAAGCATTATCCCTGGGGAACTCTGGCCCATTCCACCCACGTTCATGGAATCGGAACCTATCAAAACGGCGTGGAAACACCACGTGTCCGGGTTACCTTGGCCACGCAGATTTCGCCGGAGGAATGTAAAAAGATCAATTTGGGTTACCGCGATCCAGCGACCCTATGCATCGAGGATTTCAAAAACCGTGAAGATGAGGGAATACTTTACGTGCCCAAAGCCGGGGAAAAACTCTACCACCTCAAAAACAAACCGGTCTGGGCCGGCGGGAGTTTAGTCTAAACGATTCAGTTGCCCCGTTTTTGAGTACCCACGAGCTCCGGACTTGAGAAAGTTGTCTAGAGTCGGCGACTAACCCTCAAAGCAGACTTGGTGAATTCACGCCCGCCGGGTAGGGTTGAGGGATCCAATTGAGCTTGAATTTTGTTGCAACTCGCCTCAGATTGTTGCATATTGAGATCTATTCATGACCATGAACTCCACAACTATTCGCGTGTCCACGGAACTGGTGGAGGCCGCCAGGGAAATTGCCCGTTGGAGTGAGCGCACCGTGCCCGGCCAAATTGAACATTGGGCCTTGCTTGGTAAAGCCCTTGAAGGTCAATTGCCTGCCGACAGCACCATCGCTCTGAAGAAGGCCGCAAGCAGCGCCTCTCAAGAGACTCTGACCAAAGAAGTTGCAGCAGCTTTTGCTCTGCTCGGAAAACTCCATGGGACATTGCCCACGAAGAGCTTTCCTGAGAAATTGGCCAAGATCCACAACGTGCGCTACGAGACAGACACCAACCATCCCGGACAAATCGTTCAAATCGATGCATCCGGGAAACGCACCTCCGGCAAACTGGTCAGCAGGCGCTTTGTGCCTTCCCGTTGAGTTAAAACACCCTCGCAAGCTCAAAACTTCCCTTTATCAACGCCGACCGGCTTGCCTTTGACCAGCTGGGCCGTCCCGCCAACACGGATGATGAAGCGCTGGCCGCAGCAAAACAGGCTGAAATTCGGCGTCACGAGTTGATCAAGGCAAAGGACTCCTTCATTTTTGAAACAGTTCTCTCCGATTCGAAGGGCGCCAAAATTGATTTCCTCCGCAAGGCCCAGGCCAGGGGCTATTATATCGAAGCTTACTTTATAGGCCTCTCCGACCCAATGCTCTCCCAAGCCCGCGTCATACAGCGTGTGGATATCGGCGGACACGATGTTCCCGATGAAAAACTGGCAGCCCGCTTCCCCCGTACTCTGGAAAACCTACGGCGTCTGATTGACGTTGCTGATCACTTGACTCTCCTCGACAACAGCGAAGCAGACCACCCCTTTCGCAAGATCGCTGTTTTTGAGCGCGGCCAACTGCGCGCCTATGTACCGAAACCCCCCGCATGGATCGAATTCCTAGATCTTCCTTCCCGCCAACTTCCCAATACCCAAATCCTGCCGGAGTAATCCCATGCTGACATCAAGCCGCGACATTCTTCTTCACCTGGAAAGCACCCTGTCGGCCACCCAAAAGCCAACGGATGGCAAACGCGACGCCAAATTTGCCCTGTTTATCTCCAAACTTTATACTCTCGTTGAGGATACCAATTCCCACCAGATTACTCTCTCGCAAATCCATGCGAAACTCTTTCCGAAGATGGCCCCAGAATCCGCCCGCACGGCTTTTTCCGCATTCCGCCAGCAACTCAAAGAGGATTCCTCCGGAGACCAACGGAACTTTGAACTCGTCCTGCCATACCGTCGCAATGCCGAACCGGAGGACGTCCTGTGCCATTTTGAGGGCGATGCCATGGGTGACAAGTTGATCCGCAAAATCACCGCAGCCAGCATCGAGCCCATGTTCAAAGTGGACACCCCCACGATCCTTCGGGCCATATCCGATACACCCCGGATCTTTGTCAGCTTTGCCGGTCAAGACAATGCCAAGGACGAAGTCCGTAAATTCCTCGAAGAACTCCGCAAGCGACTCCGCCTTCGGATGCCGGATCGGGAAATCAAGTGGTGGCGTTTCGACGAAATCACGGAAGACAGCGGGCTGCTCGTTGGTGATTCAAATGAAAAAATGATCAAGGAAAATATGGCCCGCTGCTCCCACGGGTTACTTCTCCTGAGCCCGGACTACTTCGACAGCTCCTTCATCCAAAGGGTTGAACTGCCCCGGTTCATCGGCCCCAACGCCCAGGCCCAAGCGATTCCCGTCGCTTTTAACAGTTATAAGCCCGGAATACACATTCCACCCACACTAGCGGAGATCTGGACCCACAGCCTGAAAGGGAAGCCTTGGTCGGCCTGCCAGAGCAAAGAAAAGAAAGATGATTTCATCGAAAGCCTGATCGACCACCTCAGCAAGGTTTTCAACCGCTCCATCAGTCCCTCCGACAATCGTGTTAAAAATTACGCCCAAGCAAATTACCACGCAGCCAGAGGCCAATTTTCCGGGAAATACATTCACCTTAAAGCACAGGAAGAATACCGAACCCAAACCGAATCCACAGAGGGAAGTGTCGAACCCTCCCCATCGCCTGTTCCGTCAGCCGGGCAGGGGGTTCCCATTTTGGATGAGTTACTGAAATGGGTCAGAGACCCCAAGAGCTCCGCTTACCTCGCCATTTTGGGTGAAACCGGATCGGGCAAGACCACCACCTGCATGCAATTGGCTGGGCGTTTATTGAATGAAACAAATACCATCCTTCCCATCTACCTGGACCTCCGGCATGTCAACGAACAGGGACTTTTAAAAACCAACCGCAACCCCAAATTACACGAGATCCTCAGCAGCCTTCTGCAACGCACCTCCAGCGAAATCCAACCCAGCCCCGAAGACATTCTCAATGCAGTGAGGGAAAGAAATGCACTGCTCATTTGGGACGGCCTGGACGAAGTTCTCGTTCACTTGGGTGAAAGCGAATGTGCGGCCTTCATCGGACAGTTGCTCGAAGCCCTGCCGCCGAGCCACACCAGCGGTCCTGGCGCCGGACGCTTGCTCCTCTCCTGCCGTACCCAATTTTTCCGCAATGCGGCCGGGGAAATTTCACTCTTGACCGGACAGGACCGGGAGGGACTGCATGTCTCCGCCCGCAAAGGACCTACCAGAAAAAAACAAGACAACCTACCTCACCCCAGGGCCCGGATGGAAATCCTCCGAATCCTCCCTTTCAATGATCAGCAGATTCGTGAATACCTGAAAGCCAACGTTCCCGGCCTGGACGTGGAGCGTGCCGTCGAAGTCATCTACACCATCCATGACCTTCAAGGCCTGGCCTGCCAACCCTACTTGTTGTCCCTCATGGGTCCCGAACTGGTGACTTGGGACGCCCAGCTTTCTGAAGGCTGCCGTGTTCGTTCGGTAGACATCTACCAATCCTTTGTCGACCGCTGGTTCGCGCGCGACCAGGGCAAGCACATCGTTTCCATCCACCATAAAAGCCGCCTGATGGAGCTGCTGGCCGCCCACCTCTGGCGGGAAGAAGCGCGGAGCATCGATGTGCAGCGCCTCGAGACCTGGGTGGAACGGGTGCTTCTGGAAGACCCGGTTTGGTCGCAAAGCTATGGGGAACTCTTCAAGTCAACGGAAGAACGGCAATCTCTACTGGAAGATTTTCGCACCGCCACCCTCCTGGGCCGCTGGGAAGGCGAGGCCTTCCGCTTTTCCCATACCTCGCTCCAGGAATATTTTCTGGCCCGCTACCTGATCTCGGCACTCGATGAGGAAACAATCGATGCCTGGACCCTCCCCATGCCCAGCCGGGAGACTATCCAGTTTCTAGAAGAATTATGGGACCTTAAAAAGGAATCGGGCGGAGCCGCCATTCGGCGCTGTGAGAAAAGCCTGTTTGCTCTCCTGGCCCAGGCCAAACCGCTTCGCAGCCAGCTGGCTCTGCGATTCTGGCTCCAGCTTGCTTCCCGAAATAAGGATTACCCCCAGCCTCCCCAAATATCCCTGAGCAACCTCAACTTGGAGGGCTCTGAGTTTGTGGGCCAAGGCGGGAAACTTTCGTTAGCTCATGCGGATTTTGTCGGCACCCTCCTCAACCAAAGCCGCTTTGAGAATGTGAACCTCACCGGCGCCCTCTTTCGAGGCACCGATCTCCGCGGCAGTGAATTCGACTCCTGCCTGCTCAAATCCGCCGTGATTGAGGCATGCAAACTGGACGGGGCTTACTTACGGTGTTGTGACCTCGATTCGATCAGCCTTCAACAAAATCCAGGAATGCTACGAACGGTGAGATGCCGTAACCTAGCTATCCTAAATACTCAAAACCCAAGCTTGCTTGGCCAGGACTTATCGAGATCAGAGCAATCTAAGGGCTTTTCTTGCCAACCCCAACTCGGTCATATGGGTAGCGTAAGATCCTGCG
>JBBSCO010000008.1:0-68830 GCA_038250235.1 Methylacidiphilales bacterium | reverse complement strand
GCGAAGTAGGAAGGAATTTTTTTACAAGGAGTTTATGGGGAACGTTTTTTATAAAGAGGGAATGGGGATTTTAACGCAAAGACGCAAAGGGTTTAAGACGCGAAGTAGGGAGGATTTTTTTACAAGGAGTTTATGGGGAACGTTTTTTATAAAGAGGGAATGGGGATTTTAACGCAAAGACGCAAAGGGTTTAAGACGCAAGCGGGATTTGTGTGTTTTGAGAGTTAATATGAAAAAAGATTTTGTTTTAGAGCGACTTAAACTCTTTGCGTCTTTGCGTTAAAGTTTTTCCTCGCTTGTTGTTTCAGGGTGTTGAAAGAGGTGACGAGGTTGGAGATCGTGATTTTCATTTAAGACAGGGAATTTTTAACGCAAAGATGCAAAGGGTTTAAGACGCAAGTAGGAAGTGGAATATTTTTTAACCACCCCGGCTAAGGTAATGGGGCAAGCGGATTTCGCGGATAAAATGGATATTTTTACAGGGAGTTTTTTAACGCAAAGAGCGCAACGGGTTAAAGACGCAAAGGTGCAACACTGATGAGGCAATTATACGCCGATTTTGATAGTCCGAAGGAAGCAAGGGATATAAGACTAATCAGGATTTTTTTTGGAATTAACAAGATAGGCTTTTTTTATAGCGTCTTAGCGACTTAAACCGTTTGCGTTAATTTCCCAAGGCCTTTTTAAATAAAAAACCCCGCCTTGAAGGGCGGGGTTTTTGCAGGATGAAACGGATCAGGAAACGAATTTCTTGAGGCGCTGTAGTCCTTTTTCAATGTTCTCCATGCTCGTGGCGTAGGAGATGCGGATGGTCTTGTCATCACCGAAGGCTAGACCGGGAACAACGGCAACTTTTTCTTCGGAGAGCAGGTCTTCTGCGAACTTCGTCGAGGTCATGCCGGTTTCGGAGATATCAACCAGGAAGTAAAAAGCTCCCATAGGTTTGACATAACTGAGGTTGGTGATGCCATCGAGGATTTCGCAGACGCGGGCGCGGCGTTTGGTGTATTCGGCCAGCATTTCTTCCACGCAGTCCTGGGGTCCCTTGTAAGCGGCAAGAGCGCCTTTCTGGGCGAAGGAGGTTGCGTTCGAGGTCGAGTGGCTCTGGAGGGAATCGATCTTGGCCGCGATGTTCTTCGGAGCCGCGACGTAGCCGAGGCGCCATCCGGTCATGGAGTAGGGCTTGCTGAATCCATTGATCGTGAGGACCTTGTCGTAGATGTCCTTGCTGAAGCTGGCGATGGAGACGTGCTTGGCTCCGTCATAGACGAGCTTCTCGTAGATTTCGTCCGAGAGGATGAGCATGTCTTCGTCGAGAGCGACATCGGCCAGAGCGGCGAGTTCGTTTTCGTTGTAAACGGTGCCGGTGGGGTTGCCGGGGGTGTTCAGGATGAGCATCTTGGTCAGGGGGCTCATGTATTCCAGGAACTGTCCGGGAGTGATTTTGTAACCGCTCTCGGCCGTGGTGGGGACAATGATGGGTTCGCCGCCGACGAGTTTCACCATTTCAGGGTAACTGGTCCAGTAAGGGGCTGGGATGAGGACTTCGTCGCCGGGGTTGATGGTGGCGAGGAGGGCGTTGTAGCAGGCGTGTTTGGCACCGCAGGTGACGATGATCTGGGAGGCCTCGTAGTCGAGATTGTTGTCGGCTTTCAGTTTTTCGCTGATGGCGCTGCGCAATTCGGGGATACCGGCGGCGGGGGTATACTTGGTGAAGCCGGCATCGAGAGAACCCATGGCGGCAGCTTTGATGTGCTCGGGGGTATCGAAATCGGGCTCTCCGGCAGCAAAGGCAATGATATCCACGCCTTCGGCTTTGAGGGCTTTGGCCTTGGCGTCCACGGCCAAGGTCAGGGAGGGCGACAACTTTTCTACACGTTCTGAGATTTCCATAAGTGCAAAAACGTACACAAGGGGAAGGGGCGAGGAAAGGTCTTTTTGCCAAAAAATGTTAAAATATTGTGATTAAGGGCGTTGGAAACGGGGAAACGGGGGATTATTAACAGGAAGATCGCAACGGAACGCGAAGGGTCAGAAGTAATGACTTTTTACAAAGAGATCATGAAGTATTTTTGATTTAGGAGTTGAGATGGGAGGATTTTGTTAAAGAGAAAAGGAAACGTTGGTTTTCTGGCGTATAAGTTCCATTTTGGATTGAAGCATTAATCAGGCTTGTAGTGGTCGCAGACAAGTTGCGGTGGGCATTTGCAATAGGCCTTGACAAAGTCAGTATTTTCAGTAATTATTGAAAATACAATATGGCAGAGGACACTAAAACCGCACTGATCGAGGCCAAGGATGTTTTTGTCACCCAGTGGGGGGCGATCGGCTCTGCCTGGGGGATTAATCGAACCATGGCTCAGATTCACGCGCTGCTCATGGTGACCCCGAAGCCTTTGACCACGGACGAGGTGATGGAGGAACTGAAGATCAGCCGGGGCAATGCGCACAGCAACCTGCGCGAACTGGTGGGCTGGGGGCTCGTCCGGAGTGTGATCCGTAAGGGGGAGCGGAAGGAATATTTCGAATCGGAAAAAGATGTCTGGAAGATGTTCTGTATCATCGTGCGGGAGCGGAAGCGCCGGGAAATTGATCCTGCGCTGGAGGTTCTGGTGAAATGCCGTCAGGCGACCAAAGGTCTCAAGGGCGAAGAAGCAGAAGTGTTCCAGAAGCAGATTGCGGCACTGAGCGATTTTGTGTCTGTGGCCAATAAGGTGATGGAGAAAGTGGCCAATGGCTCGGAGAGTCAACTGATGCCTTTGGCCCTGAGGATGATCAAATGATTTTTTTTGAATATAACTTTCAATTTTTACTGAAAATATAATAACGAAAGGAATAACGATGAATGCAGTTGTATGGACCTATGTGAGTTATCTGGTGTTGAGCCTGGGCCTTACCATTTGGGTGGCCTATACCCTCCATAAAAATGGAAGGGTATTTCTGGTGGATGCCTTCGAGGGCAATGAGGCCCTGGCCAATTCGGTCAATCATCTATTGGTGGTGGGTTTTTACCTCATCAACATCGGGTTCATCAGTTTCGTCCTGAAAACCAGCGAAAGCATCCGTACGGTGCAGGTGAGCTTCGAGATCCTTAGCGGCAAAATTGGAACGGTGCTCCTGGTGCTGGGGGCGATGCATTTTTTCAACCTTTACGTGTTTTCGAGGATGCGCCGGAAAGCGATGCTGAGGAATTTGCCTCCTCCGCTGCCTTCGTCAGCGTGAAATGATTAAACCCTTAAAACTTAAAATACTTATTCAAGAAGACATTGGGGAACGGCCCAGACGGAACTGGGCCCTCCAAAAAAAGGAGAAACGATGAAAAAACTGACAGTTTTTTACGATGCTGGGTGCGGGATCTGCCGTGAGTGCAGTGAATGGTTGCAGCAGCAGCCCGCTTTTCTTGAGCTGGAATTAATTGCCCTGCAGACGCCCGGGTTGGAAGAGCGCTTCCCGACCCTCCAACAGTATCGCCTGGTGGAACAGCTGCTGGTCCTAGGCGATGACGGATCGGTTTACCAGGGCTCGGATGCCTGGATCATGTGCCTGTATGCGTTGAAGGAGTATCGCGAGCTGTCGGCCCGCCTGAGTCATCCGTTGCTGCGGCCCTTTGCGCGCAAGGCCTATGAGACTGTGGCGCGGAATCGTCTGGCGATTTCCACCTTGCTGGGAAAAGGAGTGAAGGCTTCGGATGAGGATCTCAAGCAGGAGCTGGAGTCCTGCGATAGTGGGCGATGGTTGTGTCAGTGTGATGGGGAGTGCAAGCAGAAGTGAGAGGTTAGGGGTTAGAACACAGAATACGGAGGGACGGGCTCTGTCTCGTCCGGGATTGTGGGGAACGGCCCAGACGGAGCTGAGCCCTCCGAAAAGAGAAAAAGTGGGAAGTTTAAGGAAAAGCTTGAATGATGATTGAAGAATGGGGGAACACGCCTCGGCACGGGATGTCACTCCTCTTGATAAAGGAGATTTGGAGGAATGAAGGAGACAATATGAAAAAAAGAATCGGATGGATGTTTACGGTGGTGGGATTGATCGGGCTCTTGCCGGCCGTTTACGGGATTTTGGTTTTCGGGTCTGTGTTGATGTCAAAGGTGGATTCGCTCGGAAAGCTTGCTTCTAAATTACATCTCATTTGTCTATTTGTAAGCCTTCTCTTGCTCACCGGTGTTTGGTTCTGGAGCGGGAACATCCGTTATTCGTTTGGGAGGCAGGCCTGGTTCGGCAACCGCAGCTTCTGGAAGGCGAGCGGTTTTTATAACCTGACCGGCGCACTCTTCACCCTTTGGATCGCCGCTGCCTTCAAAGAGCCCTCGGTGCTGGTCTGGACACCAACCCCTGTTTTGGCGACTTTCCTTTCTTTTTATGTCAGCAATCGCGAGGCTGATTATTCACCGCCCAAACCGAAGGAACAAAACGCATGACAACAATCGATCTTCTCATTTTTGGTGCCGGAATGGTCCAATTGATCCTGGTGGGAGCGGGGGCGGTGGTCCCCTTCATTTTCAAATGGGACCGTGACCTGATTTCGGTCCGGCCGCTGACTCGGCAGATCTTCTGGACCTATGCGGGGTATATCTTCTCCGCGAATATTTTCTTCGCGATCCTTTGCCTAGGTAAACCTTCGGCCCTGGCGGACGGAAGTTACCTCGCTAAGTGCATGAGTATTTATCTTTGTCTCTATTGGTTGGCCAGGATTATCCTGCAATTCACCTATTTTGACCGGGCCTCGGCCCCGAAAGGATGCTGGATCACCATTGCAGAGTTTGTTTTGGTGGGAAGTTTTGTTTACCTGACGGTGGTATATGGGTATGCGGCTTGGATAAACTTTGTTTTTTGAATGAAGAATGGGGATTTAATGCAAAGAGCGCAAAGAGGCACAAGACACAAAGAAAGAGTTTTTATACAAAGAGATCATGGAGAACGTTTTTTAAAGCAGCGAGTATGAGAAAACTGAGGAATTTTTTATTTCTGGTTTGGTTGGTTCCGATATTGACTGTGGTTCTGGCACATTTTTTGACGATCAACAGCGCCCCCGTCATCCGCATGCTTGCGATTGTAGGGTTGCTTTTTGTGGGGATGAAGTTTGTTGTTTTTTTCTTTACGCCAAGGCAAACAAGGCCGTCGGGGAAAAACCTTCTTTGGTTTCTGTGTTGGCCCGGGATGAGGCCCTCGCTTTTTTCGAAAGGCCCGGATGCTGAAAGCCTTCCTGCGGATTTGCTATTGAAGGAGGGGAGTGTCCGTCTTTTCTCCGGAGCTCTTTTACTTCTTGTAGCCCAATTGGAGTTTCCTTTGTTCCTGAAAATGGTTTTCGTCATGGTAGGCTGGAGTTTGTTGCTTCATTTCGGGCTCTTTACTTTGATTACAGCTTTTTACCGGTATAAAGGTTGGAAGGTCAGGCAGCCTTTTTTTGAACCGTGGAATGCGACAGGGGTGGGTGATTTCTGGAGTCGCCGTTGGAACCGGATTTTTAGTGAGATGTTAAGCCAGTCGATATCGCGTCCCATGATAAAGAAGGCAGGACGGACTACCGCGGTCATGGCCGTTTTTGGGGTTTCGGGATTGCTGCATGAGGCCGCCATTACGCTGCCGCTCGGAAAGGGTTATGGTGGGCCGCTCTGTTATTTTCTGCTACAGGGTTTTATGGTGTTGGCGGAAGGAAGGCTGAAAGATTTTCGCGGATTTCCAAGGGTATTGGTTTTCGCCATCATCCTGCTGCCCCTGCCCTTACTTTTTCCGGTTTCCTTTGTGCGGGATGTGATGATGCGAATGGCGGGTGTGTTTCTGTGAAACTCGAATACGCAATGGTTAACATGAAATGGGGATCTCACTCCCGCACAAACTGCCATTCCTTCTGGTGGAGGAGATTTCGGAAGGAAAAAAATTTATGAAGGAACTTTGGCTTAGTGTGATGCATTTCAGGGAGCAGGCTTCCCTACGGCAGAATCAGGAATGGACCTGGTCGTCCATTCCTTGGGTGGCGTGGCCCGTCATGACGTTGATGGCGGTCTTTGGGTCGCTGATTTATGGCTACTCAGTGGTCAGGACTGCGGCCCTTCCCATGGGTTGGGAAGGGGGCGTGTTGGTGGCGCTACCTGCCGGGATAGGCTGGTGCTGTCTGGGCTTTGCTCTTGTTGTAGTCACAAGGAAGAATCCCTTTTTTCTGGCCCATGTCTGTCTTGTCAGCATGTTCTGGGGGGAAGTCTGGCTTTTGCTGGGTGCGCTTCTGAATCTCTGGCTCAAAACGCAGAGCGGGATTTTTGCCGACACGGTGTTGGTGCTTAATGGTGGTTGGATCCTTTTTTCGAATCTTTTGATGTTCTCTGTCTGGAGCATGCAGTTGATGAAGACAGGGGTTTCCTTTGGGAAACTTCTCACTCTCTGGATGCTGGTTCTGAACGGTGTGGGAGTGCTTTCCTTTGTGGCGATCAAAACCGCCTGGGGCCTGTAATGCAGATCAAAAATCCATTCACCATGTGGGGACGGATCGAACGCTGTTGGCTTCTGGCCTACCGTGCACCATTGTCGGAAATAAACGCGCTTCTTCCGCCTCCATTGGAAGCAGTCAGTCGTGAAGGCTTTGGATTCTATAATGTGGTCATCTGCCGCATCAAGGACATGAGACCGTGGCCTTTGCCCGGTCTTTTTGGTTTTTCCTACTGGCATGTGGCCTATCGTATTTATGTCAGGTTCCGCAGCCGGGAAGGGGATTACGAGGAAGGACTGTATTTCCTGCGTAGCGATTGTGATAAAGACTGGCTTGTGACTGTTGGAAACAAACTTACTGATTTTCGTTTTCACTCTGCCAAACTCCAATTCGAGGAGAATGCTACGCAGGCAGAGGAAAAAACTTTCCGGATATGCTCTCACGGCTCGGACGCGGTATTGCGCATTGAAAAAGGGGACGTGTCCCAGCCCGAAGAGGGGAGTGTTTTTGCGGGCATCAGGGAGGCGGAGGCGTTTTTAAAATACAAGCCCAAGGGTATAGGTTTTCCAGCCAAGGGACTGGTGCAGGTGGTAGACATTGAACGTGATGAGCGGGCCTGGAAACACAGATTGGTGCGGGTAAAGGAGCAGAACTTCGATTTTTTACAGGGCAGTGAAGCCCGGTTTGAGCTGTGCTACGAAGTGGGGCCGATTGACTACGTTTGGAAAAAAGGCAGGTCTGTGGGATATGCTTGACCGCTGAGGAGAGGTTTTCATGCTGGAGCGGAATGTCCTCCATTGTTTGTTCCTGTTTGACTGATCCCTTTTCCTGGGATTTTGGGACCGAACTGGCCAGGCTCCGTCAGGGTTTAGCGGTTCCGTTAAAGCAACCCAAACGCGCTCCGGCGGCACGACCTTTCTACGCTGCGACCGCAGGTGCGGCTCATGACGGCGTACATCTTTACGTGGTTGCGGAGATGGAAGATATCGATATTTTCAACACGGCCACTTCAATGAACCAGCGCACCTGGATGACCGGCGATGCTTTTGAGATTTTTCTGAGACCGGCAGGGCAGGAGGCTTATTATGAATTCCATGTCACGCCGGATAACCAGATCCTCCAGTTGCGCCTTCCAAATATGGCCGATTTTTACGATCCGGTTTCCCTGGCGGAAAAGAGTGGAGCCTTTACCCGTCGTTTACTACCCGATAAAATCATCGAAAGCCGCGCAGAAATCCTGAGGGAGTCGGAGCGGTGGCGGGTCATGGTTTCCATTCCGCTGGGCCGCTTGTGCGAAAACAAGCAATGGGAGGTGGGGGATATCTGGACTGCTTCGTTTTGCCGTTATGATTACACCAGGGCTGCGCAAGAGCCGGTGGTGTCCTCGACTTCCGATCATGAGAGGCCGGATTTTCATAACCAGCCGGAATGGCGTCGATTGGTCTTTAACTCGGGGGATTCTTTGTACTAAGGTGTTGCTGTGAATTTGCGATATCCACGTTTGCTGTTTTGCGGGCTGGCCTTCATGTTGACGGCCTGTGGCTCCATCTCGACCAAAACCCTGCAGGCCACCAGCGGTCCTGCCCCCCGGCTGAGAGTGGAGAAAATTGTAGTGCTGCCTTTTGACAGCAAAGACTGTATCTGGGGCCTGGAGGTTTCTGCTGCCGCAGAATCGGCGATCAAGAATGATTTCCCGGAACGCCTTGCCACAGCTTTTGTTCAGGAGCTGCAACAGGTGGCACCTGCTTCCAAAGCCCAGGCCGGTGAAGGGGAAAATACCTGGCTGGTGCAGGGGCGTATACACCGGGTGCTGCTGCCGGATCCGGCGTTAAAAGATTCGAAGAGGAGGCCTTTGGTGGAATGCACGGTCTTCGTTTTTGATCCGAGCCGTTCACTTGTGCAGCCATTTCTGACCTATTCGATTGTGGCGAAAGAGGTATTTCCCGATCCGTTGGCGGATAGTTCTGAATCGACAGGTGACGAGGTTTATCTGGCTCTGGAAGCCAAAGAGAGTGCGAGGCTACTTAAGCAGTCTTTACAGGATTACATGAAAAGTCGGGGCTGGCCGGAAAAGCTTTGAATCAGTCGGCAAATTAAACTGTAAAGGGTAAAAAATGCCTACCTGGACTTTCTGTATCCTGCTTATTCACAATTATTTTGTGTGTTAAGAAGATACATCGCACTAATTTAATTTTATGGCACAGCTCTAGCTCCAAAGGGGGCTAAGGGTGTGACGATGGAAACTGCTGAACCAGATGAATTTGTCCCGAAAAGTGAAATACCCCACTTGTTGGTGGAATTGAAGCAGCTGCGTGATGAGCGGGTTGAAGTTGGAAAGGTTGAGCAGCTTTTTAAACTCATTACTGACAATGTTGCCGATCTTCTTGCTGTGGTTCGTCCGGATGGCACCCGTGTCTGGAACAACCAAGCCTACTTCACCACCCTTGGCTACAATCCGGAAACATTGGAGGGAAGTTACTCCCTGGCGGAAGTCCATGAGGAGGATCTGCCTCTGGTTAAGCAGGTTTTCCAGGAATCCCTACAGACGGGGATGGGACGAAAAGTGGAATACCGGATGCGCCATAAAAAAGGGCACTGGATATTGCTCGAGTCGCAGGCTAGAATCGTCACCAATGAGAAAGGGGATGTGGAGTGCCTTGTTCTGGTGGCCCGCGATGTCAGCGGCCGGAAGAAGATGGAGGACGAACTCATCAAGGCAAAAAAAAATCGAGGCTGTCTCATCCCTGGCCACCGGCGTGGGCCATGAATTCAAAAACATTCTGGAAAATCTGATTGAGCACATCAAAGCGGCGCAGAACGCCTCTGGACAGAAGGAGATTGTCCGTTCCCATCTGGAGCGTGCGGATGTGTCCACCCGCCAGGCCCAACAGGTCGTGGCGCGACTGCTCAGCCTGGGGATGGACGAACCGGAAGAAATGGTTCCGGTATCTTTGGAGCCTATGTTGAAAGGTGTTGTCAGTTCGGCCCTTTCGAACAAAGCGACCAAATCCGAGATTCTGATCCCGGCCGGCCTTGAGCAGATCAGGTTGGAACAAGCATCGTTCTGCCGGGCCGTCCGGGCGGTCATCGATAATGCGGTGGATGCGATGAGGGGAGCGGGTAAGGTTACAGTGTCCTCATCCAAAGTGTTATTTGCCCTGGATTCCGAGAGCCGTCCTCCCCAGCTTCCACCTGGCGAGTACCTCTGTGTTCTTGTGGAGGATGAGGGTTCGGGGGTTGATCCCGGAGCAGTCGACCGTATTTTTGAACCGTATTTCAGCACGAAACCCGAGCGTTCGGGCCTTGGTCTGACTTCGGCCCTTTCCATTCTGTCGCGCCATGGTGGAACCATTAACGTGGATTCCAAGCTGGGCCAGGGAACCAAGGTGAGCATGTATGTGCCGACCATGAAAACAAATGTTCCGTCCGTGATGCCTACGGTGATCAGGACAACCCGGGGACCGCAGAAGGTGTTGTTCATGGATGACGAGGAACTGGTGCGCAAGTTTGTCGGCACGTTGCTGCGGCAGTTGGGCTACGAAGTGACTGTGGCCAAGGATGGCAAAGAGGTCATTGATGTCTACGGCCAAGCCGTCAAGGAAGGCTGGCGCTTTGACGCGGTGATCATGGATCTTCTTATTCCCCACGGGGTGGGTGGTGCTGCAGCGGTGCATACCCTCAAGCAACTGGATCCCTCTGTGGTGGCGATCGCCTCCAGCGGTTACATTGACCAGCCGGTTATGCAGGATCCCAAGCCTTTCGGTTTCTCTGCGGTCATTGCCAAACCTTACAATCGCGAGCGCCTGAGCGAAGTGCTCAAGACTGCCCTGGCGGTTTAACCACTGTTTCTGTCGGAGCACCGGCCCCACGCTCATTTCTCGGTCCCAGTCGTGGAGCCCACGCCCCTACAAATTACAACTCAGGCCAGGCTGGCGAAAACGGGTTCCGCATCCGGGATTTGTTTGAGGGCAAAATATAGTTCGCGGCTGATCCAGGCATCCGTGGCGGCATAACTGATCTGGGCTTCGCTCAGGTGAAGTTTGCTCCAATCCGTGACCTGAGCCCCCTTGGAAATCCGTCCATTCAGCAGAATGCCGGTGAGATTGCGCAGACCGGTGGTCTTGATCCCGAGCTTCGAAGCCACCTTGGAGAGATCGAGCACGGATTGGTCGGAGAAATCACCCAGTTGCCTGAGTTTTGACATGTCCTGATTGAGGGCGATGCCTGCCTTGATCGATGCCGGCCATTCCAGAATGCGGGCCAAGGCCTCACTCATTGTACCGTCCTGAATTTGAATAAGAAAAACACAATGCCGTGTGGCTATCTGCACAAGGCAGGGAAGGTAGTTTTGGCCTTTACGGAAGCTGGGGCGTGTTTCCGTATCAAAGCCCAGGACCTGTTCCGAGAGGATTTCCGTCAGAAAACGCTCCAATTCCTCTCCGTTGCGTACGATTTCGATGGGGCCGTCGTAACGCATCAGCGGGAGCTGGTTGAGCTGATCCTTGGTGATTTGAAGAAAATCGTTGACGGGAAGGGGATCTGTATCGGGAACCATTTCCTCGATCATCAGGGGTGATCGGGGGTGCGTCAAGCTATGGGATTGCCAGGGGACAAAATTCATGGAAAAAGCAGGTATGCTGAATGATTCTTTTCGTGTTTTGCTGTTACTTCTGGTGTTCAGCTTTGAATGCCGGGGCATGGAGCCCAGGCCACCGGCTCCGGAACTTCGAAGGTTGGATCTGGAGATTCCCGGACTACTTATTGATCTGCGTTATGCCACCGCCGGTAATTTTACCGGCAAAGTGATTTACCGCGACAACACCGCCTGGCTTCGTATAGAGACCATAAGGGCTCTGAAAGGGGTGCAAAAGACCTTGAACAAACAGGGTTTTCAGTTGGTGATTCTTGACGCTTACCGCCCGGCCTGGGCCCAGCAAAAGCTTTGGGAGGCCTTTCCCAATGCCAATTTTGTTGCGCCTCCCAAGCAGGGATCCCGACACACCCGGGGCACGACGGTGGATGTGACCCTGGCTACATTGGGAGGTCTGAGGGTGGAAATGCCTTCTGCTTTTGACGAATTCACCCTACGGGCTGACCACAATTTTTCGGAATTGCCGGAGAAAGCCAGGAAACATGGAACAGTTTTAAGGAAGGCCATGTTCGCCAACGGCTTTCACGGGGTGCCGGCTGAGTGGTGGCATTACGACCTGAAAGAATGGAACAGGTATCCCTTAATTGTGGAAAAGGGCCCATGAGAGGGAAGGCGGCGCTGCCTTTTTTAGGGCCTATTTATTCATTAAGTGGCGCAGACTGTTGGTTAAGAGCGTTCGTGTTTTGCTCCCAAAGTTTGATCGTTCCAGCCTGACGATGTGCTTTCATGAAATAGGGATAAGCTGCGGGCAGAGCCACAAAGGCGGTCAAAAAAAGAAGGGCGCTGAGAACGAGTAATTCAGGCATGCTGAAGGCCTTGCGGCGGAAAGGTGGCGATGGGAAACCTTTTGTCCTATCCATTTCCCCAGTAAAGCACAGATCCCACTTTTTCCAAGGTTGGAGAGCAACTTTTTTTGCTGGCAGCGGTTCAATGTCTGTAAACCTAATCCACAAAAAACTATGAAATCATCCAGATATTACATGCTAGTCACCCTTCTGTCTCTTGCCCTGCCGCTGGGCAGCCTCCATGCCCAGCCGGATCAAAAACCCCCCGGTGCGGCTGTTTCCGACGGCAAACCCCGGAAGGAAAGGGCTGAAAAAATGAAAGAGCGGTCCGAACTCATGAAAAAGGAACTTGCCCTGACTGATGAGCAGGCTGAAAAAATCGCTGCCATCCACAAACAGGATATGGCAGCCATGAGGCTGCTTAAGGAAGACCAGGGTCTCTCCAAGGAGGATCGCAAATCCAAGATAATGGAAATTCGAAAGGCCTCGGACCAGAAAATCAATGGCCTACTGACGGCGGAGCAGAACGCCAAGCGCGACCTAATGAAAAAAGAAATGAAAGAAAAGAAGCAGGACAAGAAAGACGCCCAGAGCTGATCATTGCAACTCTTGCAACAAGCTGCTCCCTCCAAAAGAGGGGCGGCTTTTTTTGTGGCTTGGGAAAAAGACGCCACTCGACGTGGATCATTTTCAGGCTAAGTTCGGAATATCACATGAATATACAACCCCAACATTATGAACCGCCGAAAGTTTCGGAGATTCTCTACGTTCCCCACGAGGGTCCGGACAAGTGGAAAATGACCTGGATTGTTGAGGTTGTGGAAGCCACAGTCAACGGCTGTTTCAAGGTGAAGGACAAGAGCGGAACCCAACGGATCGTGAAGCGTTTCAAGAGCAAGGACAAGGGTCTGGCCAAGGCCTGGAAAGCGGTTTCCTGAGTTGAAGGATCAACAGGATTTTTCGCTAACAGGACACTAGTGGTCCGAGCGCCAAGGTATGACGGGTTGGTTTCGTGCAAAACAGCCCACCGCCGCAGCTCGGGGAGGTAGTTTGTATCAATTATACCAGCGACCAACGGGTCGTGCCAGAGGCAGATCCGTTCTTTGGCGGACAACAAAGGTGCCGGGCTGTTTTCAACGCAACCCGCCGGGCCGCCGTTTTTAGGGCCGCTGGC
Organism: Methylacidiphilales bacterium; assembly: GCA_038250235.1. Lineage (GTDB taxonomy): Bacteria > Verrucomicrobiota > Verrucomicrobiia > Methylacidiphilales > JAAUTS01 > JAAUTS01. The sequence continues at coordinate 55,799 of JBBSCO010000008.1, read as the reverse complement.
CGCGTTGCCCGCTTGACCCGTATCAGTTCAGATAGGGGCCTGCGCCTTCGCCCAGCCACCCGGCGTAATTTCTGCCGGCCAACCCATCATACCTCGGCGCCCGATTCACTATTTCTGTTCAGGAAGTTGGTGGCGAAACTGGGGATACTTCTTATTGAGAAAAGCCGCGTAACCAGTAACGAAATCATGGAGCATCTGGAGATTCGTTGATTCCTTAAACACGCAGCGTGCTGGCGTAAATGGTTGGGTTCTTCGTCAGGACGAGGGCCAGAATGCAGCCAGATTGATAAAAAAATGGGCCAGAATCAAGGGCCACAATTTCCCCGAACTGGAGAATGTGATTCCGGTGATCATACCGAAGACAAAGGTTGAGGCCAGTTGAACAGGTCCCTGGCACCAGTGGATTCCGGCAAAAAGAAAAGCGGAAATCAGGATGGCGGCCCAGGTGTTCCAGCCCCGTGATTGCAGCCAAGGGATGAGCAGACCCCGGAAAATCAGTTCCTCCACGACCGCAGCACTGACGCAGGCGTAGAGGATCGTGAGGATTTGCCAGGGAAACGATGGAGGGAAATCATAATTGAACCAGCCAAAAATTTCCAGAGGCGGATGAATCTCAAGCAGAACGTAGCGGATAAATTTGGCGACCAAAAAAAGTTGCAGGGCCAGGATCAGGCTGTAGCCACAGTCCCAAAGTGAAGGCAGGGATCCCAAGCCGAGACTTTTCCGGTCGAGCAATTGCTTTTTAAAAAAGACGAAGAAAAAAACAGCAGGGATGGCCACGAAGACGATCAAATCCTGTCCCCAAAGCAAGGGCAGGCGGTAAGGGGACATGGCAAGGGAGGCAGGTTGCCAGGCGACAAGGGTTTCGCCGATCCAGGGCATTTTGTGGTAAAAGTAAGCCAGTGACTCCGTGGGCATCACGGCAAGCTTCAAAAAAACGACGGCTAAGTCGTTGAGAAAAAAAGGCAGCACAAGCAGTAAGATGGCTTTGGCCGGAATTTTCACATCCAGAGTCTGGAAGAGAGGGGCGTTACGGGCAATGGGATTTCTTGGGGTTCCGATAGAAAGCGGAATACGCAGGACTACGGGTGGATCGCCGATTGACCACCGGCACGGCTCCGCCTAGGTTTTTAGCTTATGGCACGAAATGCTTTAGGCAAAGGACTGGGCGCCCTCATTGGAGGTAATACAACGGTGGCGGTGGCCGCACCTGAACCCCAAACGGGCGAACGTGTACAACAAGTGGCTCTCGACCGGGTCGAAGCCAGCCCGCTTCAGCCCCGCAAAACTTTTGCCGAGCAGGACCTGGCTGATTTGGTGGCTTCCGTCAAGGAGCACGGCGTGATCCAGCCTCTGATCGTCCGAAAAGTAGGAGAGAAATTTGAACTGATCGCCGGGGAACGCCGTTGGAGGGCTTCGCGCCAGGCTGGGCTCAAGGAAGTTCCCGTTATTGTCCGTATAGCTGATGATCTGGAAGTTTTGGAAGTGGCCATGGTGGAGAATCTGCAGCGTTCCGATCTCAACCCGATTGAAGAAGCGGACGGTTATGCCCTGCTGGCGGAACGTTTCAAACTGACCCAGGAACAGATTGCCCAGAAGGTCGGTAAAAACCGCGCGACCGTCGCCAACGCCGTGCGCCTGACCGGTCTTGGTTCGGATGTCAAAGAATTGGTTCGCCACCGCCAGCTAAGTGTTGGTCATGCCAAGGTTCTGCTTTCGCTACCCAACCATACCCAACAAAACGCTGCCGCCCGCGAGGTGATCAAACGGGACCTTTCCGTACGTGAAACGGAGAAGCTGGTTTCGGAGCTCGGCAAGTCGCGCACAGGCTCAGTTCCTTCCGGAAAAAAGAAAGCCGGGGGCTTTTCCGGGGCTGACTGGCGGGATCTGGAACTGCGATTGCAACGTCTGCTGGGCACCAAGATCAAACTGGTGGGCACCCGTAGTAAAGGTCATTTGGAAATCGAGTACTACAACGAATCTGATCTGGAGCGTGTGCTCTCTGTGCTGGGTTACAAAGGGGATTAGTATCGCGCGGGAAACACGCAGAGAATAGAGGAAAAGTATTTGTGAAGTATACTTGTTGGAGTCGGGCAAACCTGTTCGCTACGTGTTGGGAGTTTTAGCGACGTTTCGCGTTGTTCGCGTGTATTGTAAATTTTCATGGCCAACCGTATCCACCTCCTTGAAGAAACCGTGGCCAACCGCATTGCGGCTGGTGAGGTGATAGAGCGTCCGGCCTCGGTCGTCAAAGAACTCCTCGACAATGCCCTGGATGCGGGTGCCACCCGTATTGATGTAGCGGCGGAGCGGGGAGGGAAGGGGCTGATAAGGGTCAGCGACAACGGTAGTGGAATGAGTTACGACGATGCTCTTCTTTGTCTCGAACGACATGCCACCAGCAAGATACGCAGTTCTGAGGATCTTCTCACCATCGCCACATTTGGATTCCGCGGGGAAGCCCTGCCCAGTATCGCATCCGTCTGTCGATTCCGTTTGTTGGCCCGGGAGCCGGAGGCTATTTCCGGAACGGAGATCACGGTGGATGGCGGAAAGCTGCTCTCGGTCAAAGAAGCGGGCTGTGCGGTCGGGACCTCGGTGGAGGTGAGATCCTTGTTTCTGCACACTCCGGGACGCCGTAAATTTCTACGTTCGGACGACACGGAGAAAGCGCATGTCGAACAGACGGTTCGTTTGGCCGTGCTGTCACGTCCGGAAGTGGGATTCAGCCTCAGTCTGGACGATCTCCCTCCGCAGCATTACCCCGCTGCCACGGGTCTCCGGCAACGGCTGCTTCAGATCTATGGCCGGGACTGGATGGAACACATGCTACCGGTGGAGGCGGGGGAGGGTTCCATGCGTCTGCGTGGTTTTATCGGCCAGCCCGGTGTCAGCCGGGGCAATCGCCAAGAGCACCATCTCTTCGTCAACGGGCGACCGGTGCAGAGCCCGACCCTCAATTACGCTGTGTTGGAGGGATATCATAATTCCCTGATGAGGGGACGTTTCCCTGTGCTGATTTTGTTCTTTGATCTGGATCCTGCCCGGGTGGATGTGAACGTTCATCCGGCCAAGCGCGAAGTCAGGTTTAGAGACGACATGCAGGTGAGGGCTTTCATCACGGATTCGGTCGGTGCCGCTCTCCGGGCTGGATCCCGGCAACCACTGGAAGTTCCCCTGGCGCAACCGTTCAAAGCCTCGGTTTCCCCGGCTGTGCTGCCCTTGTCGAAGATTCCCGAAGCTCCGAGTTTCAAGGGGCTGCCTGCGCCGGTTCTCTCCAAACAGAATCCTCCGCTGCAAACCGGTTTTTTTGATGTTGGTTCCCCGACGCGGGAGCTGCTTCCTTCGGTTCGCTGGCAGGAAACAGAGCGTGACGTTGTACTTCCCGATGAAAAAAATCACGACCTGAAAATCATTGGCCTGATGCTGGGCTTGTATGTGGTGGCGGAAGGGCCGAACGGGATTGTGTTGATCGACCAGCATGCCGCCCATGAGAGGGTGCTCTTTGAGCAGATGTTGGCGCGTGTGGCGCATGAAGAAGTGGTCAGCCAGCGGCTTTTGGTTCCGGTGACGGTGGAATTGCCGCCTGAGCAGTCGGATTTCATCCGGCAAAATGTGGAGGGGTTACAGGCTGTGGGTTTAGGCGTGGCCTCCCTCGGAGGGCATACCTTTATGATTGATGCCTTGCCACCGATGATCAAAACCCAGCATATCGAAGACTTTTTCCGCAGCATGGTGGTGGATTTGATGGAGGCGGGAGGGGAGACCCGTAAGCAGCGTAAGCTTAGCGAGGAAATTGTAGTCAAAACCGTGTGCCGACATGCGGTGAAGGCAAATGATATTCTGGGTAGGGTTGAGCTGGAAAAACTGGTCATTGACCTTCATAAGTGCGATCTGCCCTACACCTGCCCTCATGGTCGCCCGACGATGATTCTTCTCAGCCGCTGTGAACTGGAAAAAAAGTTCGGGCGGGCGGTGTAAAGAGCCTAGGCTGCTCTTGAAGAACCTAATCCTTGTACAGCTCGACCTGATCCATTTTAGCGCCGGGTTGCCTGAGCCCCGTCTGTTTACTGAGCCATTCGATTTCGATGGCATTGAGGCAGCCCGGATCATAATCCGCCGGATTTTTCGGTGTGGCTTTAAAGGAAATATCAAGTTTTCCATCCCGGACAGTCACTTCAAAAAGTTTGACCAAGGGTTTCCGGAAGCCTTCGGCAGCGATACTGAGATCCTTGATATTAGTGATGGTGTTTTCGATCTGGACATTAAAACTTCGTTTACCCCGGGCTTCGACCCAGCTTTTGTGGTAGGATTCGCAAAAATGAAGAGTGATCCGGTATTTCCCGTTTTGCAGGGGCTCCGAGAAGCTGAAGTCGCCGTAGCGTTCGCTCTGATAAATTTCCGGAAGTTCCGGGAGAATGCGGGTGACGGTTTCGCCGCCGCTAAAACCCCGGGCAGCTTCCCAAGTGATGCCACGCCTGTCAGTTACTGGCGTGGGAGAACCAGCCAGAATGCGAATGATTTCGACTTTGCCTGGGGAGGGCCTCTGTTCTTGGGCCTGGGACGGAAGGGTGGAGAGCGTGAGGATCAGGGGGGCGAGAAATAGAATGGTTTTCATGGTTGCAGGTGTTCCGTTAGACACAAGGCAGCACCAACTTAGGTGGAGATCCCTCCTTCAGACAAGAAGAGACTAATGTTCTGGGGGCGAGGTTTCTTGGCGCTGATTGACGGCTCACGACACAAGAAGGCTATAACCACAGCTAATTCCTTAAGTTGCGGCTCTCATACATTAATTAAACTAATTTACAATTAATCAAACATTAGATAGGCTTGGTTCATGAGTTCAGCTGTTTTGTCTGGTCCGGGGGTTTCAAGGGAACATAAGCCCTCCCTGCCGGTTCAGCGTCCACTGGCCATCATGGATGGCAACGAGGCGGCGGCCTCCGTGGCCTACCGGCTCAGTCAGGCCATAGCCATTTATCCCATTACACCATCGACTCCCATGGGTGAGTCTTGTGACGAGTGGGCTGCTATAGCAAAGCCCAATATTTGGGGCGAAGTGCCAGGTGTGGTGGAAATGCAGTCGGAAGCCGGGGTGGCGGGTGCTCTCCACGGGATGCTTCAGGCCGGTTGTCTTTCCACCTCCTTTACGGCTTCGCAGGGCTTGCTACTCATGATACCAGCCATGTATAAGATGGCTGGCGAACTCACACCCTTTTGCCTGCACGTTGCAGCGCGGGCGGTTGCCACCAGCGGGCTTTCCATCTTTGGAGATCACTCGGATGTTATGGCCGTCAGGCCGACGGGTTTCGCCATGCTCTGTTCGTCGAATGTGCAGGAGTCGCACGATATGGCCTGCATTTCCCACGCCGCCACCCTCGAGACCCGGCTGCCTTTTCTTCATTTTTTCGACGGTTTCCGTACTTCACACGAGATCAACCAGTTGGAAATCCTCTCCGATGATGATCTCAAGGCAATGCTGGATACCAAAGCCCTGGCAGATTTTTATGCGAGAGGACTCAGTCCGGAGCGTCCGGTCATCCGTGGAACAGCCCAAAATCCGGACGTCTTCTTTCAGACCCGCGAACGTGTGAATCCCTATTATCTTGAGGCCCCAGAGCGCGTCCGGCAGGTGATGGATCGTTTTGCCGGACTGACCGGACGTTCTTACCATCTGGTGGATTATGTGGGGGATCCCCGGGCCACGGAGGTTGTGGTCGTCATGGGATCGGCGGCAGAAACAGTGATTGAGACCAGCAGGAAATTGAATATTGATGGACGCCGCACGGGAGTTCTGGTGGTGCGTCTTTATCGTCCTTTCCCTGTGGAGACGTTTCTTCAGGTATTGCCTTCCAGTGTGGTGAACATCGCCGTGCTGGACCGCACGAAAGAACCCGGCTCGGTGGGGGAACCGCTCTTCCAAGATGTGGTTACTTCCCTGGCCTGTCGACAGGCAGCGAGGACGGCAATATTGCCCCGGCTCATTGGTGGCCGTTACGGTCTGGGTTCCAAGGAATTCACCCCTGCCATGGCCAAGGCTGTTTTTGACGAGATGCTTCAAGCCATGCCGCGACACTCCTTTACAGTGGGTATCATGGATGATGTCACTGGCATGTCACTTGACGTGGAGGAGGGGTTCCAGGTGGACGATCCCGAAACCATCAACGCAGTTTTCTACGGCCTGGGATCGGATGGAACCGTGGGAGCCAACAAGAACACGATCAAAATCATCGGAATGGAAACAGGACTCAGGGCCCAGGGTTATTTTGTCTATGATTCCAAAAAATCCGGTGCCGTCACAATCTCGCATCTGCGCTTCGGCCCCCGTGCCATCCGGGCACCGTATGTTATTGCCAAGGGCACAGCCCGCTTTGTGGCCTGTCATCAGTGGGACTTGTTGGAAAAGAATGAAGTTCTCGCACACGCGGCCCCGGGGGCCGTCTGTCTTATCAACAGTCCTTATCCGGCGGACAGAATCTGGGAGCAGTTCAGTCGTGAATCCCAGAAGCTCATAGTGGACCGGGGATTGAAGCTTTACACCATTGATGCCTACCGTGTCGCACGGGAAAGCGGAATGGGAGGCCGAATCAATACGGTCATGCAGACCTGCTTTTTTGCGGTTTCCGGCGTTCTTCCCAGGGAGGAAGCGATTGCCCAGATCAAAAAAGCCATTCAAAAAAGCTACGCCAGGAAGGGCGAAGCGATGGTGAAAAAAAACTTTGATGCCGTCGACCGCACGCTGGAGAACCTGCAGGAATTGAGGCATGAAGGGAAAATCGATTCCATTCATGGGCGTCCCATGTTGATTCCTCCCGATGCCGATGCCTTTATTCATCAGGTTACCGGTGTGATGATGGCGGGCAGGGGGGATGAGCTTCCTGTTAGCGTGATGCCTGCGGATGGAACCTGGCCCCTTAATACAAGCCGCTGGGAAAAGCGGAATCTGGCAGCGGACGTCCCTCTTTGGGATCCGGTTCTTTGTATCCAGTGCAACAAGTGTGCCTTGGTTTGTCCGCATGCCTCCCTGCGCGCCAAATTTTATCCGGAATCCGAATTGGCCAATGCCCCTCAGGGGTTCAAGTCCGCGCCTTTCCGATCGCGCGAGCACGACGGCCACCGTTACACCCTGCAACTGGCGGCGGAGGACTGCACCGGTTGCGGTCTTTGCATCGAGGTCTGCCCAGCCAAAGACAAGACAAACCCCAAACGCAAGGCTCTCAGTCCTGTTCCTCAAAGCGAGCTGCGCTGGCAGGAAAAACTCAATTTCTCCTATTTTCTCAAGCTACCCAACGTGGATCGGACTTTGCTTAAAACCGACGAAGTCAAAGCCTCCCAGTTTTTGGAACCCTTGTTTGAATTTTCGGGTGCCTGTGCGGGCTGTGGGGAGACACCTTATATCAAGCTGGTTTCGCAGTTGTTCGGAGACCGGGCTCTCATTGCCAATGCCACCGGATGTTCTTCCATCTACGGGGGGAATCTTCCCACCACACCCTATTCCACCAATGCACAGGGCCGGGGGCCGGCCTGGGCCAATTCGCTTTTCGAGGACAATGCCGAGTTCGGCCTGGGCATGCGTTTCGCCCTTGACCGCAAAGAGGAACGTATCCGCTCCCTGATCAAAACCTGGAGTTCGACGCTTGGCGCAGGTTTGGTAGATAGTCTTTTACAAGCGGATCAGAGCACGGAAAAAGGGATCGCGGCCCAGCGGGAACGTGTGGTCGAATTGCTCAGGTGCTGCTCAACGCTACCTACAGAAGTGCGGGAGCAGATACACTGTTTTTCCGAAGCACTGGTGAAAAAAAGTGTCTGGATCATCGGGGGAGACGGCTGGGCTTACGACATCGGTTACGGGGGGCTGGATCATGTCCTGTCCCTTGGACTCAAGGTGAACATCCTGGTTCTCGATACAGAGGTCTATTCCAACACGGGCGGGCAGGCCTCCAAATCCACACCGCTGGGGGCAGTGGCCAAGTTTGCTGTAAACGGGAAAGCCAAAGGCAAAAAAGATCTAGGAATGATTGCCATGACTTATGGGGATGTGTATGTGGCGAGGATCGCTTTTGGGGCCAAGGACTCCCAGACGGTAAAAGTGCTCAACGAGGCCGAAGCTTATCCCGGCACTTCGCTCATCATCGCCTACAGTCACTGCATTGCCCATGGTTACGGCATGCAACATGGCCTGGAGCAACAGAAACTGGCAGTCGATTCCGGTTACTGGCCTCTTTACCGCTTTGATCCCCGCCGGACAGCGCAGGGACTTTCCCCGCTACAGTTGGATTCCGGCGACGCCACGGTTCCTTTGGGACGTTATACCGAGAACGAAGCCCGATTCCGAATCCTGGAGCAAAGTGATCCTGAACGTTTTCTTGAGTTGCATGGACAGGCGTCGGCGCGAATAAAGGCCAGGCAGCAGCTCTACCGGCAGTTGGCTGACCTACAAATGAACACAGTTGCGGCCAAGGAGGCCTCATGAAATGTCCTGATCTCAGCACAACCTATCTTGGACTTCCCTTGAAAAACCCTTTCATTATTGGAGCCAGCCCCCTGGCAGACAAGCAAAATACGGTCGTCGCGTTGGAGCAAGCGGGTGCTTCCGCTATCGTGATGCATTCCCTCTTCGAGGAGCAGTTACACCAGGAAATGTTGGGTATGGGAAAACACGTCGAAGACCATGAGGATGTTTTTGCCGAAGCGGCTTCCTATTTTCCATCGATTCACGAATACAGCTTTGAGCCCAACCGCTATCTGCAACATCTGCGCTGGTTGAAAAAGACGGTAGGTATTCCGGTGATCGCCTCACTCAATGGAACGACTCCCGGTGGGTGGACGCATTATGCTGAAATCCTGGAGGATGCGGGGGCGGATGCCCTCGAATTAAATTTTTATTATCCAGCCATGCGGGTTGACGAATCAGGTGCGGAAGTCGAAAGGCAACTGGTCGATACCATCAGGGATGTACGTGCTGTGATTTCAATTCCTTTGGCGGTCAAGCTATCGCCCTTCTACACCTCCTTCGGTCATGTGGCCAGGCAGGCGGCGGAGGCGGGTGCGGACGGTCTGGTGTTGTTCAATCGTTTCTATCAGCCGGATATCGATCCTGAACAGATGGAGGCGAAGCCCGTGCTTCAGCTTTCGCAGTCGAATGAGCTTTTGTTGCGGTTGCGTTGGCTGGCGGCCTTGCGGGAAAAAGTGAACGTGAGCCTGGGCTGCACGGGCGGAGTACATCACTTGGAAGATGTGGTCAAAGCCATCCTGGCCGGGGCGGATGCGATCCAGATGGTGTCCTGCCTGCTCAAGCATGGACCAGGTTATCTGCATATTTTGCTGGAACGTCTCAAAACGTGGATGAACGAGCACGATTACGAATCCGTTGAGCAGTTGAAAGGAGCCATGAGCATGCGTAATTGCCCGGAACCTGCGGCCTATGAAAGAGGAAATTACCTCAGGATTTTGCAGGGCTGGCAGAGTTGAGGGGGACCCAGGCGGCAGGTGTGCGGGGTAGGGCGGGCGGTTTTGCCTTGGTGGCAAAATACCAGATGCTGAGAGCGATGCTGAAGATTCCCCCCACTACGAATCCGATCACGAGGGCGAGTGCCACATTGAGCTTGAAGTTGGGTTTGATAGGGGACACACCTTCTTCCGCTTCACTGATCAAATCAACTCCGAAAACATTCCCAGTCTCGCCTTTTCTGTAATCAATATAGTTGCGCGCCATAGCGTTTGCGGTGTTTTTAGCCTGTCTGGGTTCTTCGGAAAAAACAGTGATTTCGATGAAATGTGTGTTGCGGTAGGGGTGCACGCGCAAATGCTCAGCTTTAAAACGTTTGTAAAGGAAGTCTTCCTTCCCGCTGTAGGTATCCGCAAGAAGTCCTGAGGCCAAGACCAAAGATTCACCGAACTTTTGTTCCTCAAGGACGGGAAGAAGAATCTTTTTCGACTGGATGATTTCGAACTCCGTTTGCAGATCGACAGAGCGGACAGGGGAGTCTTCCCGTTCACCAAGTTGGGCATTGAGAGCAGTTTTTTTGTCTAGCACGATAAGTGCCGATGAGGAATAGATCCGTGGTTGGGATTTGGTGTAAAAGTAGGTGCATCCCAAGATGAGAACAGGGAGGATCAGCAGGGAAATGATCAAGCCAATGAGTTAGGCGGGGAGAGGAAGCTTCATGGTATATGAAAGATGGTTTTTTAGTTACGACAGCTTTCGGGATCAGGCGGATCGTTTTTCTTTGATTGTGCTATCCGGGAGGAAGCAGTTCTTTCAGCAAATCATCTGTGCCGATGTGTTTGGCGTACATCTTGAGAGCGTAGATATCAGTCATACCGGAAACATAATCGGCGACAGCCCGGGAGAGTCCGTCCTTCTTGATGCGCAGGGCGGATTTGGAACCTATAAGATGGGGGTGGTGATGGTAGAATTCAAAGAGTGCCTGCAAGACCTGGCAGGCCCGCTGGTTGATACGTGCGACAGTTGGATTGTAATAAAAGTGTTGGTGGAGAAAATCCCGCAGGTTTTGAATCTGGGGCCTCAGTTTCATGGAAAAACCCACCAGACGTCTGGTAAGTTTCCGCACTTCCTCGGCACTCTGAATTTTGGATTCCTCGATATTGGTGGCCGATTGAAGGCAAAGGTCGTCCACCAGGAGATCGATTAGGCAGCGGATGAGATAACGGCGTTTTCTCTCAAAATCCAGTTTGGAATACTGTTTTTGAACGGACTCTTCCAGTTCCTGCCAGATTTTAATTTCCTTCAGGTCTTCCGGCCGGATGAGTTCATTTTCCAAGGCGTCGTCCAGGTCGCTGCAGCAATAGGCGATTTCGTCGGCAGAATCCGCGACCTGGGCTTCCAGGCTAGGCTGCAGCCCCCCTCCAAAACTCTCCCGGAAACCTTTGCACAACCCTTCCCTAACCTCCCAGGAGAGGTTCAAGCCGTTGAACTCGGGATACTTCATCTCAAGTTCTTCCACCACACGAAGACTTTGCCGATTGTGTTCAAAACCGCCGTGGTCGCGCATCAACTGGTTTAATGTGTGCTCGCCCGGATGTCCGAAAGGCGGATGACCGAGGTCGTGGGCCAGGGCGACGGCTTCGGCCAGGTCTTCATTCAGCGCCAGCGTGCGGGCGGTGCTGCGTGAAATGGCGGCCACCTCGATGGTATGTGTCAGACGGGTGCGGAAGTGATCGCCACTACCGTTGAGCACGACCTGTGTTTTGTATTCGAGTCGGCGGAAAGCGGAACTGTGGATGATACGGTCGCGGTCGCGCTGGAATTCGGATCGATAAACGTGAACTGTTTCGGGGTGGGTTCGTCCCCGGCTCTCAGGACTCAACTGGGCGCAGGGGGCGAGAAGTTGCCGTTCTTTCAGTTCCCATTGGAGCCGCGATTGCAAGGACATTGGTCTAAAAATACTGAAACACCGAAATACTGAAAGGCTGAAATTTGAGGAGAAGAGAAACCGGTTTGGTGACACGGGGTTACATCGGACTAAAAATACTGAGCACTTGTAACCGGGTACTGAAAACTTTAGGGTATTTAGCTTATGTTGAATGTTACGACGGGTAAGATCGGTACTGCACGTTTTGCGTTCTGTCCGATGGACGAGGTGGAAAGCGTCAGCGTGGGGCTCTGGTTCGGCGTGGGTTCCCGTCATGAACCGGCCAAACTCCAGGGCGGAGCCCATTTTCTGGAACACATGATGTTCAAGGGCACCCGTCAGCGCAACGCATTGGGTATTTCACAGGAGGTCGAAGGCAAAGGAGGGGACCTTAACGCTTTCACATCGGAGGAAATGACCTGCTATTATGCCCGGATGGATGCCGACCATGCCGATCTGGTTCTCGATGTCCTTTTTGACATGCTCTGGCATTCTACTTTGCCTGCCTTGGAAGTGGAGCGTGAGCGGGGTGTGATTCTTGAAGAAATCAGGATGTATGAAGACCAGCCCTCCTCGCTGGTGATGGATCGTTTAAACGAGGCCCTCTGGTCGGGAAACAGTCTGGGTAGGCCGATTGCCGGCACGCCGACATCTGTTTCGGCCATGAAACGCGCAGATTTGGCGGCGTTTTGGAAAAATCATTATCATCCGGGGAGTCTGACACTGTCGATGGCAGGATCTTTTTCCCCGGAAAAGGTGAGGAACAAAGTGGAAGCCTATACGAAAGGGCGGAAGGTTTGTCCGGATCGTTCTAGTTATCAGCGGGTCAAGAGAGTATCTTCGGGCCGGATCAAAACCCTGGCCATTCCCCGCCCTGTGCAACAATGCAATGTGGCCCTTGGTATTCATGGGCTGCCCCGCCAAAGTCCCAAGCGTTATGCGGAAAAAGTGTTGAGTATCATTCTGGGTGAAAACATGAGCTCGAGGCTTTTCCAGATCTTGAGGGAAAAACATGGTTTGGCCTATTCGGTGCATACCTCGACCAATCATTTCCATGACTGCGGGGCTTTTTATCTACAGGCAGGACTGGATACCCCGAAGCTGGGCGCGGCCATGAAGCTGACGGCCCGGGAATTCCAACGTATTGGCCAAAGCAAACCTTCGATGGCGGAATTGAGGCGGGCCAAGGATTTTCTCATGGGTCAGATGAAGCTCAGCATGGAAAGCACTTCCAACCGTATGATGTGGATGGGGGAATCAATCATCGGCCTGGGCCGGGTGCAGCCGATGAAGGAAATGCTGGAGGAGATCCAGGCGGTGACACCGGAGCAGGTGTCAGCCGTGGCGCGTGAACTTTTCCAGCCTGGACGGATGACCCTGGCCTGTGTGGGGCCTGACGTGGATGACAAGATGTTGAGGGAAGCTGCCAAACATTTTTGATTGCGGATCCGGGAGTGTAGGGACGTGGGCCCCAAGCTCGCGGCAGGGAATGGGCGCGCAGCCCCCGCCCCGACAGAGAGAGCCTAATAATCGAAGTGGCGTTGTAGAAATTCCTTCAGGAGAGGGGTTCCGGGATTCCCGAGGACACTTGAGGCCGGACCGGATTCGTGGTTACCTCCGTTATTTAGAAAAAGCACCTGATCCGCCACCCGCCTGGCAAAAGGGATCTGGTGGGTGACGAGAATAAAATCGGTTCCTTCTTTTTTCAGCTCCTCAATGGTGTTGAGCACTTCTGCGGCCATTTCAGGGTCGAGGGCGGAAGTGGGTTCATCCAGTAAAAGCAGGCCGGGCTCGTGGGCCAGGGCGCGGGCTATGGCAATGCGCTGGCGCTGCCCGCCTGAGAGTTGTCCGGGTTTTTTGTAGGCATGCGCGTCCAGTTGGAAGTGTTTTAAAAGAGAATCGATGCGTGAGCGGGCCCGCTCTTTGGTGTAGCCATGTACTTTTTCCAAGGGAAGGAGGAGGTTGTCGTAGGCGCTGAGGTGGGGGAAGAGATTGGATGACTGGAAAACGATTCCCAGTTTTTTCCGGTATTCCCGCAGGGTGTTTTCAGCCGGAGATAACACTTCGCCATTAAACCGGATGGAACCTGAATCGGCGGGGAGAAGCCCGGCCAGGATGCGGAGCAGGGTGGACTTGCCGCATCCGGAAGCTCCGAGCAGCACGAGGGATTGGCAGGAGTCGCAGCTGTAGCCGAGATCCTTCAGCACTGCTTGGCCACTGAAGCTTTTATTCAGACTTTCAAGTTCAAGTTTCATAACTGAATTGTTTCTCGAGGGTTCTGGACCACCACATGATGGGCAGTGTCAGCAACAGATAAGCGGCGGCCAAGGGCAAATAGGATTCAAGCGTGCTGTAGGTGAAGGAATTGATTTCCTGGGCATTCAGGGTGATTTCGCTGATGGAGATGATGGATAGGAGCGAGGAATCCTTGATCAGGGAGGCGAACTGTCCGGCCATGGCGGGAAGGGATTGGCGGAGGGCCTGGGGGAAAACGACGTGGCGGTAGATTTGTAGCGGAGTCAGCCCGATAGCGCGGGCGGATTCGATCTGTGAGGCACTGATGCTCTCGATTCCCGCGCGTATGATTTCGGAGAGATAAGCACCGCTGAAGAGGGAGAGGATGAGGATGCCGGCGATGTAACGGTTTTGCAGTCCTGCTGCGTCGGCGACCACGTAGAAAAAAATCAGGATTTGGACAAGGAGGGGGGTGCCCCGGATGACTTCCGTGTAAATGAGCGAGAGGTAACGCAGGGGCAGGAAGGGTTGGCGGCGGATGAGGGCGGTGATGAGGCCGATGGCCAGGCTGAGGATCATGGCAGCAGCTGAAACCCAGATGGTGACCCAAAGTCCCTGCAAGAATTTGGGCCAGTAAGGGAGGAGGGATTGCCAATTCCATTCCATATGGAGTTGGAGGAAGGCAAGGTACAAGAGAAGGCCCAGGAAGCTCAGTGCCGACAGAAAGCTAAGGAGATGAAGGGTTCGGGAATGTTTGTCAGAGGAAGACATGGAGGAGATTCGGGTTGAAATTTCTTTCAAAAAATCCGTGTTGATCCGTGGTTTTCAGAGGGAAAGGTCGAATGGGCCCGGAGGGACTTGAACCCACACGCCTTGCGGCAACAGATCCTAAATCTGTCGTGTCTGCCAATTTCACCACGAGCCCGTGATAGGCGACGAGTGTCCGGACAATGGACGCGGCTGGCAAGATTTTAAGGAAGGAAATGAGGAATTTAACGCAAAGACGCAACACTTAGGAGGCAATTATACGTCTGCTCATCCAGCTGCGATAGCAGAGGCAAGGGTTTAAGACGCAAGTTAAGACTTCTAAATTTTAAGGCTGATTTACAAGAAAGCCCTGAAGGTGTAGGACTTCAAAAGAGAGCACGTTTCTTCTCAGATAGCGTCTCTGCGCCTTGGCGTCTTGGCGTTAAAAATTCTGAAATCAGGCTTTGGCTTTTTTGAAGGCGGAAGTGGCTTCCCAGATCCAGCCGACTTTATTGGCGAAGAGCCAGAGACCGGCCGCGCCGAAAAGTAGAATAGTGGACCATGCGGCCAGGGCGGGATCCAGACGTTTACCATTTCCCAGAGCCACGGAAATGTTGAGGCTGATCAGCAATCCGAAGAGCACAAGAAGGCAGGCCATGAGAGAACTGGTTCTGGCATGGCGTTCGAAGGAGATGGCGAAAGCAAAGGCGAAGAGGCACAGGATGGGTGAAACAAGGGGATAGGTCATGCGGTAGAAGTATTCCATCTGATAAGGTGCCATACGGTTCGGTGAGGGTCGGTATTTCGCGTGCGTGAAGCGGTAGAGTTCGATCCAGGGGAATTGTTCCGGCGGACGGAGAGTGGCCACCAGCTGTTCAGGGCTTTCCGTCAGGAAGAGTGCATCCAACTGATCCAAATCCTGGGGAGGGTGTGCGGAGCCGTCGGATTTGAAGCTGACTTTGCGGATATTGAACAGGTCCCAGTACTTTTCCTTGAAAGTGCCACGGGCAACAAACCATTTTTCTTTATCACGTCCAATTTCGTCAATGCTCAGGATTTCGGCCTGCTTGAAGGTTCCATCACTAACATTGATTTCAGAGATAAACCACATGGTGCCGTTGGTGGGATTCTTGTAGAGGACTTTCTGGAAGATGTCCTTGGCCTCGGTCCGATGGTGCAGGCTGTTTTCCAGTGCATCCACCCGTTTTTTAGAGCCGGGTGTCAGGTCGAAGTAGAGTGCGTATTGGAGAGTGCTGACGAAAAGGGAGAAAACGAAAAAGGGGATGGCAATCCGGGTGAGACTGAGTCCGGCAGCCATGGTGGCGACGAGTTCCCTGCGGGCTGACATGTAGGCCAGGAGATAGACACAGCTGAAGAAAAAAGAGGGTGGCAGAATGATCTGGGCGACCCGTGGAACCTGCACTCCGTAATACTGGATGATGAACCAAGGGGAGGCCTTGGCTTTCACCAGGTCACCCACGATGTCAAAAAGATCAAAGATGATCCAAAGGCAGAAGAAGCAGCCCAGGCAGAAGATAAAGGGCAGAAGAAGTGAGATCAGAAGGTAACGATCGAGAATTTTCATGCCTGGATTCTAGAGAGGAGACTTTAACAGAAGGACGCAAAGAAAGCGAAGAGCGAACTTCTTCAGCCAAGAGCATAGTTTACGGGGGTCAATTGAAAGTGGAGTCCGGATACTTTCGAATCCTCATTGGATTCGATGAAAGGACTGGCAGGGAAAGAGGTCATGCGATAGATTCTTGTTTTATGGCTGATCTTAAAGTGCAACTGAAAGAGTTACAAGAGCTTGCTGTCAAAATGGAACAACTTTTACCACAGGTGGAAGCCCTGCTCCCTTTGTTCACCTCCTGCTTTCAGAAAGGAAACACGGTTTTTGCCTGCGGGAACGGGGGAAGCGCCTCGGATGCCCTGCATCTCTGTGAAGAACTGGTGGGGCGCTACCGAAGTAATCGCCGGGCCCTTCCCGCCGTCTGCCTCAATGCCGACGTGACGGCCATCACCTGTATCGCCAATGACTGGAATTTTGATTATGTCTATGCCCGTCAGCTGGAAGCCTTGGGCAAAGCGGGGGACATCCTGGTGGCCTTCAGTACCAGCGGGAATTCCGGGAACATCCTTCAGGCCCTGGGCACAGCCAAAGCCAAAGGCCTGTTTACAATCCTTCTCACAGGCAAGGACGGTGGCCAAGGGAAGGCAATGGCTGATTATACCCTTGTTATTCCCAGCTCGAATACCGCCCGCATTCAGGAAATCCATACATGGCTTCTGCATGTGATCATGGAAGAGATTGAGGAACAATTCCCGGCCGTCTGAGTTTTAGTTTATGAGTTTACTGGGTGACAAATTGCAGGGGGTATTCAAAATCCTGAGGGGTTACGGGAAACTTTCCGAGAGCAATGTCTCGGAAGCCCTTCGGGAAGTCCGTCTGGCGATGCTGGCGGCGGATGTGAATTATAAGGTCACCAAAGAGTTCTGCGACCGGGTGAAGGAACAGGCTTTGGGTGAGGAAGTACAGTCCAGTATCCGGCCCGGGGATCTTTTTGTTAAAATTGTCCATGACGAGATGATCCGCCTTCTGGGTGAGGGGGATTTGGAGCTTAACGGCAAGCGGCCCCTGAAAATAGCTCTTTGCGGGTTGAACGGAGCCGGGAAAACGACTACGGCGGGGAAATTGGCAGTTTACCTCAAGGCAGAAAAGGAGAAGGTTCTTTTGGTGGCGGGTGATTTGACCCGTCCGGCGGCGGTGAAGCAGTTGCAAACCCTTGGGGCTCAGGCCGGAGTGGATGTATTGGCTCCCGAAGCGGGACTTACTTTACAGCAACACCTGAAAGCTGCGTTGAACCGGGCAATTGAAGGCAACTACACCGTTACCGTCTACGATTTGGCCGGACGAACGGATGTGAACGAGGAGCTTCTGGGCGAACTCAAGGAGTGTGCCGAGCTGATCCAACCTGAGGAAGCGTTGCTCGTGGCAGATGCGGCCATGGGGCAGGCGGCGGTGGAGATTGCCGATGCTTTCAAGAAAGCTATGTCCCTGACAGGCTTGGTTTTATCGAAGTTTGATGGAGATGCGCGAGGGGGGGCAGCTTTCTCGTTGCATGCGGTCAGCGGAGCTCCGATCAAGTTCTTGGGAACGGGCGAGAGGACGGATCAATTTGAGCCATTCATGCCTGAAAGATTGGTCAAGCGACTTCTGGGCATGGGAGATCTTTACGGCTTGGCCCAGAAGGTCACCGAAGAGATCAACCTGGAAGATGCCGCGCGGATGGAAGCCAAGCTAAAATCGAACTCTTTTGACCTGCAGGACTTCATGGACCAGATGAAACAGCTAAAAAAGTTGGGTCCTTTGCAAAATCTGCTTGGCATGATCCCTGGGGCAAGTAGTATGCAAAATTTATCTTTGGACGAGAAAGTGTTGAAACAGACTGAAGCGATCATCTGCTCCATGACCAAACAGGAGCGGAGAAAGCCGGAAGTTCTTAACGCCAAACGTCGGCAGCGCATAGCTGCAGGAAGCGGAACAAGTGTGACAGAGGTGAACCAGCTGTTGCAGCGCTTTCAGGGAATGAAGAAAATGATGGGCAAACTGACCCGCGGTGGGAATCAGGAGAACAAGCTGAAAAAGCTCCTGGGAAGCCGGAACTTTCAGTTTTAGCGAAAGAATGAGGAAACAAGTATGGCAACAGTAATTAGACTTCGTCGTGAAGGGACAAAAAATCGTCCCTTCTACCGTATTGTGGTGGCGGACAAAGCCCGCGCCCGTGATGGGAAATTCATCGAGCTGCTGGGTTCCTATGACCCCGTCGGCAAGAATCAGGAATCCCCGCTCAAGTTGGATCGTGTCGAGTACTGGCTAAGCCAGGGCGCACGTGCCACGGATACCGTCAAGACCCTGATCAAGAAAGCGAAGAAGACCACTGCTGCTGCGGCTTAAGCCGTCAGAGCAGGTCGCGGACGGAAGATTTCAACCACAAAACTCTATGAAATATTTCGTAGAATTTGTGGTTTCGTCGCTGGTCCAGTATGCGGAGGAAGTCGATGTGCAGGAAACGGAAACCGAAGGGACCGTCTCCTATAAAATCCGACTGAATCCGGCAGACATCGGACGGGTTATCGGGAAAAAGGGCCGCACCATTGGTGCGATCCGGAACCTGTTGAACTCGGCCAGCAAGTCTGGAAAACGTATTGTAGTGGAAGTGATGGACGAGGCAGGCGCGTAGTTCGGTGAAGATCGACGTGTTGACCTTGTTTCCGGAGATGCTGGAAAGCCCCTTGGGGACCAGCATCCTGGACCGGGCCCAGAAACAGAATTTGGTTTCAGTCCGGCAGATCAACATCCGTGATTTTGCGAAGGACAAACATCGGACGGTCGATGACAGGCCCTTTGGAGGCGGACCCGGGATGGTGATGAAGTGTGAGCCGCTGGTGGAAGCCATTGAGCACACACGCAGCTTGGAACCGGAACCCGGACGCGTCATTTATCTGACGCCGGAAGGGCGAAAGTTTGACCAGGCCGTGGCCAGGCGCCTGGCGCTGGAGCCACGATTGATCTTTGTCAGCGGACATTATGAGGGCATCGACGAACGGGTGCGTGAGGGCTGGATCGACGAGGAATTATCCATCGGCGATTACGTCCTGACCAACGGAACGATCGCCGCCCTGATTGTCATGGACGCGGTGATCCGGCTCATTCCCGGTGTTTTGGGGAATGACGAGTCATCGCAAACCGAATCGTTTGCCTTGGAGGAGGAACTGGAAGGCCCGCAATACACGCGGCCGGCCGAGTTCAGGGGCAAAGCAGTGCCGGACATTTTAATGCAGGGAAACCATGCGGCCATTGCCGCCTGGAGAAAAGAACAGGCCGGGAAGCGAACGCGGGAGCGTCGCCAGCAGTCTGAATGATGAACGAAGAAGGACAGGATAAAGTTTATGAAACTGATTGATAAGATTGAGCAGGAACAAATGAAAAGTGATGTGCCGAAGTTTAACATCGGCGACACGGTGAATATTTCCACCCGTGTAAAAGAAGGCGATAAGGAACGTATCCAGAAGTTCCAAGGAATCGTCATTGCCCGCAAAGGCCGCGGCATGAACGAACTCTTCACCGTCCGCCGTATCAGTTACGGTGAAGGCGTTGAGCGCGTGTTCCCCCTCCATTCCCCTTACATTGAGAAAATCGTTGTGGAAACCGTTGGTAAAGTCCGCCGTTCCCGTTTGTACTACCTCCGTGGACGAAAAGGTGCCATGGAAGTCAAACAGGACAAGACCGCCGCTGCTGCCAACAAGGCTGCTGCCAAAGCAAAGAAAGAAGCAGTCTCCAAAGCCTAAAGCTTTTCGGGCAGACAGGATACTTTCCATCCTGCAAAAACCTGCGGCAACCCCGCAGGTTTTTTTGTGCCCTGCACATCTTTAAGAACGCAGAGGGAGGAGAAATAAGCTATCGGACCGTTTTATGCTTTCGACAGGGAACGCTGACCAGATGCGAACCTTTCAGCAAAAAACGCCAGGGATAGTCCTGGGCCGATGAAATGCCGATGCGACAATCCTCCTGGATCGCGACGATCCCGGAAGCCGCCAGCAGGCAGCGTGAGGCTTTGGCGCAGAGGTCTGTACCGTGATCCGACCCCCGAATACCAAAAGCCATACTTAATTTGCCGGGACCCGAGCAGAGTTGTTTCAGGTTGGTGCTGGATCGCCGTTGTTCCATCAAACTCCGACCCGAGGTTGGTTCGATGGCGCGGATCAGGACAAAACCGTTGGAAAGGGGACTTTTGACCAGCACATTAAACAGCCAATACATCCCGTAGTTCAGATAAACATAAGCTGTTCCGGCGGGATGCTCCGCAATGAACTTTCGGGCGGAGGGACGGCGGAAAGTGTGGCAGGCCTCGTCCCCGAATTCGGCATAAGCCTCGGTTTCAAGGACAACACCCCTGGTCTTGTTCCAAAGGAGTTCGCAACCGATAAGCTCGCGGGCGCAGGTGACGGGGTCACGCTGGTAGAACGAGCGGGACAGGGGAGAGGGCAGGGGCATGGGGTATTTAAACACGACTTAAATTCAAATTCCAAGTTTCCATCCGCTGCGGAAGAGAAAAGCCTTTTCAGGAAAGGATTCTTTTTTAAGATGGTAACTTCCTCGGTCCCATAGCTCAAAAGGATAGAGCACGAGTTTCCTAAACTTGTGATCCACGTTCGATTCGTGGTGGGATCAGGCTACCTTGATTATGGCTTTTTTCGTTTTAAATTAAAATTGTGAGTCCGGAAAATCCAACACATGAAACGTCTACCTCCTTCCTAGGGGTAAAAGTCTGTGATTTGTCTATTTTGTGTTAGTTAGTATATTTGTATGTTTTTAATTCGTAACGGTGAATGGAAGCCCCGCAAACACTTTGAACGCCAAGAACATTTTTTATGAAATGCCCCTTTGAACTTTTATTGAACAAACGTTTTCTTCTGATATCGGGGGTGCTTCTGGCCCTCTTGCTTTTGGTGGTTTCTGTTGCAATGCCATATTACACGCTTTGGAATATCAAGGCTGCTGCGGAGGCTGGCGATACACGCAGATTGGCCTCCTATGTGGATTTTCCGGAACTCCGGAAAAACATCAAAATCCAGCTCAAGGGTGATGCGGGGAAAGCCCTGCAACGGCGCAGTGCGAACACGGATGCCGGGGCATTTCTGGGGGCATTGTTCAGCTCGGCCTTAGCCGACAAGGCTGTGGATTTTTTGGTGACACCCGAAGGTTTGGAGCGCCTGCTGCAAGGCCGGTCCAACCTGGATCTGCAACTGGGGGCACCGATTGAAGGGCAATCTGCAACGGGCGGCAATACGAATACTTCAGCGAATTCCAGTGCCGGAAAAAAACGCAGCTTCACCTGGAAATCGATGACGGAGTTTATGTTCAGCACCGGTGAACAGGAGAAGCAGCCAGTGACTTTGGTTTTGAGCCGAAAAGGCCTTTTTATTTGGAAGCTGACGAACGTGTTGTTACCCGTCGATTTAGAAACTATCCGACCGGAACCAAGGCTGTAGACTTGCCTGGGCCTGATAACACTTACCAGGCGCGGTCGAAGTAGGTGGGGTCAAGGCTTTGCACGCGGCGTGACAGTTCGCGGGCCAGGTTGGCCATGATGGTGGACTGTTGTTCAGGCCAGACCTGATACACTTTGTTCAGGTTGGTGCTCTTCAGGGAGTATAGAAGCGTGGTTTCTGTTGCCACAACACTGGCTGACCGAAGGGAAGGCTCAATGACACACATCTCACCGAAAAAATCTCCTTTTTTCAGATGGGCCAGCGTGGTTTGATCCGGCTTTTGATGGTTGATGAGAACATCCACCGAGCCGTCCCCGATGATGTAAAGCTCCTGGCCGTGATCACCTTCCTTCATGACAGTCTGACCGCTGCGGAAGATTTCCTCCTGGGCAGCAACAAAGAAGACTACCAATACTTCATCTGGTAGGCCTTGGAACAAAGGGAACTGTTTGAAGGCCGCGAAGATTTTCTCTTTGGCTACGAGATCGTCGAGTTGGGAAATCATGAAGTCGTGATTTGGTGGTTAAGTTAAGACGTTAAAAGTTGGGAAGAATCAGGCGGCAATAGAAGTCGGGCCTTTGGACTTTTTGGCATTGAGGTTACGGATCTTCCGGGCCAGTTCACGTGCCAGGTTGGTGAGCAGGATGGCATGTTGATCCTGGTTTTTTTTGGCGAAATCCTGGATGGTGTCGGCTTTGATTTTGTAAAGCCTGGTGGGCAGGGCGGCCCTGGCTGAAGATTCCCGCATCCTGTTTTCAAGCAGCGACAGCTCTCCGAACAACGCTCCTTCTTCCAAGGTGGAAGCCGTTTGCTCGTCAGGATCCTCGGAAGTTCCGGAAATAAAAGTGACTTCACCCTCCACTAACAGATAAAGCGCATCGGAGCCACTGCCCCGGCTGTAGATCGTCTCACCTTCGGCAAAGCTGAGTTCTTCCGTATAATGGGCCAGCCAGCCGATGCTATCCGTGCTCATCCAGGAAAAAAGAGGAGCTTTCCGGAGGCATTGATCGATGGAGTCGAGGTTGTTCATGCTTGTTTGCCTTTTGTCAGGCTTGGTAAAATCGTAGATTTTTCAAGGGGCTGGTTCAATCTAAATTAGGAGCTTTATTGGCGGCGAAGTCCCGAGAGCTTCGGTTCGTTCTGGATAAGGCGTTCAAATTGGGCGGCGGCGAAGGGTTTTCCCAGGCAGGCCGTGGCTCCCAGTTCGATGGTTTCGCCGGCAAATTTTTCCAAAGCTCTTGAGGTGATGACAATGACGGGCAACTGGTTGAGCCTTTCGAGGGCGCGGATTCCTTTGACCAGACCGAAGCCGTCGATACGGGGCATTTCAAGATCGGTCATGACCAGATCGAAATCTTCTGTTTCGAGTCGTTCCAGGGCCTCCTGCCCGTCGTTGGCGGTGGCGACTACGTAGCCCATCTGGAGGAGTTGCTTTTCCTGAACTTTGCGCACACTGGCGGAATCGTCGCAAAGCAGGATTTTTGGAACCCTGCCCAGAATGAATTCGCCAACAGGGGAGGGAATGTTTTGCAAGGTTTCCTCCTGTTGTGGAGGAGCGGGAAGTGGGTCGTTGTTTAAGTTGTCTTCGGTATTTTGCAGAGGTTGGGTTGTGGTGCTCCGAGTGATTTCTGCGGCCAGACGCTGCAGGATGTTAGGAATCTGCAAAATGGGGATCAACGATCCGTCGCTGTCCAGATAGGCCCCGGATAGATAGGAGAGGCTTCCGATGAGCGAACCGATGTCTTTGGTCACGATTTCACGGCGTGCGATGAGGGTATCGACGAGAAACACAGTCTGGACCAGGCCTGAATCCACAAGTACACCGAGGTTGGACTTGCTGGCTCCAGCCATTTTTAAAACGGCGCCCAGATCTATACAGGGGAAAATACCGCGCTCATCCTGGTAACTGGGTATGCCCTGACGTTGGAGGCGGTTGCCGGGGAGGATGCGGACACAGCGCTGCACATATCCAAGGGGAAGAGCCAACCTCTGCTTACCTACCTGGACAATAAGGGCTTCGGAGGCGGAAAGGGTGAGAGGGACTTTGATTGTCCAGGTGGAGCCTACACCGACTTTGTAGTCCAGGTTGACGGAACCGTTCATGGATTCGATTTCGCCTTTGACCACGTCCAATCCCACGCCGCGCCCGGCGACGGAGCTGATGGTTTCTTTGGTGCTGAAGCCTGGACGGAAGAGAAGTTCAACAATCTGATCAGGGTTCAGATCCGGTGCATCGGCCGGAATCATGCCGCGTTCAATGGCCCGTTTACGGACCATGGCTTCATGGATGCCACTGCCGTTGTCCTGAACTTCGATGACAACCTGGTTGGAAAGTGGTTTGGCACTGATTCGGACATTGCCCATGCGGTTTTTTTTAAGTTCCTGTCGTTTGTCAGGAGTTTCGATGCCATGGGCGACCGCGTTGCGGACGACATGAAGCAGGGGTCCATAGAGTGCGTCGACAACGGTTTTGTCCAGAAGAGTCTGTTCTCCTTCAAGCTGCAACTCGGCCTCTTTTTTTTCTTCTTTGAGCGCATCGCGGAAAACCCGTTGTAAACGCCTGAACAGACCGGAGACAGGAGCCATATTAAGGGAGGCGAGATCATTCTGCAGTCGCCGGGAGTTGCGGCGGAACTGGAGATTGTCCTCCTTGAAGGAGTCGAAAAGGGCTTTGAATTCCTCCCGCAGCTCACCTTGGGCCTTGAACTCTCTGGTCAGTTCGGCCAAGGCTGCTTCCATCTGGCGCATGAGCTTCCCGGAAGATCTGGAATTGCCTCCCCGGTGAGGAGCAAGATCGTTTTCGAAGGACAACAAAATCTTTCCCATTTCGAGGGCACTTTGGTTCCAACGCAACATCGCTGGAGGGAGGCGTTCGGCATTACTTTCGAAGTTGCTGTGGTCGGCGATCATTTCGCTGACCTGGTGCATGACCTGGCGGAGACGTTCGGCTTCCACCCGCACGACTTGGCGTTCTTCGGAGCCGGTTTTTTCCCCTGATCCGGATTCAACAGATTTGACCGGCGCAAGGGATGCGCCCTGAACTTTTCCTTTTTTGAGATCGTCAATGCTCCGGGCCCAGTCGTGGCTCCAGATGGCGGAGTTGTTTTTGGAAAGCTCTTCAATGTAGGCGCGAACCTGATCGGAACATTTGAGGAGTACTTCAAAAAGTCCGATGGGAGGCTCTTTGGCTTTCACCGTGTCCATGAAGTCCTCCAGTATGTGGAAGGCATGGCCAAGCGAGGCGAGTTCAATGCTGTTGGCGGCACCTTTGAGGGTATGGAAGCAGCGGCGAAGGGTAGCGCGCTGGTTTTCTTCGTTATCGAGTTTTTCCCAGGCCAGAACGGCGGTTTCGATTTGTTCGAACAAGACCACAGCTTCTTCGACAAAGGTTTCCAGCATATCCAGATCGACGGGATTCTGGGCGGGGACAGTTTGTTGGGGATCCTGCTTTAGCACGTTCAGGGAGCTTTTCCAGTCGTGTGTCCAAGTGGTGGAAGGGGATATATTGAGTTTCTGAATATAATCCTTGGCCTGATCCAGGCAGCCGAGCAGGAACTGGAAGATGGCTTCCGGAGTTGCGGAGGGATTCAGGGTATCAAGATAATCCTCCAGCAAATGAAAGCCATGGCCCAGGCTGCGAAGATCCACACTGTTGGCGGCACCTTTGAGTGTGTGGAAGCAACGGCGGATGGTTTTGATCTGAGCGGGTATGTCAGTTCCATTTTCCCATGCGATCAGTCCGGCTTCAATCTGCTCGAACTGGGTGACGGCTTCCTGAGTGAAGACTTCAAGCATTTCGGGATCGATCGGTTCCGAAACAGCGCTACCCGTGGTGAAAGTCGCTGGTCGTCTGGCTTCGGCTGCCAGTGCGACGCGGAGGGAGGAAAAATAAAAGCTCCATTTCCGGGTCCAGGGCAGCCAAGGGGATGCGGATAAACTTTCCAGATAGGTGGAGGCATCACCCAGACAGCGGCGGGCAACGACGAAGAAGGGTTCCGTGAACTGGCCGGGTTGCAGGCTTTCCACAAAGTGGCTGAATTGGTTGAAGCTGAGAGGGAGTCCCTGCACGCCCTGTTGCCCCAGGAGCTGGCCGAGCTTGTCCAGACATTGCTTGAATTCGACCTGATAAGAGGGAAGCTCCGGCTTCACCTGCCAGTCGTCCAGAATGCGCAGGGCGACCTGAATGAGCGAAAGGGATGTCCTGTGGTCAGAGTCCCAGGCAGCGGGTGCCGGTGGGGTTGCTTCTGAATTTATGGAAGGGGCGGGATCTGGGATGGAACTAACAAGCGAGAGGAGCGTAAGTTCGAGGCTGTCGGCAGTTTCATTGGCTAATTGAAGGAAAAGATTCCAGGACTTGAGGTTACGGAACTCGAACTGATCAACGGCTGCCAATGCCAGATCTTCCGCTTCAGTGGCTATTTTTTGCGTTTTAGGAAGATCTATGGTGGCGGCTGCGCCTTTGATGGTGTGGAAGCGCGCACGGAGCAGGATCCATGGTTTCTCCGCAGTGATGTCCGCATGAAGCTCCCGCAGTGCCGCTTCGATGTCCACGAGATAAGAGGCTGCTTCTTCCTTAAAGATGGCCACATAATCATCCGAGGCGGCAGGATCGGGAAGCGGAGGCAGAGGCTGGGAGGGGATCAGTCTGAGGGTGGCTGCGGAGGGGGCTGCGGAGAGCAGACTTTTGGACGTGGATGAGGCTTTGAGGGCAGGCCCTCCTTTGGGCATGGGAGGCTTGCCCGGTAACATAGGGTTGCCTGCTTTTTTTTCTGGAGACTCTTCAGCCATGGTTTTGGTCTTGGGGTGAAGGAAGATCGGGTCGGATCATGCCTCACGGCCTGGTTGGCCTATTTCAAAGTTGGCCAGTTGCTTATTCAATTCTGTGGCCAATGTGGCCAACAGGTCACTGGTTTCCCGGAAATCCAAGGTGCGGTTGCGGGTGTCTTCGGCAATTTGGTTGATGGCCATGATGGCCTGCAGCATGGCCTGGGCCCGTTGCTCCTGCTGGAAAGCGGACTGGCTGATCTGGTTGGCCAGGGTGGAGGAATCCACGGAAGATTCCACAATGTTGCTAAGAGAAGCCCCGGCGCTGGAGACCTGCCTGGTTCCATTTTCCACCTCGATGTTGGCACGTTCCATTTGTTTGACGGCTTCGGAGGTTTCGGACTGGATGCCCATGACCAGCTTTTCGATTTCCACCGTGGCCTGCCGGGTGCGATCGGCCAAGGCGCGGACCTGATCCGCGACAACGGTGAACCCTTTACCCTGTTCGCCGGCGCGCGCGGCCTCGATGGAGGCGTTCATGGCCAGCACGTCGGTCTCTGCGGAGATGTCGCTGATTGACCGGACGATGCCGGAGATTTCCTGGGAGCGTTCGCCCAGGCGGGTAATTTTACGGGCATTGGTCTGGACGCTTTCCTGGAGGCGTTCCATGTAAGCCACGACATCAAGGACAGCCTTGGCCCCGTCTTCCGCAGCCTGGCGGGTGCGGCTGGCGGCTTGGGCGGCTTCATGGGAATTTTCGGAAACGCCCTGGGCTTCCGCAGCCAGATTCTGCACTTCAATAATTGTCTGGGAAATCTGCTGGGTCTGGCTGGTGGCACCATCAGCCAAGTTCTGGGCCGAGGCAGCGATTTCGCCGGCGGATTCCTGCACCTGCGAACTGGCACCTTTGGCTTCGCCGATCAGTGCGCTGACATTCTCCAGCATCCGGTTGAGGGCATCGGCCACGTTGCCGAGCAGGCCTTCCGTACGTTTGGCCCGCACGCCAAGTTTTCCCTCGGAGGCGTCCGCCACAACCAGAAGGAAGTCCTGGATGTTGGCCTGAACGCGTTTGTTTTCCGTGGAGATGCGGTCTTTGACACCGTTGCGTTCCACGATCATTTCGTTGAGAGCATTGGCCAACTGCCCGATCTCGTCATTACTTTCAACCACCGCGCGTGCCGATTCGTCGCCGGAGGATACCCTGCGGATGGTTTCTTCAAGATTAACGATGGGTTTGGCAAAGATTTTGGCGAAGGCGAATCCGATGGCGCCGACAAGAATGATAACCACCATGACCACCCCCGCCACCATGAGGGCTGCGGAAAGCGAGGGCGCAAGGGCTTCGGATTTGTTTTGTTCAACAAGGATACCCCAGGGTAATCCATCGACCTTGAGACGGTTGTAGGATCCCAGAACTTTCAGGCCCGCGTAATTGGCGTATGCCGAGGATCCAGAGGTTCCTCCGACGGCATTGCGCACTCCATCGCTGGAAACTTTTGCTTCGCCGGGTTTTCTCAAACGGGTCCTGGCATTGAATTCACTATCAACGAGATAGGCTTCGCCGGTCTGACCGAGTCCGACTTCCTGAGGCCTGTCATTAAAGGACATGATGGCGTTTACGGTGGAAAGAGGACTTTCTGTTACGAGAACGGCCGCAACCCTGTTGGCGGAAAGAACGGCGGAAGCGCTGTATATGGCAGGTTCTTTCAGGCTGGTGGCTCCGCTCTCAATTCCACTTTGCGTTGCTATGACATTGGTTTGTCCTCCTTTGGCCACTTCACGGCAGAGTGTGGAAAAAATGGGGGAATCCGGAATGGCACTTTTTGGATTCAGAGTGCTGTAGAGAATTTTTCCGTTGGGATCGCAGAGGTAGATGTCGTGGTAACGCAGACGCTTGGCGTGCTGAACCAAATTGGCATGAAAGGTGTCGAAATTGGTGTTAAGCACCGGATCGGCCATTTCGGAGGATTTTGCCATGAGAATCTGGCTTACGCCTGCCGACTGGGCAAGCGATTCGGAGTCCGCCTTGAGTGATTCAACATGGGCCGTCAGACGGCTTTCGAGCATGGTGCGGAGGGAGCCGAGGCTGTTCTTGACCGTTTCTTCCTGGACGCCCGCAAAGAGGACATACGCAATGGCGGCGGTGATCAGGGTGGCCAGGCTTCCGATCCCGATGGAGACCAAAGCGATTTTGAGTGTGACGGTAAGTCCGGAAGGAGGGGGGAGCGTTCCGTTGGGTTGATTGGTTGTTGCCATAAGACCTTGAAGTGGATGGGTTAGTTAAGAAGCTGCAGGGTGATGGTTGAAAGGCTTTGTTGCAGGGAGCGAAAAAGAAAGGGTAATGAAACAGGTCTGAAAGTCCTGTTATGGTAGAAGGCAGGTTTTTCCAGGATGGATCCGGCATCATCGGGAAAAAGATCGGAGGGTGCTTCTTCCAGAGTCATCTGATCGACCTGATCCACTTGGATTCCCAAAACCCGGTTGGCCTGGGTTACCACCAAAACGCGGCTGCGCTCCTGTTGCCGGGAAAAAGGGCTTCCCTCCGCACCCAAAATCCGGTCTACGGCAAAAACGGGAACAACTTCCCCACGGAAATGGGTCATGCCGGACACGGTTTCCGGTGCCAGTGGGATTGGGGAAATTCTGGGGCGGTTCAGAACCTCCCGGACCGAAATCATCGGGACCGCATATTCCTGTTGGTCAATCCTGAAGAGGCAAAGTTCCATGTATGTTCTGCCTTTATGGTTTCCGCAGCGGTTGTCAGGCTGTTGCTGTCCAATAGTCGAATATTTCCAAGGCCAGAAAGCGGAAGAGCACGCGGTGTGCGGTTTCTATATCCATATTGGCGGCTGCCGCGATCGCTTCAAGGGTCTGGCCACCGACGACAACCTGATTGGCAAAGGCGACTTCTTCATCGTTGAGGGTCAGACTCTGAACTTGTTCGTAGCCAGCCCTGGTATATGCGGGAACACCAGTCGGCGGGCCCCATTCAAGCGCGGTGAGGCACTCATTGCCGACGAGCCGCAGGGTTTCGAGGGCGAAATCATCACTGCTATTGAACAGAGGGCCACGTGTTCTGAGGAAGTCGGGCATGTCCGGGACTTCTTCAAATTCAAACGCACTATCCGTGGCTGTCCAGGCCAGGGCAAACATGAAGGCACCGTATTGGAGTGTCATCTGATCCGCGTTTTCCTGGGGAAGCAGTTGGCGCTCGGCCATTTGTAAAAACACGGGGTAGCCTGTTTCGGATTGCTTCTTTTGGAGTTCCTCCAGAAGCGGTTTTTCCTCCTCGGACACGGCGATCGGGGCGTCTTTGAAATAGGCACCACAATCCCTACTGGTTGCCAGCACAAAAAGTCCGCTCTTGAAGTAGACTTCCATGTGGATGGTGGGGTGATGGAATCGTAGAACGCCGCTGTAACCCTTCCCTGCAATACCGCGAAGGGTTGAGATCAGCGAGTAGCAGGAGCTGTTTCCTTTCAAGAGGATTTGGGAAGGGGAGGGAGCGGCTGCTGTTTTCTCCCCGCGTGGAATCATCATGGTGGGCAGCGATTCGGGTTTTGCCGCGGGAGCCGGAGGCGGGGCCGGTGCGGTTTTTCCGCTGGATGGGCTGCTCTCTTTGCCGTCTTTGAGGACAAAGGAGACAGCCGCGCACAACAATTGGGGTGAGAAGGGTTTGACGAGGGATCGTTTGACGATATTGAATTTGGCTTCAGTCCGTGTGATATCCGGAGCGGAACTGCTCATCAGGATGATGGGGATTTCCGAGGTATCCGGATCATCTTTGAGCTTGTTGCACACATCCTCGCCGTTCATGTCCGGGAGAATGAAGTCGAGGAGGATGACATGGGGCCTGCGTTCCTTGGCCATGGCCAGACCTTCCGTTCCGTCGGCTGCGGTCAGAATGTCGTAGTTTGCAGAATGCATCCCCAGGTGTTTGGTGATGAATTTGCGCAGCGTCGGGCTGTCATCAATGGCAAGTATCGTGTGTCCCATAGGTTACCTTTAAAAATTAAACAGCTTCAGGCGGCCGCGGCATTTTCGTCAATCATCCGGACGGCATTCATAAGGAGGCTCTCCCAGCCTTTGTGGATGCTTTGCTCGGCGATTGGTTCGGCAGATTCCTCGACCCGTCCGCCCTTCCAACTGACAACATCGTTGAAAGCGTCCAATCCCTGCTGGGTGTCGGTGATGGCATGGACGATTTCCCCCCGCTGGAAATAGAGTTTGGCGCTTTTCCCGTCGCCACGGGTGAATTTGAGAACCTGGGTCGAACGGGCCAGGCATTTGAGCTGGATGATGTCCACGGTGGAGAGGCCGCCAAGGGAGGCGACAAAGCTCTGGGGGGATTCGGGTGCCGGGGTTGCCGGCTCGGGGTTGAGTACTTTTTGGATGACTTTGAAAAGGGAATTGGTGTCGACCGGCTTCTGAAAAAAACGTATGACGCCCAGTTCCTCCGCCTGCTGTTTGAGATCTGGAACCTGCTGGGCCGTCATGACTATGGCGTGGGATTCGGGACTGATCGTTTTGACATCGCAAAGAAAATCGATGCCGCTGCCGTCGGGAAGAAAGATGTCCAGAATGAAAATATTGATCTCAAATTCATTCAACAGCAATTGGGCTTCGGCTACGGAACGGGCCGGAAGAATTTGCAGATCAGGGAAGTGCTGCTTCAGCTCGTTGGTGAGCTTGGTCAACAGAACCTGGCTGTCTTCAAGAACGAGAATGGCACCCATAGCTTAGTCCGTATCAAAGTGCCTGAACGTGAAAAAATACGCAACAAACTCTTTTCAAGGGCTTTAGCTTCCGAATACACCTTGGAAGCGGACTCACTGCTTCAGGAATTCATCCGGCTACCCTGGATAGTTATTGATATAAAGCAACCAGCTGAAAATCAAGAGCCTGGCCGAGCGGGTTGAACCAGGGATTTGCGGACAGCTTTGGCCAATTCCCTGCTGCTGTAAGGTTTGCTGATAAAATATATGCCCTCCTGTTGGAGCGGGCCCGTTTCATCCACATCTGAACTGTAGCCTCTGATAAAAAAACTTTGAGCGAAGATTTGTCTTTCAAGAGTATGCGCCCCAATTCAATGCCATTGATGCCCTCGGGTGTGACAACATTGGTGAAGAGAAGGTCAATTTTTTTCTGGTGTAAACCCCAGAATTCCAAGACAGAGTCAGGCCAAGTGCGCGATGGCGTTGGCATCGAGGCCCAAACCAAACCAAACCAGCGACGGGCGGGCAGATTTTCCAGAGACGATCTAAATACTTCGATCCAAGCCAGCCCTGAAGCAGATTGGTAAACTACGGTTCAACTGAAGTTTTCCTAAAAAAGGGATAGGTTCAGGGTCAGGCCTGACAGGGTATGAAGATAAGCATCAACGATAAGACTTGAGGCCAGTATTAGTAAACTGAAGGCATGCTTTGCACAATGGAATGCGGGAGTTTTTTTTCTTCTAGCGGGATAGCAAGATTCAGGATTAGTGGTCGGAGTAGTTATCGTTCAATTTGCATGGCTCAATGACAACTATTTATGGGCAGGTCTAGTCTAAGGCAAGGCTTCGAGGTGGGTTCTTGCAAATAAATTACTTTTGTTAAAAAATCCCTTGCAAGTTTTTCTGAAACACGTAGAACGTTTATTCCCTTTCCCTTAATTGGGAGGTTGTAGTGATACAACAATGCAAAGGCGTGTGACGGTTGAGGGCCCTCTTTTCGTAAGAATGGCAACTTTATCGTCCTCCATGCGAGTGGTGCAGGCTCATTCAATGAGTCGACAAAGCACGCGTGGCCCTTTGGCCAGGCGTGCTTTTTGCATTTAAGGGAAAAACGATAACGAAATTAAAGAAAGTTTTAAGATGCCGACGATTAACCAGCTTGTCCGTAAAGGAAGAACAGCGATGAAGAACAAGACCAAAGCTCCTGCTTTGGCCGATTGTCCGCAGCGTCGCGGCGTTTGTGTGCAGGTCATGACCCGCACTCCCAAGAAGCCCAACTCCGCTCTCCGTAAGGTTGCCAAGGTTCGTTTGACCAACGGACAGGAAGTGATCGCTTATATTATGGGTGAAGGTCACAATCTTCAGGAACACTCCATTGTTCTGGTTCGCGGCGGTCGTGTGAAGGATTTGCCCGGTGTCCGTTACCACATCGTTCGTGGAACCCTTGATGCTCTCGGAGCCGTCGGTCCCAGCAACACCAATAAGCTTCCCCGTAATGTTTCCCGCAGCAAATACGGTGTCAAGAAACCCAAAAAGGGTGCAGCCGACGCCGCTGCCAAGAAATAATTTCAACGTAACCCTCTCAACAAGACAATTTTATGGCACGCAGACGCAAAGCAGTCAGACGCGAAATTCCAAACGATCCAACGTATGAAACACCCATGGTGACCGCCTTGGTCAACACGGTCATGCGTGACGGCAAGAAAAATACGGCCCGCCGTATTGTTTATTCTGCCATTGAGAAGGTTAATGAAGGCAAAAAAGAGGGGAACCCTCTGGAAATCCTCGAAAAAGCCATGGACACGATCAAGCCCCGTCTTGAAGTCAAGTCCCGCCGTGTTGGCGGTGCCACTTACCAAGTTCCCATGGAAGTCACTCCCGAGCGCCAGTTGGCTCTTGCTGTTCGTTGGCTGGTTGGGTTTGCCTCCAAGCGGAAGGGCACCCCGATGCCGAAGGCTTTGGCTTTCGAAATCAAGGAAGCTGCCGCCGGACAGGGCAACGCCGTCAAGAAGCGTGATGATGTGCATCGCATGGCCCAGGCCAACAAGGCTTTCGCACATCTTCGCTGGTAAGATTTCAGGTTATTTATTTCATAAGATTTTTTTAAGAACGATACGATTATGGCAGTAGCAGCACTTACAAGAGCATTTACGTTGGAAAGAACCCGCAACATCGGGATCTGCGCGCATATTGATGCGGGTAAGACCACCTTGACGGAGCGCATTCTTTTCTACACCGGCATGATCCACAAGATCGGTGAAGTGCATGAAGGCACGACCGTCACCGATTGGATGGAGCAGGAGCGCGAACGTGGTATTACCATCACTTCGGCCGCCACCACCTGCTTCTGGCCCGTCAAGGTCGAGCCCGGCCTCTTCAAGTCCTTCGAAGGCACCAGGAACCGCGTCAACATCATCGACACTCCCGGCCACGTGGATTTCACGGCTGAAGTCGAACGTTCCCTTCGTGTCTTGGACGGCGCTGTTGCTGTATTTTGCGGTGTGGCCGGTGTCCAGCCCCAGTCTGAAACCGTTTGGCGCCAAGCGACCAAGTACAACGTTCCCCGTATCGCTTTCGTCAACAAGATGGACCGCACCGGAGCCAACTTTAACAACGCTATTAGCGAAATGCGTGAAAAGCTCAAAGCCAATGCCTGGCCTATTCTGATCCCCCTTGGCAAGGAAGACACCCTGAAAGGTCAGATCGACGTCATCAACCAGAAGGCCATTGTTTATTTTGATGACGGCACCCTGGGTTCCACTTACAAGATCGAAGAAATTCCTGCCGAACTAAAGCCCATGGCTGAAAAAGCCCTGGCTGACCTCATCGAAGCTGTAGCCGACAAGGACGATATTGTTGGAACAATGTTCCTCGAGGAAAAAACTCCTTCCACTGCCGAACTGAAGCTGGCCATCCGTCGCTTGGTCCTGACGAACGATATTGTTCCCGTGGTTGGCGGTTCCGCCTTCAAAAATAAAGGCGTCCAGGCCCTGATCGATGCGGTTATTGATTACCTCCCCAGCCCGATCGACATTCCTGCTGCAGTCGGCCTTGATCCGGATGATGCTTCGGTCAAAATCGAAGCTCCGGCCAAAGATGACCACAAGTTCTGCGGTCTTGCTTTCAAGCTCTGGTCCGACCCTTTCGTCGGAAAGCTCATCTTCTTCCGTGTTTACTCTGGCAAGCTGAGCAAGGGCGACACCATCTACAATCCCCGCACCAACAAACGCGAACGCGTCAGTCGTATCATCCAGATTCAGGCCGATAAGCGCGAAGAAGTTGAAACAGTTTTCGCTGGCGATATCGCGGCGACTGTGGGCATGAAGGACATCCGCACCGGGGACACCCTGGTTGACGAGGATTTCTCCATCGTTCTCGAGCCACCTTCCTTCCCTGAGCCTGTTATCAGCATGGCCATTGAGCCCAAGACCAAAGCCGACCGTGAAAAACTCGGTGGTGGTCTGCAACGTCTTGCTGAAGAAGATCCGACCTTCATGGTGCAGACCAACGAAGAAACCGGTCAGACTATTATCAAGGGCATGGGCGAGTTACACCTCGAAATCATTTGCGACCGTCTGAAGCGTGAATTCAGCGTTGAAACCAACGCCGGTGCCCCCCAGATCGCCTATCGTGAAACCATTTTGCAGAAAGCCCAGGGCGAAGGCAAATTGATCAAGCAGTCCGGTGGACGCGGTCAATACGGTCACGTCATTCTGGAAGTCATTCCCCTCGAACGCGGCAAAGGCCGTGTTGTGGAAAGCAAGGTTGTCGGCGGCAACATTCCCAAAGAATACATCGGACCTTCCAAGAAGGGTGTCGAAGAAGGCTTGGGTAATGGTATCATCAACGGCAGCCAGGTCATCGACATTGAAGTCAACATTCTCGACGGTTCCTACCATGACGTCGATTCCAACGAATTGGCTTTCAAACTGGCCGCCCAGTTCGCGTTGAAAGACGCGCTTGGCAAAGCCAAATCCATTTTGCTCGAACCCATCATGAAGGTGGAAGTGATCACCCCCGAAGAATATCAAGGTGATATCCTTGGCGACGTCAATCGCCGCCGCGGCAAAATTAACTCCATGGAAACCAAAAGCGGCGCCTGTGTGTTGCAGGCTGACGTGCCCTTGGCAGAAATGTTTGGTTACGTCAACACCCTCCGCTCCCTGTCGCGCGGTCGTGCGGCGTATTCAATGGAGCCCTCGCACTTCGAACAGGTGCCGACACAGATCCTGAATCAGATTTTGGAACAGAAGAAAGGTTAATCCTATGGCTGGAACACGCATACGCATCCGTTTAAAAGGTTTTGATTATCGTCTTATCGACAAGGCGGCACACGAGATTGCTGAAACAGCGGTCCGCACCGGCTCCCGCGTCAGCGGACCCGTGCCCCTGCCGAGCAAGATTGAGCGCTACACCGTGAACCGCTCACCTCACGTTGACAAGAAGAGCATGGAACAGTTTGAGATCCGCACCCACAAACGTCTTCTGGACATCGTGGAGCCTTCGGCCAAGACCGTGGACGAACTGAAGAAACTCAACCTCCCGGCCGGAGTGGATATCACCATTAAAATCTGAGAATTTTTCAAGTTCCTGGCGAAAGCGGGGATGAGATCAAACGGAATTCACTATGAGCATTGGAATTTTAGGTAAAAAAGTCGGGATGACCCGGGTTTATGACGACAAAGGCGCAGCCACGGCTGTGACTGTGATCGAAGCCAGCCCGAACATCGTGACACAAGTCAAAAAAGCCGCTGAAAAAGACGGTTACAACGCCGTGCAGCTTGCTTATGATGAGCAGCCTGAGCGCACTGCCAGCAAACCTTTGCTGGGTCACTTCAAGAAGGCCAGCACCACCCCGAAGCGTTTCCTCAAGGAATTCGATTTTGAAGGGGAAGAACTGAATCTCGGTGATGCTGTTACCGTAACCCGTTTTGCTGTCGGCCAGCTGGTCGACGTTATCGGTCTCTCCAAAGGCCGCGGTTTCCAGGGTGTTGTCAAACGTCACAAGTTCGGTGGCCAGCCTGAAACCCACGGTTCCATGATGCACCGCCGCGCAGGCGCCATCGGTTGCCGTAACAAGCCAGGTCGTATTTTCAAGAACAAGCGTATGCCCGGTCACATGGGCGACACCAAAGCCACCGTGCAGAACCTGCGCGTTATCCAGGTTCGTGAGAGCGACAACCTGCTCGTCATCAAGGGAGCAATCCCGGGCGCCAACGGCAGCTACGTTATCGTTCGTCAGGCTGTCAAAGCCAAGAAGGAAGCCGCTAAATGAAACTGAAAACTCTCGATTTTAAAGCTGCTGAAGCTGCTTTGGACATCAAGCTGATTGAAAACGGCAAGTCCACCCAGACTCTGCACGACGTCGTGGTCGGCTATCAGGCCAATCGCCGCGCCGGAACGCATCAGGTTAAAACCAAAGCAACTGTGGCTGCCTCC
Organism: Methylacidiphilales bacterium; assembly: GCA_038250235.1. Lineage (GTDB taxonomy): Bacteria > Verrucomicrobiota > Verrucomicrobiia > Methylacidiphilales > JAAUTS01 > JAAUTS01. Next base: position 19,472 of record JBBSCO010000008.1, on the reverse strand, counting down.
GGTAAGAAACCCTGGCGCCAAAAAGGTACGGGTAATGCCCGCGCCGGTTACGCTTCCTCCCCGGTCTGGACCGGTGGTGGTGTGGTTTTCGGACCTCACGTCCGCGACTATTCCCACCGTCTCTCCAAGAGCGTCAAACTCCGCGCTCTGACCAAGGCCATCAGCGAAGCCGCCAAATCCGGACGCCTGCAGTCGGTTCCTTCCCTCGGATTGACCGACCACAAGAGCAAGAAACTTTCTGACCTGATCAAGACCAATAAATTGACCGGCTCGATCCTTTTCATCACCAAGAGCGTGGATAAGAATGCCATCCTGGCTTCCCGCAACATGCCCAAAGTTGAAGTCATTGAAGCAGCCCTGGTCAACGCCGAACACATCCTCACTTTCCGCCAGGTGATTCTGGCTGAAGACGCCTATTCGGTTCTTTCCGATCGCCTGAAATAAAACGCCATGAAAAATCCTTACGACATCGTTAAACGCGCGCGCGTCACTGAAAAAGCTGGCGGTCTGAAAGAAAAACATAACCAGTATGTTTTCGAAGTGGATCTCAAGGCCACCAAGCAGGACATCCGCCACGCCGTTGAAAAAATCTTCAACAAGAAGGTTGATTCCGTGAATACCCTCCGTGTCACCGGGAAGAAAAAACGCGAGCGCACCGCTGCTTTCGGAAAAAAACCCAACTGGAAAAAAGCCATCGTGACGCTGAAAGCCGGCGAAACGCTTGAGCTGATTTAATTTCACAAACCAGAACTAGATTATGGCCATCAAAACTTTCAGACCACTGACTCCCGCCCAGCGTTACCACGCCGGCCCGGACTTCTCCACCATCACGAAGAAGACCCCGGAAAAATCCCTGCTCCTTCCCTTGAAAAAGACCGGTGGACGCAATAACAACGGGCGTCTGACCTCCCGCCGCCGCGGCGGTGGACACAAGAAATTCTATCGCGTGATTGACTTCAAGCGTGACCGCCATGGCGAACCCGCATCCGTCATCGGTATCGAGTACGATCCGAACCGTAATGCCCGCATAGCACTGATCGAATACAAGGATGGGCAGAAATCCTACATCATCGCTCCGAACAACCTGGTTGTTGGAACGAAGGTTGTTTCCGGACCCACAGCAGCTCCTGAAGTCGGCAATGCGCTCCCTTTGAAAGCCATCCCCCTTGGCATGGCCATCCACAACATCGAACTCATCCCCGGCCGGGGCGCCCAGATGGTCCGCTCGGCCGGTTCTTCCGCCACCCTCATGGGTCTGACGGGTGAATACGCCCAGTTGAAGCTGGCTTCCGGCGAAATTCGTCAGATCCACGGCACTTGCTACGCAGTCATCGGCCAGGTCAGCAATCCTTCCCACGAAAAAGTGAAGCTCGGCAAAGCCGGTCGTAACCGCTGGCTTGGTCGCCGTCCCCGCGTTCGCGGTATGGTGATGAACCCTGTTGACCATCCAAACGGTGGTGGTGAAGCCAAGAGCAAGGGTGGTGGCGGACGCCAGCATCTGGTGTCACCATGGGGCCAGGTGGCCAAGGGACTGAAAACCCGCAGGAAACACAAGCCTTCGAATGGCTTCATCCTGACTCGCCGCCCCAAGAAATAAATTTTAGCATAACGGAACACAGGAAAATATTATGGCACGTAGTTTGAAAAAAGGTCCCTTTGTGGACGCTCACTTGATGAGGAAAGTGGAAAAGCAGATCCGTGAAGAGGGCAAGAAGCCCATCAAAACATGGTCACGCCGTTCCATGGTCACGCCTGATTTCGTTGGTCAAACTTTTCTGGTACACAATGGAAAGGTGTTCAACTCGGTTTTCGTCACTGAAAACATGGTCGGACACAAGCTCGGTGAATTTTCGCTCACACGTATCTTCAAGAGACACGGTGGACATACGGAAAAGATCACCAAGTAATTGTGAAAAAAGTCGCCCAATTGTTGGGTATCATCTGGTTCGGCCTAGTGTTGAACCTTGGAGGACAAGAGCCTCCTAAACGTTCTTTACAAGACAGTAGCAAAGCGGAGTTGGAGCAGCGTCTGCGGCAGTTGGAGGAAAGCCTCGCCCTGGCCCAGACGGAGTCGGACTACTTCCACGGGAAGTGGGTTGAACTCAAGCTCGAACATGAAGCTCTCGGTATGGAAGCCCTGACCGCCAATGAAAAAGCCATGCAGGACAAGCTGGTGAGATTGGTGGGGGAACTATACCGGAGCGAAAAAAACCGTCTCAAGTTGCAGGAATCGGTCAATGAGTTGATCGTATCCGGGCAACGCCTTCAACAGGCCGGTCCGCTGGATAAAGCCCAGCGTCGAGCGGAGTATGAAGTCGCAGTGAGAGCGGTGAAGGTTGCGATGGGCGGCGAACAGAAAGTGGCCATCGCTTCCGACATGAGATCCGGTGTCATCAGTGCCTTGAGTGAGGATGGGACACAGGCTATTGCGAATTTTGGCAGGGCTCAGGAAGCCCGGATCGGGATGCCTTTCCGTGTCTTGCGAAACAGCAAGGTAATCGGGAGAGCAAGACTGATTGAGGTCAGAGAGTATTTAAGTACTGCTTTGATAGAAGGTGTGATTGAGAAAGAAAAAGTCCAGGTGGGAGACCGCCTGAGCTTGGAAACAGTAAAGTAAAAATTATGGAAGTTAAGGCTGTGACAAAATATACGCGCATTTCCGCTTTTAAAGCGAGGAATGTGACACGCCATATCCAGGGCCTGCCCGCATTGGGTGCTCTGGAGATGCTGGAATTTTATCCGCAAAAAGCGGCCCGGGTGATTTACAAAACCCTGAAGTCGGCTATTGCCAACGCGGAGAACAACAACGCGATGAACCCCCAGAACCTGGTGGTCAAAGAAGCAACCGTGGGTGAAGGCCCGACGATCAAGCGTTTCATGCCCCGTGCCCGTGGATCGGCCTCCCCGATCAACAAACGCACCAGCCATGTCCGAATCATTTTAACAGAACGGGTCGAAGAGGTGGAAGAAACACCCAAGGCCAAGTCCAAAAAAGCGGCAGCCACCAAAACACAGGCCCGTCGCAAGAAAGCACAGGAATAAACTAGTATGGGCCAGAAAGTACATCCCTTTGGATTCCGCGTAGGCGTCAAGCGCAATTGGCGCTCGATGTGGTATGCCAACAAAAAAGATTTTCCGATCTTCCTTCACGAAGATTATGAAATCCGCCAATTCCTCCAGAAACGTCTGGTCGGTGCCGCGATTTCCAAAATCACCATTGAACGTGCCGCCAACCGTGTCCGTGTGAACCTGTTCACCGCACGTCCCGGCCTCGTCATCGGGCGCAAGGCATCGGAACTGGACAAGCTCAAGACCGAGATCAACGAAATGCTTCCCGGTCGTGATGTCCTGGTTGACGTGAAGGAAGTCAAGAATCCTGAAATCGACGCCCAGCTCGTGGCCGAAAATATCGCTGTTCAGCTCGAACGTCGTATCTCTTTCCGCCGCGCCATGAAAAAAGCCGTGCAGACCGCCATGGATTTCGGTGCCCTCGGGATCAAAGTGCGTTGCTCCGGTCGTTTGCAGAACGCTGAAATTGCCCGTTCCGAGCCTTATCGCGAAGGCAAAGTTCCCTTGCACACCCTGCGTGCCAATATTGAATACGGTTTCACCGAAGCCAATACCATGGCCGGCAAGATCGGTATCAAAGTCTGGATTTGTCTGAAGGAGGAAGCAGCCCCCGCTGCCAATTGATTTATGCCACTACTTCCAAAACGCGTTAAATACCGCAAAACACAGCGCCGCAGCCGCGCACACGACGCAACACGTGGAACCACTCTCGCCTTCGGTTCTTTCGGATTGCAAACTCTGGAACGTCACTGGTTGACCAACATCCAGATCGAAGCAGCCCGTGTCGCCCTGACCCGCAACATGAAGCGCAAGGGCAAGCTCTGGATCCGTGTTTTCCCTGACAAGTCCGTCACATCCCGTCCGCCTGAAACCCGGATGGGTAAGGGTAAAGGCGCTCCCGACAAGTGGGTGGCCGTGATTCGTCCAGGCAACATTTTGTTTGAACTTGATGGTCTGCCGGAGTCCACCGCCCGCGAATCACTTCGCCTGGCTGCGTCCAAGCTCCCCATGGGCACCCGTTTTATCAGCCGTGACAGGAAATTGAGCGTATGAAAATTGCAGAAGTAAATAATCTGAGTGACCAGGAACTGAAAAGTAAAATCCAGGATCTGAAACAGGAGCGCCTGAACCTGCGGATTCAGCAACAGAGCGGCCAGTTGGAACGCCCCAGCCGTTTGAAAGAAATCCGCAAGACGATTGCGCGTATTGAAACTGTATCCAGCACCCGCCGGATCAAAGGTGCCAAAGCTTCGGCTTAACTGGCTGAGGATTTAAAGACAACGTTATGACAACAGCTACAGCAGACAAAGTGGTGAAAGCCACACGCAAAGAGAAGACCGGCGAAGTGGTTTCTGACAAAATGCAGAAAACCATCGTTGTAAAGGTCGTGCGCCGCGTGCCTCACCCCCGTTTCAAGAAGATCGTCAAGGTCTCCAACAAGTTTTATGCCCATGATGAAGAAGGCAAAGCCAAAGTCGGCGACACCGTCCTCATCGCGGAAACCCGCCCCCTCAGCAAACTGAAGCGCTGGGAGCTGGTTCAGGTAATCAGCAAGTAATAATTTAGGTAACGCGTATGATTCAAATTCGTTCATGGTTGGATGTCGCTGACAACACCGGGGCCCGCAAGGCCACGATGATTGGTGTCATCGGCAAGAAAAACTCCCAGGTCGCCCGCATCGGCGATGTCATCACCTGCAACGTGAAGGAGGCGGCTCCCACAGGTACAGTGAAGAAGAGCGATGTGGTTCGGGCCGTGATCGTCCGCACCAAGCAGGCCATCAAGCGTAAAGACGGTTCGACCCTCCGTTTTGACAGCAACGCCATCGTCATCATCGATAAAGATTTAAACCCGCGCGGCACCCGTATCTTCGGACCTGTCGCCCGTGAATTGCGCGAGAAGAATTTCATGAAAATCATTTCCCTCGCTCCGGAGGTTATATGAAAAAGACCAGTGATATCACCGTGCCCCGCCGCTACCATGTGAAGAAGAACGATCAGGTTCTAGTCATCAGCGGAGCCCACAAAGGAAAACAGGGTAAAATCCTGCAGATTCTGACCAAGAAAGCCCGCGTCATCATCGAGGGCGTACACATGATCAAGAAATCTGTCCGTCCCACGCAAAACAATCCCAAAGGTGGATTTGAACAGCGCGAAGGTTCCATCCACGTATCAAATTTGAAATTGGTTGCCGCCGGGGAAAAGCCCGTCAAAGCCTCCAAGACCAAGGAATAACAAGTCATGAGCTCAAGTGTTACCAATTTAAAAGAAGAATACCTGGAGAAGGTGGTTCCCGCGTTGAAAACATCGCGCGGTTACAAGAATGTCAACCAGGTGCCCAAGATCCAGAAGATCGTGGTTAACTGCTGTATAGCATCGGCCCAGGATGTGAAGAACGCCCTGGAAGATGCGATCCATGATGTGACTCTTATCACCGGCCAGAAACCCATCCGCACCATTTCCAAAACCAGCATTTCCAACTTCAAATTGCGTGAAGGCCAGGAAATCGGCTGCAAAGTGACCCTCCGCGGCCGGGTCATGTATGAATTCCTGTTGCGCCTGACCCGCATGGCCTTGCCCCGTATCCGTGACTTCCGTGGCATCTCCGCCCGTGCTTTTGACGGACGCGGTGCCTACACACTCGGGATCAAGGATCACACCATTTTTCCTGAAATCGAACTGGACAAGATTAAACGCAACCTCGGCATGGACGTGACCATTGTGACCACGGCCAAGACGAAAGATGAAACCAAAGAATTGCTGTCCCTGATGGGACTGCCCTTCGCAGACCGTAAGACTGCCTAAGTCAGATAGAGACAAGAGAACCGAAACGTATGGCCAAAAAATCCTGGATAGCCAAGCAGAAGCTCAAACCGAAATTCTCCAGCCGGAAGTACAACCGCTGCAGTATCACCGGTCGGCGCCGCGCTTATATGAGAAAATTCGGCGTCAGCCGCATCCAATTCCGTGAAATGGCATTGAAGGGGGAAATCCCCGGTGTCACGAAAGCCAGCTGGTAATCCCGGACTGTTAAGAAAGAACCATTATGCAGACAGACCCATTAGCTGATTTTCTGACGAGCCTTCGCAACGCGAACAAGGTTTCCAAACCCGAAGTCGTCGCCCCCTACTCCCGCCTCAAAGGGGATGTGGCCGACGTGCTGAAAAAAGAAGGTTTCATTGAGGACTTTGAATTGACCAAGGAAGGCAAAATCCAGAAACTCAAAGTGACTTTGAAGTCCAACCAGCGCCAAAAAGCGATCCGTGGCATCAAGCGTGTCTCGAAACCCGGTATCCGCATCTATGTTGGTGCCCGTGAGATTCCCAAAGTTTTAGGCGGTCTAGGCGTCAGTATCCTGTCAACTCCGAAGGGTGTGATGTCCGGCCGTGAAGCAAAGAAACAAAATGTGGGGGGCGAAGTGCTCCTCTATATCTGGTAAACGATTATGTCGAGGATTGGCAATAAAGCAGTTTTAATTCCGGACAAGGTGAAAGTCCAAGTCCAAGGTCGCCGCGTGAACGTGGAAGGGCCCAAAGGAAAATTGGAATACACGGCACCCGAGGGTGTCGAGGTGAAGATTGAGGACAAGCAGGTTGTCTTCAAGCGCTCGAGCGAGGCACGCGAGTTCCGCGCTCTTCACGGCCTTGTCCGTTCCCTGGTGAACAACATGGTTGAAGGTACTCTCAACGGTTTCAAGAAGAACCTGGAAATCCAGGGCGTCGGTTTCAAGGCCGCTGTTCAGGGAACCAACCTCAACCTTAGCCTGGGCTACTCCCATCCTTTGCTTTATCCGATTCCCCCGGATATCAAAGTCACCGTCACCGATCAAACCAAAGTCCAGATCGAAGGCGTCGACAAACAAAAAGTCGGCCAGGTTGCCGCCGATATCCGCGCCTACTATCCCCCTGAGCCCTACAAGGGCAAGGGTGTCCGTTTCGCCGGTGAAAACGTGCGCCGCAAGGAAGGCAAGACAGCTCAGAGCAAATAAGCTTCTGTCTAACATTTTAGGAACTGTCTATGAAATCAGCACAAACCACCAACAAAGCAAAGCGTCGGCGCGTCCATCTGCGCGTCCGCAAAAAAATTTCCGGAACACCCACCCGTCCTCGTTTGAGTGTGTCCTTCACCGGCCAGCATATTTATGCCCAGATCATCGACGATTCCGGCAGCAAAACCATCGTCGGCGTGAGCACGACGGAAAAAGGTGTCGCTTCCCAGAAAATCGGCCCGAACGTTCTCGGTGCCGCCAAAGTGGGCAAACTTTTGGCCGAACGTGCCAAAGCCAAGAATGTCGCAGCTGTCGTGTTTGACCGCGGCGGTTACAAATATCATGGCAAGGTCAAAGCCTTGGCCGACGCCGCCCGCGAAGGTGGACTTAACTTCTAAATCCTATGTCAGACGAATCCAAAGAAATTTCCAACAACCCCGAAACTCCCGCAGTGGAGAGCGCAGCTCCTGAAGCAGCGGCTCCGGCTGCAGCGCCCGCAGCTCCCCGCAGCACGGCCAGCACAACGCAGGCTGGTTCAATTGTTGCCGCCAATCGTGGTGGTAACCGTGGACGTGGCGGCAATCGCCGCACCGAAGGCGGCGCGCCCAGCGGCGGCGGCGGCGGAAGCTATCTCGAAAGCTCCCGCAACAAGGGTGGTGGCGGCGAAAAAAGCCGCGAGGAAGCCCCTGAGTTCATCGAAAAGGTGGTTTTCATCAACCGTTGCGCCAAAGTGGTCAAAGGCGGACGTCGCTTCAGCTTCAGCGCCCTCGTTGTCGTCGGTGACGGTAAAGGCCGTGTCGGTATCGGTTTCGGAAAAGCGAACGAAGTTTCCGATTGTATCCGCAAAGGCAACGAAGATGCCCGGAAAAATCTGGAAAACATCAGCCTCAACAAAACCACTATTCCGCATGAAGTCATAGGCCAGTTCGGTGGCAGTAAAGTTTTGCTCAAACCCGCTTCGGCTGGTACCGGTCTGATTGCTGGTGGTGGTGCCCGTGCCATCATTGAAGCTGCCGGGATCAAAGACATCCTGGCCAAATCCCTTGGATCGGGCAATCCCTCCAACGTGGTCAAAGCCACCCTGGACGGTCTGCGCCAGCTCTCACCCCGCGAGGAAATTTACCGCGCACGCGGTAAACAACTCGTTAGTAAGGAATCCTGATTATGCAACTCCACAATTTAAAAGTTTCCAAAGGTGCCAAGCACCGCACCAAGCGTCTCGGCTGCGGCGAAAGCTCGGGCCACGGCAAGACCTCCGGCAAAGGCCATAAAGGACAGAAAGCGCGTTCCGGCGGTTCTGTTCGTCTGGGTTTTGAAGGTGGCCAGTGGCCCTTGTATCGTCGTCTGCCCAAGCGCGGTTTCAACAACAGCGAATTTGGAACGGTTTATGTTCCGGTTAACCTCTCCGCCCTGAATATTTTTAATGATGGCGACACGGTGGATCTGGCCGCATTGAAGGCCAAAGGTCTTAGCAACGGCACCCATGATGGTGTGAAGATTCTTGCTTCGGGTGAACTGAAGAAGAAGCTCAATATTGTGGCGACGGCCTGCAGCGAAGCTGCCAAAGCCAAGATCGAAAAATCAGGTTCGACCCTGACTCTTCCCGAAGCCAAAGCCTGAGGCTGGTTAAGCCGGGAAACCACGTCCAGCCATGTTTTCAGCATTCATCAATTGTTTTAAGATCCCCGAGCTGCGTCAGCGTATTCTTTTTACGCTGGCTCTTCTCGTTATTGTCCGTTTGGGTGCAGCCATTCCTGTGCCCGGCATCAATCCGGAAATCCTCGGTGAGTACTTTCGGACCATGATTGAAAACCAATCGCAAGGAAATGTCCTTGGGATGTTCAATCTGTTCAGCGGTGGAGCTTTAAAGAACTGTGCGATCTTTTCCCTGACCATCATGCCTTACATCAGTGCCAGCATTATCATGCAATTGGCCACGGGTGTGATTCCTTCACTAGGCAAGCTGGCCCGTGAAGAGGGAGGACGCCAGAAAATCACCCAATACACGCGTCTGGGCACCTTGTTTCTGTGTATTGTCCAAGGCTATTTCCTGGCTCTCAGTTTTCAGAATCCCGAAGGGATTCTTCCAGGAATCAAGGCGATCATGATCGAGAGAGGATCCGATCTCGTGGCCACCCCGGGCTGGTTCTTCATTTTTACCACCGTTGTTACCCTGACTGCGGGAACCATGCTTTTGATGTGGCTGGGTGAGCAGATCACGGACAAAGGTATCGGCAATGGTATTTCCCTTATCATAGCAGTGGGTATCGTTTCGGAACTTCCCGCTGCCATCGTCGCGGGCTGGAATGTTTTCAATCCGCCTGTGGAAAGCGGTAAAGTTGCACTCAGTCCTGTCATTCTTGTGCTTTTGTTGGCATTCCTTTTTATGGTCATTGCCGCTACGATCATGATCACGCAGGCCATGCGCAAGGTGAGTGTCCAGTATGCCCGCCAGGTACGTGGCAATAAGGTTTTTGGTGGACAGAGCTCCTTTCTTCCTTTGAAGGTGAACTACTCGGGTGTCATGCCCATCATTTTTGCCAATGCCATTCTGCTCTTTCCTGCGGCCTTCATCAGTATGGTGGCTCCCGGTTGGATGACAGGAAAGAAAATCTCTGAAATGTTGAGCGCGGGTTGGCTGCACTGGACTCTTTACGCTGTCATGATTTTCTTCTTCTCCTATTTCTGGGTGGCCATGGTTTTTAATCCGACCCAGATCGCGGATGATATGAAGAAAAATGGTGGATTTATTCCTGGTGTCCGTCCCGGAGCCCCAACATCCTCCTTCCTTGATTTTTCGATGACACGTCTGACTTTTGCCGGAGCAATCTTCCTGACCGCCCTGGCCATCCTGCCGATGATCATCAGCTCATTATTGAAGGTTCCTTACATTACGGCTTCGTTCTTCGGAGGCACCAGTCTTTTGATCATTGTGGGGGTCATGCTGGACACCATGCGCCAGACGGAAACCCACCTTTTGCAGCGTCACTACGATGGCTTTCTGAAAAAAGGCCGTATGCGTGGACGCAGTTTCAACAGCACCACCGGAAGTGCCTCCGTTTCCGATGACAAACTCATTTGGCTGCTACTTTTGGTGGGCGTTATCATGATCGGCGGCATCGTGGTCAGCCTGATCAAGCACTGATCCGGTTCTATGATTCCGATCAAAAAAGGTTCCGACATCGATGGAATGAAAAAAAGTTGCCGCGCCGCAAGCGAGATTCTCGACCATTTGGCTGCCATGGTACAACCCGGTACAACAACCGGCGAGTTGGACGCGGAAGCTGCCCGTTTGATCAAGGAGCGTGGTGGAAAGAGCCCTTTTTTCGGTTACCGTGGTTTCCCCGGGCATATTTGTGCCTCAGTTAATGATGAAGTGGTGCACGGAATTGGCGGTCTCCGTCAATTGACCTACGGCGATATTATCAAGCTGGACGTTGGCATTTTATTGGACGGTTGGGTGGGGGACACAGCCATGACGGTACCTGTAGGAGCGGTTTCTGCGGAAATCAGCAAACTTTTGCAGGAAACTGAAGTAGCTCTTTATTTGGGGATCGAAAACGCACGTGCCGGTCAGCGTCTCGGGGATGTTTGTTCAGCCATTGAAAAACATGTGACCAAGTCTGGCTACAGCGTGGTCAGGGAATTTGTCGGACACGGGGTGGGGCGCAGCCTGCATGAAGAGCCACAGATCCCGAATTTCGGGAAAGCCGGGACTGGCCCGTTACTTAAGTCGGGGATGACCCTGGCCATCGAACCGATGGTCAATATGGGTAAATGCGACGTTAAAATTTTGAAAGACGGTTGGACGGTGGTGACGAGGGATTCCAAGCCATCGTCCCATTTTGAGCACACTGTCCTGGTGACAGAGGGTGATCCGGAGATATTGACATGCAGAAAGGTGCACGCCTACAGGTAAAAGGAACGGTTATCGGACCGATCTCCAAAACCCGTTACCGGGTGGAACTGGAGAGCGGTAATCAGATGGTCGTGACCCTGGCAGGAAAATTGAGGATGGACTTCATAAGACTCTTGCCAGCAACAAAAGTTTTGGTAGAATTCTCGCCTTACGATTTGTCAAATGGCAGGATCATAGAGCACGAAAGCAATAAAAAGATATGAAAGTGAAAGCATCAGTAAAGAGAAGAACTTCGGACTGCCAAGTGGTTCGCCGTAAGGGAAAAGTTTATATCATCAACAAAAAGAACCCCCGTTTGAAACAACGGCAGGGCTGATCAGAAAGAGTATATGCCACGAGTTTTAGGAGTAGATATCCCCGGTGAGAAGCGTATTGAAGCTTCTCTGCAATACGTTTACGGAATCGGAGCGACACGCGCGAAGCAGGTGTTAGACGAGGCGGAGGTTGACCCCAACCTGCGCGCCAAGGATCTGACCGGCCAGCAGATCAACCGCGTCATCCAGATCATCCAGGCCCATGGCTACATGATTGAAGGGGATCTGCGCCGCGAGTTGCAGCAGAACCTGAAGCGCCTGCAGGCCATCAACTGTTATCGTGGCATCCGCCATAAAAAAGGACTTCCCGTGCGTGGCCAACGCACTTCCACCAACGCCCGCACCCGTAAAGGTCCCCGCAAAACGGTCGGCGTGCAACGCAACAAAGATGCCAAGGCCGGCAAAGTTTAATCTCACTTAAAGATCACAGAATATTATTATGGCAGACGACATGAAGAAAAAGCCCTCAAAGGGTGCCCCCAAGGGTGAGAAAAAAGAAGCCGCATCAGCCCCCGTTCCTGTTGAGGAATTGAGCCTGAGCCTCGATCCCGCAATGGATCCGAAGCCCAAGATTGTCAAGGCCAAGGGCAGCAAGAATATCAGTGTGGGTATTGCCCATATCTCCGCTTCTTTCAACAACACGATCATTTCCATCACCGATGCCAATGGCAACCTTCTTGGTTGGTCCAGCGCTGGCAAGTGCGGTTTCCGCGGCTCCAAAAAGTCCACCGCCTACGTTGCCCAGGTTATTGCCCAGGATGCCTGCCGCCAAGCCATGTCCCACGGATTGAAAGAAGTTGAAGTCCGCGTTAAAGGCCCTGGAATGGGTCGCGAGTCCGCCGTCCGCGCCCTGCAGGCGATGGGCCTCGAAATCAGCACGATCAAAGACGTGACCCCGATTCCCCACAACGGTTGCCGCCTCCGCAAGGCCCGCCGCGTTTAATGCACCCGCTTAGAAAAGAGTAATATTATGGCACGTTATACAGGTCCCCGCAGCAAAATCAGCCGTCGTTTCGGCATGGATATTTTTGGTGGTTCCAAAGCTTTGGAACGCCGCAATTACCCACCCGGAGTTCACGGCCAGAAACGCCGCAAGTCTTCGGAATACGGTCTCGCTCTCAGCGAAAAACAGAAGCTCAAGCTCACCTATGGTGTGCTCGAAGCCCAGTTCCGACGTTATTTCGAAATCGCTGCCCAGCGCCGTGGTGTGACTGGTGATACCCTTTTGCAGCTCCTCGAAACCCGCTTGGACAACGTCGTCTATCGCCTGGGTTTCGCCAAGACCCGCCGTCTGGCCCGCCAGTTTGTGACCCATGGCCATGCCAAGGTGAACGGTGTCAAAGCCGCCATCCCCAGCTTCCAGGTCAAGCCCGGTGACATCATTGAGATCCGCACCAGCCCTAAATCGCGCCAGATCGTGGTTATGAGCATTGAAGCCTCCCAGCTCCGCATTGTTCCTGACTGGGTCACGGTAGATAAAGACAACCTCAAGGGCACCATCGTCCGCCTGCCTACGCGCGAAGAAATCGGCATCAACGTCAACGAACGTCTGGTCGTCGAACTTTTCTCCCGTTGATTGGTTTACATTTTATAACAAACAGAATCCGTTGGTCCTGGGCCGCCTGTCGCGGTTTCAGGGTAACCCGGATAAAGGAAAAACAGTACTATGGCACTCAAATTGGCAAGATTCGAACTTCCGAACCGCTTGGTTAAGGACGAAGAGTCCGCAACAGCAACTTACGCAAAATTCATCGCCGAACCCTTTGAACAAGGTTATGGCCACACTCTGGGCAACTCTCTCCGCCGCGTGCTTCTGAGCTCGCTCGAAGGTGCTGCGATTACTTCGGTGAAAATCGAAGGTGCCCTCCATGAATTCGCCACGCTTCCCGGTGTTGTGCAGGATGTCACCGACATCATTCTCAACCTGAAAAAAATCAAGTTCAAGATGGCCAACCGCGAGCCACGTATCCTGTTCCTGAATGTGAACAAGGAAGGTGATATCACCGCTGGCGACATCACCCTCGAGACCGGTGTAGAAGTTGTCAACCCCGAGCAGATTATCTGCACCCTCGACAAAAAAATCAAACTTGAAGCCGAACTGGAAATCAAAGTAGGACGTGGTTATACCAGCGCCGACGAAAACAAGCCGACTGAACAGACCATTGGAGTGATCCCGATTGACTCCCTATTTTCTCCCGTCAGAAAGGTGAAGTACAACGTGGAGGCCACCCGCGTCGGCCAACGCACCGATTACGACAAGCTTGTCCTTGAAGTCTGGACGGACGGCCGTTTGAACCCTGATGAGTCTCTTCTTCAGGCTTCCGCCATTCTGCGGCATCACCTCGACATTTTTGTCAACTTTGACAAAGAGCCGATCGAGTTTGAAGAGCCCAAACAGGCCAGTGGCACCCAGGACAGTGCCCTGAAGAAACTTTTGAACATGAGCGTCAACGAAATCGAACTTTCTGTTCGTGCCGCCAACTGCCTGAACAACGCCAACATCACAACCGTTGGCCAGTTGGCTCTCAAGTCCGAGGCCGAAATGCTCAAATACCGCAACTTCGGTAAGAAATCCTTGAACGAAATCAAAGACAAGCTGACTCAGCTGGGACTTTCTCTCGGCATGCATTTCGAGCCAGGCTTGGTTGAAATCCAGGCAGACGCCGTAGCAGAGATCAAATAAATGAGACATCGCACCAAAACAGTCAAACTCGGTCGTAAGTCGCAGCATCGAGACTCGATGTTGGCCAACATGGCGGGCAGCCTGATCCTGCACAACCGCATCAAAACAACATTGCCCAAGGCCAAAGCTTTGCGTCCCATCGTGGAAAAGCTCGTGACTCTCGGCAAAAAGGGTGGTCTGCATCAGCGTCGCCTGGCTCTGGCCCGTCTCCTTGGCAACGAGGATGTGGTCAAAAAGCTTTTTGCTGACATTGCGCCCCGCTTCAAGGAGCGTCCTGGAGGTTACACCCGCATCCTCAAAACTGGTCCCCGCCGCAGTGACGCTGCCAGCATGGCCCTGATTGAGTTTGTGGATTTCCTGGCTCCCGCCGCTGATGCTGCCCCTGCTGCTGATACTGCGACCGACACCAAGGCTGAGAAGGCACCTGCAAAGGCCAAAAAAGCTGCCGCCAAACCCAAGGCAAAGAAGGAAGAATCCAAAGCCTGATTCGGTTTTAATCGGATCCCCAAAAGGCAGCGCCCGCAAGGTCGCTGCCTTTTTTGTGGACGCACCCACAGATCGGAATCTGCTGGCGGGCCCGGCTCCGTCAGGGCCAAGTTGTAGGGGAAGCGCTTCTCACTACCCTGCAGAGCAGCGTTTCACCCCGACAGGGGGCCGGAGCAGGTCTTAACGCCTCACATCCTGTGATGGACGGAATTTATCTAAATATCAGTAAAATAGTCTCGCTTAGTGAGCCAAGCTTTGGCATTTCCTTAGGATGCGTATCTTGAGTGGTATACAGCCTTCCGGTGTCCCCCATTTGGGCAATTATTTCGGAATGATGCTTCCTTCGGTTGAATTGCAGTCCAAAGGGGAGTGCTATTATTTCATCGCGGATTACCACGCACTGACTTCACTGGAAGATCCCTCCCAGTTGAGTTCGCGCTCCATTGAGGTGGCCACGGATTTTCTGGCCTGTGGTCTGGATCCGGAAAAGACCGTTTTATTCAGGCAAAGCGCGGTTCCGGAAGTCCATGAGCTGGCCTGGTATTTATCCACTATTGCACCCATGGGTTTATTGGAACGTTGTCATAGCTATAAGGATAAAGTTGACCGTGGAATTAGTCCAAACCATGGTTTATTCGCCTATCCAGTCTTGATGGCATCCGATATCCTCCTTTACGAATCCGACATTGTTCCGGTTGGGAAAGACCAGAAGCAGCATTTGGAAGTGGCCCGTGATTTGGCCCAGAAGTTTAATCAGGCCTATGGTGAAACCTTTAAAATCCCAGAACCAGCCATTCGCGGAGAAGCTGCCACCTTGCCCGGCATTGATGGCCAAAAAATGTCCAAATCCTACGGGAATACCATAGGGCTCTTTGCCCCCGAGAACGAATTCAAGAAGCGTGTGATGGCTATCAAAACAGATTCCACAGCTGTGGCTGACCCCAAACCAGTGCATGATTCGGTAATTCTGGCTTTGGCCCGTTGTGTTGCGACCGCTGATCAGGTGTCGGATATGGAAGCCAGCATGTTACGTGGTGGAGTCGGATATGGGGATTACAAAAAGCAGCTCTTCGGCATGCTCTGGGAGTCTTTCGGCCCTTTGCGGGCCCGAAGAAGCGAACTGGCCAAAAACCCGGACTTTGTCTTGAATGTTCTGCATCGTGGAGCACGGGAAGCCCGGGCCA
Organism: Methylacidiphilales bacterium; assembly: GCA_038250235.1. Lineage (GTDB taxonomy): Bacteria > Verrucomicrobiota > Verrucomicrobiia > Methylacidiphilales > JAAUTS01 > JAAUTS01. The sequence goes on along the minus strand of JBBSCO010000008.1, from coordinate 3,830 downwards.
CGGCAGACAAGGTTCTGGCCAAAGCCCGCCGCGCCGTGGGTATTGTCTGATTTCTGAATAGATTGTTATGTTGAATCCGGATCTTCCTGGTTGGAGAGTCAGTCTGCCTGTTTTCGACGGGCCGCTCGACCTGTTGCTTTATCTCATCAAGAAAGAGGAGATGAGCATTTACGACATCCAGATTGGTAAGATCACGGAACAATATCTCGAGCATCTCAACGAAATGCGGGAGATGGACCTGGAAGTGGCCGGCGATTTTCTGGTGGTTGCGGCCACCTTGCTTTACATCAAGAGCCGTACCCTTTTGCCCGAGGATCAGCAGATGGCCGAAGAGGAACCTGAAGAAGGGGAGGATCCCCGCTGGGAACTCATTCGCCAACTTGTCGAATACAAAAAGTTCAAAGATGCTTCGTTTGAGTTGCACCTCCGCCAGACGCGTCAGGACAAGCTTTATTTCCGCGATGTAGACGAGAAACCCGTTTCCATTATTCCTTTGGGATTGGGCGAAGTTGGTGTTTTCGATCTGGTCAAAGCTTTCCAACGTATCCTGGACCGTGCCCGCGAAAAAGAAGGCTTTCGTGAGATCTACGAAGAGAAGTACACCGTGTCCGACAAGATGCAGTCGATCCTGAACCTGATGGATAAGACGGAGACCCTTTTGTTCACAACACTCTTCAACGATGTGACCTCCCGCCCTGAGATAGTCGTAACCTTTCTTGCTTTGCTGGAACTGGTTCGTCTAAAACAACTTAAGGCCCGTCAATCCGATGTTTTCGGCGAAATCGAAATCTACCGGGGTCCGACGGTCACACTTTCATAATGGAACCTTTAAAAATTATTGAGGCGATTCTTTTCGCTGCCAACCGTCCTTTGTCCGAGGAAGACCTTTCCGTTCTGCTGAAAAGGGGAGGGGAAACCGCCGGTATCGTTTTTGATGAACAGTCCCTGTCGCCGGAAAATATCCGCCAATGGATGGAAGATTACAGCCGTCGTCTGACCGACACGGGCATCCAACTGGTTTCTGTTGCGGGCGGGTATCGCCTGGCGACCCGTGAAGAATTTGCACCCTGGATCTCCGCCATGTTTGACGAAGCCAAGCCGCCTAGGCTCAGTGCGCCGGCTCTTGAAACATTGGCTGTCATCGCTTATCGCCAGCCCATTTCCCGTGCGGAAATTGAAGCGGTCCGCGGTGTTGCTGTCGGCGGCGTCTTAGAAACCCTTGTGGATCGTGGCGTCATTCGTGTGGCGGGCCGTGCCGACGTTCCGGGCCGTCCTCTCATCTATGAAACAACAACCTACTTCCTGGAGCACTTCGGCCTGCGCGACCTGAATGATCTTCCCAACGTGGAAGAACTAAAACGGGTGAAACTGCCCGATCCTCCGGCTCCGGAAACCCCGCAACAACCTGAACTTCTCCATGAACCTGCAGGACATACGCAAGAAAATTGACCAGATCGATACGGAGCTTCTGAACCTGCTGAACAAGCGGACAGAAATGGCTCAGGAAGTCGGCAAGATCAAGAAAGCCTCCGGCCAGGCTGTCTTCGCGCCTGAACGTGAAGAACTTTTATTGTCCCAGTTGGAAAAGAAGAATAAGGGCCCAATCCCCAATCACACGCTTCGTGCCATCTACCGCGAGATCCTCTCCTCCTCCCGATCCATGCAGAAAAGCCTGAACATTTCCTATCTCGGCCCGGAAGCTTCCTACTGCCACCAAGCCGCCCTGGAACGGTTTGGTTCCAGCGATACGTATCTCCCAGCCCGGACCATCCCGGAAATTTTCGCCATGATCCAGCGTAACGAAGCGGACTGTTGCGTGGTGCCCATCGAGAACTCCATCGAGGGCGGCGTTAATGCCACACATGACGCACTGATTTCCACCGACCTGATGATCTGCGGTGAGATCTACCTCCATGTCAAACACATGCTTATGGTTTCCAACGAATGCAAGGAAGTCAAAAAAGTCTATGCCCATCCACAGTCGCTGGGACAGTGCCGCCAGTGGCTTTTGAAACATTATCCTTCCGCTGACCTTATTGAAGTCTCGAGCAATTCCGCAGGATCCCAGAAGGTGCTGGAGGACAACACAGCCGCCGCCATCGCCAGCCAGTTTGCCGCCCGTCATTATGGGTTGAAAGTTCTGCACCAGAACATCCAGGACGTGGCCCGGAACCTGACCCGCTTCCTGATTCTCAGCCGCACCGCTCCGTCCAAATCCAGGAATGACAAAACCAGCCTACTTTTCACTGTATCCCACGAAGTGGGGGCCTTAAGTCAGGTTTTGGAGTTTTTCTCCCAAAACAAACTGAACCTTGAAAAAATCGAATCAAGGCCTGCGATGCAGAAGGAATGGGAGTATCTGTTTTTTGTTGATGTCAAAGGGCATAGCCAGCAAGCTAATTTAAAACGTGCATTGGTTCAAATCCGACGCAAAACCCTTTGGTTGAAGATTTTAGGATCTTACCCTCAGGCCAATAAAAATGTCTAACGATCTCCCTGAAAAAAAGAAGGGGCTCCTTTCCGGCCTGGGAAATCCTTTTAAGGTTAAGGAGAAAGAACCTTCCGTGCCTTCGCAGGATCTGATTAATCCCGCGCTTCGTCCTGCTGTAGAATCAGCATCTAAAACGCATGATAGCATTCCGCTGCCAGCCCCTGTAGCGCTGCAACCTGCTCCGCAGTTGCCTGCCCCAAGCCCGTCTTCCTCCGTTTCAACCCCGGGCAAGGCCAAACATTTCCGGGATGAATTTGAAGTTTTCCTATCAGACAAACAGACTATATCCAGAGCGCAGCCGTCGGGTGCTTCTTTTGCTGCTCCTTCCGCTCCCCGTTCCCAAAAGCCCCAGGTGCATAAGTCTGCGGATCTTAGTCGTGAATTCGAGTTTTTTTCCAAGTCCGACAAAAAGGGCCGTATTCAGGGCCTTCCGCCCACTCAAGCAGTCATCGCCAAGCCGCCGGCCCTGACACCTCCCTCGAAAACGCCTCCGATCCTGCCATCGGCAAATCAGGGGGTACTGGTATCCCTAGCGGCACCAGTTCCTCCCAAACAGGAGGCTGCTTTAGTACCTCCGCCACCGCCGAAAATCGAAAAAAAGCAGGTGTCTACTGAGCCTGAGAAGCTAAAAACACCGGCGCCAACGTTACAAGTTCCGACACTTCCCGCCCAAGAGAAGAAGATGGCACCCGTTTTGGCAATCCCCCAAACTCCGGCTGTTGTAAAAGTTCCGGAGTTCCCACCGGGTGGCAGTTCGGCGCTGAAAAGCCAGCCCGTGACACCCACGCCTGTCAAACCAGTCTTACCAATTAAAGCTTCGGCAGCTGTCCCGGCACCCGCGTCACTCACGGACAAAAAGCCTTCGGAAGCCCAAGTGCCAGCACCCGCCGTTGTTATACCAGTCACACCTGTTGTTAGTTTTTCAGCACCTGTCTCATTGCCCGCCCCTTCCAGCCTGGCTCCCGCAGTTGCAACCCCACCTGGAGCTTCAGGAAAAGCCATCATTAAAAAGGTGGAGCTTGATCCGAACCGCAGGAAGCGGCCAGTGGTCGTGTTTCCTCCCGTTGAAGGCATGATGGAGCAGGCCAAAGTCCCAGAAGCCGTTTCCGGTGAAGGTAAAAAGAGGGGACTTCTCCTTTGGCTGGGTATTGCCGTGGCTCTGATGCTTCTGGTTGGGCTGGGGTTTTACATCTATCATATCACACGGGAAACAACGGCGGAAGTCGTCTTATCCATAGATGATCTGACCCTCACCGGAATCCCTTTGATTGTCTATCATTTTGACGGCCAGGTAAGTCAGATCAAACGTGACTACGCGGAACGTCGTGATCCTATGGAG
>JBBSCO010000007.1:0-72590 GCA_038250235.1 Methylacidiphilales bacterium | reverse complement strand
TTCTACTATCAATAGAAATCCAGCATTACCATCCCTGATCCCTTTTGTAATGAGCGATCAGCAACCAAAAAATCCATGAAGCCCGCTATCATCTACTCGTTTTTAAGACGTCGATTGGACGAAAGTCAAACGAGTAAGTGTTTCACTGCGGCTGCACTTTCGTCTTATTGTCCCTGTCCGCGCGAGAATCCGGGCTTGCCGTCGAAGTTATAAAGGCCCTCAAGCTTCACGAATTCGAGTCCCGCTTTCGTGACGCGGTCGAGCAGGGCCGTGATCTTCTGGTGCTGCACCGCTCCCGTGCTGCCGTCGGGCAACTTGAAGCGGCAGCGGAAAACATCAACGCAAAACGTCTCAGCCAGCCCCTTGGGCCAGACGGCCATGCCGCGGTTGGATAACATCTCGAGCTTCATCCCGTCGCCTTCCAAGGGTTGGAGTAGCGCCGCGAGATCGTTCGGTCCGCCTTTGGTGAACTCGATAAACACGTCCGCCCCGACCATCTCGCGTTTCTCGGTCGACCGCACATAGGCCGGACGCTCTGTCATTGGCTTTTTTGGTGCGTTAGCGTAAGAAACGACATTGAGCAAATTCGGCTTCTGACCGACGCGCGCAATTACCGCCTGTGCAAACTCCTTGGTGCCGACCTTCTGCTTACTGACTCTTTCGTCGAAAATATCATAGGTGTGGATACCGTCTTCAATCGCTTTGAGCCAGGCGTTGTGTGCGCGCTCAGCGGCATCGGATTGGCCGATATGCACGAGCATCTGCACGGCGCCAAGAAAGAGGCCGGAGGGGTTGGCAAGATTCTGGCCGGCGCGACGCGGAGCCGAGCCGTGGATCGCCTCAAACATCGCGCAAGAGTCACCAATGTTGGCCGAGCCCGCGAGACCGACCGAACCGGCGATCTGTGCAGCCACGTCGGAAAGGATATCACCGTAAAGATTCGGCATCACAATGACGTCAAACAACTCGGGCGTGTCGGCGAGTTTCGCCGCGCCGATGTCCACAATCCAGTGCTCTTTTTCGATGTGTGGATACTCCTCGCCGATCTCGTCGAAGACCTTGTGAAAGAGACCGTCGGTCAGCTTCATGATGTTGTCCTTCGTGAAGCAGGTGACTTTTTTCCGTCCGTAGGCCTCGGCGTATTTGAACGCATAACGAACAATCTTTTCACAACCGGGACGGCTGATGAGTTTCAGGCACTGGTAAACGTCCTGCGTTTGCCTGTGCTCAATGCCCGCGTAGAGATCTTCCTCGTTTTCGCGGACAATTACGACATCCATCTTCGGGTGTTTTGTCTCGACGAACGGGTGGTAGGACAAACACGGGCGGATGTTGGCATAGAGGCCAAATGCCTTGCGCGTAGTGACGTTAAGACTTTTAAACCCGCCGCCCTGCGGAGTCGTGATCGGTGCTTTGAGGAAAACTTTTGTGCGGCGCAATGAATCCCACGACGAAGGGTCAATGCCGGCCATATTGCCGCGCAGATATACCTGCTCGCCAATTTCAATTGTCTCGATGTCGAGTTCGGCACCAGCTGCCTGGATAATGTGCAGCGTTGCATCCATGATTTCGGGGCCGATGCCGTCGCCATGGGCCACGGTGATGGGTGTTTTGGGCATAGGATTAGATGTCTAGGGATTTGAATCGTGGAAGACAATAGGAAAAAATACTCAGGTGCAAATGTCACCCAAAGATAGCGCTATCTCTTTTTTAAACGGCAGCACCTTTGCAGAAATAGGTCGGCCGTGAACCCGGGAAGTCAACGGACTTGGCCGATGCGGATCCACACTTCATTGCGCCGTAAGGGAACCGGCGTCCATGGGGGATCGTAATAGGCGAAACATGGTTCTCCATCCGCAGTCAATTGCCGGGCCTCCAGCCAGGCACGGATCGCCTTCAGCGCACGGGCTTCGTTTTCCGGAGACTGGCGACCCTTAAACCGGTGGCAGGCCACTTTTCCACCGGGCATGGCCACCACTTCCAAGCCGCTGTCCAAGGGCTGGGGAACGCCCCCGGCGTTACTCACAGATGCCGGGATGACAAATTCCATGGATGACTTTTCCGCACGGCGATCCATCAACACCGGAGCGGTCATGGCGATTTTCTGCTGGTCCTGGTTGGATCCACTGATGTATTGAAACAAACGCCCAAAGGCTCCGTCGCCCTCGCCCTCGCCTTCGCGATCGGACATCGGACTGCGCACGACATGGAACGGGGGATACTCCCTCACTTCAAACGCTCCATCATGCGTCAAGACCGAGTAGGGGAGGATTTCCGTTGAAGCCCGGGAATTGGTGACCATGAAATACACTGCCACCAAAAACAGGAAGGCCAAAACTCCAATTCCGATCTTTAGTGCAAGCGGCATTACATAATATACCCCGTTTCGGGCGATTGACGAACGGGAAAACAAAGGAAAGAAAAGGGTGCGTTGGTTGTAAGTTCTCAGGTTTTGGGCTCAAGTCCCAATACTCAATATTGACTAAACTACCCACACCTCTCTCAATCCAACGCAAAATCCCGGATCACCGCCATGTGCTGCATCTGGGGAGCATCGCTGTCTTCCTTCTGCACTGGCGGGACTTTTGACAGATCACGGAAAACTCGACTGTCGAAAACCAAGCCCCCCTTTCCTTCCACGAGGGACACAGGCTTTTCTTTGTCCTGCAGGGCTTTGTTCACATACACAGCATCGTAAGGTTTCATCCGGTTCCGGTTGGTGTTTTCGTTCCCGTCCTCGTCCACCGGATAAGGTTCCTCAATCACCACCAGTTTGCGGAGAATTTTCAGGGCGGGTTCGTTGCGGGTTTGCGTATTGAAATCGCCGCCGATAACCAGCAGCTCATCCAGTCCCAGGTGACGCTCAACCTTGCGGGCGAGAGCCTGGGCAGAACTTTTCCTTTTGTCCTCGTTCTTGGCCGACAGATGGACACTGACCGCGAGAAGTTTTTGGCCGCTGGTTAACTGGAGGCGGGCCCAGGCGAAGTCACGATTGACCTGCTCCGGATCATCCCAAGACCCCGACTCCAAAATGGGGAAACGGCTGACCACCGCGTTGGGCAGTTCCAGGCTTTCCCGAAAAAAGAAAAAATCTTTACCTAGAACGGCCAGTATCCAACCGGCCCACTGCGTTTCACTGTTATCTCCGAAACGGGCTTCCTGCAGCAAGGCAATGTCAGGCTTCATCCCCTGTAGAATACGGGCCCCATGACCGGGGTCATAAGACTGAAGGTTTCCACTGGTCAGATTCCCCGCCAAAATCCGAATAAATCCAGGATCAGATGCTTCCTCCGCTGATGCTTGAAAAGGAATAGTAAGCCAAACCAAGCCCAGCAGCAAAAGGCAGGCGGAACGCCCGTTTTTATCGACGAGCCTTGAAAGCTGATATCTGATTCTTTCAAACACCCCGCCATCCAACCCAAGCCTTGGAATTCCTCAAGACAATTGTCATTCAAAATGTTACGATTATGTCAAATAACAGACTCGCCTCTACAAAAACCTGGAAGATCATAGGCCCAAAAATGACATAAACAAAGCAACGCTCTCCTAAGGCTGTAACCCACACTGACACCTTGCAGTCAATCAACCGATCGTCCTATCTTCGGATTCTCCCGGCAAACAACCGGGCCCCGGCAAGAACTTCCCCGGGCACGCCGCACGCCCTCTCTGTTTTTCCAATTCCACAGATCTGTGTATCCGCCTTGCTGATTGAATGATGGTTCGGAAACAGCTCGCCGATCGAAGGTGCCCCTTCCAGAGCCCCCGCTTCCCCGCTTGTCTTTGGCCATAGAACCTCTATTTTCTCCACCTTATGACTTCCGCCGAGATCCGTCAGAGCTACCTCGATTTCTTCAAGAGCAAGGGCCACAGCATTGTGCCTTCCTCCAGCCTCCTGCCGGAATCTCCCGGCCTCCTCTTCACCAACGCCGGGATGAACCAGTTTGTTCCCATCTTTCTGAACGAAATCCCCTGCCCCTACAAACCCGCCCGCGCTGCCGATACCCAGAAATGTATCCGTGCCGGAGGCAAACACAACGATCTCGAAGATGTCGGGCTCGACACCTACCATCACACCCTTTTCGAAATGCTCGGGAACTGGTCCTTTGGCGATTACTTCAAAAAAGAAGCCATCGATTGGGCCTGGGAACTGGTGATCGATACCTGGAAATTCCCCGCCAACCGCGTTTACGCCACCGTTTACAATCCGGACAAAACCAAGGGTGACCCCGCCGACTTCGACCAGGAAGCCTACGACATGTGGGCGAAGCTTTTTATAAAAGCCGGACTCGACCCCAAGATCCACATCGTCAACGGCAACAAGAAAGACAATTTCTGGATGATGGGCGAAACCGGCCCCTGCGGTCCCTGCTCGGAAATCCACATCGACCTGACTCCGGAAGACCGCACACCCGAACTGGAAAAACGCGGCGCCGGCATGGTCAACAGCAGCGACGCCCGCTGCATCGAAATCTGGAACCTCGTTTTCATCCAGTTCAACGCCGGAGCCGATGGCTCCTTCAAACCCCTACCCGCCAAGCATGTCGACACCGGCATGGGCTTTGAGCGCGTCTGCTCCATCATTCAGGGCACGAAGCATTTTACCGATTTCAAAAACGCCAAGATCTCCAACTACGACACGGATGTCTTCTCCCCCATCTTCCGCGAACTGGAAAAACTAAGTGGTAAAAAATACACCTCCACCTTGCCGAAGGCCGGCAGTAGTGGTGACACCGAACAGGAAAAAATCGACGTGGCCATGCGTGTCATCGCCGACCACATCCGCACCCTCAGCCTTTCCATTGCCGACGGAATTCTTCCCGGCAACGAAGGTCGCAACTATGTCCTGCGCCGCATCCTGCGTCGTGCTGTGCGCTACGGTCGCCAGTTGGATTTCAACGAACTCTTTTTCTACAAGTTAGTCGATGTCTTGGCCCAATCCCTCGGCCCTGTTTTCCCTGAACTAATCAAAAACAAGGCCACTGTCGAAAAGGTCATCCGCGCTGAAGAAGAAAGTTTCAGCAAGACACTTGATAATGGAATTTCACTTTTTAATGAATCCATAAAAACTATTCATAGCAATGACACCATGCTCACGGCTTTAGAAGTCTCTGAGGGTTCTGAACCAAAAGGCGGGATTATTGCAGGTCAAATTGCATTCAAACTTTATGACACCTACGGTTTCCCACTGGACCTGACCGAACTCATGGCCCGTGAACGCGGCCTCAGCGTTGATGTCGAAGGCTTCAACAGGCTGATGACGGAGCAAAAAGAACGTTCCAAAGCCGCCCAGAAAAAAGAGATCATCGAGGTCACGGAAAACGATGCCGATGCCCTGCCTACAACCTTCGTTGGCTTCGACCGGAAAGAGGTCAACATCGAACTTGCCACCTACAAGATTGTTTTCGGTAAAACGGAAGAAGACACGGTCAAAGCCCGCCTCTCTTTCACCCCAAGCCCCTTCTATGCCGAAATGGGCGGTCAGGTCGGCGATACGGGTTGGCTCGAATTCGACGGCAAACGTGTCCACATCCTTAATACCCTGAAAGCCGGCCATGGCAGCATCGCCCACATTACCGAAGATATCGTAGAATTGGAGGAACTCAGTTTCCCGGCCAAAGCCGTCGTTGACCTGGAACGCCGTGCCCTGATCGAAGCCCATCACTCAGCCACCCACATCATGCACTGGGCCCTGCGCGAGGTGCTAGGATCCACTGTCGGCCAGAAGGGATCCTATGTTGGACCCGACCGCCTGCGCTTTGACTTCTCTCATCTCGAAGCCATGAAGCAGGAAGAACTCCGTAAAGTGGAAGAGCTGGTAAATGAGCGTGTCTCCGAAGCCTCCAAGGTTCAGTGGGCCGAGCGTCCCTATGCCGAAGTCAAAAACGATTCCAGCATCATCCAGTTCTTCGGCGACAAATATGGCGACGTCGTCCGCGTGGTAGATATTGGCGGGTTTTCGAAGGAACTTTGCGGCGGCACCCATGTCCGCAACACGAAGGATGTGGGTGTTTTCCGCATCCTATCAGAAGGCGCCATCGCGGCCGGCGTTCGCCGAATCGAAGCGATCTGCGGGCCCTCCATCAATCTCTACCTGGAAACAGCCTTCCTGAAACAGGAAGAAGAACTGCTCCCCCTGCTGCAGAAATCCGGAAAGAAACTGGGTCTGAAAACAGGAGATTCCGATCCCGCGGTATCCTGGTCTCATTATCTTTCAAACCAATCAGCCGTCAGCACTCTCAAATCAGAAATCCTCGAAGAGGATAAAGCCGCTTCCAAGAACAAATCCGCCGAACTCCAGAAGCAGGCCACAGCCCAGGCTCCCGCATGGATAGCCAAAGCCACGGAGGTCAATGGCACGAAACTCATCCTGGAAAACCTCGGTGAAATCGATCCTGCTTTCCTGCAACTGGCAGCAGGCGAACTAAAAAAGTCCTTCAAAGGAGTGGCCGTGCTGGCGGGAAGCAACGACGGTAAAGTTTCGTTGCTGGCCATGGTAACAAGTACTGGAACGAGCAAGGCCAACGCCGGCCAGATCATCAAGGAAATCGGTCCGATTGTCGGAGGAAAAGGCGGCGGCAAACCCGACCTGGCCCAAGGCGGCGGCACCGATCCCACGAAAATCGACGAGGCTTTGGCCAAAGCAAAATCTTTACTCGAGTAATCACGACTCACGACTCACGAACACGCATCGAGGACTCCTTGGCACGCAAGACCTCCTGCTTCAACCCGTGAGTGCTCAAAAGATCGCTGGTGGTAGTCCAACCGTTGCTCCGCGGTCATGCCTCGGATTTCCTTCTCCATCCGTTCTTGTCCGGTCCTCTTGAGTTTCACACAGGGATATTCTTCAATTTATGTAGGTAATGACCTACGCAGAGGTGTTGATTGAAAGTGGATCGTAGCCATTGATCAAGTTCACTCCATTATACGGTGGAATCTTGTCATAGAGAACAATGTGTTTGAAGTTCCAACTAACAATGACCTTGCATGGGCCCACTGAAGCCAAAGCGACATGAAGCGCATTTGCCTGCATTTTTACCGAAACAATCCCAGCTTTCAAGTAGGCTGCCTGTAATGCAAAGGCCTTCTCGGATGGTGCGGCCAGTCTTGCCAAAAAAATGTGATTCAAATAATAGTCGCACCATGTCGGGAGCTTGCGGTAACTCCTCATCAACGATGTTTAGAACCACCAATTCAAACTGGCCTTGCGGGACTTGGGTAAAAAATTCCCGGCTGGATTCGTCTATACCGGCGTCAAAGACACCGTCATAGACCGAGGTGTCGGCATAAACACGGATTGGTTACGCAAGGATACCTAACTACCAGCTAGAAAAATTACCAGACTTCTCACCAACATCGGGATGAAGGGCGTGGGCAATATCGCCCATTGATTTTAAGGGGACTTTCAGAAACTTCGTGGTCAGGACACCTTTTAATTGACCGCTTAACACTTCAGACAGTCCGCGATCCCGGCTTTCCAGGGGTTGCTCTTTTGACCTATTAAATAGTCTGCATTGGCATGTAGACATGAAAAGAATGCAGTTACTTTTTCCAGATCAGATGGTCACACGTCTAAATGAGGCCTCTGCACTGGCGGAAAGCATCATCACGGAATCCGAATATGCCTCATGACTAAAAAGGTTCTGTCGCTAACTTTCAACCCTTGCCCGGCCTGACAACCTCGCCGGTGCACGGATCGATGTAAGGAAGCCCTTTTTTCTTCCTGATCTCCAGAAAGCGTCGGCCCAAATCACACATTTCTTCAAGAGATTCCATCTTTTTACGGAACGACAACTGGTTGTAACGACGATGCTGCTCACGTCGTGCCCCTTCCCAGGTACACAAACTCCAGTCAATTGCCTCCTCATTAACCCTCAAAGTTTTCTCCATAAATCAATTTCAGGTTTTCCACATCTTCCCGGTCTTTGGGACGATTGGCATCCAGTTTCATTTTAACCAGGGTGGCCAGACGGGCCAAACGCACCGGAACATCAGGAAGCAATTCTTCCACACGGGCAAGTGCGTATTCCTTATCAAAGTCAAAAGGTACACGAACAAAAACATCCAACTTGGTCTCGGGATGCTGGTCGTTGAAAAACTGCAGAACATTCATGCCTTTGTCGCGAAGATAGCTTTCGCGAGTTTCTTAGTAGCCAAATTGTGCCGCAGTGACAGGAACCACAGGTTTAAACCCAACTGCCTCCAACGCAGTGAAGGCCTTCGTCACAGAAGCCGGAAGCAATTCAACAACCAGGTCCAGATCAAAGGTACTGCGGCCATATCCGTAAGCATTCACTGCAACCCCTCCCACCACGAGATAGCGCACCCCGGCCTTGTTCAGGGTCTTCACGATCAATTCAATAGAGCTCACCTTCACCGGCCCATCTTGGCTGGAAAGGCTGTTTTGCCAAGTTTCATCGTTTTTTCTCCCCTGATCAAAAATACATGTCGATTCCTTTCCACATCTGCCTTAGGATGACCAGCCCCCTAATCCGCACCCGAATCCAACGATATCCACCACGTGAGAAAAAGCCACCTCCCCCCAACCCTCTCCATAAAAAACGACGGACCACACCTTAAATCGTTGTCAGGGATATTTAATCCCAAAACGGTAATGCGTGGAGCCGATTACGCCAGAATCAAGGCGGTGGAGGAACTGCATCACGATGCAGAAAGCTTCTCTTGGAATGCCCTGGTCGAAGGCACCAAACTCTACAAAACCCGTTGGTTCAAGAAATCAAAAAACGGCCCGTGGCAGAACGAATGCAGCTGTCCAGTGGGTGAAAACTGCAAGCATGCCTATGCCGTTCTTCTGAAAATCCAAGCCCATCTCGAACCCCAAAATACCCTTCATGCCGAAAGCCTGAAACCCATACGGCAGGAGAGTCAGAAAATAGGGACGGAAAAAAATATTCCCAAAAAAGCCGACTTCCTGGGCTGGTTTGAAACAAAAACCAAAAGCCCCGCCCCTCCAGAACTGCACGGCTTCCTTCAACGCCTCGGTAATATTTATCGCGACTATTTCCACGACGAGCTTCTTTTGAGGGAATCGGATCTGCATCCATTGATTCCGGGATGGCCAAGGGGCAGCATCAGTGACCAATACGTCAGCCTTTGGCCGGAACCACCCCTCTCCCAGGAATCGTTTTTTTATTTTTTGCTGGAAGCTCTGCAACGCAAGGTCGGCAGCCTGCCCCCTGGTTATGCCATGCTTCCACCTCCTCCGCCCAAAATAGCCAAAGCTATCGAAGATTTCCATCTTCAGGAAGAAGCCGATGAGTGGGATGATATTATCCGGAGGCGGGAATCCCTCAAAAGCAAAAACCGCAGCTTCCGACATCTCGATTTTCGCTTTGTTCTGGGGGCCGAAGGTCTGGCCATCGAGCACCGCATGGGTGGACAGGATTTCACAGAACTCTCCTTAACCCAGCTCTTGAAATGGGTCAGGCAATCCGATATCGAAGTCCAGCCTTCCTCTGCTCCATCCAATCTGGTCTGGCAATCCATCCTGGCCTACTACCAGCGCACAAGTTCCAGTTCACGCATACAAATCGATGATCCTCTGGCCGACACCCTGGCCTTCCTGCTCAACACAGCCGGATTCCAGGATCGTGTCGTCCGCCCGGACGGCCAGCCGCATGAACGCGCCGATCATCCGCTCAATTGGGAACTGCTTGAGGACGAAACCCATTATCTGATTCAATTGATGTGGGACGGGGTTCCTTTCAAGGAGGCTTTCATCTTGGTCGCCTCCGAACCTGCCTGGGTCGTCACCGACCAATTCCTCTATCCGGCACCTCCCGCAGCCGACCGCCTGGGCCTGGGCCGGTCCATGCGTATTCCACGCACTCTATTCAGTGACAACCGTAAGATCACCTGGCTTCTGCAATTCCAAATACCCCCTCCCGCTTCCCTGACAAAGGGGATCGAATTCTGCCAGGCCCGTCCTGTCCTGCGCTGCCGGATCGGGGAAAGCACGGAAACCAGGCGTGAATGCCTCATCATTGAAGCCGTAGCCTGCGAAAAGAAAAAGACCATGGCCCTGTACGAAGGTGGAGAATGGGTCATGGCCGAACTTTCCAAAAAGAAAAAGGGTGTCAGTCTGCAATTGGATCACGCCTCCCTCCGTCCTTTGGAGGATGCTCTGGACGCCCTTGGTATCGAGTGGTATTCCCATCAGAACGCCTGGGTTCTGGAAATCAACCGCCGCTTTCCGGAATTCTTTACCGCCTGGGCACAGTATTGGCGGGACCATGTCGAGATGGAACTGGACCGCGAACTGAGTGGACTTCTCTCCCAACCCATCCAGGCAAAATTGGAAACCCGTCTTGATGCCACAGGCCAGGACTGGTTTGATCTGGCCGCCATCATCTCCACCGATGACCTGACCCTCACACGCGAAGAATTGAAAGCCCTGCTCAAAGCCAAAGGCGGCTATGTCCGTCTGGCCGGGAAAGGATGGAAACGACTGGAATTCAAACTCAACCAGGAGGATGAAGAGCATCTCGCCCTGCTTGGTCTCGATGCCGGTGAGCTGGATGGACGCAAGCACCGGGTTCATGCCCTGCAACTGAACGATGCTGCAAAAAGCGGGGCCCTGCCAGAACATTTCGCCCGCACCATTCTGGATCGTTGCCGCGAAATCCAAACCAAAGTTCAGGCCGAAATTCCCTCCGGAATCACGGCCACCCTCCGCCCCTATCAAATCGATGGGTTCCGCTTCCTGGCCTATCTCTCCAATAACCAGTTCGGCGGGCTCCTGGCCGATGACATGGGCTTGGGAAAAACCCTGCAAACACTTACCTGGTTGCTCTGGCTTCGGGAAAAAGAAGGAGCCAGGGCTTCTCTCGTGGTTTGTCCAAAATCCGTCGTTGATGTCTGGGAATCCGAAGTCAAACGCTTTGCCCCGGAACTCCCCGTGCGCGTCATGGCCCGCAAAGACCCCAACGCCGTCCGGGAAGCCATCGAATCGAAAGCTCTGCTTGTCTGCAACTATGCCCAATTGCGTTTACGCTCGGATGAACTGTTGCCCGTAACATGGCAGGCCACCATCCTGGACGAAGCCCAGGCCATCAAAAACCCCGGGTCCCAGACCGCCCAGTTGGCCAAAATGCTCAACAGCGCCCACCGCGTAGCCCTGAGCGGAACACCGGTGGAAAATCGTCTGCTCGATGTCTGGAGTCTCATGTCCTACGCCATGCCGGGTATTCTCGGAACCAAAAAAGCTTTCTCCGGAAAATTCGACGGCGATAGCAATCCTCTGGCAGCACGACGTCTGGGCGTCCGTCTTCGTCCATTCTTCCTCCGGCGCAACAAGCAGCAGGTGGCTTCCGATCTGCCTCCCCGCATCGAAGAGGATCTCTATTGCGAATTGGAGGGCTCCCAGCAGACCCTGTATCAGGCCGAGTTGAAACGGGCGCAGCAACATCTTCTCAAAATCCAGACCTCCAAACAATTTGAACAGCAGCGTTTCCACCTCCTGACATCCCTGTTGCGCCTGCGCCAGATCTGCTGCCACCCCGGCCTGGCCGTCGAAGACCAGAAAAAAGCCGGATCGGCCAAGGTGGAAATGCTACTGGAACATCTCGACACCGTTCTGGAAGAGGGTAACAAAGTCCTGATCTTCAGCCAATGGGTGGAAATGCTGGAAATCCTTGACGAGGCCCTGAAAGAACATCAGTCCGCCTCGTTTCTGCTGACGGGGAAAACGGAAAACCGATCCGCGCTGGTCGAATCCTTTCAAAACCACCAGGGTCCCGCCACCTTCCTCATCTCGTTAAAAGCAGGAGGCAGCGGCCTCAACCTGACCGCCGCCAGCTACGTCTATCTGTTTGATCCCTGGTGGAATCCCGCCGTCGAAGCCCAGGCCATCGATCGGACCCACCGCATCGGACAGAAACAGACCGTATTCGCCTACCGCATGCTGACCCGCAACACCATCGAAGAAAAGATCCGAAAACTACAGAGCATGAAGAAACAACTCGCGACCGATGTTATTGGTGACGGTGGTTTCAATGAAGCCCTGACCCTGGACGATTTTCGCTATCTCCTGGATTCGTAATTCACCCTAGGGTCAGGTTGGAGTGAAACGGAAGACCCACAGGCACAATCAACAGATCCGTCCACTGCCAAGTTATTCTGAGCGAAGCCGAAGTATCGGGAGCCCGGCCCTTCAGCTTCGCTTCGCCCTGAACCTCCTTTTTGCGGGTTTTTTCTGCAGGAATGCGCTGGGAGTCTCGCCGCTGAAGCGTTTGAAGACCGTGGCAAAATATTGTGACGAGGAAAATCCCAGGCCGTAGGCAATATCGGTAACGGAAACCCCGCCTTTAACGAGCCTCTCTTTGGCTTCATCAATCCGGGCGCGCAATACAAATTCCCCGGGTGGTAATCCTGTTTCCTCCTTGAAGCGGGCCTTGAAACGCGCGACGGACAGGCCTGCTTTTTCCGCCATGTGCGGGACAGAAAGGGGCTCGTCCAGGTGCTGTTGGATGTGACGATAAACCGGATCCAACCTGCGGCTCGTTTCCCGTTCACCCCGCCCCGATTTTGCACATTTCAAAACTTCCAAAAGAAAGGACAAGGTCCCGGAAATCATTGCGGTGCTTCTCAACGCAGAATCCGCCCCGTTGAACAGGACAGTCAGGGAATCCAGTTGCCTCTTGATTTCCCAGGAACCGCGGAAATGCCGCAAGGAAAGATTGCAGAGGGCTTTCCAGAATCCCGCGGCTTCCTTCGGAGGGAGGCCCAGAAAAACACGTCCAGCCTTCCTGAGCATCATCCAATACAGGATCCCCTTTTCCTGGGGATTCCCGGCCGAGCTGTGCCGCTCCTGGGGAAAGGCCACAAAGAGATCCCCTCCCCGCAGATGATAGTCGCGTCCACCCACCCGGTAGGTCTGCCGACCCTTTACCAGGAAACAGATTTCAAGGATGTCTCCATGCGCATGTTCGGGCAAGGCCTGCTCGGCCCGTATGTAATTGTATCTGCCGAGCATCGGAACCTCCGGAATTCCCATGGGTCCAAAGTTCATCTGCAGGCGGCGACGGCTCAGGAGGGAATGGGAAGGCGGCATGTTTGATATTGTATTGCGCGATTGTCTTGAAAGTCAAGCAGACAGCTTTCTGCCAAGCTCAGGAAATGAACAGTCCCGCTTCCCTGTTGAAAGAAGAACCTCCCCTCTCCGAGCTTACCGAAAGCATACGAAGAGGCGCCGCCGTCACCTGGTATCGCAGTCCGCTGACAACCGCCCAGGTGAAGGATCTGCACCGCAAAAGCAATCTCCAAGGCGCCTTCCAGACTTTGGGTTACCTGGGCATCCTGCTCATGACAGGAACCCTGGCGTATCACTCCAGCTCCGCGTGGCCCTGGTGGATGACGATCGTTCTTATCCTTATCCATGGAACCGTAGGCAGTTTCCTCATCAACGCGGTGCACGAGCTCGGCCACGGCACCGTTTTCAAAACCCGCTGGCTGAATACCTTCTTCTGCCACCTGCTGGCTTTCCCGGGCTGGATCAACCATGAAATGTTCCAGGCCAGTCATACACGGCACCATCGCTACACCCTCCATCCTCCCGACGACCTTGAGGTGGTCCTTCCCTCAAAAATCATCCTGCGCCATTTTTTGCGTGACGGCTTTATCAACATCCATACCCCTCGACAGGTTTTGGAATCCACCTGGCGCATTGCCTGCGGACGTTTTTCAGGCGAATGGGAAATGACCCTCTTTCCCCCTTCCTCTGCGGGAAAACGCCAGGCACCCGTTCGCTGGGCGCGCATCCTTCTTGGAGGCCATGCCCTTATTCTTGTCCTCACGATCGCGACCGGACACTGGATGATTCCACTTCTGGTCAGCATGATCCCTTGTTACGGGGCCTTTCTTTTCTACCTTTGCAACAACACCCAGCATGTGGGACTTCAGGACAATGTCGCGGATTTCCGGCTCTGCGCCCGGACCTACACCCTTGATCCCCTTGTCCGTTTCCTTTACTGGCAGATGAACTACCACATCGAGCATCACATGTATGCCGCCGTACCCTGCTATCACCTGAAGAAATTGCACTCCCTGATCCGGCACGACCTGCCACCCACTCCGCAGGGACTTCGCGCTGTCTGGCGGGAAATCATAAGCATCCTGAAGCGCCAGGAAAAAGACCCGGCCTACCAGCACGCCGTCACCCTGCCTGTTCCCGCTTCAGGGGTTGCCTAGAAACGGATTTGTTTTCCATTATTTTGCAGTAGATTCATGCTGAGGGCTGGTTTATCTTCGATCAGCTCTCTGACATGAAAACGCCCAAGCCTCCGACAACGCTTCCCAAGAGCTTCGATCCGATCGAGGACGTCATCGCCGACATCCGCAAAGGCAAAATGGTCATCCTGACCGACGATTCCGACCGTGAAAACGAGGGCGACCTTATCATGGCAGCAGAAAAAATCACACCTGCCGCGATCAATTTTATGGCCATGCATGGACGTGGCCTCATTTGCTCACCCATCACCCACCAGCGTGCCGCCCAGTTGGGACTGCAACGGATGGTGGTGGAAAACCGCGAGAGCTTTAAAACCGATTTCACCGTCTCAGTCGATGCGGCCAAAGGGGTGACGACCGGCATCAGTGCCGCCGACCGCGCCGCCACCATCAAAATCCTGGCCAATTCCAAATCCAAACCTTCCGCCCTGGTTCAACCCGGCCATGTCTTTCCGCTTCAGGCCAAAGAAGGCGGCGTTCTCCAGCGGGCAGGCCACACGGAAGCCGCCGTAGATATCTCACGGCTGGCAGGCCTGGATGAATCCGCCGTTATCTGCGAAATCCTCAATGAAGATGGAACCATGGCCCGTCTGCCGCAGCTTCTGTCCTTCGCCAAAAAACACAAAATCAAAATCGGCACCATTCTCGACCTGATTGAATACCGTCGCCGCAATGAGCGCCTCATCATCCGGGAACAGGTGATCAAACTTCCCACAGACTACGGGATGTTTGACCTCTACCTCTACCGCTCAGCGGTCGACGGCAATCACCATCTCGCTTTGGTCAAAGGCAAGATCAGCACCGCCACGCCGATTCTGGTGCGGGTTCACAGCGAATGTTTGACCGGGGATGTTTTCGGCTCGCGCAAATGCGACTGCGGCAACCAGCTTCACGATGCCCTGTCGATGATTGAGCGTGAGGGAAAAGGTGTTCTTGTTTACATGCGACAGGAAGGACGCGGCATCGGATTGGCGGCCAAGATCCATGCCTACAAGTTGCAGCAGGAAGGTTACGACACCGTAGAAGCCAATGTAAAACTCGGCTTTGGTCCTGACCTGCGCGAATACGGACTGGGAGCCCAGATCCTGTGTGACATCGGAGTGCGCAAGATGCGCATCATGACCAATAATCCCAAGAAAGTCGTGGGCCTTTCCGGCTATGGCCTGGAGCTGGTCGGTCAGGTTCCGATCAAAGTCCGCGCCAACAAACACAACAAAAAATATCTCGACGTAAAAAAAACCAAGATGGGGCACCTCTTGTGAAAAAAGTTCAGGGTTCAATTCCCGATTTCCAAAAAAAACGTATCGGCATCGTTGCGGGTATGTTCAATCAGGAATATGTCGACGGCATGCTGAAAGCCTGTCTGAAAAGCCTTGGATCCACTCCGACGGAGATCGTGCGGGTCCCCGGAGCTTTTGAAATTCCACTGGCCGCCCAGCGCCTCCTTGAAAAAAAACAGATCAACGCCGTGATTGCCTTCGGTGTCATCTGGCAGGGTAAAACGGCCCATGCCGACCTGATCGGGTCCGCTGCCACCCATTTTCTGATGGACCTGATGCTCCGCTATAACAAACCTGTCATCCACCAGATCCTGATGGTTCAAAATGAAAAGCAGGCCAAGGAACGCTGTTTCGGCAAAAAGCTGAACCGTGGCAGGGAAGCAGCCGAAGCCGCGCTCATGCTAATGGCTGAAAATTCCAAAAATACCAACTAACAGGTTCCAATTTCCAATAAAGACAACTTTTCACCCACACCTCATGAAACATCGCATCAGCAAGCCCTTGGAAATTGCAGTTTGTATTTTGGACCATACCTCCAAGGGAGGTTTTTGTGGGTAAACGTCGCGATGGCCGCACCTTGGCGGTTCAATTCCTCTATCAACACGAAGTCGGCCCCACCCAGAAGGTGGAGGAAGGGCTGGAGCTTTTCCTACACATGTCCGGACCCGAAGACAAAGTCCGGGACTTTGCCCTGCCGCTGATCCACGGTGTAATGAAACACAAGTCCTCCATCGACGAAACCCTCAAAAAAGTTTCCGACAACTGGGATCTCCAGCGCATGGCCCCGGTTGATAAAAATATCATCCGTCTGGCACTTTATGAAATGTACTTCTGTCCCGAAGTGCCCCCGGTCGTGGCCATAAATGAAGCGATTGAAATCGCCAAAACCCTGAGCAGCTTCGAGTCCGGTAAATTCGTCAACGGCATCCTCGACCGCGCCCGCAAGGAGCTGGATCGTCCCGCCCGTGAAGCGGGGACCAAAAAGACTTAACGCAAAGAGGCAAAGGGCATAAGACGCTATTTCCAATTCTCTTGTTTATTCGTCCAATTATTTTCCTTGCGTCTTCAAACCTTTGCGTCTTTGCGTTAAAAACCTACCATGCTTTCGATTTTTAAAAAATGGGCAGCCACCATCAAGGGTGGAGCGGTGGACTGGGACGATCTTGAATCCACCCTCATCCAATCAGATCTCAGCCTGGAACTGACCGAAAGACTGATCACCACGCTCAAGAAACAAGCTGTCTCCGCCGATACGATCCAGGCCACGACTTCAGCGGAGATCCTCAAGCTCTGGCCCGCACCCGTGGCCCTGCCAAAATTGAAACAGGACCGCCTGAATGTCTGGCTCGTTATTGGGATCAACGGAGTCGGAAAAACAACCAGCATTGGAAAACTGGCCCATCGTTACAGCAAAGAAGCAAAAGTACATCTTGTGGCAGCAGACACTTTCCGCGCCGCCGCCATCGATCAGTTAAGCGTCTGGGCTGGACGATCGGGAGCAGGATTCACCGCCGGCACAGAAGGCGGAGATCCAGCCGCTGCCGCTTTTCAGGGGTTGGAAAAGGCTTTGGCCGATGGCAGCAATCTGGCCCTGATCGATACGGCTGGTCGTCTGCACAATAAAGAAAATCTGATGCGCGAACTGGAAAAAATCAAACGCGTTATCGATTCAAAGGTTAAGGGGGCTCCACATGAAGTCATCCTGGTGGTGGACGGAACCAATGGATCGAATGCCATCCAACAGGCAGAAGTTTTTCACAAGGCACTTGGGCTTACCGGGCTGATCGTGACCAAACTGGACAGCTCGTCAAAAGGCGGTGCGGTTGCCGCGATCAAAGCAGCTACTGGTGTCAGTCCCTATTTTATCGGAACAGGCGAAGGCTTGGAAGATCTCAAGCCCTTTGATCCAAAAAGCTACGTCGAAAAGTTTTTTTAGACGTTTGATTCTACTCTGCGGAAAAACCCTCTAAGACGCTTGCGCTCACGCCAACCCACCAGAGCAAACAGCAGCATCACGCCCATCACTACGGTGGGTTCGGGTACAACAACAAGAACCACGTTGTCGAGGGAGACATTGGAATTACTGGAAGTAGTACTGTCGGCAAAACGAATCACCGTGTCCCCGGTAGTTGTGGCAGTAAATCGGATACTATGCTGCTGCCAGACCGCATCAGTTGCGCTGACATCATCAGGATTTGTAACCAAAAACGTCTGATTACTTATGTAACTGGTTCCAATGGCACCGATATTGGCGTTTCCGGTGAGTGTGCCCACATTAAGAAGACTGCCGGATGTCCCACCTTTTCCGCCTCCCACTTCGGTGTTGATCCAGAAACTCAATTCATACTCCGTGCTTGAAACAAGGGAAATCACTTGATAAAGCGAACTTCCCACGGTGAAGGGCGTGCTGTTAGTGCTGTCCAACTGCATAAGGAAGGCCCCGTTTTGGGCATTCGGAATCCAGGTGGCCGAAGTGCGATCCGCGGGAGTGCTCTGCGTATAGAAAATAGTGGGGCTTACCCCATCGCTGGTCGTCGGCCGGAGATACCAGCCCGGTATAGCACTGTCATTGTCTGCAGTGTAGCCCTCGTAATCCGTTGTGACAGCGGTTCCAGGATTTTCGAAGTCGCCGTTGACCAAAAGATTGGCGGACGATGTCATTGCCCATGGCACTGTGACCAAAAAAAGAGCCGCAATCAGCTTTAGATGTGCCATTCTCATTAAGTTAAATCTAGCCTCAGTAGGCCAATGTCACAAGGTAAATGAAAATCGCATCAAGGCAAAGAATCCAGAAGACGCCTCTCTTCATCCATGAGCCGGGCTTGTGCCGCTTTTTTTCGATAAACAGACGATAGCTCCTGCTGTCCGTTGGAGGACAGCAAAAGCGCCCATTTCAAGGCAACGGATGGCTGGCCCCCGGGTTCGGGCCATTTTTTTAAAAGTTCCAGAGCTTCCACGTGCTTACCTGAAAAATAACAGGCCAGTGCATAGGTATCCCGCACTGTCGGGTCTGACGGATAACGTTTCTGTAGTTCTTCCGCGTCCCTGATTGCCGAAACCCTGTTGATGTTGAGAAGAAGGCTGAGGTAAATGTGGTTGTTCTGATAGACGGTATTTCGCGGATTGTCTCTGAGCTGCTCGCTCACCACTTGATACACATTCAGAGCCTTTCCTTGCCGGTATGCCGTTTCCAAAAGAAGCTGTAGGGCCTGTGGCCGCTCAGAAGTACTGGTGCGGGCGACAGTCCAAAGAAGCCCGGATGCCTCACCCTCCCAACCCCACTTTAAAACCCATTGCCCCAGTAAAAAGGCCATGCCATCCAGAGAAGCCGCAGATTTCACCGTGGCTTCCCACCGTTCTTCAAAATCCGGGTTTCCCTGTTGACGGGAAACTCTGGCCATTAGCGCCAGTCTTAAAGTATCAAGTTTTCTCCACTCAATACGCTGAAGAAACTCATCCATCCCGGCATAGTCCCCCAGTGACCACAGGACATCGCAACGACTCATCTGGACCGGAAAAAGCTTTCGGAGATTTTCATCCTGACCATCCAGCCAGTGCAGACATTCCTGCGCTCTTCCATGGGCAATCATCCATGAGGCCAGAGAAGCAACGTGAAGAGGATTCTGGGCCGCCAGAGTTTTCAACTCTGCCAGGGTTGCGGATTCCTCCAACCCTTCTGACTCCAACGCATCAAGCTCCTGTAATCTGTCTTCCCATCCGCCCGGACTGCGTTTAAGAATTTCACGCGACAAACGAAGGTAGGCCGGAAAGTCGCGACGCCGGGAGGCATCCATGGCCAAAGCCCGCAGGGCTGCAATCCCTTCCTGCGGATTTTCCGAAAGTTTCTCCAGCCTCTTTCGGGATTCCTGAGCAATCGCCGGGTCTTGTGCCTCCAGGCGAAGCGTAGCCAGATTGATTTCATGAATCAGACGACCGGGCTCCCATCGCGCGGCCTGAACAAAAAAAGCGTCCGCCCGACTCTTGTTGCCGAGCGCCAGAGCAACTCCAGCAGAGAGGGAACCGTGTTCCGCCTTTCGTTGCGGCTCTGGAATCAAATCCAGCGCATATTGAGCCGTTTTGACCTGGCCATATCGCAAGGCAGAAGCGGCCCAGGCCAGATAGTCCTCGCTTGGCGGAGTTTTCTGAAGTTGAATCAAACGTGAGTGCCAAAAAACAGTCATCGGATGCCCTTGGGCATCGAGAACCCGAGTAACAAGTCTATTGGCGGCAAGGCGCTCTGGATTGTGTTTAAGGGCCTGAAACGCCCAAAGCTCGGCGTTTTCCAATCGTGACTCTTCAAGTGCTGCTTCTGACAGGGCCATGTAACGTTCCTGTTTCAGCAAATTGTAGGCGGGGTGGGCTCCGTAGTAGAGGACTACACCCAGAATCAAACCCGCCCCCGCCAGAAAAAAGCGCATGTATTTCAGCGTGCTCTGTACGATAGCCACGAGCCAATATATACTGCGATCTGTTTTCCGCCAAGACCGAGTTGAATGTCGCAGACAGGCCCCCCTTCGCGCACCACTTCACCCTTGTGAGACCGGCAACCCTTGAGCCTGTCTGGCTGTATCCGGATCAGGGCGTAAGCACCGGAACCACCAGGCGTTCGTGCTTTCGGTAAACACGAAAATATCTTTTTAATGTGGAAACGGTCACCTGCGGATTGATCTCCGCCATGCGCACCAGGCTGGCATCCCTCAACGAGCTGGGTGTGTCCCGGTAACGACCCATAAATTCATGAACATCAGTCATTTGATCTGTTAGGGAAAACTCCAAACTTAACACCCCACGGTCTAATAGTTGGAACAAAGTGTAGGCGCTAGCTCTGTCACGTTTCAACAGAAAGGCGGCCTCAGTTGATACGGGCTCACAGGTCAGCAACGGGGGCTTGTGTCGTTTGAATTGGCATCGGATCCACTCTCCATACTCGGAACCCCCGGCGACAAAAGCAACCAAGAGACTGGTATCCATCAGAACCGCCGGGGCCAAAGTCCGAATCCTTAAAGGTAAGCGGGATTTGACGCCAGATCTTTAGGCAGCCCCTTAGGCGAAACGGCCAAGTCCTGGGCCGAATCAAAGTAGGACCCCGAATTTCCCCACGCTTATGCAGCATTCGAAATGAAATACGCAGCTAGAACGCGAAGACTCGTGTCACGCTGGCATGCGGGACAGAGTTCAATAAAAAGAATCTTTTCTGCCCGTCACCGTAATAAACCCTCTACGCGCCCCTAAGCGGTCTCCTTTTCAAACGATCAAATCACAGCCGGCTGGCCCTTGACCTGCATCGGATCCGCCTCCGCTTCGTAATCGACGCCGGGGAGGCCGAAACCGAAAAGCTTCAAAAACTCTTTCTGATAACTCTCAAAGTCGGAAATGGATTTCAGATTCTCCGTCGTCACCGTAGGCCAGAGTTTGGCTACAGCCGACTGAATTTCGGGTTTCATTTCCCAGTCGTCAATGCGGATGCGCCCACCACTGTCCAGTTGGACATCGGCGTTGTTGTATAACCGTTCAGCAAAGAGCCGTTGGATCTGCTCAATACAGCCTTCATGCAGACCTTTTTCTTTCATGACTTTGTAGAGCAATGAAATGTAGAGCGGAACCACGGGAATGGCCGAACTGGCCTGGGTCACCAGGGCCTTGTTGACGGAAACGTAGGCGGCTCCACCGGTCTTGGACAGACGCTCGTGCAAAACCTTGGCCGTGGACTCCAGATGTTCCTTGGCTTTGCCGATGGTTCCATTGCGGTAGATAGGGAAAGTCAGCTCGGGCCCGATGTAGGAATAGGCCACCGTTTGGGCATTGGGTGCCAACACCCCGGCTTCCGCCAAAGCATCGATCCACCACTGCCAGTCTTCACCGCCCATGACGGCAGCAGTGTCCAGGATCTCCTGCTCGCTGGCAGGTTCTATGGTGATGTCATTGACCAGTTCACGATCGGTGTCGAGCGTCTTGGCCGAGTAGGAGGCTCCAATTGGTTTCAGGCAGGACTTGGATGTAAGCCCGCTCCTGGGATTGGTGCGGCGGGGGGATGCCAGGCTGTAGACGACCAGATCCACGGAACCGAGATCTTTTTTGATCAGCTCAATGGCCTGTTTCTTGATGTTATCGGAAAAGGCATCGCCGTTGAGGCTTTTGGCGTAGAGCCCGGCGGCATGGGCCTGTTGCTCGAAAGCCACTGAATTATACCATCCGGCAGAACCAGTCCGGTCTTCCTCGGCAGGTTTTTCAAAAAACAGACCGATGGTGGCCGCACCACTGCCGAAAGCCGCCATAATGCGGGAGGAGAGGCCGTAACCGGTGGAAGAACCGATCACGAGAACCTTCTTGGGGCCCAGGGCGATCGATCCTTTGGATTTTACATAGTCGGCCTGCTGACGGACATGGGCAGAACAGCCCTCGGGATGGGCGGTGATACAAATAAAACCACGGATTTTGGGGCGGATCAACATTTGGATAACCTGATGCAAAGGATTTTTCAGTCCAGCAAAAATTAAAGAGCAGGAATGTCCAGGGCATGGGCTTGCCAGCTGTTACGGGATCTTTAGTATGGAAGGGTGACTCACGAGGACTGGATGAAAATGGCTTTGACCCTGGCCCGCAAGGGACAGGGAAAGACCAGTCCGAACCCCTGCGTTGGTTCTGTCATTGTGAAAAACGGACGCTTGCTGGGTCAGGGCTGGCACAGGCAGGCCGGGCAAGCCCATGCCGAGATCGAAGCCCTCCGCGATGCGCGGCGAAAGGGCCACACAGTTAAGGGCTCAACCGTCTATGTCACGTTGGAGCCCTGTTGCACACACGGAAAGACACCTCCCTGCACCGAGGCCCTGATCCAGGAAAAAGTGGCCTGTGTGGTTGTCGCCGCCACGGACCCCAACCCTTGCCATACAGGCAGAGCTTACCCCCTGTTACGCAAGGCAGGTATCCAGGTTGTCACTGGCGTTCTGGCCGGGGAGGCAGAACACCTGAACCGTTCCTTCAACCATTGGATCAGCACCGGACAGCCCTGGGTCATCGCCAAGGCCGCTCTTTCGGTCGATGGCAAACTTACCCGTCCCAAAGGACAAGGCGCCTGGTTGACCGGAGAAAAAGCCCGCCGGGACGTTCACAAACTGCGATCCCATTGTGATGCCATTCTTGTCGGGGCGGGAACGGCACGGACAGACAACCCACGGCTGACCGTCCGGACGGGCGGGAAGTCCGTAAAACAACCCTGGCGTGTGGTGCTCACCCGTTCCGGAAAATTCCCGAAACCATTACATCTTCTCACGGACGGGCACAGCTCAAGAACCCTGATCTACCAAAACAAGACCTGGAAGCAGGTGTTGCAGGACCTTGGGAAAAAAGGAGTCAACCGGCTGCTTGTCGAGGGTGGAGCCGGGATCTTCCGGGATCTGGCGGGGAAAAAACTGATCAACGAAGCCGTGCTCTACTTCGCCCCTCTCAACTTCCAGGGACATTCCCAGCAATCGAAGCTGGTCGATGCCTCGATTCTGCTGCAACTTTCCTTGAAAGAAACAGTCATAACAAAACTGGGCCCGGATCTGAAAGTCCAGGGCCTTGTGGCTTCCAACCCGCAACCCGAAACTTTATAACCGAAACCTCCCCCATGTTCACTGGACTCGTCGAAGAAACCGGAATAGTACAGGTCCTCCAGCAGGAGGGGCCAGTCTGCAAGCTGACCGTCGAGGCGGACAAGGCTTTGCAGAACATTCAACTGGGCGATAGTATTGCCAACAACGGCTGCTGCCTGACCGTCACATCCGTCAGCGGTAAAAAAATCACCTTCGATCTCCTTCAGGAAACCTTGCGCGCTACCAATCTCGGCGACCTCGAGAGCGGCAGCCTGGTCAATCTGGAGCGTTCTCTCAAAATGAACGACCGTATCGGCGGACACTTCGTCACCGGTCATATTGATGGCACCGGCATCATCACCCAATGGGAAAAAGAGGGCAACGATTACGTGCTGGAAGTCGAAGTCCCCGAGAGTATGGAACGTTATGTTGTTCCGAAAGGATGCATCGCCATCGACGGAATCAGCCTGACCGTAGGCAAAGTGTCCAAGCGCCGCTTCAACGTCTGGATCATCCCACACACCCATGAAGTCACAGCATTGGGGGCCAGAAAAGCTGGAGACCGCGTCAATCTGGAGTTTGATCTTCTGGCGAAATATACGGAAAAACTGCTCGCCCACCGCTGACAGGTTTCATGAATCACGCTGCATCCGCCCTTATTCTTCTGCTTATTTCAGGATCAATTCTTGGCACACAAGGTCAGGAAAAATCATCCCCCCCGGCCTGCCACAGCGTTTGGAGTTCAGTTGGAAACCCGGCTCCGTGCTCGTCCTGAAGGTGTTCAACTGCGCTGAAGATATGAGTAAGTTCGTTACTAAATCAAGTGGAAAGACCGTGATGTTATTGCTCCCAATCAAGATGCTTTCACCGATTTCAAAGCAGAAGAGACCGTTCACTTTATCATTGAGAAACAAACATTAGGCGGGAATCAATATAACATCCTATTCCTATTCCTATTCCCGGGCTCAACGCCTACCCCGCAAATTAATAAAGTAATTTCGATATCAGGACACTAGGTAGGCGACATCACCCTCAAAGCATAGGGGGTTGATTGTTTTACATCCCCCGGATAAGGCCATCGCGACACAAGGTCGCTCCTACAGTTCTCCGGCGTAGAAGCGGCCTTGTGTCGTGATGGGTGGATGTTTTATCGCCCAGTCATTCCATTTTGGCGCCAGGCCCTAGTGAACAATAATGAAATATTCCTACGGGGATTTGCGCTAAAATCACCCTTCAGCTGGAAGGCCAAGCTCCTTGCGGCACTGGACAAGGAGTTGATCCAGTTCTGCTTCCACTTTGAAACCCGGCAGCCGTGCAATCCTCCGGGCCTCCTCCCAGTCCATGGAAGGGCTACTTAACAATCCTTACGTAACCAAAGGTTTCGCTGCCTGTGCCTGCTCTTTATTGGGTTGAGGATAGATACCGTAAAGTAACCGCTGGGAAATCTCTTCCTCGGAGGCCTCCATTAAAAGAGAACCCTTTACAGTTTGAATCCTCACAAAACGGTTCGAATAAAGTTCCGCCCCCCCCAGGTTCATATCACCGATTGCATAAAGACCTTGAGTATAGAATTCGACCGTAGCTCCACCGTATTGGTTGAGCTGAAACCCTTCTTTACGGAAGGCTTCACTGACCTGGACTGCGGTTTCAGCCCTTTTCTGTTGTTCGGCGGAAAGGTTGTCCGTATTCACCATAAAGTGCTTTGAGGGCGGCTTTTTTGGCTTTGGATTTGCCAATCTGCTGATCAAGCGGGCTTCTTTGTACAAATCCAATCCTTCGGGCCACCTCATGACGGGCTTCCCGCAATTTGTCCCGCTCAGCCAAAGTAAAAACCCGCTCCATAAAATCACCATGCTTGGCCATGAGCATGAAGCAAGGCAGTTGCATGTTTTCCCGCTTTCCGGTTAACTGGTTTTAATGTTACCCGTTCTGGAAAGTCTCCTCGTTTTACAAGATCGCGACATCAAACTGCGCCAGACCCTGAAAGATCTGCAACTTATACCTCAGGAAGAAAAATCCATCAGCGATAAACTCGCATTTCAAATGTCGGAATTCGAGGCCCTGAAACTCCGCACCAATCAGATCGAGAGCGAACGCAAAAACCTGGACAACGAGGTTCTGAGCAAAAAAACCAATATCTCCAAATACAAAACGCAGCAGTTTGAAACGCGCAATAACGAACAGTTCCAGGCACTTAACACCGAAATCGAACGCGCCGAAAAAGCCATCATCGAAATCGAAGACAAAGAACTGGAATTGATGGAAAAGTATGAAACGGCCCAGAAAGCCGTGGCGGTGGAATCACTCAGGGTCAAAGAGTTTGAAAAAGCCGCCCAAAACCGCAAGAACGATCTGGCAGCCAAAAAACTGGCCCTGGAAGAATCCAAAAAACGACTGGAAGTCGATGTGGTGGATATAGCGGCCAAAATTGACCCTGTTGAACTGGGCCGCTACCGCCGTCTGCTGCAAAGCAAAGGAGACATTGCCATTGTTCCCGTCGAACATGGAACCAACTGCGGCGGCTGTCACATGAAGCTGACCCAGCAGACCATTCTTAATGCCAAGTCCGGCCAACGCCCTGCGACCTGCGAGGACTGTGGACGAATGCTTTACTGGATACCTGCCTAAGCCCAATTTTTTTATCGATAAAGCATTACTCCCAGGTTAAAATATCCCTTCTTTCCCTTGTTTTCAGGAAAACCAGCCCGTTAAGCTGCCGAAAAAGGGGGTCTCGAAACCCTGATACCTTCAAAGAGGGCAATCGACCTCTTGCCAAGCTGAAAAAAGGCGTGCTACAAACGTCGATGCCAGTCACCTTGCAAACCACCCTAGAGCGCGAAGCCACGATCATGGGCTCCGCCCTCCATACCGGGAATACGGTCAAACTGACCATTCTACCCGCCCCTGCCGATACTGGCTTTGTTTTCCGACGCACCGATTTGCCGGATGAACCGACCGTCCATGCCCTGGCCGACAATGTCAAGCAGGTGGAGCGCGCCACGACCATTTCCGAAGGTTCGGTCAAAATTCACACCATTGAACATCTTCTTTCTGCCCTCCGCGGACTCGACATCGACAACGCCTATGTTTCCATGGATGCCAACGAGCCGCCTATCGGGGATGGCAGTGCCGAGCCCTATGTCCAGTTGGTCGAAAGCGCAGGATGGAAGGAACAGGATGTTCCCCGCTCGTATTTTGAAATCAAGGAACCCATCAGCATCGAAGGCAAAGACGGGTCGTTCATGATTGCCCTGCCGGATGACAGCTTCAAAATCAGCTGCACCAACGCCAATCATACCGGATTCCACACCCAGTATTTCAGCCAGGAGATCAACCCCGAAGTTTACAAACGGGATATCGCCAAGGCCCGCACCTTTGTCTTTTACGAAGAAGTCCAACCCCTGCTGGACAAGGGCCTGATTAAAGGTGGCAGCCTGGAAAATGCCATCGTCATCCGCGGCGAAAGCGTCCTGAGTAAAGAGCCCATGCGCTTCACGGATGAATTTGTCCGGCACAAAGTCCTGGATATCATCGGTGACCTCGCCCTTTTCCCTTTCCGGCTCAAAGCCCATATCATTACCTCCAAACCCAGCCACGCCCTGAACACGGAATTTGCCAAGGCCCTCTCCCGGAATTATCGTAAATACCTGAACCAGCTGATGCCGGTGGAAAATATCCCGGTCGGCGAAGGTGCCCTGGATGTCAATCAGGTCATGCGTATCCTGCCCCACCGCTATCCCTTCCTCATGGTGGATCGTATTCTCAAGTTTGAAGGTGAAACCAAAGCCACCGGCGCCAAATCCGTCACCATCAACGAACCCTATTTCCAGGGCCATTTCCCCGGCCACCCGGTCATGCCCGGCGTTCTGCAGATTGAAGCCATGGCCCAGGTCGCCAGCATCCTTCTGTTGCGCAAAGCGGAAAACGCCGGACGTCTCGGCTTTTTCATGAGTGCCGACAACATCAAATTCCGTCGCCCCGTCATGCCCGGAGACACCCTCATCATCCAGGTCGAACTGGTCAAATCCCGGGGCAAGATCGGCAAAGCCGTGGGCCAATGCACCGTCAACGGGGAAGTGGTTTCCCAGGGTGAGATGACCTTCGCCATCCAGTAGCCGAATGATTCATCATACCGCCATCATTTCACCGACCGCCCGCCTGCCCCAAGAGATCGAGATCGGCCCCTTCTGCGTCATCGGCAGCGATGTCACTTTGGGAGAAGGCTGCGTTCTCACCAACCACGTTAATCTACAGGGACCTTCCACTTTCGGAAAAAAAAACCTCTTCCACCCTTTTTGTTCCATTGGAGGTAAAACCCAGGACCTCAAATACAGCGGGGAACCCACTTACCTGGAAGTGGGGGATCATAACGAATTCCGCGAGTTTGTCAGCGTCAACCGCGGGACAGGCCCCGGGGAAAAAACCGTCATTGGCTCCCACAATTTTTTTCTGACCTACAGCCATATCGCGCACAACTGTGTGGTCGGCAACCACTGCATTTTCTCGAACAACGGCACCCTGGCCGGCCATGTCATCGTGGAAGACCACGCCATCATCAGCGGCCTGGCTGCCGTGCACCAGTTCTGCCGCATCGGCCAACACTCCCTCATCGGCGGCTGCTCCAAAATTGTCAAGGATGTCCCCCCCTTCTTTATCGCCGACGGCAATCCGGCAGAAGTCACCGCTGTCAATCTGGTGGGATTACAAAGAAGGAATTTCTCCGAGGATGCTATTTCCACCATCCGCAAAGCTTACAAATGTTTCTACGATTCAACGTTGAACACCTCCCAGGCGATTCAGGCACTGGAGCAGGAATTTCCCGATTCCACCCATGTCAAAACTTTGATTGATTTCGTGAAAAACAGCCAACGCGGCGTGATCCGGTAGTTTTTATTGTGCTTTGGAGGCACCGTTAAAAACGACGAAAACGGATCCATCCACTGCTTTGGAAAAACCCACCCCCATCAGGGTAATTTTGTCCTCCAACAGGTTCCGCTTGTGGTTGGTGCTGTTCATCCAGCTCTGAACCACTTTAGCCGGATCAAATTCACTGAGGTTCATGTGCAGGTTTTCATTCATGAACCTGTAATCGTATTTTTCACACAATTCCAAGAGGTTCCTGCGGTGCGTCATTCTGCGCTCTTGGGCTATACGGTAGGACCACTCCCATGCCACACCCATCAGTTCCGGAGACTCTTTCAGGGCGATTTTACCCTGGGCCACCCGCTCCTGATTGATTAATTCCAGAAGTTTTTTCAGGCTTTCATCCTCCGTCGCCGGAAGCTGGGCCAGACCGAGAAACAGGGCCATCCATAGGCAGAAAAAGATCTTCATGAAAACAGGCTAGCTTAGATAAAAACCACGTCCACAGGTTGGGGCAAAATTCCCGCTTCATGGCCCCGCTTCAGGAATTCACGCACTGCGCTCCGTCCGCGCTCCCCGTAATCAAGCGTCAATTCGTTGACATACATGCCAATAAAACGATCCGCCATGGCATGATCCAATCCGCGACCCAAAGGCAGTGCGTGTTCCACACCCGCTTTGCGGTGTTCCAGCCCGTAGCGGATACTGTCCTCCGTGATCCGGGTGATTTCCGCCATGGCCTTTTCCCCGAGGGAACGTCGTATGACATTCCCACCCAGGGGCAAAGGCATGCCCCCCGTGTCACGGAACCACCATTTGCCCAGATCTTCGCAAAGAACAAAACCTTCGCTGTGATACGTGAGCTGTCCTTCATGAATCAAGAGCCCCACCTCCGCCCGTCCCTGTTTCAAAGCATCAAATATTTCATCAAAAGGAACCACCACCACATCCAACTCGGCGATCTTTTTTCCCAAGTACAACTGAAGGGCCAGGCTTGCGCTGGTCAACAAACCGGGTACGGCGATCTTTTTTCCGGCCAATTCATTCCGTCCATAAAACTTGTCCGACACCAGCATGGGTCCGTAATTGTCTCCCATGCTCGCACCGCAATGCATCAGGGCATAATCAGAGGTCAAATAGGCGTAGGCATGAATGGACACCGCAGTGACGTCCAACTCTTTGCGCCGGGCCCGTTCATTCAGTGTCTGGATGTCCTGCAAAATGTGCTCAAACTCGTATGAGCCCATGGGAATCCGCTTGGAAGCCATGGCATAAAACATAAAGGCATCATCCGGATCAGGACTGTGTCCTAGAGTAATTTTTTGCATAAGAGAATTTTCAATCTACAACCGGATGCTCAAAACAAAAAACAAAAAACAGATTTGTGAATTCCCGTTTCCGGAAATGGCCCTTACCCTGCGCGGATCTAGGCGTAATCCTCTTTCTCAATCGAAAGCGGTTGGCGGGTGGACAAAGCCTGCGCCTGGCAGCAAACAGATTCCACACGGGCGTCAAACCGGTAAGCATTGCAATTGGGACAGGTTGAGGCCTTCCTCGCCACGACAGATCCACAGCTTTCGCATATTTTATACTTGGCGGGTTCGGCCATGATTTTGGCTGCTGCTTCAAGTCGGGCTGGATCAGATTCTGGCATGTCTACAGTAATTACTCTACGCCGAAAAAGGCTTCGGGCAAAATCAATTTTTCCCTTGCTGAAATGTTGTGAAGATCCGTCTAAACAGGCTTGCCGCCCTGCTCCGCACTGACCTAGCCTAGTTGTGCAGGTCTTAACCCACTCCCTCTATGCTGCTTAAATTAAACCCCTATCGCATTGCAATCAACCCCTCCATTTTGCACACCACCATCGAGGAAATCCTTTCCAAGGCGGATAAACTGGAAAACCTGAAGGAGCATCTGGGCTGGGATCCCACCCCGGACATTCTCACCCACGGCTTCGCCCCGATGAAAGACAGCAAAAAACTCCTGAGCTTCCTCAACGAAAACAATTCACGTCGCTCCCTTAAAGAGAAACGGGTGGCCCGGGGCTACAAAGACCTGGTCACTCCCCGCAAAGGACTGAAAGGATGGTTTCAAAAAACATTTTCTGACGGCAAGGAACAGAACCTCCCTACAGCCTACGACGCTCTGGCCTGGCTCAGGCAATCCCACCGCTACCTGCTCTTGGTCTCCCTCCATGATACTTTGGTCGGCTACGCCTCCACCTCCGAGCCCCGCAGGATCGACCTGAAAGAAAGCACCATGTATTACAGCCCCATTGTTCAGGCCCTCTACCGCAATGACTCTGCGGCTTTGGAAAAAATACGCACAGCCCTGGCTGCTCCCCTGAACAAAGTGGTGCCGGATACCCTCATCGAATACTTTACCGGATACGTGCTGCACTATGACCGTAAAAAATCATCCGCCTTCTACCTTGGCTAACGAATCTTCCTCCACCCACCACAGTGCCTATAACAGTATGACCTCCACTCATCCCCCCCAAAATAATACCGTCCTGATTGTTGGAGCCGGCCCTGCAGGTCTCACCTCAGGAGCCGAACTCGTGGAGAACGGTTTCAAGGTCGATATCCTGGAGAAAGACCCCGAGTTCGTGGGCGGTATTTCGCGGACTGCGCGTTACAAAGGCTATCGTTTTGATATCGGAGGCCACCGTTTTTTCAGTAAAAGCGCGGAGATCACCGAATGGTGGCGTAAAAGATTGCCGAACGATTTTATCCAGGTCCGGCGGATGTCACGCATCTTTTATGGCGGCAAATTTTATGATTACCCACTAAGAGCTATGAATGCCCTTGGAAATCTGGGTGTCTGGGCCAGCGGCCTCTGCATGTTGAGTTATCTCAAAGCCCGGATTTTCCCCATCCACCCGGAGAAATCCTTCCAGGATTGGGTCACCAACCGCTTCGGCTCCCGGCTTTTTAATATCTTCTTCAAAACCTACACCGAAAAAGTCTGGGGTATGCCCTGTCATGAAATCAGTGCCGACTGGGCTGCCCAACGGATCAAGGGCCTTTCCCTGATCAAAGCCGTTTGGTACGCTCTTCTCCCGCAAAAAAAGAAAAGTGGCAGTGGCGTGGTCAAAACACTCATCGATCAATTCGAATATCCCCGTCTGGGACCCGGTATGATGTGGGAAAAAACACGGGACGACCTCCTGAAAGGCGGAGCCGGTGTTCACATGGGATTGACGGCCATCAAAATTAAACGTGAGGGCTCACAGGTCATTTCCATTGTTTCGGAAGACCCATCCGGAGCCGTGAAAGAATGGTTCGCCGATTCCTTTATCATTTCCATGCCCCTCCAGGAAACCGTTCTCAAATTCGAGCCGCCTTTGGCCGAAACCGCCGTTGCCGCAGCCAAACGTCTCCGCTACCGCGACTTCCTTACCGTAGCCCTGATGATCCGACAGACCGCTCTTTTCCCTGACAACTGGATCTATGTCCATGATCCGGGGGTCAAACTCGGCCGGATCCAGAACTTCAACAACTGGAGCCCCGAAATGGTGCCCGTCCCCGATACCACCTGCCTCGGCCTGGAGTATTTTTGTTTTGAGGGTGACGGATTGTGGAACATGTCCGATACGGAACTCATCGAGTTGGGTAAAAAAGAACTGGGCCAACTGGGTATTGTCCGGCCCGAAGCCGTTTTCGACGGATGTGTTGTCCGCATGCCGAAATCTTATCCGGTTTACGGACCTGATTATCAGGAAGACGTCAACGCCATCCGCAGAGAACTTGAAAAACTGGGAAATCTTCAGGCAGTCGGACGCAACGGTCTGCACAAGTACAACAACCAGGATCACTCCATGATGACCGCCCTGCTGGCAGCCAGGAACCTGAGTGGTGCCAACTACAATGTGTGGCAAGTCAATACCGATGCGGAATACCATGAAGAAGGGGAGGATTCCGGCAAAAAGACAGGCCGCCTCGTCCCGGAAAAAATCAGCAACTGACGCTCAACTGCGGGGTGAGGTCGTTGTAACCGAGCCGTAGTCGCGTTTGGGTTCAGCCGGTGCCACTGCTTGTTCCAGATCCTCCTCTGTCACAGGAATAAACTGTTCCAGCCCTACCCTACCCTCACTAACCGCCAGAAAACTTTGTCCTTCTTTTACCATGAGGGCATAGAACGTTCCGCGGGGCTTGATTGTTCCCTGCGGTGTTTTGATTTTTAAATCAAAAACCTGATTCTGTTTTTCAGGCAACAGAACCACCACGCGCCCTTCCATCACTTCAATCACCGCCTGCCGTTGAATCACTCCGTCGGAACGCACGCTTTCACTGGCCTCCACAATTTTGAGATGCGTGACATCTTTTAGAGTCAGAGCCAGGCCGGGGGAAATACCAAGACTTGCCTCCGCATTGGCGTTGCTGAAAAGCTCGGCACCGGCCGGAACAAGTGTTCCGCTGGAAATATCCATGCGGGTTGTTGTTCCAGGGCGTTGGAGCTTTACGTTGCCGGAAACCGAAACGACAACGGCACTCAAGGGCTTGCTCTGCGCCATGAGGGGTTGTTCTGCCCCCACAATAAATACAAATACTGCTAGGGGTCCAAGCGCCAAGGTATGATGGGTTGGCCGACAGGAGTTTGGGCGGGTGACGAGGCGCGAGCGCGGGCCCCAATCTGAACTGATACGACTCAAGCGAGCCACGCGGCCAGCAGCCCAAAGAACGGTGGCCCGGAAGGTTGCTCGAACCACTAATCCCGAAAGAGGCAGTGCTTTCATTATTTTACTCCTTAATAGCTGACGACAATTCCCAGGTGAAGGCGAGAGTTAAAGCGGTTGTTGAAGGTGCTGTCCAAAAGCTGGAACCCGTAATCGGCCCGCAGAGTGAAATAACGATCCACATAGTAACGGAGTCCAAAGCCCGCCGAGGACAATTCAGCATTGGGATTTTCGGCCGGAAGCAGCACAAGATTCCCCACCTGGCCATAATCCCAGAATCCCAGGAACTGAAGGCCGTCTTTGAAGGAGGGATGCCCGAACAACTCGCCCAGACTCACGGACGGCGTCCTCAATTCGATATTAGTGAAATAACCTTCATCACCGCGCACTTCATTTTCCGTGTAGCCACGAACAGTGTTGTAACCCCCGATGTTCATTTGTTCGTTGCTGAGCAGATTGCTATCGGAACGCTGGCCGGTAAAGGCTGTGACCAATGAAAAATCAAAAGGAAGCCGGGTTTGCCGCCTGGCCTCAAGTTTATAGATGGTATAACGCGCATCGGCGAACCTCCGGCTGTTTTCATAGGCGGCATCATCGTTTCTTCCGGTGATACCCCCCGGACTGCCCACCATTTCCAGTTTGAGCTGGGTCACGCCCCATGCATCGTTTATTGCAAGGTCATAAGCGACGGCCCATTGGAAAGTATCCGTCAGCTCCTGTGTAACCGGTATGTTTCCCAGTAATAAATCGCTGGCGGAACGGCGGGCATCAAATCGTGTTGTGATGTTGTTACTGAATACTT
Source organism: Methylacidiphilales bacterium (assembly GCA_038250235.1). GTDB lineage: Bacteria > Verrucomicrobiota > Verrucomicrobiia > Methylacidiphilales > JAAUTS01 > JAAUTS01. The sequence goes on along the minus strand of JBBSCO010000007.1, from coordinate 39,149 downwards.
TGTCGATACCCGGAAGCGGCATCCGGTAGGAATAGCCTGCCAGATAGTTCTCAGCTTCCTGAAAGGTGTTGTTGACCAGCGGAACCGTAACCGTGGAAACCTCAGACATGGCCGCGTAAAAGGTCATCTGATCATCGCGAAAAAAAGGAAGGGAATAAGTCAGGGAATGGGCAGTCAAAGTATGGAAATCCGGGCTACTGGTGAACTGATAGCTGAGCAAATGATCCGCAAAAAAAGCATTGCCCCAGTTGAAACCAGCCAGGAGCCGCTCTTCCCCCGTAATATCGTTTCCGGTATCATCATAGCCGGTATAAAAACGGACCGGAAAACGATCCTTGGTTTTAAGAATCACATCGGTTTCCCCCTCCATGGCTCCCGGAGTAAAGGCCACGTCCACCTCGCGGAAGGTGTTGGTATTGAGTAGTTCAATGTCCTTGATCAAACGGGAGGCCCTGATCCGATCCCCGTGTTGTAATCGAATTTTGGAAGTCAGTATCTTCGAATCGAACCATTGGCTCCCTTCTGCTTTGACCAGACCCACTTTTCCTTCAACCACCAGAATCTGCACCACACCGGAGGTGATTTCCTGCTCCGGAATGATAACATCCACCACGGGTTGGTCTTTCCCACGGTAAAATTCCACCAGTTCGCGCACCATTTCCTTCAATGTCTTTATACTGACCGATTTGTTAAGATACTTGGCCATAAGGGCCTGAAATTCAGGATTCTTGAGAGCTTCAACATCCTCCACCCGGATACCCTTCACATCCTTTCGTCCTTTGACCTCTATCTTTTCTTTGCTGGAAGTGAAATAAAACCCGTCCACCGACTCAATCAGCACATCATCTTCCCCGGGTGCTTCCTTGGGCTTTTCCGGAAGTTGCACCGGCTTTTCTTCCGGTTCTGGGGTTTTTGGAGCGATACTTTCAAAGCGCGGAATTACATCGGCTCCGCTTTGTGTGGCCTGGCCGGGGAGCGACGGGAGAAGTGCGAATGCCAACAAAACAAAAACTATTGATTGTACGGATCTTGTTAACATCCGATTGCAGATGCCAACAATAAACGGTTCTGTGGTAACACCTTCTTCCATGGCAGTGAGTGCGACGAGCTTTGCGGTCAGGAGTCTCACTGTCAAAACAGATTTAGGGTTGTCCCAGTCCGGCCAGCAGGGAACTCAGGCGTGCACGTTCCTGGTCATTCAGGAGCGGTGCCAGGGAATCCATCAGCTGGCCGGGGAGAATAACCACGGCCCGCCCTTTAGAGTCCTGCAGATAAACCAATCCCGCCGGCAGAATGGACTCACGCGGATCAAACCCTTCGCCCTGCATCGACTGCCAGGCAGCCATCAACTCATCCCGGGCCTCCTTGGAAATATCCTTCTCCAGAACTTTCATGATGTCTTCCAGACTCAATCCCCCCAGAGATCCTTCCCCATTGGCGCCGATCACCGAAAGTCGTTCAAAGCCACCTGCTCCAAAGCGGCCTAAACGTGACGCGTTAAAATCCAACTCGATGGAACGCAGCCCGAAATCCCCCACGTTCGTATTAACGCTTCCTCCTACGGGGTTGCTCGGATTCAGCACCACCACAGGCCCAACGCCCAGTATTTCGCGGAGAAGCAATCCGTTACCGGAACCAAGGCCGGGCTGGGCATAGGGGGATCCAAATTGAGTGTAGGTTGCGGAGATCGAACCCAGTGTTGTCAGGGCTTCTGTGCCGCTATAAATGAGGAAGCGGTTTGCCGCTCCGAGAAGAAGGGGATTCGTAACACTCTGATTAAGGAACTGCCCGCTCCGACTTGCCAGAATGATTTCGCTTGTTCCGCCATCAACGCGAATTTGGGTGCCATTCTGAATTGTCATATTGCTCTGGGTCACGATCTCGATTTCAGATGTGATGTCCCCGGTGTTCATCAGTCCGGTTATGACCAAAGCTGTGCTGTTGAAGAACTGGAAAAAACCACCACGGGCAACATCGCCCAAAACAGCAACCTCATTGGTGAAACTATTCAACAAAATCGTGCCGCCTGAACTGAGACGAAGACTGCTGGCCCTGATCGCGGCAAGAGCGACCTGTGAGATGGAGCCTGCGGAGGTGATATCCAAAAGACCAGCTACTTGAATCTGATCGAGAAGAGTGGAGTTTGATTCATTCAAGACAAGACTTGCGGCATTGATGCGAACCAGACCAAATTGGTTGCCCGTCCGGTCCAGAACTACGGATTGTCCCACTGCGTTCACCGTAAACAAACCGCCGACATTCACGGAAGTTCCCGCAATCTGCGAAATTGATCCTCCTGCCGTCATGGTAAAGTTACCTCCCACCGTAAGATTACCAAGCGCAGCAAGGTTGCTGAAACTGACACCGCTTGCCGCATTGATGGTCAGATTATTGAAAATAATCGAGCCCGGCGCTTCCATATTCAGAAAATTAGCCGTGATGGTGGGAGTGCCAACGGTCACCCCTTCGATATTGTTGCCCAGAGTCTCCAGACTAATACTGCCGGTGGTGCTGATGTTGCCGCCAACCGTTAGTGTATCACTGGAAATAATGCGGATATTTCCGGAAACACTGCTTCCAGTGATCGTAACCATGTTGGCTTCACGGATCTGCACCTGTCCGTTTCCCGTGGCAGTAAATTGAACCGTGCCAGCATTGATGCGCAGGGGATTCGTCAGGGTTCCGATGTCTCCGTTGGCCCCTCCTGACTGCAACGCCAACACATCGGCGGAGACTACTGCGGCAGGATTGGTGATCACAATCGAGCCGTTGACAGCGGATAGAAGCAGATCGTCCGTTGTATTCCCGAAGGACTGGGTAATCGCAAAAGAAGCCCCGCCCGCAATCAGGCGAACCGACTGTTTACTGGCATCCGTTGTCACCAGCAGTCGCGAGGCGGAGGTCGAAAGTGCGTTGGCTTCTGCCAAATTGATATCGCCTGCAGCACCAATACCTGATGTGGCAAGAGTGACCAGACCGGTGGTGCTGGTATCAAAAGCCTCTAAAAGGGTCCCGATACCCCCGGCTGAAACCAGTGTTGCGTTGATTGAGTTGAGAACCCCTACGCTTTGCCGGATCGAGCCTCCGGACGTGGTCAGAACCGCATCTCCCGTCAGATCCAAAGATCCTGTTTGCGTCATGTCACCTGCACTGACAAGGAGATCCAAAAATCCCGCATCCACACCCACGTTGATTCCGCTCAGATTGATTCCATCGACCTCTTGGATGAAAGCATTTCCCGATGACTTGCCCAGGAGCAGAGAATTGACTGAAGTCTGTAGACGTGTCAGGCCTCCGGCTGAAACATTGCCCACACCCTGTAAGGTGAGGTTGTCCGCCGTCAGCAGTCCCATTCCAATCACTGACCCGGTGTAGCTTTGATTACCGCTCGTTGTGACAATCTGAAGATTACTGGTCGTGGCCGTAGACGTCAGGGAGCTTAGATCGATGGCAGCACCACTGATCGTCAGGATTCCCGTCCCCGCATTCAAAATCAGGCTGTTGGCATTTCCGTCCAACGCCGTCATTAATAGGGTGGAACCGTTGGAAGTAATGCTGCTATTGCCACCCAAGGAAAGCCCTCCATTCAATATCAACCCGTCAAAGCCGCTGAAGGCCGTCCCACCGGCTGCAGTGAAAGTAACCAACCCGGCAAAGTTGGAACCAGTGCTGCCATCACCCAGGGTTATATTCCCTCCAAAATTCACATTGCCGGCCCCCGACCCGTCAATCCCTCCCATTGTGCTGATCACGGAGCTACTGAAGGTAGTCAACCCACTGCCCTGCAAACTCAAAGCCGGACCGGCGGCAGCACTCAACAGGGTGACAGCACCCGAAATTGTTTTGGTTCCCGTTCCGCTCGAAAAACCCAGACTAAAGCCGTTCCCGTTCACAGCACTCACTTGGATCATTCCATTTGCAGCAGATGTATTAAGAACGACATTCGAGGCAAGCAGAACATTCACCAATTGGATTCGAGCGGCCACTACTGCACCGGAAAGAGTCGTTTCAGAATTCAGGTCGGATAAATTGCCGCTGAGCGCACCAGCACCGGAAAAAGTGAAGCTGTCTGTCTGGGTTCCGCCAGTCAGATTTTCAAAGCTGCTGAAGCTGAAAGCCAGTCCACCGACTGTTCCAGTGTTGGTTCCATTGATCACCCAACTTTGTCCAATAACATTGGCCCCCGTCAGTTGATCAGCCGCATTGGATCCCCCTGTGATGTTCTCTATACTGGTAAATCCGGATGCAGCCCCTAACAGTATGTCGGTGGCAGAAGCCAAAGCCAGATTCACCGTCACGAGCGGACTTCTACCTGCAAAACTGATATTGTCCGTTCCGGTTCCTCCCGTCAGCGTTCCCGTAATGCTTCCACCGCTACCCATGTTCAGAGTGTCGTCATCGTCACCCATATCAACATTGCCTCCGGTCACACCTGCGGCTCCAAGGTTGATGAGATCATTTCCAGCACCCGCATTCAAAGAACCAGCGAGCGAGCCAATGCCGCTGAAGGTGAAAGTATCAGCCTGCGAGCCACCGTTGACATTTTCAAAGGAAGCAAAAGTCACCGTTCCACCAATGTTGCCACTGTCCACTCCATTGATCGTCCATGTCTGCACCGCATTGACTCCGGTCAGGCTGTCTCCCGTATTGCTGCCGCCCGCAAATTCACCAATAGTGCTGAAGCTTCCAGCAATGTCCGTTGCCACCACGGACTGCAGGTTTACGTTCACCGCAGCCGCACGTCCCGCATAAGTCAACGTATTCGTACCTGCTGCTCCATTGATATTTCCGCTAAGGCTGCCACCCGTCTGTAACTGGAACACATCCGCCGCCGCATTACCTGTCAGGTTCCCGAAATTACTGAAAGCGACTCCGTCCACCGTCCCACTGTCCATCCCGGTCACCGCAAAGGTGTTGGCCACGTTGCGTCCGATCAGGGTATTAATTCCGCCCACTCCGTCCAATGTCTGCACCGAACTGTAAACCAACTGCCCGCTGTTAACGTTCCCCGCATTGGCCGCTGTGATTTGCACACTGTCGTTGCCCGAATTCAGGGCCAGCGAGGTTGAGGTATTACCTGTCAACACTCCGATATTGCTGTAGGCCGTCACACCTGTGCCACTGCCAGATCCTCCGAAAAAACTCACGCTCACCACACCTGTTCGGGTGCTGTAATCCAAGGCGTTCGATCCCGAACCTCCAATGATGGAAGCCATCGCCCCACTATCCGCCACGATGAACGTATCTGCCAGATTGCCACCCACCAGACTTTGAATGAAAGCAAATGATCCCACCAAAACACTAACAGATCCTGTGGAGTTCCCATTGATGGTCCAACTCCGGTTGGCATCGTCCCCTTGGAGGGCATTTGTCCCCCCCGCACCGTCGATTGCACCGCTTAAGATTCCTCCCACCTGGAATTGGAACTGATCCGCCAGTGCATTTCCTGTCAAGTTCCCGAAATTACTGAAAGCGACTCCGTCCACCGTTCCACTATCCATCCCGGTCACCGCAAAGGTGTTGGCCACGTTGCGTCCGATCAGGGTATTAATTCCGCCCACTCCGTCCAGTATCTGCACCGAACTGTAAGTCAACTGTCCACTGTTCACGTTCCCGGCATTGGCCGTTGTGATCTGCACACTGTCGTTGCCCGCGTTCAGCGTCAGAGAGGTCGCTGCATTACCCAACAACGTATTGATCCCGCTGAAGTTCGTGATTCCCGTCGCTACTCCTGTTCCAAAGTTAACGCTCACCGCCCCGGTCCGTGCACTGTAGTCCAAGCTGTTGGTCGTTCCTCCTCCACCAGCGATGCTTCCGATCGAGCCGCCGTCCACCATCGCAAAGACATCGTTCAGATTCCCTCCGGTCAGTCCTTCAAATCCCGTAAAGGTCAGCGTCCCCCCGATGTTGCCGCTGTTCAACCCGTCAATCGTCCAAGTCTGTGTCACATCCGCTCCGGTCAAACTGTCCGCTGTATAATTACCTCCCACAAAATCACCAATATTACTGAAAGTTCCGCCGATGCTTGTCGCCACCCCGGTCTGCAGATTCACGCTTACTGACGCTGACCGGCCCGAATAACTTAAGGTGTTCCCGCCGGAACCGCCGTTCAACGTACCGGTCAACGAGCCTGCTGTCTCAAAATTGAAGGTGTCCGCCGCGCTGCCACCCGTGATGTTTTCAAATCCATTGTAGTTGATGCCTGCCACCGTGAAGGCATTGAGCCCGTTTACATCCCAGGTCGTGTCCACATTCTGTCCGTTCACCAAGTTGGCTGTGGAGGCCGAACCGGTTATGGACTCAATACTGGAAAACGCGGAAGCCCCCATCAACATTGTCAGATCCCCCGCGATCAGCGAAAACGGTCCTGCCAACAGGGAATAATCGGCTGTGTCACTTCCCAGTCCGCCATTAATCGAAGTATAGGACGCTGGGCTAGAAAACTGAAAATTGTCTGTCGCGCTTCCGCCAACCAGTGACTCAAAACCGCTAAAGCTCACGCCTCCCACACTTCCCGATCCGGGTCCGGTCAGACTCCAGCTATTGGTTAAATCCGCCCCGGTGAGCGTGTCCAATACCGTTCCTCCAATTAAACTTCCGATATTACTGAATCCTCCCGTAGCGGTCGCCGTCAGGCTTTGCAGGTTCACACTGACTGCTGTTGAATAAGCACTGTAATCCAGAGTGTTAATTCCCCCGCCTCCATCGGCCGTTCCACTCACGCCGATCCCATCTGAAAAGACGAAACTGTCATTGCCACTTCCTCCCGTCAGATTTTCAAATGAGCTGAAATTCACGCTTCCCGCAGATCCGGAGTTGTTTGACGTGATGGCCCAGATCGTTGCTGTATCTGCTCCCGTCAAGGTATCCGAAGCCGTCCCTCCCATGAAGCTTCCGATGTTACTGAAGCCTCCCGTCCCCGTGGCAGATCCTGTCTGTAGATTCACAATGATCGCGATCGTGTAAGTGCCGAAGTCCAAGTTGTTGCCTCCGCCGCCCCCATCTATCGTTCCAGATAAGGCCGCTCCATCGCTGAACACAAACGAATCATTGTTCGATCCTCCCGCCAGACTTTCAATCGCAGACCAGGTTCCCCCGATCAATCCGGCCAGCGTTCCCTCATTAATGCCAGTGATGGAAAAATTTCTGGCTATATCATCCCCGGCTAACGTGTCGCTTCCACCGGCTCCGTCCAGCGCAGTCAGCTCCCCTGCCCCTCCAAATGCAAAACTGTCCACGGCTGCCCCTCCCACCAGATTCCCGATACCGCTCCAGCCACCAGTAATCTTACCCGTCAGGGTTCCACTATTAACACCCGTTATCGTGAAGGCATTACCGTCCGCATCTCCCGTCAGGGTATTGGTTCCTGCTCCACCATCCAGTGATCCCGATAGGCTTCCTGGATTGGTAAAGCTAAACCCGTCCGTTCCACTGCCACCCGTCAGGTTTTCAAAAGAGGTAAATGTCGTTGCTCCCGCAGACCCTCCATTGGCCGCGTTGATCATCCAAGCCAAACCCGCATCCTCTCCAATCAACGTATCCCCGCTGTCGCTACTTCCTACAAACACCGACATTCCATCAAACTCCCCACTGAGCGCCGTCGCCGTCAAATCCTCCAGATTCACCGTGACTGCTCCTCCCGTGTAGCCCGAGTAACTCAGGGTATCGGACCCGTCTCCACGCAGATTCCCGAAGCCCGTGTAGGAAAGAATGCCTGTAATTGAACCTTCATCCGTATCCGCGATGGCAAACACCTGGCTGGCTCCCGTGTCGTTCACCAGTTCGTCACTACCCCCATTTCCATCCACCAGGGTCACCCCGTCAAATTCAAGATTCCCGTCCACATCCCCTGTTCCACTACCCGTGAGAGTTACTATTTCGTCTGAACTCGTCAGGATCAAGGTTGTATCCAATCCATTTCCTGACAAGGCTGTAACGCCGGATGTATTGATCGTGATCGAACCGTGGGCCCCATCGCCGCTGTCCAGATCGAAGGTCACCCCCAAGGTATTGCCTGAATAGTCCAGCCTTGTATTGCCTCCGTTGCCCGTGATGGAGGCAAAGTCCGCTGCCACACCAATCACGAAGAGATCCTCGTCATTCCCCGCCACCAGATCTTCAAATCCGTCGAAATTTACACTATCAACCGTGCCTCTACCAACGCCGGTCAATGTCCAAGTGTTGACCAGATCCGCCCCAGCCAGGTTGTCTCCCGCCACGCCGCCTCCAATGAAACTCACGATATTGGCAAAGCCTCCCGCAATGTCCGTGGCCGACTCCTGCTCGAGATCCACCGCCACCGAAGCCGTCCTGGAAACGTAACTCAGCGTGTTGCTTCCCCCCGCACCATCAATGGCCCCGCTAAGACTGCCGCCATCTGTCAAAACAAAACTGTCGTTGGACCCGCTTCCGGTCAGGGTGCCAAAGTCATTGAAGTCAATCAGTCCTGTCATTTCCCCCAGATCACCCCCATTCACCCTATAAGTAACACCCCCGGAAGTCCCATTGACCAATTCATTCACTCCCCCGTTGCCATCCAGAGAAGTCACTCCATCGAACGTAAACGTACCATCCACATCCCCGGCGCCGGCGGACGAAATCGTAACGACCTCATCATTGGAAGTCAGGAATAGCGTTGTGGCCGTTCCGTTGCCACTCAGGGCCTCCATGTTGCTAAAGCTGATCGTGGTGGAATCATGAGTCGCTCCGCCCGAATCCAGATCCACCGTCACCGCGAAAGTGTTGGAACTGTAATCCAGGGTATCCTCGCCATTCCCGCCGTCCAGCGCCCCGGTTAGGGTTCCTGTATTGGAGATGATGAAAATATCATTATCATCGCCGCCCGTGATCGCATCAAATGAGCTGAAAGTAATGCCCCCCGCCCCTGTGTCCCCGCCGTCCACCTGACCAATCGTCACCGTCACACCCCCGTTCTGCAGCGTCAGACTGTTACTCCTGCCGGTTTCCCCGTCGATCTGTTCGATGTTGCTAAAAGTAAAACTGGAACTGTCAGTCAAGTTGGTCACCGTTCCGGCCCGTGCGGAACTCAACAGCACATCGATGGGGTTTCCCGATCCCAGGTAACTGATCGTATCCGCACCGTTCCCGCCATCAATCGATCCGGACAAAACACCCGGGCCGCTCAAGGTAAAGCTGTCGGCCAGCACGTTGCCAGTCAAATTTTCAATACTGGAAAAAACAACGCTATTAAGAGAACCCGCATCTGAACCGGTCAACAACCAGCTATTGGCGGTTGAATTGCCGGTTAAAGTATCGCTTCCACCTCCGCCCGCCAAAGTTCCACTGAGCGAACCTGTTCCGGCGAAGGAAAAGAAGTCAACATCGGCACCTCCAGTGATATTTTCAAATGAACCAAAGCCAAATCCACCGATTGTTCCCGTGTCTGCTGCCGTGATCACCCAGGTTTGACCCGTCGCAGTGCCAGTCAAACTATCGATACCATCGCCGCCATTGATCGAGGCGAAACCGCTGAAATCCGTATTGGTAGCAACCCCGTTTAACTGACTAATGGAACCTGTTCCTGTAGTGTTGGCCAGCATAACAAAGTCGGCACCCGAACTCAGGGTCAGGCTTTTGCCCATTCCACTGGTCGAAAGCGAAATAACCCCGCTGGAGCTGGTGATGGCCCCACCCAACATAAGGCTTTCCGTGGTCTCCAGAGTGATATTCTCGGTCGTGGCCAGAATTCCCGTGCTGAATCCATTATCATCACGGAAAGTAATGGATCCCGTGTTACCGGCTAGATTAGTAACGTTGTTGTTTTGGGTGTTTAGAGTGAAGGTTCCCCCTGCTCCGTTCAAAGTCAGCATGGAAGCCGTAAGAACCCCGCTCTGCGTGACCGTCCCCGCGTTGGATTGGAGAGTCAGGTTGTTGCTTCCCGCATTCACCGCTGCCAGACCCATGTCACCGCCCGCGAAGGTCACGGAATCGGTGAAGGTGGACGAATTGACGGTCACTGCGCCCGTTCCTGAGACAACATCACCAAAAGTAATGGAAGCAAATCCATCGAGAATCTTTTCCATTTCTGTTGTGCTGATGCTCAGGGTTCCGACTCCGCCCGCGACTCCGATGCTTGTTGCTGCACTATCCGCCTTGATGACAAGATTGCCGCTGGATTGGAGTGTGGCATTGGTCACGTTGTAATTGTTGGTGGTGATCGTGATGTTGCCCGAAGCACTGAGGCCTCCGATGACGTTTGCATCGGCCACGGAAAGGACCCCATCACTCCCCCCGGCATTCCCTATGCCCGTCAAGGCGATCGTGGAAGCTCCTGTCGAAGTAATCGATGAACCACCCAGAATCTGGATGGCATGGCTATTCCCATTTGTTCCGGCTGCCGTGCCGGAGAGATTGATAGCCCCACTCACGCTGCTGATAGTAGCACCATCCAGACGGATCGCCCGGCTGTTAATGCCACTTGAACCAATCGAGGCGACCGTAATGTTTCCTGAGCTGGTCACGAGCTGGGAACCGGTATTCATCAGAAAGGCGTCAATATTGTCGGCTGTAGCAGTTCCACCAGTATTGGCGTCGATCACAATAGTGCCAGTGCCCAGGGAAATGCTCACACCGGCCGCCAGTTCGATCTGCTGCGCCTGCAGGGTCAGAGAAAACCCTGACGTCGAAACCACCGACCCGTTCACCGTGATTTTAATATTGGCCTGGAGCTGTGTGTTAGCCGTGGCCAAAGAGGCCACCAGTGCCGTATTGGAAATGGTAAAGGTTCCCGTCCCGTCATCAAAGAAAATCTGCTGATCCGACAACTCGCCGTCGTCTACGGAAGAAGCGGCATTGGCAATGATGATGTTATCAGGATCCAAAAGCAGGGTTCCGGTCGTTCCATAGGCCGCCCTCAAGTCCACTGCGCCATCAAAGGAAAGGCTGCGCTTCCCCGAAACTTCCACAAAACCCCCATTTCCAGCCAATTCACCACCCCGTGCTTCGACATAACCATAAAACTTCGTCCAGTCGTCCGCCCAGAAAATAACTTTACCCCCGTCACCGTTCTCCAGAGCATTGGCATAAATGGTCACGCCTTCACCCACAAAAACTTTCTGTGCGTTATAGATGTCGGGATTCTTTCCCTGGTAATCACCCCCCACCAAAACAGTTCCGCCATTCTTGCCGGAGACCGTGATGGCAGCCCCTTTTGTCAGCGCAATCTGGTCGCCCAGGATCTCCAACCTCCCACCAGCCAGCAGTGAATTACCTTTCGCTTCGATTGTTCCGGAAACAAGAACCGTGGAAACATCGTGCTGCGGCTTGCCCATCAGTTTGACGTAACCACCGGAACCGTCCTTGTTCGTGGCGTAGATGCTGCCACTGTGCTGCAGCGTTCCACCCTTCGAAACCAGAAAAACCCTGCCTTCCCGCTGAACGCTACCCGTGGCACGTATGACCCCTTCATTGTTGATGGCCAGGGCAAAGGGGTTTCTGCCCGCTGCCTCGAACTCCACCTGGATTGCTTCCGCCGAACCAGTGTTCCAGATACTGCTCCCACCCTGTCCCTGACTGGGCTGAACATAAATACGACGGGCCGCGTCTTCTGCGCGCGAAACCAAAACCTCCACCCCTGCCCCCAACGCGACCACGCCGTCCGGAGCACTGAGTCTTCCGTGATTCTCCACTTGGCGGGCGATCATGATCACATCACCAGCCCGGGCCCGGATCTGACCGTTGTTAATGATTGATGCTTCCGAATTTCCACTGAAACGCCAATCCTGGCCGTTGAAAAAAGAGCCGTTCGGCATGTCCAATGTCGAAGCCAGAAAGCCTCCCGTATCCACCTTGCCACCGGATCCCACCATGACACCGTTGGGGTTGATGAGAATGATCTGCCCGTTTCCGATCAGATTGCCATAGATCGCGGAAGGATTGCCCGTCACCACCCGGTTGACCGCCACCGAACTGCTGCCGGGCTGGATAAACTGCGTCGTCTCGTTCTGGCCTACGGAAAAATCCTGCCAGTTGATGATTACCTGGTTGCTAGTGGTAATGTTCAATCGATCTGCGGAACGGTCAAAGGTTGCCGAACCTGCCACAACCTGTTCACCCTGGGGATTGGCTTTCAAGGCGAAGGGAGCATTGACCATACAGGCAAACAAGAGCACGACAGCCGCACGCAACAATCTTTCTCCTGTTCTGTTTGCTTTTTTCATAGGACTAGGGGGAAGTTTCGCTGCCTTTGTTGATCCATAAAAAAGCACGTCCCTGAAGTTTCTATTTCCTCTGAAATTAGAACTTTTGTCGAGGTGATTAGACAGGACTTTATACACAAAGATGATCCTATCAGACCGATTTCCACAAAAGTCCTTTCCTTTAAGAGTTTATTACCTATTTTTATGTAAAATACTCTCTTTCCTTACCTGTCTTTTGCATGTCCGGCGAGGTCTTGTGCTTGATTATCTGAGAGCCTATGAGTAACTCAGGGGTGTATGGAGTTGAATCGAGTCTTGAAATACCTAAAGAAAAACAGCTACGGGCTGTTGGCTCCTCTCGCCGCTCTCTCGCTTTACGCCCTTTTTTACGAGCAGGCCTTCATTGCACGGCTCGAGAATATCACCGTTGATTGGCGTTTTGACAACCGCCCCGCCTTGGGAAGCAAAGTCGATCCTTCCCTCCTTCTGGTCAACATCGACCAAGCCTCCCTCGACCGTTTCGGCGGCTGGCCCTGGCCCCGCAATTACCATGGCGACCTGCTTTACCTTTTGGATCCAGAACAACCTTCTGTGGTCGCCTTCGACATCCTCTTCACAGACCGCCGCGAAGAAAAACGTGACCGCTTCCTGGCCGCGAGCGTGAGGGAGGAGCAGGCCAACAAATTCTTCGCGGAAAGCCTCCGTAAAAACGGAAAGGTTGTCCTCTCTGCCTTTGCCCAAAGCGGACAGTCACCGCAAAACCGGCCGGGCACGATCGATTTTGGAAAAACGCAGCCTCTTCCCCAAGTTAAAGGAAACCCCAAGCTTGTTCCAGGTATTGAGGACAGTAATCTGGCCCTTACCCCCCTGGCCCTACTTAGATACGAGTCCTTTTTCGGCTTTACCGATACAGTTTCGGTAGGATCTGACTCCATTCGCCGAAAAATGCCCCTAATCATCCGGGTTGGCCGTGATATTTACCCCTCTTTTGTCACCCAAATCCTGCTTCGTCATCTCAAGATAGATCCTTCTGCTGTTCGTGTTGAACTGGGGAAAGCCCTGATTCTTCCTACGGAAAAGAAGGAGATCCGCATTCCGATCAATGAACGTGGCGAACTCCTTCTGAATTATCGTCCCAACCTCGAATTCCCGTCTTTCTCCTTCGCCTCAACTCTTCAGGCCCTTTACGAAAAGCAGCAACAAAACAAGGAACTCCCGCCCGAGTTCCCTTTGATCAAAGACCGCATTATTCTTGTGGGGGCCACTGTCTCCGGACTGATGGAATTGGCCTCCACCCCCATCAGTTCCTCCTCCCCGCCTGTCTTCACACATTTCTTTGCCCTGAACAATATCCTCCAGAATGACTACCTGCGCGTTGCTCCCGTAGGCGCAACGGCCTTGGGCTTTCTGCTGCTTTGCTGGATCACCCTGATCGGCCTCCATAAAAAGAACATCCGTATCACCCTGGCGGTTCCCTTCATAACCTTGGGCCTCTATTTCGGCTTCTGCCTTTACGCCTTCAACTACCACAACCTCCTAACCCCTCTCGTCTGGCCCTCCCTCGGATTCCTCATCCTCCACCTCGGCTCCTTCTTCATCAGCTGGATCGATGAACTCCGCTCCAAACAGCAGATCAAAAGCGTCTTCGCCTCCTACATCGCCCCCAGCGTCATGAACCAGCTCCTCAACAGCGAGGAAAACATCAAGCTCGGCGGCGTCCGCAAACCCGTCACCATCCTCTTCTCCGACATCCGCGGCTTCACCTCCATCAGCGAAGCCCTCGGCGAAGAAGAACTGGTTGTCCAGCTCAATGAATACTTCGAACAAATGGTCGAATGCGTTAACCGCTATCAGGGCACCCTCCATAAATACATCGGCGACGCCGTCATGGCAGTCTGGGGCGACGTTGTTTCCAGCTCCCCGCGCGACGACGCCCGCAACGCCGTGCGCTGTTCCCTCGCCATGCGCGAGCAACTTGCCCTTCTTAATGAACGCTGGAAGTCGGAAAACCGCCCCGCCTTCAATATCGGCATCGGTCTCAACCACGGTAACGTCCTCGTCGGTAACATCGGCGCCAGCCAACGCCGCGAATTCACCGTCATCGGCGACGCCGTCAACCTCGCGTCCCGCCTAGAAGGCGTAACCAAACAATTCCACACCGATTTTGTGGTGGGCGAAACCCTACAGCAATTCCTCAAAGGCGAGTTTCTGATCCGTTCCGTTGGTGTGCTCGTAGTGAAAGGCAAAACCAAACCGGTTCGCGCCTACGAAGTCCTCGAAGCCTTCGACAACCCTCTTCGCCAGTGGGAAGATAGCTGGGTCAGCGGCTATGAAGAAGCCTTCGACGCCTTTCTCCTGCGGGATTTTGACAAAGCCACCAGACTGTGGGAACAATGCGCCGCCGCCAGACCGGACGATTTCTGCACACTGGAATACCTTTCCGAATCCCGTGGCTTTCAGCAAAATCCCCCCCCTGTGGATTGGGATGGCGTTATGACCTTGAATACCAAATAGGTGGATGCCACACCCTCATCCCGGCTGGAACCTTATCTGTGAGCAAGAAATCGCCCAAAATCGCCGGACTGATCCGGAACCTTCAACGCCCGGGCCTGGATCCCCACTACCTCGGCTATTTTGCATGTTTCAACCGCCAGGACTACTACGAAGCCCACGATGTTTTGGAGGAACTTTGGTTGGCCGAGGGCAAACAAGGCCCCAACTACTCTTTTTATAAAGGTCTGATCCAGGGAGCAGGAGCTTTCGTCCACCTTAAACTCCATCACCAATTCCCCACCCACCGCGTCCATGGCGCACGCCTCGCCCCCGCCGGACGACTCCTCCAACTTGCCCTGAACAATCTTACCCCTTACGCAAGCCCCCACCTCCAACTAAACCTGAATCCAGTCCGCAATCTCTGGAAAAACACAGTGCTGTCCCTGGAAAAATCAGCCTTTCAACAAAACCCTTGGCACCCCGGCCAGGCCCCACAGATCTTATTTTAGCCAAAAACCCGAAACGCTGAACCCATAACTGTCACCACCCTTCACACATTTCTGACTTGGTTCACACACGGCCTTCGTTAAGCTGACCCCATGCTGTTCAAAGTCTTTCCCCTCATCCTACTTACCACCGTCAGCAGCATCCAGCGCCCCGTCATTGATTTCGATCTGGTGATCGAAACCCTCAAACCCTCGGGGACATGGGAATCCATCGGCGGGGAAAGTTACGCCTTTCGCCCCGTTTCCACTTCTCCCCAATGGCGACCCTTGCGCGAAGGCCGCTGGTTATACACCGACTACGGATGGACTTGGGAAGGGCGCAACCCCGGATCCTGGGCCACCGACCATTATGGAACCTGGAGCAAAAAAAACACTGCAGGCTGGGTCTGGATACCTGAACGTCAATGGCTTCCTGCCTCGGTCGAATGGCTGCAAAGCGGCACTTATCTCGGCTGGCGCCCCAGCAAACTCGATCGCTTCAGCAATCTTCTGGAATCCGAGACCGATCGCCGCAGTGATCCCTCCGAATGGAATTTTGTGCCCCTGACCAAAATCAAAGATGCGCTCAAACCGGAAGATTTCGCCGACAATGCCACCACGGAAACGCTGCTGAAAAATGCCGTCCCTGTCGATCATGTCTACGTCGCTTACCGGGAAATACCCCGCCCAGGGCCTTCCCAGGATCTTCTAAAATCCGAATCTGGCGAAGTCTCCCAGCCTCCCGTCATCCGGGAACTGCAGGATTCACTACGCCCGCCGGAGAAAACCGGTCCCGGCGATTTTTATATCTACCGCCCCACGTTCCACCAGGACAACGACGGCCTGATGCGCCGCGTCCATCTCTTCCTCAATCCCCGCGCCCAGAAGGAAAACGAAAGTAAAATCAAGGAAACCGTCGGTGACCGCCGCAGCGAAGCGGAAAAAAGCAAGGATATGAGAAAAATCGAGGATGCCCTTGAACAAGAACGTAAAAAAATGGAAAGCCTTTACCGCTGAGACTTTTTGAGAAATGGGGATCAACCATTATCTGACATTATCCATCGCGCAGCTCACCCGCAATCAAACCATCGAGGATCTCTCTCGCCGACATCGTCTTCCTAACGGCCCGCAGCTCCTCCAGACGTTCCGCGATCTTACGGAACGGCCGCGTGTAAGGATAGCGACTGAGCAGGTGCCGCAGCGCAGTGTGACAGCGCACGAGGGAACTAACGCGCTCGTAGTTGCCGGGAATCTCTCCTGACACCGGGGGCGCTGTTCCTCCTTTCTGAAAAACCACCGTGATATTGCCGCCATCGGCGGAGACCGAACTGCTGACCACGTTGTAGCCCACCTTCCTCCCGAGCATATCGATAGCAGCCGGACTAAAATTATAGAGATGTGCCCGATGAAACCGGCTGCGGGGCCACTGGCAAACCGCCTCGACATTGGGCACGTCCACCATCACCTGACCGCCGGGCCGCAACCACTGGCTCATGTGCCTCAGTGCATCGTATGGGCTTTCCAAGTGCTCCAGGACATGGAAGGCCGTGATGAAGTCTTGTGACTCTGGCTCAATACGGGCCTCTTGATAGAAGTTGTGAGTAACGGGCAGACCGAGAACTTCAGATGCGAATTGGGCATAACCGCCATTGGGCTCGAAACCAGAAGCCTCATAGCCCATCGCTCGCAACACGAAAACGACTTCGCCGCTGCCCGCGCCAAAGTCCAGCACACGATTTCCCTGCTTGAGAATCGGCGCTAGTCTGCGGAACCTGGCCAAGGCAACCTTGCCCGCCCGGTAAACGTGCTTCGGCTTCGGCTGGAAGGTGGCCTTGTAATCCATGCGGTAACTGTGCTGATAGTAATCGCGAACCTCTTCCGGACCCGGACGCGGGTAGGAATAGACCAAACCGCAGCGGCGGCAAATCATCGTGCGTAGATAGTTACCTCCGCGGTCTGTCAGGCTAAGCTCGTCTTCGTCTGTGGAACCACACAGGTCACAAGGAATCGAGGGGGGGAAGACTGCCCTCACTGCTGGAGGGAACCTTGCGCAATCTTGGTCAAATCAAACGGAGAAAGTGACCGCGAGCGGGCTTGGATTTGTGGCAGGAGAGTTTGCCCTAACCCCTGAGCTTGGCCAAGCAAGCCTTGAAAAGTGGTGCGAAGCTGATCAAGCGGTAATTTCCTGCCCTGACCATAATAGCGATCCGCCAACTTCCCCATGGCGTAAGTTGTGCCAAAGGTCATGGCAGGCCCGGTGGCTCCTGAGACCATGCCGCCGAGTAACGAGCCCCCCGCCTTCTTGGCCAGCCCACCCAGAAATTTGCGGGCCAGACCTTCCAGGGCTTGAGAGGCCAACCCCAGGCCCCCCACGGCGAGAAATTCTTTTACGTGACTTCCATCCAACGAATAGCCGTAATGTTTTCCGACGCGATAAACCAAATGGGTCTGCACGGGCAGGATCGCCAGCGTGGCCATCGATTGCGGCAGCAGCTCTAAAGCTCCGGCTAAAATTGCAGTGTTACGAATCGAACTTTCCGGCATCGCCGCGACTCCGAGCGATTGGGCCACCCCGGGAGAAGGAACTGCCTCGGATCT
This sequence comes from Methylacidiphilales bacterium, assembly GCA_038250235.1. Lineage (GTDB taxonomy): Bacteria > Verrucomicrobiota > Verrucomicrobiia > Methylacidiphilales > JAAUTS01 > JAAUTS01. The sequence goes on along the minus strand of JBBSCO010000007.1, from coordinate 21,415 downwards.
CGTGGCACTGAGGGAGGAATCCCCGCCACCTGACACAGGCTGGTGGTTAGCTTGCGGCAATGGGGCCGCCGTTGCCAGGGCATCGCCTTGAGCCAGGACGGGATTGACCACAGATTCTCCTAGTTTTAACCGACTACTAAGGGCACTGAGAAACTTCGATTCCTCCTGATTGCGCAATCCATCGGCTTCGCAGACGCAGACCGCCAGCTCAAAGGCCAATTGCCGTGACTCTGCGGTGGTCAGATAATCGGCGGCACTTTCCCAAGTCAGCTTTTTGTATAGCACCTGCTGGGTCAACCCGGAGGCGGAAGGAAGATCGAGGTTTTCAAAGATTTGTCTTACTTCGGCCCGTTCCGCTTCGGACTTACTGCCATCAATCAAAGCCGCCGAGAGAGCAATAACAGCGAGGGATTCTTGTTCATTTTTAGTCATGGGTGGAAATGATAATCTATCTTAGCCAACCCGCAAGACGAAGAAAACGCTAAACCAAAGGATATACTAATAGATCCGTGGGATGGACTACAGTCGTTGAGTCTGTGGAAGTCGCAGGCAAGGCGCGGCGAAGGAGCATGTCCACTGGACCTGTGACTGGGAAGCAACGCAGCATGTGGGTTCCACAGGCTCAACCCGTAGGGCGGGGGAGCTTTTGCCCCTGGCCGGTGTTGCTCCCCGCTCACGGCCCCCTGCGGGGATGCCCGCTCCCCGCGCCTTGGCCAGAAACAAAATCTCCCGCCGCGACTGTAGTCGATCCCACGAACCTATTAGTAAGGCAAACAGTGAGAGTTTGAGGGGATTATTCGACCAAGATTTAAAATTTTTCCGGGGGTGCTGGAGGGCCGTCTTTAACATTTAACGACGCTGTGCCGTCGTCCGGGGCTTCACGATCTTCGGAATCATCATCATCATCAAAATCCGGTCGCCAGGCCCGCGATATATACGGCCTGACAAATCCATAAATCAAATAGCCGGTAAAACAGATGGCCAGGCTGTAGCGGTAGAACACCAGCACCACACAGGCAAAGAAAATAAACAACAACAACTTGGGAATCGGGCGCTGCGCGCGGAAATCCAGGGCTTTGAAACTGGGATACTTGAATTTGCTGAACATCATGAAGCTCAGGAAAACCATCAACACCGCCAGCACATACTTCCAGGGACCTATCTCACGCTCCGCCTCATACACATCCAAAAGCAACATGGTAATGGAAGCAATCAGTCCCGCCGCAGCCGGAATCGGAAACCCGGTAAATTCCTTCAGGGCATTTTTATTGGGCAAGGCCGCCAGCACATTAAACCGGGCCAGTCTCAACGCTCCACAGGCCAGATAAATCGCGGCAATCACCCAGCCCACACGGTTCGGCAACTCAAACAACACAATCTTGAACACCAGCAGTGCCGGTGCCACGCCGAAGGACACAATGTCGGCCAAGGAATCAAATTCTCGCCCGAAGGGACTTTCCTGACCTCCAAGCCTCGCCACACGCCCGTCCAGCATATCAAAAATAAAAGCCCCCAGGATAAAAAAGAGGCTCATCTCATAGTGATGCCACCAACCCTCGGCAAAATTGACCCGCTGGATCGTCCCTTCAAAAATTTTCAAAATGGCCATGAACCCGCAGATCAGGTTCCCCGCCGTCATCAGATTCGGCAGCACATAGACCAATTTCGGTTCCTGCTCTTTCATACGATTATACGCCGGTTTGCGGCCACTTCGCAATGACCGAGGCCCCGCCTTCCACGCGCTGCCCCAGCTTCACCAAGACCTCACAATTCAGGGGAAGATAAACATCCGTTCTGGACCCGAAACGGATCATGCCAAAACGATGCCCCTTGGCCAACACATCCCCCTCTTTCGACCACCCCACAATACGCCGTGCAATCAATCCCGCAATCTGCCTCACAATGACCTGTCCCCGGGAGGTCTCAAGCAGCCAGTTCATGGCCTCATTCCTGACATCAATTTCTGGATTTCGCGCATCCAGAAACTCGCCCGCCTGGTGATGCACCTTCAGGACTTTCCCCTCCACCGGACTGCGGTTTACATGCACATCAAAAACGGAAAGAAACACGGCCACCCGCTTCATTTTCTGCCGGGAGAAGTGGTTTTCCTCAATCTCATCCACCGCGATCACTTTCCCGTCCGCAGGACTCACGATATCCAAAGGATCGGAAGAGACGACACGCTCGGGATCACGGAAAAAATAGAGCACATAGACAAATAACAGGGCCGGCAGCAGGGCCAGCCACCAGAAAAGGATGGCGGCAATCAGGGTCACAACCCCCACGATGATGAGAAAAGGGCGGGCTTCTTTTTGGGCGGAATTCATAAAAAGGCTTAAAGTCTCCTAAGCAACTAGCGTTTGATCTTACAATTGAAAAGACTTAACCTTCAACACCCTTCTACTTCATGATCAGGCCCCTCAGCTACTCCCGCTCCATCACCCTGACCTTGACTCATGACTGTCCATGGCACTGCGCCTACTGCGGCTTTCGCACGGAGCGCGAAGGACTGCTGTCCGAGGAATCCCTCCACCACCTTCTCTCCCAGGCCCGCACCCAGGGAGCCCGGGAAGCACTGCTCATCTCGGGCGAAAACCCTGAACAGTTGCCCCACATCCGTGAAGAACTCAGAAAACGTGGCCATGATGACTTTCTCGGCTTTGCCATCCATGTGGCTCGGGCAGCCCTGAACGCCGGACTCCTGCCCCACGGCAACTACGGTGCACTCAACCAGAATCAACTCGAACGTCTCCGTCCCTTCCACGTCTCCATGGGTGTCATGCTGGAAAATATCGACGACCTGCCCGACATCGCCCCCGAAAAAAGAAGCCAGGGCCGCCTCAAAACCTTGGAAGCCGCCGGCCATGCGCGGGTCGCCTTCACCTCCGGCATCCTCATCGGCCTGGGCGAAACCAGGGAAAGCCGCATCCGTTCCCTGGATGCCCTGGCCGAAAGCCATCAACGCCACGGCCAGCTTCAGGAAATTCTTATCCAGAACTACATTCCTAACAATGCATCAAGAGAACGTCTTCCTTTCCCGACTATCTGCCTGGACGACTACCTTGAACTCATCTCCCATTGGAGAAAGATCGGGGCCGGTGTTCCGATTCAAATTCCCCCCAACCTGAACCCCTTTTGGCAGGAACTCCTGCCCCATATCGATGATCTCGGTGGTATTTCGCTCAACCGGGACGAAGTCAATCCTCTCAATCCGTGGTCTACCGTCTCTGACTATGAAAACTCCGCCCTCGCCGTTGGCCGTGTCCTTTCTGAACGCCTCGCCATTTACCCAAGTCACATCAGTCCCGAATGGGTGGATAAAAACCTCTTCCACCTTGTGACATACTAATAGATCCGTGGGATAGACTACAGTCGCGGCGGGAGATTTTGTTTCTGGCCAAGGCGCGGGGAGCGAGCATCCCCGCAGGGGGCTGTGAGGGAGGAGCAACACCGGCCAGGGGCAAAAGCTCCCCCCGCCCTACGGGTTGAGCCTGTGGAACCCTCATGCTGCGTTGCTTCCCAGTCACAGGTCCGCTGGACATGCTCCTTCGTCGCGCCTTGCCTGCGACTTCCACAGACTCAACGACTATAGTCTATCCCACGGATCTATTAGTAAGTCTGCCTGCCTGGAATATTTCACCAAACGCGGAGAATATCCTCGTTGGAAAAAGCCAGCTTTCCAGCGGCAACGGCCTGACTTTCCTAATTGTGGATGATGAACCCCGCTATCACATCATCGGATTTACTAACTTCACATATTTCTTGGAGCTTTGGCCGTCCCCCTCTGAACTATCGCCTGATTCACGCTGCAATTTCTGCACGGTGACTCAACTCACATCCTGCAACTTGCAACATTATCCGGACCTACTTCGATAACCACCAACTGGGTGGCACGGGCTCCGTTAAGAAAGGAAGACCCGGGTTTGATTGGACTAGGCTTCTTTGCTGTTGTAAGATAAAAATTGTTCCAAACGATTTTCAAATCAAACAAATTTATGTCCCTTCGTTCTACCATCGTGTTGATTTTCCTCTTCGGACTGGCTTCGGCCAGAGCCAACCTCATTGTCAACGGTGGCTTCGAAACAACCGTTAGCGGAACCGTCTCAGGCAACAACGTGGGAACCATCCCCCCCAATTGGACAGTCGTGCTGGGGTCAGCCTACTCCAATCTCCAGATAAACAGTGCGTCTGGCGTGGGCGGCTTTACCCTTCTGCCCCACAGCGGGAGCCAATTTTTTGACGGAACCGGAATAGGTTCTTTTCCCAATCCACCCGTCCTTGCCTTTCAGGATTTTACCACCACCGTGGGAGGTTTTTTTGAAATCAGCGTGGCCTGGGGCGGCCGCGACACCGGATCTAACACCACACCGAGTAACTTTGCCATTCTGAATACAAGCAACACCGTTCTTTACACCGGTGCGAACGTGACTGTCATGCCCGAAAACTGGGTGGTGCAGAACGACACCACCTCCATTTATTTCGGGCCCGGAACCTATCGTTTCCAAATCAACCTCTCCGATCCCATCAACGTCGACGATGTTTCTTTGATCGTCGTGCCCGAGCCCTCAACCTATGCCGCCGCCTTCCTTGTGCTTGGGCTGACTTTTTGGCATTGGATCAAACGCCGCCGCCGCAAGGCGGATCCGGCCTTTGACGCCGGCCTCTGACCTTGTGCAGGAATCTGCTCCCCAACCCTGGATGCTTTCAAGGAAAGCCGTTGCTTGGCTCTTTGTTGTAGTCCTGGCGGTTTTTCTCCTGTCGGAAGCCTCATCCCTATATCACTTCGCTCGCTCCCGGATTTTTCTGGTCCGCGCAGAGAACGCACCCGCCAACACACTGGCCATGTTCTGGGCCCTTGAAGCCTACCGCTCCGATCCCGATTATTTTCCGGCCGCTGAACTCCTGGCTGATTTGAATGAAACCGCCGGCAATCCCCAGACCCTGGCCTGGCGCCTGCGGGCCGCGCAGTTGAGACCTGACAAAACAGAAACCCATCTGAAGTGGGCCAAGGCCGCTCTGGTTTCCGGAAATTCCGACATGGCCTCCTACGCCCTTGGGCAAATTCCGGAACAAGACCGTAATAACGCTGCCTACCACTCCCTCATGGCGGGCATTGCCGCAAAAACAGGGCAACGGAAAAAGGCCGAACTGCATTTTACCGAAGCCCTCCGGCTCGACCCCACGAATACCCTGTATTCCATCAATGCCTCCGTCTTTGCCCTTGGCTCCCCGGATCCCGCAGCGCGCAAAGCCGCGCGTCAAAACCTGCAGACGCTTGAAGAATCAACGCTCTATGGGATTGATGCCAGTCGCGCACTGGTGGAGGATTCCCTACATCATGGCGAATGGAATGAGGCCTGGCAGAGGTCTGTTCGCATCTGCCGTAATGAGGCTGCGGGTATCGACGACTGGCTGCGGCAGTTGAACGCGTCCGGCCGGCTTGGACCGCAACCATTTCAGGAAAGCCTCGTAAAAACCAAAAAGTGGCTGAAGAACCATCCACGGGATATCGCCATCTGGATGAACTGGATGCGTCAAAGAGGAAAAGGTGCGGAGTCTCTCGTATGGGTCCAGACCCTTCCGGCAAAAGAACAGGACATCCTCCCCATCCGCATGGCCACTGCTGACATCCGTGTAGATAATGCCCAATGGGAAATCCTGACGAAGGAACTGGATAAGTCGGACTGGAAAGATTTTGATTTTGCCCGCCGTCTTTTTCTCGTCCGCTCTCTGCGGGGACGCCAAAGTCCTGAATCGTCTGCGGCATGGGATGCGGCCTGGATCAAATTCAGGGACAATCCACTTGATCTTATTATGGCTGCCCAACTGCTGAACAAGTGGCAATGGCAGGATGAAGTGGAACAGGTCTGGTGGCGCCTTTCCGAGATTTCCATTTCTTACCGGCAAATGGCCTGGGATCAACTAATGAAACGCTTCCACCGTGAGGGAAACACGCAGGGACTGCTCCTCCTTGCCTTCAAAAAGCTACAGGCCATGCCGGAAGATCCGGTTGCCAAAAACAACTACGCCTTCCTGGCTCTTCTTCTGCGTCAGGACAGCAAACGGGCCGGAGACCTCGCCCTTCAGGTTTATCAAAGCTATCCCCATCACCCGGCATCCGTCTCCACCTACGCCTTTTTCCTCTATCAGGAGGGCCGGATCAAAGAGGGGTTACAGGTGATCGGCGGACTGACAATCGAGCAGCGCAACGATCCCGGAGTCGCCCTTTACGAAGGCCTGCTCCTGAAAGCCGATCAAAAACCTTCCGAAGCACAAGCCTGTTTTGCCAAGGCCTCTGCGGGCAACCTGCTCCCGGAAGAACGGCAATGGCTGAACAACGGCCTGGAAAACACCGCAAGATAATTTCTATGCCTTCCTTCGAAACCAGGCGGTTTGGCCCTTGACTTTGAAGTCCTCGAATTGTTCCATGCCAAGCATGTTCCTTTCTACAATTGCAGAGAGCTTCCCCCCCAAATGATTTGCTGGCTTGCCTCCTATCCCAGATCCGGATGCGACGTCCTCCGCATTATCCTTCGCGCGGCTTTTGATCTGAGAACCTTCAATCTTCATGAACCGGATGGGGTCGCCCTGGGCCAAGGGATCCGGAACGCCCAAAAAAAGGCCTTCATGGAACAAGAAGCCATCCCCGGACCCTGGGTGAACTTTTATGCCAAGGCCATGGCCTCCCCCTCCCTCACGCTGATCAAAACCCATGACCTTCCTCTGGATTCTTCCCCATGCATCCATATCATCCGCGACGGACGTTCCTGCCTGAGCAGTTTTACGGACTATACACGCAGTTATTATCCCAACGACGTCCCGGCGTTGAAGTCGTTGATTCAGGGCGAACACGCCATCGGTTCATGGCAGGAACATTACTTCGCGTGGAAATCCCGTCCCGAAGCACCCCGGCTTATCATGCGTTATGAAGAACTTTTGAATGGTTCCAACGAACTAGTAGAGAAACTGGCCTGCTTTCTGAACCTTCCGCAGCCACTCACCAAAGATTGGACAGAAATTCACGTTGACATTATGGCCGCATGTCCTGCTTTTGAGCAGAATCGCATGCCGGTCTGGCAAAGACCACTGACCTGGACAGATGAAGATGAAGTGCTGTTCTGGCTGCATCATTCCCGGGCCATGGAGGATATGGGATATGGCATGGGGAAGAACCCCGGACTTATTTGAGCAGCAGGCAATGGATGCCCCCTTCACTGCTCGGATAACTGATCACAGGAATGACATTGATGCCGTTCTCGCGGTAGATAAGAGCCTGGGCATCAAAGATAGGATTCGCACTCGACTCCACTTTTCCAAGCTCCTTCCAGACAGCCTCCATTGCCTTTTCCAACCCGCTCCAGTTCACGTCCGATGGCTCCTTCCTCCAGAGTTCGAGGGCATCCTCCATTCCGTAAATGATCTGCTGAAGCCCGGACTGCACGGAAGGCTTATTTTTTTCGGTAGAATAGTGATAGGGGAATTTGGCAAGGAAAATGGTCGGCTTTCCGGTAACTGGGTCCGTAAATTTCCCCACATTGACCGGGTTGCGGATGGGGTGATCCCTGAAGGGTAGTCTGACAATGTTGTACCCGCTTTGTTTGAGATCCTGGGCCACCTCGTCATAAAAACGCTGGGCGCGCCTGACGATATCCGCACCCAAAGGCAGCTCGGTGTAGGCATCCACGGGATCTTTTTCATAAGAAGGGACAAACCCGGTCACTCCATTCTTCCCCCGGAGGATATTGACGACCATATCAATATGAAAAACCTCGGTGGAAATATATCGGGGATCCTCCAGTTCCTTCCTTCCCAAAACCTGGATCGGCAATCCGAAAAAACCGTCCCCAAACCCTTTGAGGGCTTCACTGATCCACTCCGGAGGAATTTTCCGTCCCTGAAGAACAAGATTTTTCTTATTTTGCAGATAACGCCTCAGACGGTTCTGCCCGACCATCAAGCCGATCGTGCCATCCGGGCGCCAGACAATCTCCATATCACCACCTTCCGTGTTGAGTTTGGGAATTTCATGAACCTGGAAATCCTGTGGGAAATCCTGGGCCAGCTTCATGGCCGCCTGCTTGTAGACTGCTGGCCCGTCCTCCCCTACCCCCAGAACCAGCCTTCCCTTGTCATCACGGCCCAGAATTTCCGCCATGTCCTGTGGGAAAAGAAGGACTTCAGGAACTTCAAAAAACGACACCCGCTTCTTGATCTGATCCTCACTCCATCCAGCATGGGTTTTGAGATAGGTCGTGAACAATTCGGCCTCGTTGGCACGCGACTCCACCACAAACTCCGGATCTGGAACCGCCACAAAAAGTCTGGTGTGCCCGGGAAGCACCTTCAACAGGTTTCCATGCACCAGCTCAAACTGGATCATGTACAACTCCCGCCTCAATCGCCGGATCCGCTCCTTGTTCTCAGGAGTCGAAGCCCACGCACCCGGCACCATATAGGCTTTGGTCGAGTTGGCCTCCAGTCCGACAACCAGACGGTGCAGGGAACGCTCCGATTCCGGGATCAGACGAAAGGTCTGACCTGGGACTTCCAGGGGCTGAAAAGATTTTCCTGGCAGCAGTTGAAGGAAGCTTGCCGTGAAAACAACAAAGAAAATGGCACTTTTTTTACCCATGGGTTCCGTGATCTAAGAGGATTCTGCGTCCGTCCACAATCTCTTTGGTGCAGGATATCAACAGTCCCCCTGCAGGGCACGGCACGGCACGGCATTTGATTTTATACAGCTCTGCCTTCTAATTGACACATTCAGAAAACAACTTATGAAAAACAGATCTTTAATCTGTACAAAAACGCGAATACGAGTATCTCTTGGATGCCGGTCAACTTTTGGAGGAAAGAAACGATTATCATGATTCAAGCCGCCACTCCCGTCAAACGCCGTAAACTCAAAACCAAGATCAATACCAGGATCAAACAATACGTCCTCGACACCAACGTCCTCATCCACGATCCACGATCCATCTTTGAATTTGAAGAAAACACCGTCTGGCTGCCGGTGGAAGTTCTGGAAGAGTTGGATCGTTTCAAGGGGGAATCAACCACCCGGGGGGCCAACGCCCGGGAAGTCCACCGCAGCCTTTCTGAAATTTTTAAAAGTGCCAAAGAAATGCAGACCGGTGTCGCCCTGCCCAACGGGGGCCGCATCCAGGTCGCCATCAACCGGGCCCTCCGCTTCGAAAACGGCCACTGGTTCACCACCTCCGACTCCCCCCGTTTTCAAAAACTCCGCAATCTATTCCGGGATTTCGAACTGGCAGACAACCGCATCCTGGCCACCGCCGCCTATGTAGCGGACACCCAGACGCCTCCCACCATCCTGGTCACCAAAGACCTCAACATGCAGCTCAAGGCCAAGGCTCTGGGTCTGGACGCGCAGGACTACCGCACAGATTACGTCGAAGATTCCGATATCCGCCGCACCCAGAAAAAGGCCCAGTCGGAAGAATACGAGTGCCTCGACATTATTGGACACAAAATCCAGGCCTTTGCCAGCAGCGGAACAATCGTTTTACCTGAAGGTAAAAAATTCCATCCCAACCAGTACGTCCTTCTTCGCAACAAAGAAGACCTGAGCCACGGGATTCCCGCCCGTCATGAAGCCGACGGCATTTTCGTGCGGTTGCGCCAGGAAGTCGTCAACATCCGCGGCGGACGCAGCTTCAAGGCAGCCAACCTGGGCCAGCGCTTTCTCCTCGATGCTCTCTATGACCCCAACATCTGCCTGATCACGGTTTACGGAAAAGCCGGAACCGGCAAAACACTCCTCAGCGTGGGAGGCGGCCTGCAACAGGTGCAAAACGGCGACTACGACAAGCTCCTCATTACGCGCGTCATCATGCCCACCGGTCGGGATATCGGATTCCTGCCCGGTTCCAAGGAGGAAAAAATGCAGCCTTGGGTTCAGCCCGCCTACGACGCCTTGGAACTCCTCCTGGCCAAACCAAAAAAACCCGAGCAATTCGATGGAAAACGCCAAAGCGGCCGCAAAGCCGATCTCTTGTTGAACGGAAACGGCCATCACAGCGACAACGGCCACGCTCTCAACCACGGCAGCGGGAAAGCCCTCCGCCCCTACGAGCCCCTGCTGGCCAATGGAACCCTGGAAATCGAAGCCATCGCCCACATTCGCGGACGCTCCATCCCGAACTCAGTCTTCATCGTGGACGAAGCCCAGCAATTGACACCCCACGAGGCCAAAACCCTGGTCACCCGCATGAGTAAAGGAAGCAAACTCATCCTCATCGGGGATCTGGCCCAAATCGATAATCCCTACGTTGACGCCAACACCAACGGGCTGGTCTACACCCGCAGCAAACTGCAGGGACAACATTTCATGGCCCATATCAATCTCTTCAAAGGCGAACGCAGCGAAATGGCCGATGTCGCCGCGAACCTGATGTGAGCCAAGAATGTTGGCCGCAACGTGGGCTCAGGCAATTAGGCGCCGATTAAAAGAACGCACAAAGTGGAATCAAAACACACTTGTTGATTCTACTGTCCCAAGTTTTATTTTGTAAAATTCGCGCCTTAAACCCTTTGCGTCTTTGCGTTATTTTCTTAAACTCTCCCCATGTTCGGCCAGCTGTCTTTCCTTTTCCAGAAACCGGAACCCCCGGTCAAACCTCTGGACTGGGTTGAAGTCGGTTCCAAACGCCTTCCAGTCCATATCCGCCGTAATCCCCGCGCACGCCGTTATCTGCTTTACGTCCGTTCCGACCGCAGCATCTCCCTGACCCTGCCCCGCCGCGGCAATCTGGGCGATGCCATGGAGTTCGCCCGCAGCCGCAGCACTTGGATCGAACGCCAACTCCGGCGGATGGACGCCGTGGTGGTTCCCCAACGCAGTTGGTCGCCCGGAACAGAAGTTCTTCTTCGCGGCGAGAGCCACGTTCTGGGAGCAGAATGCGACGGCACCCGCCAGTTTGTGCTCTTGGGAAACCAGCGCATTCCCGTCAAGGATATGTCGGGAAATTTACGGCCCCTGGTTCAGGCTTGGCTCCAGAAAATAGCCAAACTGGAACTCCCACCTCGTGTCGGGGAATTGGCAGCGGAACACGGCCTGCAGTTTCTCCGGGTAACAGTCCGCAACCAGAGCAGCCGCTGGGGATCCTGCTCCACCCGGGGCAATATCTCCCTGAACTGGCGCCTCATCCAAACTCCTGTAAGCGTCCGGGACTACATCATCCTGCACGAACTCATGCACCTTAAAGAAATGAACCATTCCTCACGCTTTTGGGCCTTGGTTGAAAAAGTCTGCCCCCGCTATCGCGAGTCGGAATCCTGGCTAAAGGTGAATGGACCCAAGCTGGGACTTTAAAAATCTCCTGGCCCGCGAAACACGCGAAAGGGCAGTAATCCGGAATTCTTTTCATAGAAGCTGTCAGTGAAATCCTTCTTTTCCCTGTTCGCGAATTTTCACATCGTCCGGGGCAACATTTCTGAGTTTTTTAGACAAAAAGATCCACCACAACCCAGACCAACATCACGGCAGCGGCACCTATCTTGAAAATTCCGGAGGCAACAATCCCTGCCGCCACCCCCACCATCGCTTTTCCCGCTTCACGTTTCTTTTTCTTTCCAATCAACCATTCAAAGAGAAAAGCCCCCAGCAAAGGCCCGATCAACAGCCCTGGCAATCCAAAGAAAAGCCCGACCAACCCACCTGCCACCGCCCCCCACATCCCCCACTTCCCCGAGCCGAAAGCCCTCGCTCCCCAAATCCCGCTGAACCACTCCACCAGGGCTGCCACCCCCACCAAAAGCCCCAACAACACCACCGTCCACCACGAGAGCATTCCGGGAATAAACAGTTTGTGGGCCAATATCCCGAGCCAAACCAGCGGCAATCCGGGCAGTACGGGAAGAATCAACCCCGCCAGACCCGCTAGAATCAAGACCAAACTCAGTATCCAGCCGATGGTTTCACTCATAGAAATCTCTGCCTTTCAAATTCGACAGCCTTTGATTGCTAAGAAGTATCTTCTCCTCAGTCATCGGTGTCCGATCCAGATACCTTTTTATCTCTTCCCAGGATAGTAAATTCAAATCCAGCCTTTGCCCAAGCAAAACCTGAGCCTTATCCCTGCCTGTCTGAAGTTTCACCACAGCAAGATCCAAAGTGTGAAGGGAGCTCAAAAGAAAACCCGCATCCATCTGTTTCAGCCGGGTCTCCCATCCACGCGGCATTGTTTCCTTATTTTCCGGACGCAACAAATCCGATAAGTATCCATTTTGCCCGGCAAAAAAGCTCCCCTCCCCGATAGCTTCATGAACCATCGCGGCTGTCTTTTCGTCACTGGGTGAAATCAAACGATCTCCATCATAGCACAATTTCAAAGCACCTCCGGGATTACCCAATTCAGGGTACACAGGAAGAAACGAAGCAGACCCCAGAATACAGTCGCTCTCCCAGCGGGTCAGGGATTGCACGGTTTCCGCCTGATGTCTTAGTGCCTGTAAGCGCATAACTCGGCAGCCTGACGCCGCTGCCCGCGTGACAAAATTCCAGCAAAGGGATGAAAGTCCCGCATACGAATGTCCGCTTCCCTCGGTGCACGCGGCAATTCCAGCAGGGCATCCATTCCCTCCCATCCTTCCTGGGCCTCCAGAATATGTTGTCTCCACTTCAAAACCCTTTGCGGGGCCCCTTGTCCACGTTCCTTCCAGCCCTCCAAGTGTTAAGTGCACGGCGTAAAGATTCCGGGTTCTCCGCAAGATGATCAGCCAAAATTTCCCAGTAGGAACGCATCTTGGAGATTTAACACAAAAAGAAGCCGGCGAAAACCCATTCTTCTCACTTGTTTAGGCCTTTCCCATCTGTAATGTGACAAGATCCTCTTCTTCTGTTATGTTCCCACTCAACATCATGTTGGCACACTCCTTAAAAATAGCATTCCTTTTGCTCGTGTGGGGACTCCTTCCCGGATCGTTCATGACCGGCTGTACCGCCAAGGAAAAAGAAGCGGTATCAACCCTGCTCAACGAAAACGCCCCCTCTTCCGATCTGGTCGCAACAGCTAACACAAGCAGCGCCCCCAACTCCAAACAGGTCGCCCAATCCCGGGAAATTTATCAGAAGGCCGCAGAACTCATCGCCCGATTCCTTCAGGAACAACACTTTGCCAAACATCCCCTGGATGAAAAGACATCCAAAGAATGGATCGATGCCTACATGAAGGGCCTCGATTACAACCACCTCTTTTTCCTCGAAAGCGATCTCCAAACCTTTGAAAAAAAATATAGCGGAAATCTCGGGAAAAAAGTTTCCTCCGGCGACCTGGACCCCGCCTTTGAAATTTTCGGCGTCTTCAAAGAACGGCTCAACACCCGCCTCGACTGGGTCGCCGCCCGCATGAACAAACCTTTCGATTTTAGCCAGAAAGACTTCTATACCCCGGATCGCGGCAAAGCCCCATGGCCCGCCACCCAATCCGAAGCCGACAACTTTTGGGAACAAAAGATCAAATACGATCTACTTAACGACCGTCTAGCCGACAAAAAGGAGGCTGAACCCCTGGATCGTCTGAAAAAACGTTATGCCCAGTTGCGCAAAACATTCGGCGAAACCGACGACGAAGAAGTCATTCAGACCTATCTCTCCTCCCTGACCATGCTCTACGATCCGCACAGCCAATATCTTGGACCCAGTGCCCTGGAAGATTTTGCCATCGGCATGAATCTCTCCCTTGTCGGTATCGGTGCGGTTCTCACCACCGAAGATGGTTATTGCACCATCAAGGAAATTATTCCAGGAGGCCCGGCTGATCTGGATAAAAGACTCAAGGTAAACGATCGTATTGTCGGCGTTGGCCAGGGCAATGCCGAGTATACCGATATCGTGGACATGAAGCTCCGTTATGCCGTCCGCCTGATCCGCGGTGAAAAAGGCTCCACCGTCCGTCTCAAAGTCATTCCTGCGACCGCAGATTCCTCCGTCCGGAATGAGGTCAAGCTGATCCGGAATGAAATCAAACTCACCAGCCAGCGGGCCAAAGCGAAATTGATTGAACAAAAAGGTGCCAATGGGGAAACCCTGCGCCTGGGCATCATCGACCTACCCTCTTTCTACGGTCCCATCAGCGATAAAAAACTGGCCGGAGACGATGCCGGGGGCAGTTCCGGCACCACCGACGATGTCCGCGTGCTTATTGAAAAACTGAAAGCAAAGAAAATCGACGGCCTGGTTCTGGATCTACGCAACAACGGCGGAGGTCTTCTCGGGGAAGCCGTCCGCCTCGTCGGCCTCTTTATCGACCGGGGTCCCGTCGTCCAGATCAAGAACCCTCAGGGAGAAGTCCAGAAGCTCGAGGACCAGGAACGCGGCGTCGTTTTTGATGGCCCTCTGATTGTTCTAACCAACAAACTGAGTGCCTCCGCCTCGGAAATCGCAGCCGGTGCTCTCCAAAATTACGGACGCGCCGTCATTGTCGGGGATCAAAGCACCCACGGAAAAGGCACAGTACAGACGGTGACTGAAATCAATAACTTTATCCTTCCCATCTTCGGGAAAAAACCCGACGCCGGGGCCGTCAAGCTGACCATCCAGAAATTCTATCTACCAAACGGACACTCCACCCAGAACCGCGGTGTTGTGCCCGATATCATCATCCCTTCCATCAACGAATACCTGGATCTGGGTGAAGAAAAACTACCCCACGCCCTGGCCTGGGATGAAATCCCCTCCGCCAATTTCAGCATCGTCAATGAAGGCGTGGAAAATTCACTCCGGCTCCTGACCGACAATTCCAAAACCCGCATCGAAAAAGATCCCGATTTCAAACTGCTTTTTGAAGATATTGAACGCCTCAAGAAACGCCTTGAGGACAAGAAGATCTCACTCAACGAGGAAGACCGCAAACTGGAGAAAACCACGGAAAAAAAACGTGTGGTAGATCGCAAGCGGACCATCAAGGCCATGTCCAAATCCAGCCCGTCCATCCTCAACATCACCTTCGACAATCTGGAAGGCACCACCGAAGCACCCAAAATCACAGGTATGAAAGCCCGTCTTGAAGAAGACGAGGATGAAGACGGAAAGCCTGATCAAGAACCCACCCCGGCTGAATCCTTTGCCGCCGATCTCCATCTGCGCGAAGCCCTCCGCATCCTCAGCGATTATATCGCCATCGCCGACAAAAACGCACCGAAGACCGCCGTCGCCACCAAGCCCTGATTCCTCCACTACATCATTCTGGGTAAAGTCGAAGGATCAGGCTTGCCGACCTCTGGATAAGGCTTCTTTATTATCCGCAGACCGACCCGAAAATAATCTGTTCAAACCCCGTCCCCTGCGGATAAAACCATCGCGTGGAACTTATTCTCGCATCCAGTTCACCCCGCCGCCAGGACCTTCTGGAAGAAGCCGGAATCCTTTTCCGTGTGGACGCACCCATGGTGGATGAATTCGATGCGGTAACCCACCCCGATCTCTCCCCCATTGAACTGGCCAAGGCCAACGCCCGGCTGAAGGCAGAAGCCGTGGTTCCCCGTCACCCGCAGGGCGTCATCCTGGCCGCGGACACCATTGTTTTTTGCGATGGAAAAACCCTGGGGAAACCTGCCGACCTGGCCCAAGCACGGCAAATGCTGGGCTGGCTCAGCAACAAGACACACGAAGTCATCACCGCAGCGGTCTGGCTCAAAGTTCAACAAAAAATCATGCATGAACACGTGGCCCGCACCCATGTCACATTTCGCCCCTTGGATGATGCCGCCATCACGGCTTATCTGGCCAAAGTACACGTCCTGGACAAGGCCGGAGCCTACGCCTTTCAGGAACACGGCTACGATGTTGTCGAAAGAATTGAAGGCTCCAAAACCAATGTCATCGGCCTCCCCATGGAAATCGTCAACCAATGGTGGTCAGAGTTGCGTTGAATAGAAGATAACGAAGGTAACCAGGCACCGTACAGCCGGTCTTTTTTTAAGAAATTAAAAACTTCGTTCCCTTCGTTGACTTCTGTTTAATGGCCTCTGTGTCGTTTACTTCCGTTTTTCCTGAGAAACGCCCCGTTCTCCTGCTTGCCCCCATGCAGGATGTCACGGATCTGCCCTTTTGGCGCATTATGCACCACTACGGAGGGCCTGACATCTATTTCACGGAATATTTCAGGGTTCACTCCACCTCCAGCCTGGACTCACACATTCTCGAAGCCATCCGCACCAATCCGGCGCAAAAACCCGTCATTGCCCAGGTTATCGGTCAGGACATCCCCGCTCTGGTCCGCACCGTGGAAAAGCTCCAGAAAGAAAAGCTGCTCGCCATCGATCTCAACCTTGGCTGTCCAGCCCCCATTGTTTGCCGCAAATCGTCCGGCGGCGGCATGCTGCGCCAACTCGATCACGTCAACGCCGTGCTAAAGGCCCTGCGGGCGGCCATCTCTATTCCCTTCACGGTCAAAACCAGGATCGGTTTTGATGATCCTGCGGAATTTTCAAAGCTCCTCGACATCTACAGCTCCCACGCCATCTCCGCTCTCACCGTTCATGGCCGCACGGTGAAAGAAATGTATCGCGCCGCCGTTCACTATGATCTGATTGCCGAAGCCGTTCGCCGCATGCCCTGCCCTGTCTTTGCCAACGGCAATATCCTGAGTGCCTCCATGGCCTTGGAAATAGCCTCCGAAACAGGCGCTGGAGGCTTGATGATCGGACGGGGAGCCATCCGCAATCCCTGGATCTTCAGCCAGATCCGGGAACTCTGCGATACCGGACAAGTCCAAACCCAGCCTACCCTGCGCGACCTCCGTGCCTACGTGGAAAAACTATACCGCGAAACCATGCCCGACACCCTGCCCGGCAAAATCCGCGTGGCCAAAATGAAGAAATACATGAATTTCATCGCCCAGAAAATCGATCCCGAAGACCACTTTCTCCACGAAATCCGCCGTTGTCCTGACGAGGTAACATTCTTCAGAACCTGCGACCAGTATCTGGACAGCGACGCCCCCTTCGAAGCCGAAACCCCGGAACGCCACCTGGTCAACGCCGGCAATCCTCGTGTTGATTGCTACTGAAATGATATTAAAGCTTCCACTCCCTTTTTTCGCAAAAAATTCCCCTCACTTTTTACTCCTTGCCTCCATGTCTCCATGGTAAACATTCCTCATGTCCTTCGACCACTACATGCAGGAATTCTACGCTCGCCTCGACGCCTGCAATGATTCCAGTCCGGAACAGCGTGAGGCCCTGGAAGCGGAACTCTGGAGCCGCTTCGGGGCGGAAAAGACGGTTCTCATCCTCGATATGGCTGGCTTCACCACCAAGGTCCAGAAATACGGCCTGCTCTTTTTTCTCCGGAAAATCCGTTACATGCAGAAAATCGTGGCCCCGCTGCTGGAGCAGCACAACGGGCAGTTGGTCAAATTTGAAGCCGATAATGCCTATGCAGTTTTCCAGCACGGCATGGACGCCGTCCATTGCGCCCTGGCCATCCACGACACCTTTCAATACCTGGCCAATGGCCTGCCGGATGTGGACGATGTCGTGGTCAGCATCGGCATCGCCAGCGGACGTATCCTCTGGATACCCGGTCATGATTTTTTCGGCAATCCCGTCAACCTGGCCTCCAAGCTGGGGGAAGATCTGGCCGGCCATCGCGAAACCTTTGTCAGTCAGGAATTATTTCCCGAAATCCAGGCCGACCCCGGACTCATACTGGACATCCTGCCCTTCAACATCAGCGGCCTCACGCTCATGGCAGGAAGGCTGAGCAGGCAGAAGTAAGCCCAGATGTGGGTCTGACGGCCTTGTTGAATGACTGTGGTTTTAAGGAGCGTCCCTAAAACTATCGGCACAATAAATGGCCTATAAAAATTTGGGCTGAAACGATCACCGGGATCTCTTTGTTCACTCTTTGTTGGTGTTCCTCTTCACCACCCAGGCACCTTCCTCCTCCGAGTCTGTCAGGCTCCGGCACAGTATTTCAAAACCATGCAGCTTTAGCATCCGATCCAGTTGCGCCGGTTGAAACCTGTTGGAATAAAACAGACGGAACCTCTCCCCTTTATTGTAAAGATATTCAACCCCTTCATAAACAATCCGGCTGTCTTCCGGAATAATCAGGTCTGCCTCGATCCGCTTAACCCCTTGATAGTCGTTAATCCGGAATTCCACGTCCGAAATCCCAACCGTTACGCCGAGATCCTCCATCACCGTTATCAGCCAGTGGCGGGTTTCAATGTTGTCATATTGGGGGAGAACCCTCCGGCAGCCCTCCTCGTAGTCACCACCAGGTGCCAGGTTAGCGCTCAAAACCAGAATGTCCCCTGCCCCAAGCCATCCTGACAAAAGTCCCAGCGCCTCGTCCGGTTCAAAGTTCGGCATCATGCCCAGGAAAGAAAACAACTGCTTCTCGTCACTTTTTCCACCTTTCCGCCAGTAGGCATCCAGACCCTTGGCCGACATAAAATCAGCCACCAAACCCCGGGTGGCATTCAAAGGTATCCCGAGGGATTCCTGGACGTACTCACGAGCCTCTTTGACCAGAGCCGGGCTGACATCAGCTGCGACATAACGCAGGGAGTGACGGTTCGCCTGGAGTCTTCTGAGGAGCCTGGCGTCTTTCCTGCCGCCACCGCAGCCCAGGCCAATAAGTTGCACCGGTCCAGAACATTCCCGGGCAGCGGAGTCGAAGGCTTCCTCATACATCCGTCCGCAATCCGCATGCCTACGGGAGGGCGAATACCGTTCATGCAGGGCCAGCCAACGTGAAGCCTGTCGCTCCGTGACGTAATGAAACTGGTGATCCATGCAGCGGCTGCGCAGGGATTGCCTCATCCGCTCCACCACAGCCTCCGGATAGCGGCTGGCATGAAAATCGATTGAACCTAGAGACATATGTCCTTGCAAGTGCGGGTGCGGGTGCGGGTCAGATAACTCCCTTGCGAAGTTCGACCGGCTTCACTTTGCGTTTCATCTTCAGGTTAAGCATTTCAACCCCGACGGAAAAGGCCATGGCAAAATAGATATAGCCTTTGGGTATATGCTGGCCAAGGCCTTCCGCCACCAACATAACACCGATGAGCAGGAGGAAGCTCAGGGCCAGCATTTTGACGGTAGGGTGGTTGTTGACAAAATCACTGATCACCCCCGCAAAAAACAGCATGAAGCCAAGAGCCAGAATCACCGCCACCATCATCACCCACAGCTCATTAGCCATACCTACCGCCGTAATGACCGAATCCAAAGAGAACACAATATCCAGAATAAGGATTTGGAGGATGACTCCGCTGAAAGTGACCGCCCCTTTGGCGATCTGAGAACCTTCGTCCCCTTCCAATTTGTGGTGGATTTCAGTCGTACTCTTATATAACAGGAAAAGTCCCCCCAACAAAAGCACAAGATCCCGGCCCGAAACCGTGTGTTCAAGAACCGCAAACAGCGGCGTGGTCAGTTTCGCAATCCAGGCAATACCGGCCAAAAGCAAGAGTCGTGTGATCAGGGCGAGGGATAATCCGACCTGACGTGCTTTCTTTTGCATTTCCTTTGGCAGTTTGCTTGCCAGGATGGAAATGAAGACAACGTTGTCGATGCCCAGCACGATTTCCATGAAGGTCAGTGTGACCAAGCTGATCCAGATTGCCGGGTCGGAGATCCAATCCATGCCCTTGGAACTAGGTCAGGAAAGGCCAACCGTCAATCACAAGAGGTTTTGACCGGAGACCTAAAAAGCGGTAGTCCCTCCCAATGATCCCGACACGATCCGGACTTCTCGCGGAACTCCACCAACAGGCCAACTCCAAAGACGCTTCCTTTTTGCAGCGCTTTTTCAAAACAGGACCGGGTCACTACGGTGAAGGCGATCGTTTTATCGGTGTCCGTATCCCTGCCATCCGGAAAATGTTGCCCCTGGCCGATGGCCTTCCTTTGACAGAATCGGAAAAAATGCTGCATTCCAGTATCCATGAGGAACGATTACTGACCCTGATGATCCTGGTCCGGCATTTCCAGCGCGGGGATGACTCCCAACGCAAAAAAATCGTGAACCTTTATCTAACAAACACATGTTGGATCAACAGCTGGGACCTGGTCGATCAATCCGCCTACCACATCCCCGGGTCCTGGCTTCTGGACAAACCCAGGGCGATCTTGAAAAAAATGGCCCGGTCCACACTTCTCTGGGACAGGCGCATTGCCGTGGTCAGCACCTACGCTTTCATCCGGCAGGGCGACCTGAACGACACCTTCGAGCTCAGCCGCATGCTTCTGGGCGACGACGAGGATCTCATGCACAAGGCCTGTGGCTGGATGTTGCGGGAAGCCGGAAAGCGTGATGAAAAGGCCCTCTGCCGCTTTTTGGATCAACATGGCTCATGCATGCCCCGAACCATGCTGCGTTATAGCATTGAAAAATTTCCAGAACGCAAACGAAAGTCCTACCTGGGCAGGAAGTCAAACGTGCTATGATTCCGTTACTCCTTGTCCGGCCCCGTCTTTAACCGCCACATTGTTCATGATCAATTTCCGAAGAAAAAACAATTAGCACTTGATTTGTGCCCCCAGAGGAAATGACGATTCCCATGATAAATCCCCGGAAACGGAGGGCAGGTTCTATTGATGGGCTTTCCAGACTTTTTCCGCTTCCGAAAAAAGTGCGGCCTGGCCGATCGGACGGACGGGGGTATCAAAAGGTGCCAACTGAAAAATCGGGTATCGGATCACTTCTCCCTGCCGGGGATAGTCGGTTCCCTGTTTTTCATACAAAAGAAAAGCGCAGAATTGTCCCCCTGGCCGTTCACCGATCATCACATCCAGATCGATCGGCTCGTCTTTCTTTAGGGTGATCCATTCCCCATAGGTCAATTCCCCGTTGCCAGCCTTACCGGCCTTCTTTTTTTCTGGACTTGTCCAGACGCGCAAAGGTGAGGCGCGGTGCGATCCTTCACAAACCGTCTTGCCGTTGATCCCCACGGCAATCACGTCATCGGCATAGGCAATAAAGCGGTAGTTGCCATCTTCCGGAGGAGAAACCTGTCCCTTGTAGTGAACCACCCAGACCGAGGGTTTCATGACTTTGTCCACGTCAAAGGCTTTAGGAGCATCGTCTGCACTCATGACCGGAATAAAAATCTGCGTTGTGTAAAGAGGCCTCGCCGCACGAAAATAGCGGTTGAGAACGCTTTCATCCCAGTTCTTCTTTAGAAATTCTTCGATAATGGATGGATACTGAACCGGGTCTACGCCAGTTGGTTGTCTTTTCTGGTTCTGTTTCAGATCATACATGATGCCGATCAACCCTGCCACCGTGTTGTCCTTTTGACCAAAGACAGAACCCCCCGTATCCTGGGCTGGAAGCCGTGATATAAACACGGAAAAGATGAGACACAGCAGAGCGGTGGATTTCCGGATTTTACGCAACTGCAAAAGATGATGGATCATTGCGACTTGCCGGCAAGCA